>JBCBKJ010000052.1:0-40998 GCA_038522085.1 Chloroflexota bacterium
ATTTTAGTTTGTTTTTCAATTGATCCATTTGACTGTTGCAACAGTCAAATGGATCAATTGAAAAACAAACTAAAATCCTCATTGAATTACTTGAAGAATTTGATTTAGAAGATATTCTCGAATTTGGTGTTTTCTATCAAAAGAAGCAAAAAGAGGCATATAGTGATCTGATGTGGGAAGCCTGTGCTTTCATTACCTGTGTGGGCGGTGAACAAAACTTTCTGAATTTCCTTGCTTGGCTAATAGCACAAGGACAGGATGTGTATACAAAAGCACTGGAAAATCCAGATTCACTTCATGAGATTCTTGACTCAGAAAACAGAGGAGATGCACGCGATGAGTTTTTCTCTTCTGTAGTTATGAAGGCACACCACGCAAAAGTCGGGAATAATAATGTGCGTTTTCCACGCCATTTAGTACCTGTTGTTACAAAAAAGCGTGCAAAGGAACTGAGTTCCGGTCAATCTGTTCGACAAGCATTGCCAAATCTACACGAAAAATTAGGTCAATGTCCTGAAATCTAGATAAATAACTGAAATAATATCTAGAAGACAAGCCTGAAGCTTTTCAGCTTCCTTTGAACCTATGTCTAGGCATAACTAAACTTTCTAAATACCAAATTACCTAGTAGAACTGAACTCAGCACCCAGCACTCAGTCCTAAAATATCACAGATAACTCTCACCACCATCCACATTAATCGCCTGACCTGTGATGAACGATGCTGCATCGCTTAACAAAAACAACACGACGTTGGCGACTTGTTCTGGTGTCCCCATTGCTTGCATGGCGTTCTGAGGTGCATCTTGTGTGCGGATATCGGGCGTGTCGATGTTGCCAGGGCACACTGCATTCACACGGACGTTTTTTCCGGCCAGTTCTTTTGCGGCTTGCTTGGTCATGCCGATAATACCTGCTTTGCTACTGACATAACCGATACCCTTAGCAATCGGATTTGGATGCCCAGCCGTGCTTGCCAAATTGACTATCACGCCGCCGCCCTCATCAGCCATAACACGGCTCATCAACTGCGTGCAGAAAAATGTCCCTGTCAGATTGACTTCTATTTGACGCCGCCAATCCCATTCATCCACTGTGGATAATGCCTCAGCTTTGTAGATGCCCGCCGCGTGGACGAAGAAATCAATTTTGCCGTGTGCATCCCGCGCCCGTTCAATCAGTGCCGAAACCTGAAAGCGATTAGAAATATCGCCATGAAAACCAACAACCTGATTATCATCTGTGGAGAGGTCTTCAACCAGAGTATCTACACGGTCAGGATTCAAGTCATTGAGAGCAACAGCCGCCCCTGCATTAACAAGAGCTTCTGCAATGGCACGTCCAACACCCGACCCAGCACCCGTGACAATGGCGCTCTTGCCACTGAAATCAACTACGAAGTCTGACATACACGCTCCAGCCATTGCTTCATACTCGATTCCGCGCCTTTATGAAAGGTATTGCCACTGCTATACATCAACAGGCGATTCGTATTCATCGCAACGAAAAAATCTGTATCCGTATCATATTTTTCCGCATGCGCATCAGCAGCTTTTTCTGCGTAAGTGCGCCAATCATTCCAATCATTTTTGCTGACTACAATATGTGCTGGAACATCGAGTTTGCTAATTGATTTGGGGTCAAGCATATTGCCAGCCAGCAACACACCCAACGGACGTTGTTCGCGTTTCATCGCGCCGAAAATATCATGAAGCAATAGCGTCCCATCATTCTGTGCAAAAATAATCACTTGCTCAGGGTTGATGCTCGGCAATTGCAGGGCATAGTCATAAGCACGCACGGTATCTATCTCAATCGACCCATTGACGCCGTGTCCGCTTCTGCCCGTACCCCGCTTATCCCAGCGGAAAACCGCCGCGCCGATACTCGTACCTAGTTCAGCAATATGGTCATAATCACTACGTGACATACTTGTACCATGGGGTATCACAAATAGCAGAGGATACCCACTACGCGGACGTTTCGCTTTCGGATAGTCGATTTGTCCCGCAAGGCTTACATCATCACCTACGAATTGCAAATGCTCTGTCACATCAACGGACGCGACAGGTTTATCAACATGATTGGCTACCATCAAAATCCTCTGTAGTGCTTAAAATCGTGCAGTATATGGAACAAAAAGCAATAAAATCTTATTCTGCGGTCATAATGCGCGTATTATGGCATCATTTAAAAACCTTGTGTAGAGTTTTCTCATGTGTAATTACAAATGACATTCACTCATGTGCTTGACGTCATAGAACGTTTGTGCTAATGTAACGGGTAATATCATAACTAAAATGGTAAAATATTTTTTAGATTGTGTAACGTATAAAATGACTATAGCCCCTCGCCCTTGATGGGAGAGGGGTTGGGGTGAGGGTGACTAACAACATGAGCCTAGAATTTAATCAACTTGTTGAGCAAGTCTATAAAATGGGTGCGATGCTTGAAAATATCGACTTCGACCTGCGCCAGACTATCGAGATAGCCCGCCAACGTTTTTCAGAACAAGGCGACCTTGCCCGTGTCAACGAACGCATCGAGTGGGTGCGCAGTAGTGATATTAGTGGGTATCGGGGTGCTGCGCCAGTCGACTTGCCGGATGCCGAACCCATTAACGCCACGATTCCTGAACCAGAAATGCCAGAGATAGCTACTATCATCGCTGCCGATGGTAGCCAAGTGTATCCTGATGAACTCGCGCCCGTGCATTATTACCTCATCAATACTGGCGTGTTTGTCTATCATCATGGACAAGATGCCACACCAGAGCAAATGACGTTTCCTGATTTACGCTATCATAAAAATCACGTTCATGACCGCTTCGGACGCCTCATTCGTAATCGCATCGTAGACGACAGGCGCACAGTTGCGGAAATTCAGCGTCTAGCGAGTATCTGCTGGGATAGACGCAAAGCCGATTTGCCTCTCGTTGCCTTGTACGATAATCGCCTGATGTATTTACCAAGTGGCGATGATGCCCGTGAAGCCCGTGACCTCATGTCAGAATATATTGCTGGGCTAGTGCATCTACACGATGCCAATGCTATTCTTGCTGGTTATATTGATAGCCCATTTCGTAGTCGGCGTGTGATACAGCTTTTGCACCTGATGACCTTCGATAGCCGTGAAGAATTGCGCCTCAAACAAGCGAGTCTCGCGTCAGCTGGGGATATGGATGGCTTGCGCGATGTGCATCTCTTTCAACAAGTTCTTAAACGTGGCGAGCGTTCGGCAATCATGGTGCAGTCATCACCGCAGAACAAAGAATTTCGGGATAGAGGCGTCAACTACGAAATCGCCTTTTTCTACCTCAAAACCTATAATGATTACACCAGCCATATCGTGCGCGTAGATATTCCGATGTGGGTGGCGCGTGATAAGAAGAAAGTCAATTTATTACACGCGCTTCTGGTGCATCAGTGTAAATTACAAGGGCGTAATCCCTATCCCTATGCACTCACCCGTGCTGATGAACTCGCATGGGTTGGCACAAAAGACCGCGTAAAATTACAAGAACTCGTAAATGCACAAGTCCGGCGCGTGCGCGAAGAATTGGTCGGTGATACACTGACAGCGAAAGCACGAGGTAAGCAATTAGCGCGTGGCGAAAAACGATACCATGAAATGTGGGGACAGGTGGAGATAGATGAGCGATAATATCAACCAACGGTTGCGTGTCGGGCGTATCCTGCGTGCCAGCACACGCGGTTTTGACTGCGGTACACATAGCCGTAACATCGGCATTCAGCATGATTTCGGTGCGTTTGTGCGTGCGCCCATCGCCAATACCAGCGCACAAGAAGGGCAAATCCACGCCATCGGCATCATCTACAAAGTCGAAATTAAAGATGACCAACTCATCAACGAGCTTGTTCTGGGCGAAGCCGTGCCGGATATGGTGCTACGTGACCAACGAGAAAATCGTATGATTCCGGTAGAAGTCAAAGTGATTAATGTCGGTTTCCAACGTGGTGATATGCTTGTGCATAGCTTACCTCCACGCCCACCGATGAGCCTCTCCGATGTTGACCTCATGCCCCCTGATGATATTCGGCGTTTCACCGCATCAACAGATTTTTTCCGTTTGTTGCTTGGCGCAGGTGAAGTCCCAACCGATGACCTCATCGCGGCTGCAATCCGCTACGCGGCACTCGAAGCCTATCCTGATAAAGAGGCGCGATATGCCTTCCACGTCCACTGTGGACAGCAACTTGCCCGCGACATCAGCGACCTAAAGCGTCTATCACATTTGCTCAATCTCATTCGTCCTTGAAAGATATTAAGCAAGATACCACTAAATTGATGGTATCCTATGCAAAAAGATAGTATAAGAATCAAAGAGGTTTGAGTAATATGTCCATGCGCAACGGTACCTGCACAGAATGCGGAAGCGACGAAATTTATATGCGTTCTGGCTGGTTTCATAATATTGTAGTCGCATTTTTGCCACCCCGTACCCGTGTTTATGTCTGCGGAACATGTGGCTATCTCGCAGAGTTCATCAAAGAAGATAGCAACCTAGAGCATGTGCGTAAAAATTGGGGACGTGTCGAAAATACGATGAAACGCAAACGCGATGAGCAACGTACCTCTATGCCGGAAGACACACCGACTCCCACACTATGAAATCAGGACGATGCCCGAAATGTGGACATTCAACTGTCTACAGTGGACGCAATGTGCCAGCGAAAGGCAGTGCCAATAATCGCCTACCTATCGACTTCCAGAATAGTGTCCCACTCGATAATTACGTCTGTACAACCTGTGGCTACATCGAACGCTATGTCAGCGATACAGAAGGGCTAAAGCGCATTCGTGAACAATGGGCAAATGCCGAAAAATCCAAACGTAAACGTGAGTGAACGAGGGCGTAGTGCCAGCATCTAACCTGCCAAAGAAACGCGAACTCAGCCTCAAACATGATAGTACCTGCCCGCAATGTGGCGCTTCGGCTATCAAATCAGGGGCGAACATTCAGGGCAAAGAAGGCTTGCGAGGCAGTAACCGCCTGCCCTTAGATTTAACACACAGCGTCGCAATTGATAATTACGTTTGTACACAATGCGGATACACCGAAAGCTACATCACTGACCGTCGCGCCCTCAACCGCATTGCCAAACAATGGCAAAAAGTGATGCCACAATCTACAACATCCATAGAGGGAGACGACATGCCATGAATACCTATCTCTACACTTACGAACCCAGCCGTATCGCTATGTTGACCACAGCCACCGACGATGAGCAAACATTTCTTGATGCACAAAAATCACATTTGCAGTCCTTCGTGAACACAGGTGAAGGTATCTTCGCTGGTGAAACTACGCTGACCGATAGCCGTCACTTTGGTATGGTCATTTTCCACGCTGATGATGATGATTCAGCAGATGCCCTCGTAGCCAATGACCCAACCGTGCGCGAGCGTACGATGCGAGCCTGTCGTTATCCACTGAAAATCTCGCTTTGGAACAGCGATGCTCTCGCGCTTGATAATGCCCAGCAACACTTTTTCTATCGCATCCAACCTGTTCGTCCTGCTATGCTCTCTGCTGGCGCAACTGAAGAAGAAGGGCAAATTATGGGAGCGCATTTCATGTATCTCAAAGACCTCACTGAACGCGGAATTTTCGCTTTCGCAGGACCCACACTCGTATTAGATTACAGCAATTTTGGTATCGGCTTACTGTGCGCAGATGACCTCGCCAGTGCTCGGGAAATCGGTAACAACGACCCCGCCGTACAGGGGCGTGTCATGCGCTTGACAATTCTGCCGTTCGCTATCATTGCTTCTGACACACAATACACACCCGAATAAGAGACATATGTTCTAAATTTGACTGTCGTAAATCGCACATGTGTCGTATACTTGACGCTATCACGAGTCACAACACGGAAAAATACTATGACAGATAAGGCAATCATCAGTGATAAGCTCATCACCTTTACAGACTTCCTCACGCAATACGAAGGGCAACGGGCCGAATGGCATGCTGGCGAGGTCGTCCCAAAAGTGACAAATAACACACGCCATAATCTCATTCAGGGCTTTCTCTACCAACTGCTCAGTATGTTCCTAGACCTCACAGACATGGGACAAGTCATTTTGGCAGGTGTGCCGATGTATATTGACGACGATTCACCCGCCCGCGAACCTGATTTGATGATTTTGCTAAATGAAAACAGCGAACGTCTAAAAGCCCGTCATTTAGAAGGCGCAGTGGACATCGCCATTGAAATAGTCTCGCCAGGTAGCGATAGCATCGACAGAGGCACAAAATTCGTAGAATATGAATCCGCAGGCGTACGTGAGTACTGGCTCATTGACCCCCTACGTAACGAAGCCATTATTTACGCGCTCAACGATGAGGGGCGCTATCAACGTATTGCCAGCACCCAACTAACATCACATATTTTGCCACAATTTTCATTGGATACCGCCTTACTCTGGCAAGAAAAATTGCCCAATAGTATCGCCATCCTTGAGCTTGCAAAATCAATGGTCGAAAACAACTGAAAACTACAAACTAAAAACTGTCTTCTGAGGACTCAGCCCATGACAACCCGCGACCCCAATAAGCTAGACGAGTGGTTCGATGGCACAGAAGCCGAACTACATGGCGCCAATGGACACAAAAATAAAGTGACCCGTCTCGGTGTCATCGTCGGCGGGAGCATCAGCAAAGGCTTATCCGTCAAACTGGAACCGGATGTCAGTGTCGAGGATTTAGCTGTCGGGCGCTATGTGGTCGTACATGGACAAGAAAAACGCTTCTTCTGTATGATTAACGACATCTCGTTGGATAGCACCAATCCCGGCATCCAATCCGACCCACCCGATATTACTGACCCTTTCCTGCGCGATGTCTACACAGGCACTGTCGCCTATAGCATCGTAACGGTGACGCCCATGCTCATCATTGATGACCAAGAAGGCGCGTTACCCGTTAAGACGATTCCCGGACATTTCAACAGTGTTTTCAACGCTACTGAACATGACGTAAATGCTGTTTTTGGTGATGAAGACGCCACACATTTCAACGTCGGGTCGCCACTGGAATTGCAAAATACGAATATCAATTTGAACCTAAAACGCCTCGTGGAGCGCAGTGTCGGTGTGTTTGGTAAATCCGGCACTGGCAAGAGCTTCCTGACTCGCGTTTTGCTAGCAGGTACGATTCAACGTGGTATCGGCGTGAGTATCATCTTTGATATGCACAACGATTACGGTTGGGAAATCACCAGCGAAAATGGCTATGCTGTGAAAGGCTTGCGCCAACTATTCCCCGACCGCGTGACGATTCTCACCATGGATGCTGAAAGCAGTGACCGACGCAATGCCAAGTACGATTTTGAGGTCAAACTCGGTTTCAACGAAATTGAGCCAGAAGATATTGCGATGCTCAAAGCAACGATGAGCCTTAGTGATACCATGATTGATGCAGCATATACGCTCCGTAAAGTATGGGGAGACGGTTGGGTACGCCAACTCATCAAAGGCGAACCTGAAGACCTCGATTATGTCGTCAATGAGACGAACATCGGTGGCGGAACACTCGCCGCTTTACAACGGCGTCTCTCACGTTTTGAACGCTGGCATTTCTTAGTGCCTGAAAACGATGGTGCATCGGTGCAGAAAATCATTGATTTGCTCGTGCGCGAAGAAAAAAGTGTCGTGCTTGAATTTGGACGCTATGGCAATTCGCTGGAAGCGTACATGCTGGTGGCAAATTACCTCACACGCCGTATTCACCATCACTATGTCGAAAAAATGGAACGCTCACTTGGTGACAAATCCTTAGAGCCACCACAACTGCTCATCACCATTGAAGAGGCACATAAATTCTTAGATCCCCAAGTGGCTAGCCAGACAACTTTCGGCATCATTGCGCGTGAGATGCGTAAATACAATGTGACGCTACTCGTTGTTGACCAACGCCCCAGTGCCATTGACGAAGAAGTGATGTCTCAAATTGGTACGCGGGTAACTGCCTTGTTGGATAACGAACGCGATATTGCCGCCGTACTCAATGGTATCAGTGGAGCAAGTAGCCTACGCGAAGTCCTTGCTCGCCTCGAAACCAAGCAACAGGCTATCATCATGGGGCATGCCGTGCCGATGCCGGTTGTCATCAAACCCCGCACCTACGATACTGATTTTTATCAAGCGGTCATGGGTAAACCCATTGAAGCCGACAAAGCAAAACGCTCACTCGGTAGCGGTGGTAAACGGCGGATATAGAGACATCGTTGTACAAATCATGATAGCCACGTAATTCATTGCGTGGCACAATTTACAATATTGTCGCAAACCATAATTGTAGGGCATAATATTAGAGAAGCGTATCTTAGTTAGTCAGAATCACTATGCCAGCACAACCAGATTACGATAAATTGCTCGTTCCCATAGATGATGTCACGACATCTATAGAAGCCTTACTCAGTGGCGCATTTGGTCAACTCATGGGCGACCAACGCGAGGGCTTAAAGCGCATCTATGCGACTGCATGGGGCTTGCATACCCTCCTTATGGACATTGTGACTAACATTGACATTGATAGCATTGCCTACCGTGCTTATCTCCCCAATAAATTTGATGAACATATCAACCCACTTATTGCTACAGCACAAAGTCTATTGAATGGCGTAGATGGACCGCTCACAGATGAACAAATTGTCTCTGTCGATTTCATCCGCATTACAGGCGAACTCTTGCGCCATTATGTCGATAATTTATGGCTATACTCACAACTCAAACATGGCTTATGGGAACTCAAGCACACCCCCGCTACTGTAGCCGATTTATTCCAGCCGATGACATGGGGTGTTTCTGAAAATCCTGTTGCGCTCGAAGTGTTTGTTCCCGAAGAAGACATCCCACCGATTACGGTTGATGCGCGTCTCATTCGTACCAGCATTGCACAAATTGTAGATAACGCCGTGAACAACACCCAGCAAGGTACAATCAAGGTGTCACTCAGCGATACGCCTGATGAACTTGTTGTCATCGTCCGGGATACAGGTTGTGGCATTAACGAAAATCATCAACAAGCGGTTTTTGAGCCTTTCTTCCAAGTTGATAAAGAAAAACTCGGTTTGGGCTTAGGATTGACCATTACCCAACAAGCACTGCAACTGCATAATGGCTCATTCACGCTCAAAGACGCCCAACCACACGGCACAGAAGCCCGTCTCTGCTTACCACGTAATTCCTGAATCATAATCCTGATTGTAATGCTTTTGTAAATGTCTAGCAAAATCAATGCTTTGTGTAAAGAATTACGTTACTATTGATACACAAGTGATAATCAATAGTTGGGCAATGAAATCATGTCGAAAACAATTTATCGCTACACACGCACTATCATAGAGACATCACATGACCTGATGCAACCAGACCTTGAACACGTCTCGCCATCACAACGCCAAGTCATCGACCTGATTGACCGCTACACACTGCAACTCATTCAGGCATATAACCAAGGCAATCTGATTCCTGTTGCGCAACATCAACACTATTTTCGCCATGTGCTGATTGATATTCTGACGCCTATCGTCGGCTATACCGAAATGCTCGCTGATGGCTGGCTTGGTCAACTCCATACAGAACACGAAGATGCGATTGGGCGCTTGCTGTATCAAGTACGTGGACTGATGAATTACATCATAGACGAAGATTACACAACGAGCTTAGAAGAATCAGCTTAGGCGATTATAATGCACCAACCATCTACGCACTGCCTCATGCGGGAGTGCGTTTAACGTATGCCCATTCACGCCTGTTATTGTCTTCGCATTCAACAACGCACAATACACACTCTCTTCGACACACTCAACTACTGCCTGAAACAAGTCATTCAGCATGGGCATTTCATGGTCGGGCAGATAATTGCGTGTCCGGTCAGTCGAAAATGCCACTACAAAATCCCCACTCCCATGATGACAAACCGTTCCTGTGCGTCCCAACCCAAACGCGGCGCGATGTGTTAAGCGTCCTAATTGTCGGCTCGTAAGGGGGGCATCTGTCGCAATGACTATCATCACCGACCCATCGCCATTATCGGGCGTATTTTCTTCTTTTAAATGCTGACCCACAGGCACACCCGCTATTGTTAACTCATTTTGTCGCCCGAAATTCGTCTGCATCAACACGCCAACAGTATATGGTTTATCATTTGCATTAATCACCCTCGATGCTGTGCCGATACCTCCTTTATAGCCATAGCAACTCGTGCCTGTACCTGCACCCACACATCCAACAGCAACCTCACTACCTCGTGCATTCTCTATCGCCAACAGCACATGCTCTGTTGCAACATGCCGCCCCTGAATATCATTTAGATAGCCATCATTGCATTCCCCAACTAAGGGATTTATCGAGCGCAAATCAGGGTTATCCCGCAACATATACGTGATGCACACGTCAGCGACCTTACCAACGTTCAGCGTACTGGTCAGTAAAATGGGTGTTTCAATCGTGCCAAGTTCGCGCACCTGCTCAAATCCGCATGCTTTGCCAAATCCATTAATCGTATGCACTGCGCCCATCACCTTGTCAGTGAACAGATTCCCACCATGAGGCAAAATAGCGGTCACGCCCGTGCGGATATTATCACCCTCATTCAGTGTATGATGCCCAACTTTTACCCCCTCAACATCTGTGATGGCATTCTGTGTACCCGTTGGCAATTGTCCAATAGCCACACCCCACTCGCGTAATTGCATCTTATCCATACCTCACTCTTAAATATGTTCAAAAACAAAAAAGGCATGTTGATAGATACCAACATGCCCGCATTCTATACGTAAAATGTCTGCTCTGCTTAACCCCGTTTGCGCTTTGGCTTGAACGCACCCTTAATCAGGTCAATATCGAACATATCTGGCGCAACCCCAGATTCTGCATAACGATAAAGCGTTGCTTGATAAATGCCTGTGATAGCACCTTGCAACACAGCCAACGCAATCAATGCAAATACCACCAGTGATACAATCCCGATGACCAGCGCAGTGGATTCAAAGAGACTGCCGACCAAGATACCTAAGCCAACACCCAGCACAATAATCAGCAGATAGCCTACAAAAAACACACCACCAATGCTGAAATTACCTGTGATTTGTTCGCCCCATGTCTCCCGTAACAAACGCGCACTCGTCTTTAGACCCTGCCACGCATTCACATCCTGCGCGACAATCACCGGAATCACCAAGAAACTTGCCATGCCCCATGCGACACCGCCCAAGAAGCTCACAATATCCCCAACGATACCGCCACGTTCTTCTAAAGTGCGCAAAATAACACCAACCGTTGCGCTCATTGCCGCAAAGCCCAAAATGCTCCCCAGCCGTGAGTTGGCAATGCCAAAACCATCACTCAGCGTCGGGTCGCCACCATCGAGCCGAATCATTGCCGCACCCACCAATGCCGTATTGAAATAAATTCCGACGCCATAGGTCACAAAATAGAAAATGAACAAGCCGACAATGCCAACAGTCTGATTGACACCATCGTTTGCCCCTGTAGAAAACAACGTGATACTCACTGCAATGGCTGGAATCAACATGACTAGCGAAATCAGCATCGTCACAATACCCGATATAACCGGAAACCACAGCAATTCTTTGTCTGCTTGCAAAACTGCCCAACTCGCCTTAACCAGTTGCCAGCTTCTTCCCCATGTAGAAAACATCTATAAACCATCCCTCGACTTGCCAGCTAACGACTTTGTTGTTACATCTATATTGTACCAACAAATACAAAAATGATAGAGAGTAGCCCGTGTCCATACGTCTTATCGTAGTAGTAATTCTAAGTAGTCTCGTTTTGGGATTATCTAGTAGTACCATCTTCGCACAAGCAGATTGCGGGCTGGTAGATGGCATCAGCTTTCCAGTTGATACCAGCGTGTTCAGCCTCACACAAGATTTTAGCGTCCCTAGCGCACGTCACGAAGGGCGTTATCACATGGGCGAAGATTGGCACGGCGGACGCGACAACAGCTTGGGTGCGCCTGTTTTTGCTATTGCACGCGGACGTGTCACCTATTCATCGGTCAATGGCTGGGGACGCGATGGTGGTGTCGTCATTATTGAACACACATTTCCTGATGGTACCGTTTATTACTCGCAATACGGACACATCACAGGCACAACGGCGAATCCTTTCCCAACACGCTTAACCTGTGTTGGCTTAGGTGAGCCGATTGGCGTAATTGCTGATGTGCGCCCTGCACCGCATCTGCATTTTGAAATCCGTACTGACGAAGGCAACAATAGTAGCCTACCAGGCGCAGGCTACAGCGAGATATTACCCTATCTCTCCGGCAACCGTGACCCCAGCAAATTCATTATCAATCAGCAAATCTGGCTCAGCATCTGGCACGATTGGCACATCACACTCGGTAGCGGGCGTCCCATAGACGAGCAAGCACCTTATGCGCCCCCCGTCTCGCTCAATGACGAGAGTATTCTGTATCTGGATAGCACAGGTAACACCCTGCGCCGTGCTACACTCGATGGGCGTGTTCTCTGGCGCTTAGGCTTATCCACACCTGCCGTTGCCATCACGACATGGCAGGGTAGCTCCTTACTGATTAGCTCCGATGGCACACTGGCAACCATTGATGTTGAAGCCGGAACAGTGCTGGATTCATGGTCAGTGGATGCGAATTTTACCGGCGCACTGCTTTTCGATGATGCTGAATTGCTCTTACCTGCCAGCAACAACACCCTCGTGCGCCTCAGTGCAGACCGTCGCACTATTCTTGCAACATACACCGATATACCCATTTTCTACGATGCACATATTCTGCCTGATGGACGTTTTGCGCTACTTTCCCGCACAGGGCAAAATCACACACTTTCTATCTACACAGCAGAGGGCATTCTTGTCGATGATGCCCAATTAGAAGCTCCTGCCAGCTTATCAACCTATTGGGATGGCAACTTGCTGGTGTACTCACAAGGAGGCTTATGGCTCGTAGATAATACAGGCACATGGTCACTCGCCCTTGCAGATGCCCCCCGTCGCATGCAAACTGGCGCTGTCCATATCACACAAGAGCGTCTTTACTTGTTCAATGGTACACAGCTAACTGCTTACAATCGCACCCAAGAGATGCTCTGGCAAGCAACCACACCGCCAGCCTCAGGTATCGCACAGCTACAAGAAGTCGATTCAACGGTCATCATCAGCACCAATCATGGCGAATTGATACTCGTCAATGATGCGGGTGGCTACTGTAATCAGTTGCGTGTCTTCGGTACAGATGGCGCACGTCAATGGCTCGCACTCGGTACAGACAATCGCCTGCGCTTTGCCGTAGCCGACCAAATTCTTGGCATAGATTGGCAGGTATTCACCGCACCGTGCCGGAATTAAATCATATGTGGTAGATAAAAAACAATCGTAGGGGCGTTGTATACAGCGCCCGAAACATGCCCTTAATACCTACCATAAGCATATTCTCACAGCTCTAAACAGAGTGACATCAACAACACCAATTATGAGAATCTGAACGAAGCGAACCTAACTAGTGCCGATTTCTTGGTCATTGTGTACAATATGTGGGCAATGCTTCACACACTGCGTTAATATAGAACCCACAAAATATTAGTTAGCATCATATGTGCATTTTCCGCGTATATGACCCCTAAATTATTGTCTTCTTTCCAAAATACATGGGTTTTAACTTCGTACACTGACTATGGAACGAGACTATGACTATGGCAAGCCATCGTGTTTTTGACTTTACACATTTCCCAACTCTCGAAAGTGACCGTCTCTATTTGCGCGAAATTCAGCCAGATGATGTGAATGCGTTACTCAAACTATTTGGCAATCCAGAAGTCGTCAAATTCATAGAGATGCAACCTATCAAAACTATTGAGCAAGCGAACGAATGGCTACAATGGATGGGTGGGGCATTTGCTGCTGAAGATGGTTTGCGCTGGGGAATCACGCTCACAGATGGTACGTTCATCGGCTCGGCTGGCTTACATCGCTGGAACAAAGAAGCACACTATGCCGAAATTGGCTGTGATGTTGCGCATCCCTACTGGGGTAATGGCTACGGACAAGAAGCTATGCAACGTATCCTCAATTTTGGCTGGAAACGCATGAAGCTCAATCGTGTTGAAGCCTCTGTCGTCACAGGTAATAATCGCTCTGTCCATGTCATGGAAAAACTCGGCTTCAAACAAGAAGGTACGCTCCGTCAACGCCTACTTAAAGGGGGCAAATACTACGACGTGCATATCTTCGGTTTACTGCGTTGTGATGTGACGGATGACTGTTAATGCCCACCCCTGTAGAATTGTTATCTGTCATACAAACAACACTCGATGACATCCAAGCACGCGATGCCGATTTTTCAGCACAACAACAACCATTCGTGAATCATCTCGTCCGCACGACTAGCGAGTTGCACGCTAAAATTGACCCCATACCACAAACAGACATGGCACTGCGTCGGCTGATACCGCGTCTTGGTGATGAATTACTACAACGTATTGCTGCATTGTTTGGCTACGCCAGACTCCTACTCGATAGTCCGCAATCCTTCGATAACGCGACGCTCACCCCACAGCAAGCAAGCCACTTACAGACCATCTATCAGCATGGTAAATATTTATACGACCTTGTGGAAGCTATTCAGCAATCTGCACATGCTGAACGTGTAGAAAATCATAAAGCCCCAGCTGAACCTATCTACGTAGATAATTTTATGCGCTCACAACAACCTATCCTTACATATTTACTGCGCGATAACCCACTTGAGCTTACTATTTACAAAGATGATGCGCTTGTGCAGGCATCGCCTTATCATCTTGCCGCCCTGTTTGACCACATCGTAATCACACTCGTTGATGAATGTGATTTTGAAGGCAAAATACACTTTGGACACATATACACATACAACCCAAAAAGTCCGGTATATCGTTTATACATTCATTGTCAAGATGGCACATTGGATCGCAGTGTTTGGGATACGCTATTTGCCAAAAATGGGCGCGACCTCTACCTACGGCGTCTGGAACAATATGGTGGCAAATTAGAGATGGCTCTTATTAAGAATCGAGGCGTAATCTTTGGTCTAGACCTTCCCTTAACGCCAAAAACGTAAGAAACCTATCATTTCGGTTTGAATTTGCTGGCATAGCGCATAATCTGTATGTAGAATGTAAGAAACACGGGAAGTATTAACACGCATGCTCGATCAATTCATGGCACCGTTAAATTGGATCATCGGCGTAATTGACAAATTGCTCACCGAAGAGACATTCAATGACCTGCAACGTACTTTTCTGCTTAATATCATGACGGAAGCAAACGCCTTGCGGTCATTATTGTTCAGTATTCCTGATGCAACAACAGATTCGGCACGGCAATTACTCAGCTTTGAAGGGCGTTCGCATTTATCATCAGTCATTGGCTACATTGAAGAATTGCTGGATGAACTCGATGGTGATTTAACGGATGAACAGCGCGACTTATTATTTGAAGCGCGTGCCAGTAGCATGCAACTCTTGGAAATCATCGAATCCATATCGAAAGACTAATCGCATGACCCATGTCGTTGATAGTGAACTCATTACCGACGCCCAGCGCGTTGCCCAATGGAGTCAGAAATTACTGACCAACGCTGACCTAACCGCTGAACAGCACGATGATATTTTGTCGATGTCCGAAGCCGCACATAACTTCATTGCCTATGCAGAAACAGAATGGACAGTCATTGATGGTGACGCGCCCCAGCAAGATAAACAGCGCGTGCGTCATCAACTGCGCAATTACTTGAATATCGTTGTGGGCTTCTCGAAATTGCTTGTCAAAGAATTGCCCGATAACCTTCTGCTTCATATGGCAACCATCCGCAAAATCCACACAGCCGGACAAAAACTCATGCAACGGATTGAAGGCATCCAATAAATATCCTCAACGATTTCCACTACCAGATTTTTCGGGACGGCATCCATGTCGTCCGATTTTTTGTATACACTGCGTTTTCTGCGTGCTAACAAACCAAATACTCATATTAAAAACGGGCATATGACCGACATAACCCAGCGGCAATCATATATACTCAAACCAGCATGAACTTTACCAACCACCCGAGATAGCTTTGCATAACGCTACTGATGACTGCGTGCTATTTCTATGCCTAAACATTTGAAAATACCAACCAACTTTTTTGTTTTTTTGCGTAATTGCGCTATACCGCAAATAAACGCCTCTGTACCGCCTTTTGAACTCCAATTCACGATACAAATGTTCGCTTTTTCATACTATGCGTAGAACTTTTGTGCTATAATAGGGCAAGGCAAAGTTAATGAGGGAGCAAGTACCATGTGCCACAAATCAACCATCTATCTCGCAGTTAGCCAAGCAGACCAAGCCCTAGCAGATGTTTTACTCGCACATATCAAACATCGGAATCTTATCTGTAAAACATCGGCAGACATGCAAGAGAGTCTCGCTAATGCGCTTGATATGCACAAGGCAATGAACGAAGCCGATATGCTCGTTCTCATTGATAGCCACGATTTCAGACAACAACAACCCAACCATGAATTGCAATTTGCGCAAACATTGGAAAAACCGCTTGTCGTAATTTCTTTGCACCAAAAAGTAGATGAATCACGCTCAACGTGGCGCGTGCGCTTATTCGATTTTACTAATCCACGCCATCGTACTTGGCGTCAGGTCATCGAGACGATTAACAACCTTGCCAACACGCTACATCAACCTGCCGACGACCCCTTTCTAATCTAGCATCATATGGCTGAACCTGTCCCAGATAAACCAAATTCGCTATAGTGCGCCTTACGAAGAATCACTCTACACAAGGAACACACACATGCCCAGCAAGCCACGTATTTTTGTCAGCCGTACCATTCCACAAGACCCGCTCGAAAAATTACAGACAGTGGGGGATGTCGTCGTTTGGGATAGCGATATGCCACCTCCGCGTGCCAAATTACTCGATGAACTTGCACTCGCAGATGCGGCAGTGGTGATGCTCACAGAAAAAATAGACCGTGAAGCACTCGATGCCGCGCCCAAGCTCAAAGTTATTAGCAATTATGCTGTTGGCGTGGATAACATCAGTATTGACCTCGCTACCGAACGCGGGATTCCTATTGGCAACACCCCAGGCGTCCTAACAGATACGACTGCCGATTTAGCATTTGCGCTTTTGTTGGCAACCGCACGGCGCATCCCAGAGGGTATTTCGTATGTGCGCAATGGTGACTGGCAAACATGGAATCCGATTCAGCTACTCGGTCAAGATGTACACGGCGCGACACTCGGTATTATCGGTTTAGGGCGTATCGGCTACGCTACTGCAAAACGAGCGCGTGGCTTCGATATGAACATTCTCTATCATGGGGGTAGCACACCTGAATTTGCCGAACGTACACAAGCACAAGCGGTTGACCTCGATACACTCTTGCGCGAAAGTGATTTTGTGTCTGTTCATACGCCCCTCACGCCCGAAACAGAAGGCATGATAGGCGAACGCGAACTCAGCTTGATGAAACCAACCGCGACACTCATCAACACAGCACGCGGCGCAATCGTACAAACGAACGCGCTGATAGTTGCATTGCAAAACGGTGTCATCGCCTCTGCTGCCCTTGATGTTACCGACCCTGAACCTTTGCCTGCGTCACATCCTTTACTCGCACTTGATAACTGTATTGTTATTCCACATGTCGGCAGTGCTACATGGCAAACCCGCATCCGTATGGGCATGATTGCCGCCGAAAATGTCATAGCAGGTCTGAATGGCACGCCTCTACCTCATTGCGTGAACCCAACCGTGTACAAGTAAACGTTTTTCATAAAACAGAAAATTATTGCATATTGGTTGAGTACATATAATGAACATCTAAAAATGAGAGGGGCAGGGGTGAGGGCAAAAACGGGATGGCGTCTCACCATCCCGTCTACGTTACCGACTAACGACCTTTTTTCTATTGGTCGCCACCCGTTGATAAGGTTGGGTCGTTCAACCAAACATCGTTACTGAACAGTGTTTCGCCTTCAATCACGAAGTTGGTACTGTAACCGAATGGCAATTCATATACATTCAGTCCACCCAAACTACCACTTGGCGTCACACCAGCTTGCGTCAGTGTATTGAATACCGAGATAACAGGCTCACATACTAACTGGTTCGGCTCAGTACAAATTTCTAGCGTTACCAATGCCGTACCTACATCCTCACGGAATTGTTGATATTCCACACGGATGTAATTCCATGTCACGAGGCGCTTGCCCTCTGTGTCCGCATCAGGCGTCACAACAGCGAGGCTCTGTGCGGGTTCTGTACCAGAGTTGATGATTTCCAGAATTGGACCACTACCTGTTGGCGTTGGGGTCGGTGCAGGACCATTACACCACAGCGCATCACAGAACGTCAGCGGGTCAACACCATCTAGCGTCGGTAAAGTACGGAACACTTCTTCGGTCATCGTAGTGAAGCGTCGGTCAATGAAGATAGCGAAACCTTCACCACTCACGAACATCATGGTAGAGCCACCAAAATTACGATACCATGCGCGAAATTCTGTTCCCCAAGGCAACACACCCATATATTGTAGGGCGGCTGGGTCAAGGTAAGCAAACGCATTACGAGATTCTGCACTCAATAGGTTGGCTGCTTCTTCTGCCTCTAGGTCAGCCAAGACTTCCGGCGGCGGCGGATTCTCAATCGCGCCATTGACTACACGTCTTAACAGCACACAGTAAGCAGGTCCAGAAACGGTGGTATCTGGTAAGGTAAAGTCATAAACGACTTGTGCCAGCGATACCAAATTTTGTACATCAGGCTCACATCGGAATAACTGGCTTTCACCTTGCCATCCGTTTGGACGTGTACCAACGCCTAACGCACGGTCAGTCAGTAATTCGAGGTTGAAACGGGCATTCCGCAAAGACGACAGGTCTGTGCCAGCCGATAAGTCAAGCCAACTATCTGGCCGACGGTTATCTAGAATGATATCCGCGAGGAGTTCTAAATCACTATTTAAATCAGCTATGAAAGCAGGGTCCTCTACATCTGTATTATCTACCCAACCCGGCGGACGTACATCCACACCCAATACTTCGTCCACGAGACGCTCAAGATCGCCCCGTACAGCCAGCAACAAACCTGGCACATCATCGACTTGTTGATTTCCAATAGCGGCTGGAATCAACTCATCCGCGAGTTCTGTCGAAACAGAACCACAATAATTGAAAACAGTCTCTGGCGTTACCGGACGAATACCAAATTCAATATCGAGGACGTAAGCCGTGTTCATCAGTGTTTGGTCACATCGGAACAAGGCAGGTCCTCCAACCCATTCATCTGGTCGTATATCAATACCTAGCCAAGCATCTGCCGATGCCTCTAAATCATGGCGAATGTTCCGTGCGATAATATCCGCTACTGAACTCGAAACGCCAATCCAATTACCCGGACGTTCGCCCTCAAAGATGACATCTGCCAATAACTCGTTATCTACAAACAAATCGGCAAGCATATCATCAGTCGTGAAATCCAGATTGCCTTGCCACCCATCAGGGCGCGTTGCTCCTGGAAAAGCACGGTCAGCCAGCACTTCCATATCTGCACGAATATCGCGCAGGGTCGCTTGGAATAATGTCTGTGGACTTGTTTCCTGTTGTGAAGGACTTGCCAAAACCACGATATTGATTGCAATCACCAGTGTGATGAATACCAGTCCCCAACGAATGATGCGTCTCATTCCCTATAAACCCTCGTCATAATATCAGTTCAACATACCTAAGATTATACACGCTACGCCTATTCCTGACAGCTTATCGCACCATGCAATGTGAATCGTTAGAAAATATCGACAAAACAGGGGCGCATTCAGGGCAAATAACCTTGGCGTACCGCCTCCATCATATCCATGAGTGTCTCTGAATCATATGTTGTCTCATTGATGTGATGCCAGAAGGCACAGAAAGCGATGCCTAGCGCATGCTCATAGCGTGGACCTAGTGGCTCATCCCCAGCAATGACAAGCGTTGCCCCCTGTAAATCTAAACCACGCCTATCTAACTCGCTCACTGCGCCTGCCATATAATACGACCACGCAGGAAGTTTCCGTTTGTGAGATGTCTGCTTGCGTCGCACACTGCTACGGTCAAATGTTACGCGGGCATCTTTGTCAACAGCGACGACTGTCATGCGGATACCCGTATTCATCTTTGCCGCCACCCACATCTGACGTTCATCTAGCTTGATGACGTGTGCGGGTTCTTCATCGGTTTCTTGCTGAAAAGCACCAAGTAAGCGTAAGGGCGGGTTGAGCATCGTGGGTATCCGTCGGTGATTTGTTAAAATGAATTGTCAGTGTAGCATAGCCACCTGATGCTTGCCCACCGTTGCTGTACCTCACCTAAATCTATGCTAAAATGCGGTTTCTAAATTTCGTTCGCAAACAAAGTGATTCTTTTTATGCCCTATCTTTTTCAACAATATGCCTTTCTAGTCAGCATCATATTCTTTGCTATTGTTCTCGTGGCATGTACTGCAGCCCAACCAGCCGCCGTTGTTGAATTGGATAACGACTTGCCATCAGCGACACCGCGCATTATCTTCGTCACGCCGACCCGCGAAGCATCGCCTATCCCGACGTTTTCTATTCCATCTGAGACACCACTTCCAACACAAACGATTGAACCAACAGTCACAGTAGATGTATCGGTTATTCGCAATCAATGTCAGCAAGAACTGATTACCCTCTATACCACCGCCAGTGAAGCCTGCTTAGGCGAACCGAGTGGCTTCTTCTGTAATGGGGGTGGCGCACCACGTCCCCAGACCGTCAGCAACGTGGCGGATGTTACATCTACGATGTCGGAAATTGGTTCACTCGTGCCACTCGATGTCGTGACAGGTGTGCGCACGCCCTCGCTCTATACATCGAATAATCAGGGTGGTGTCATGTGGGTGCGCTTAGATGCGCCGATTGAAATCAACGCACTCATGTTGGGCGATGTAAATGTACGGGACATCACCCCACCTGATATTGGCTTAACCCCTTGGCAAGCGATTTCTGTTGTCACAGATGACACTACAGCGACCAATCCTGCTTGCCAAACCCAACCTAGCACATTCATCGCACAAGGTCCTTGGGGACGTTCTACCAGCTTTGCCGTGAATGGCGTCTCGATTGAACTCACGGGCAGTATCGCTGTTCAAACCCGTGACAATGAAACGATTTTCATTGTGATAGAAGGGCAGAGCAATCTGAATATTTTTGGGCAAACCCGCGTGCTATTCGCAGGGCAGCAACTGAATGTACCTTATAACGAAGGTAATTATGACCAGCCGGCTGGTGTTCCTGGCGCACCGACCTTGCTCAGTTTTGCCTTGATAGCCGATATTCCTGTTCCTTTACTTGACCGTCCTGTATTGCTCCCACAACCTGCTAATGCACGTACCAATGGTAATGTGAACTTGCGTGCAAGCGATTCGGTAAATTCTCTACTATTGGCAGAAGTGCCAGATGGACAAGCTCTCGGTATCATCGGCATGAATCTTGACCGCACATGGTATCATGTTCGTTTGCCCAATGGCGAAAACGGCTGGATGCGTGCCGACTTGCTTACAGGTGATATTGGTGATGTGAGTATCACCTACGAAGCGACCCCTTTGCCACCCGAACGGCTGGGCAATACAGCGTCTGGAGGTATCGTGATTGCAGGCACAGGAGCAAACTTGCGTCGTGCCCCCGATGTCCAGTTTGATGTTTTGCGTACCTTGCCAGAAGGCACAGAAGTTGAACTCCTTGCACGCAGCCCATACAGCCCATTCGTGAAAGTCGATACCGGCACAGAAATTGGCTGGCTGGCACTTATCACGCTTGATACAACAACCGTGATTCAGTTCCTACCAATTGATTATGATGTGCCTTTGCCACCAGGACCCACACCCACACCTTACTTCGCGTTCGGTGGTGGGCATGCGTATCCTGACCCGCGTGCAGGGAATTGATGCCAGTGGATAAGCATCAGCTAAAAAGTAGCTGCTTGAGCAAATCCAAGCCTTGATTTGCGTTTTGGCTCTGCTATAATGCTCAAGCTAAACAAATTGAGGGTTAGCTCAATTGGCAGAGCAGCGGCCTTTGGAGCCGAAGGTTATAGGTTCGACTCCTATACCCTCAGTAAGCAAGCCATTCACAATCGTGAGTGGCTTTTTTGTTACACCCAATGTCCAAAAACCCCCAATGCTTGGGTGGTCTGGTCGGGTGCAGAAAATTCTTCTAGCAGGTATACTTAAATTGAGCAGGTATCGTGCAACCTCATATTAGCTTGTGCGTATAGATAGTTAGCTGACCTGTTCATCACCATGACCAAACATGATAAGGTGCAGGGGGAAGCCTGTGTCTGAAGTTGACGACACTTTATTACAATGGATTATTGCCGCCCGCGATAACGCTGACCAAGATGCTTTCACAGAGATTGTGTATAGCTTCCAAGATGCGGTTTATAACTTGTGTTACCGTATGCTGGGCGAAAGTACCGAAGCAGAAGATGCGACCCAAGAAGCATTTCTGCGGGCGTATAACAACCTAGACCGTTTCGACGTAGACCGTAAATTCAAGACATGGCTGTTGTCGATTGCGTCCAATCACTGTATTGACCGTATTCGTAAACGGCGTTTGAAGTTCATGTCACTGGATGAACCCTTGCCTGGAAGCATGCAACTGGAACTCACGAGTGACCAGATTTCGCCAGAAGGGCAAGCGGTAAGGGCAGAGCAGAGCGAGTATATACAGGCATTGCTCGATGACCTGCCAGAAGATGACCGTGCGGGTATCATCCTAAAATATTGGTACGACTATTCGTATGCAGAAATCGCGGAAGTGCTAGACACCACCGAGAGCGCCATCAAGAGCCGTCTGTTTCGGGCGCGTCGCGCACTCGCAGAGATGTTAGCCCCTGATGCTGATGATACCGACGATAATCAGCGCCAAGATGATGCAATCAATCGTTTATCGGAGATGTAATTGTGTCCTTAGATTATAAACGTATTATGCAAGAACAACTCGATGGTGAGCTTGACCCCCAGATGGAGGCAGAACTCCTCGAACATCTCCAGATGGATGAAGAAGCCGCTACTGAGATGCAAAAGCTGGATAACCTTCATGACCGCTTGGCGACTGCGCCTGCTATGCGTGCGCCTCGTCGGCTGGCGGCGACGATTATGGCGAAGCTATCTAAACAGCTTGAAAAACAAGCGCAGATGGAACCCCTCTCGCAAGAGATGAAACAAGCTATCATGCTCACGCTGTCGATAGTACAGATTGCGATGATGCCTGTGATGGTCGCCGCGACGTATATGGTCATGAATGCCCAGTATAATCCAGCTATCCTGACGCGGGTGATGCAACAGACCATCATGCTTATGGTGATGATGATTGATGGCTTAACCGTCATGCTAGAAAAAATTGAGCGCATGGTCGAAAAAGACCCCCAATCCGCACCTGTAGCGATGGCGCTCATACCTGTTGCGCTGATGGGTATGGTCGATTACATCGAAGAGCTACAGAAAGATATGGACTGGGACGATTTCTGAATTTTGTATTTCTCTCATATTTTCGGACACGATAGATCGTGTCCCTACAGACTCTCCGTTCACTAAATTTTGTTTTAAGTACAAGCATCCTCTGTAGGGACGGCATCCATGCCGTCCGCTATTCATAGCCACATTAGAATTTTTCAATTATCTTATTTGTACGCCTCTAACGCCTGCCAGGTTATACTAATAGGTATATTTGTTAATCAACGCCATAGAAAGCGAGCCTCCGCTATGAACCCTAAGCAACCTAAGAAACGCAAAGTTAAGTTGGAAATGCCCAAAGATCCGAGTGGTACATACGCCAACACGGTCATGATTAGCCACAATAAAACCGAGATGTTCTTCGACTTCATTCAGATGTTGCCCCATGATGCCCGCGCCCGTGTACAGGAACGTATTGTGATGACACCGACCCATGCCAAGATGTTTTTGCGTGCCTTGACTGACAATATCAATCGCTATGAACAGAATTTTGGTGAAATCGAGATTCCACAACGTCCGGCATCGTTGGCTGACCAACTGTTCAACACCATACAGGCGAATACTGATAACGACGATAATGATACGAACGCTGACACGGATACTGACAGCGATGAGTGATTTAGGCGACATCTTAGAGACGATTCGTGAGGAGATGAACGACCTCAACACGGCGCGGGATGCGGCTATCAGTCAATCACGAGAACTGATTCGCCACTGTGCAAAATCTATACGGGCGATTCATCGGCGCGATTGGGACGATGTACAAGAGAAACTGGCTATCGTACAGAGCCGTGCAGATGACCTGCGGGCAGTCGTCGCTGAGTACCCTGAGCTGTATCATAGTGGTTATACACAGGATGCGCTCAAAGAAGTGGTTGAAGCACATATAACCTATGCCATCATCCGAGATGACAATTTGCCATCGGCGGCTGACCTCAAGGTGGTTGGCTCGACTTATCTCAAGGGGCTAGGGGAGGCGGCGACTGAATTGCGCCGTTTCATCCTCGATATTATGCGCCATAGCGAACGGCATAGCGAAGAAGCCGAACGCTTGCTGGATTGGATGGATGAGATATATGGTCATCTGATAACGTTCGATTTTCCTGATGCCCTCACGCATGGCTTGCGTCGCCAAACCGATATTGTGCGCGGGGTACTGGAACGCACACGCGGCGATATGACATCGAGTTTGCGCCAGCAACAATTACAAGATGCCATCGCACAATTTGAAAAACGTCTCGCAGATGTTGAGGACGATAGCTAAGTGCTTCATGCGGTAAATAATCAATAAACGTTTTTGTGTATTTCGGGCGCAGACACAGCAACGCCCCTACGAAAAGGTTTATCGGACAAAGCACTAAGGTTTGCTCTTTATAATCTATCTAAGTAATAATGTGTCTCAAAACTGTAATTTGAGCGTTTTTGTTGCGGTATAGCGCAAAACCGCAATAAAACTAAAAAGTTGGTCTGTATTTTCTAACAATTGCTATTTTGGTGTTGCGTGATTGACATGTTGTTAACCTACAGATAATGCTCATATCAGCGTAGCATAGATAGTGTTAAGTGTGCCGTTCATATGACCGTTGATATGATTTTTTGTTACAAGTGATATATAGCGAACCGATATAATATTTCAATGCTGATACAAATATCTCAATTCTGCAACACTTAATCCTCTAGTTATCTGAGTATGGTTATAATAAATATACGATAATGAAACAAAGAGGAAATCTTTTGCAACACCATGTTTTCTTAAGTTATAGCCGACGTGATTTGAAAATGATGCACCGTGTTCGGGATGATTTGCGTGCATCTGGATTGCGGGTTTGGACAGATGAGGGTATCCAGCCAGGAAGCATCTCATGGAAAGAAGCGATTGAGTCTGCTATCTGTGAGACGGGTATCTTGGTCGTTCTACTGAGTCCATCTGCGAATGATTCACGCTGGGTACAACGCGAAATTGATTATGCTGAGACGCAGGGCAAGCCGATTTTGCCATTGCTGGTACGGGGCGAACCCAAACGGGCTGTGCCGTTTGCGCTGGCTGGTTCACAGTTTGTTGATTTGCGAAGTAACTATGATGTCGGCATGCAAAAATTCCTCAGGCGATGCTGGCAACATCTGCCCGCACATGAACTCGTCACGATTGCATCGCCCCCTGCGCCGCGCACGGTCATGAATCATACCACTAAACGCGAACGTCGCGCTCAAATGCTTGGTAAAAGTGTACTCCTGAGTTGTGCGCTCATTGTTATTCTCTTATTTATGGGCGTCGGGCTGTGGCGTAATGATGTGATGGCAAATGATATTCCCGTGTCATCTGTAGAAGATACGGGTGTGTCTGATACGCTCATCTCGCATGACACGATGCAAGCGCCCTCATTCGCATTGCTCTATACTTATGATACATTGGTTGTCAAAAACGAGCGTGAAACTGCTGTTTCGTTGCGTGATATTCGTTTTGAATCGGATACACAGACATTTTCGGCACAAGAGTGGGTTACACGCGAGTTGACAGCGGGACGGTGTGTGCAAGTATGGGATATTCTATTTCGGCATTTATCAGAAGATGTTGCTCCAGCCGATACCTGTGCTAGTCGGGTTGCGTATCGGGCGACGATCAATTCGTTTTGGCGCGGTGATAGTGCGTTTCATGTGTGGCGTGACGATACATTGCTAGCAACTTGCGCGAGTGTGCCACCATCCAGTGCAGAAACATGGCGCTGTGATGTGCATGAGTGAAATTTAGCGCGTAAATTACCTCTTTCAATATTCACCAGATTTAAATGTCTTATGATACGCTAGGACTAACTGCCGTCTGATTCTAAAGGGTATTGTAGAGACATGGCAAAAGACATACAGCTTGAAGATATCCATCTACATCGTGTCGAAAATGTGCGTGAATATATTCGATGCAATCTGTATGAACCGCTCGATAGAGAATTGCTGGCTGAGGTTGCTGGCTATTCGATTCCTCACTTTCACCGGATTTTCACCGCTGTCCACGGGGAGAGTGCCGTCAGTTATGTGCGTCGTTTACGCCTGATACGGGCTGGTCAAAAGTTACGTATGGGTGCTGTAGATATTGTGGCAGTTGCTGTATCTGCTGGTTATGAATCACACACGGCATTCACGAAGGCATTTAAAAAGCAATTTGGTTTGTGTCCGAGTGCGTTTCGTAACCTGCCATGCCTTGAAGCAACCAAATTACTTAGGGAGATACAAAAATGAAAATTGTAGGTGCAAGCATTCCAGTAGGCGACCAAGACAAAGCACTCGCATTTTACACCGAGAAATTAGGATTCATTAAAAAACACGATATTCCAGTTGGTGATGCACGCTGGCTGACTGTTGTTTCGCCAGAAGTGCCAGACGGTGTGGAATTGCTCCTAGAGCCTAATAGTGAGTATCCAGCCATGAAAGCACTTAAAGAGGCATTGGTTAGGGACGGTATTCCTTGGACACAGTTTTTAGTCGAGGACGTACATGTGGAATATACACGGCTCAAAGATTTGGGTGTGGTATTCACTATTGAACCAACCGAAATGGGAACAACGACGGTGGCTATCTTCGATGATACCTGTGGGAATCTCATTCAGATTTATCAGATGAATGAGTGAACGTGGCGAACCCTATTATTTTATCGTCCCTTGATTATTGGAATGTAATCACTATAATGACGCACAGTCAATGAAATACGGTTCACTCAACCGTAGACAGCCGGTGGACACACCTCTTACAGGTTATTGCTGTGTCCTTAATACCCTGCCGAGGAAGAGTTCGCAGAGCCAATTAGTTTTTACTATTGGGCGACTCTCTCTATGCGGGTCGCTTTTTTGTTGCTGGGGTTTAGTGAAGCCCCAACGCGGTAGACGCACGGAAAGGAGCGCTAGTCTTGCCGATTTCAAGAGAACGCAAGGAAGAACTTGTAGCGCAATACGTTGAGTTGCTCGGACAGAGCAATGGTTTCGCCATTATCTCCAGTGAGGGGATAAGCGTGCCTAAGACGCAACAGTTGCGCAAGAAAATTTACGACGAAGGCGGCAGATACCTTGTCGCAAAGAATACCCTGTTCCGCATTGCGCTGGAACAAGCTGGTTGGGACATCCCTGTAGAGGTACTCAAGGGACGCACCGCCGTTGCTTTCGGGATGGAAAATTTCCCAGGGGTCGCTAAGGCAGTTATCAAGTTCATTGATGACGAAGACCTTGAAGAAAAAATGGAAGTTCAGGGTGGTGTCATGGGTGGTACAGACATCCTTGATGGCGCAGGCGTGAAAACCGTCTCCGAATTGCCGACCCTCCCAGAACTGCAAGCACAAATTATCGGTCTGCTGGTACAACCATCGCAAAATTTGGTCAACATCTTGTACAATGCCGAAGCTGGTGTGGTCAATGTGTTGCAAGCATGGTTGGACAAAGACAGCGACGACAGTGGCGACGAAGACGCCGCGTAACATATACCTATCACATTAACATTTTGGCAGGAAAATATCCTGTATAAATTGCCAACGAAAGGGAATCTATCATGGCAGATATTGCAAAGCTCGTAGAAGAAATCAGCGCATTGAACTTGCTGGAAGCTAAAGAACTCAAAGAAGCACTCGAAGAAGCACTCGGCGTAGAAGCAGCTACCGGCGGTGGCATGATGATGATGGCGGCTGGTGCAGGCGCGGCAGGTGCAGCGGCTGAACCAGAAGAAGAACAAACCGAATTTGACGTCATCCTCGAAGAAATCGGTCCAAACAAACTCCCAGTCATCAAAGCGGTTCGCGCATTGGCTGGTACTGGTCTGAAAGAATCGAAAGAACTCGTTGAAGGTGCTCCAAGCACCATCATGGAACAAGTCGGCAAAGAAGTTGCTGAAGACGCGAAAAAACAACTCGAAGAAGCAGGCGCTAAAGTAGCCCTCAAGTAAGTTACCGCGACCATGTAAGACCCGCTTTTCACTGACTACCAAACAGCCATCTGATTTTTCAGGTGGCTGTTTTTGTTTAGCCTATTCTTAACGTAAAAAGACATTATTTAACATATTATCTACGCTCTATATATATTGTTTTTGTACAGTCAACGTATCTTAAATACATGAGTAAAACATAGAAGGATACTAGAGATGGCAGAAACTCCTGAAAATGAAATCGAAATGACTGATGAAGAACTCGAATCGGTAGATGAGATTGAGGTAGAAGACGAAGCATTAGAAGAACTTGACGAGGATGCGTCTGAATCTGAAGATGATGAGGACGATGAAGAATCTGAAGACGACGAAGATGATGAAGATGACGAAGATGACGAAGATGACGAAGAAAGCGATGCAGAAACACGCTTTGTAACTCGCCATCCACTTGATGCTGAAGAGCGTGTAGAGATGGTGACAGTTCTCAATCAGCAATTGGCAGACCTCAGTGATTTGTATAGCCAGACCAAGCAAGCACATTGGAACGTGCGCGGGATTCATTTTGCGCAATTCCATGAATTGTTTGATGAAGTTGCCGCGAGTATTCATCCCTATATTGACGAATTAGCCGAACGGGTCAATACGCTGGGTGGCTATGCTTATGGTACGGTCAGCATGGTTGCCATTGCATCGCGCCTTGATGGTTTCCCAACAGATGTTGTCGAAGGGATAGCGATGCTGGATGTTGTCATTGACCGCTGGGCAAGTTACAGCGAGATGCTCCGTGATGCTATCGAAGTCGCTGATGATGTGGATGATGATTTGACTGAAGACTTGCTAATAGAAGTGGGTCGTGTCGTTGATAAGGGCTTGTGGTTCTTGGAAGCACACGTCCAGAGCTAAATACAGTGCAAAGTTCTGAGGACTGGGTGCTGAGTGGTGAAGGTCAAGTAGGCTCTGCATCCCGAATAGCGCATCCATTTAGTATGTAAATGCCTATTCCAACAAAAAAGACCGTGTCTATTTACAGGCATGGTCTTTTGTATTTTTCTATTACTCGACCAAAAAGGTTCTTGATGTCATTTTCTGTATCTTAGCGGGCGACCACACAGGGTTCGCCCCTACATACGCCCTGTTTCTGTAGGGGAGTACCTGTGTGCGCTCCCGAAATAACACAACCATTCTCTGGAAACTAAATAGGTCATGTACTACTTAATGCGATATCACTTGCTTAGAAGGGGATGTCGTCCAATTCTTGTGGAGGTGGGTTACTGTTGTCGTAGTTGTTATTGTTGCTACTGCCACCACCGCCATTGCCCATATTATCGTCACGTCCGCCGAGCAATTGGAAATTATCTGCACGCAAGTCCAATGAAGCACGCGCTTCGCCATCTTGTCCTGACCATGCGCGGGCGCTTACCGTGCCGACGACCATGATTTGTGTGCCTTTGGTGACGTATTGGTTGGCGATTTCTGCCAGTCGTCCCCAACATGAGACGTTGTACCAGTTGGTTTTTTCGCGCCGTTCATTGGTGTTGCGGTCTGTCCAACGGGTGGTGACGGCGACACTAAAACTGGTCACGTTTGCGCCACTTTGCAAATAGCGCATCTCTGGGTCGCGCCCAACATTACCAACAATCGTGCATTGTTCATATCCAGCCATGATTTTATCCTTTTGGCTATACCTTTGTGATGGTCGTGCGCAGAGTAGCCTTCTGTGTTGGCAACACCCCATAGCAATCTTGCGTCTATGACATGCTGTGTGATGTACTGCACACGGCGTTCCTTAGTGTCCTAAGGTACGAACATACATTCTAGCATAAATCAAGCCAAAATGCTATATAAAACGAATAAAATCACGCAAAAAATGGTGTCAATTTTCTAACGGTTGTGGCGGCATTTACGAAAATTGTCGCATGTAAAGAAGCGGACGGCATGGATGCCGTCCCTACAACAGTTTCTCTTTTTTGGCTCAGGTTTTTCTGAAAATTGATGCCTGTAGGGACACGATCTATCGTGTCCGAAATTATCAAATTCACGTTATCCTGACCGTGTTTAAAGCATTTATGGCAGCAACACCGAAATCGCGGCGTTCGGTTCGTCTTTGTCCCATAGGCGCACGGTTCCATCCCATGCTGCAGAGAGAACGTAATTTTCTGGTGTGAAGGCAACATCGTAAATGGTGTGGCTGTGTCCTTCCAACGTGACTGGTTGATAGTAAGCGGCGTCCGGGCGAATCGGTGGGTTGTTCACGTCCCAGCGGAAGGCACTCAGGTAAGCATCGCCTACGCCACTTTGACCACCCCCGACGACTAGCCATTCCCCATAGCGACTGAACGCGAGGCTATAAATCGGGACTTCGTAATCGAAAATTTGGCGTGAACGCTCTGCAAAGTTGTAGATGATAATCTGACTGCTTTGTGCGCTGGCGTTGACATAGGTCATAGCGAGATGTGTGCCATCTGGTGTAAACACCATATCATGTGGATAGCCTTCGGTAGTTGGCACGAGCAAACGGGCATCATTTTGGGTGAGGTCAATGACACGCACTTGGTTATCATTGGTGTAGGCGAGGGCAACGCGCTGGTCATTGCTCACAGCAACGGCACTCACATTGGCTGTGCTGGAGAGTGTTTGGATGAGACTATCAAACTCGGGTGTTTCACCACTAGTATCCAGCACGCGAATGATGTCATTACGTTCGACAAGGGCAAGCATATCACCATTGTCTGTGAAGCCACCACCGACGACATCAGCATACTGGTCAACGAGGGTGCGTTGTTCAACATTGTAGAGATGGGCAATACCACTGCCGGAATTGATAGCGAGTAGCCATTTGCTATCTTGGCTGAACGTCAAAAAGTCGAAATTTTCATCCGAGAGGGCATATGTTTCGCCTGTCAGACTACGTTCTGCATGCAATGCAACAAGACGCAAACCACTGAGATAGTCACCGCTTGCAATCGCTAGATGCGTGTTATCCGGCGAGATTTCTGCTGCTTCAATGCGCTCTGAGATGACCGTCGGCTGGATGTCTATATTCTGTGCTTGAGCATCAAGTGGTGGTGCAGTCATGGCGGTACTCCACGATTGCGTGGGGTCAATTTGAGGCACGGCAACGGTTTCGCTATTACCGACAAAGAGTAAGGCACTCGCGCCGATAACGGCTGTTACGAGAATACCTAAGATGATACCTGTCCCTAATAGAAGATAGGTGCGGACAGGGCGTCCTTTACGTTTGGGCTTAAATTCATAATCTGGGTGCATGTTGTCTGGCATAGATGAGCAGTCTCCCGTATGTGTCCTTTGCATTCATTATAAAGACGCACACAGGAGCTTGCTCGTTCCATACCTGATGATTAGTCTACGCTTACGCGACGGGTCACGAGTGTTTTTAGCTGTGGTGATGGCAACCAGATAGTGACGGTGGTGCCTTGATTCGCGCCTGCGCTATCTATGCTAATGTCGCCACCATGCCCTAGCAAAATCTCGCGGGTGATAGCAAGCCCTAAGCCTGTCCCACGTTTGGGTCCGCGTGCTTTATCGACCTGATAGAAACGGTCAAAGATACGTGGCAAATCTTCTTTCGGAATGCCCATGCCATCATCACGGACAGTGATGACAATGCCTCCACGCTCTACGCCTGTTGTCACCCATACATTGCCTCCGTTGGGTGTGTATTTAATCGCATTGCCGATGATATTCATCATCACTTGCACCATACGATCTCCATCACCTGCAATCGACGGTACATTTGCGGATTGCACATGCAGGGTAATATCTTTTTTCTCGGCGACCACCCGCAAGCGTTCGCCAATCCCACTGACGAGCGCCCCAATATCAAGAGATTCCATCTTCATAGACAGGCGCCCGGCTTGCAAACGAGCGAGGTCAGTTAATTCTGTTACCATGCGATTGAGGCGTGTCGCTTCGTCGTGGATGATATTTGCCGCCTGTTGTGGATCACGCGCTGCGCCATCCATGATAGCTTGCGAAAAACCCTGAATGCTGGTCAGCGGTGTTTTTAAATCATGCGATACATTAGCGAGAAAATCGCGTTGTGATTGTTGTGTCGCTTGTACTTCGCTTGTCATACGGTTGAACGCTGTTGCCACTTGCTGTATCTCGTCAGGTCCTTTGACAGGTACTTCTGGGTATTTGCCCTCAGCGACTTCCCCAGCCGCGCTTGCTAGACGCTTAAGCGGACTGGTGAGCGTGCGTCCCAAAATGAGGGCTATCGCAAAAGCGACCAAGCCAGCAATCAAGGCAGAACGTAAGAAAGGTTGCCAGATAGAGCCGGCTAAGTTGCCAATTTCTGACCCTAAGCTGAGATTGGTGCGTTCTTCTGCCAGAATGAGTGATAGCGTATCGTCACGCGCTAAAGGCAAACGTGGTCTGACACGCGCATACAACCATTCTGTGCCATCCTCATCGGTAAATGAACCAAATGTCATGCCACCACTAGAGGATGCGTTGTAACTGGCGTCATTATCCGAATTGCGACGGTCATCGTCATTACCGCGCTGGTTATCTGTTTGTGGTGGCGGGAAGCGCGTGGGTGAATGGTCAGCTTGGATGAAGTCAGGGAGGTTGGCGTTTGCATAAACATCGCGTGTATCGTGTATGACACGCCCTGTCTCGGTGTTCATCAGCACAACGCGGACGCTATTCACCTCTGCGAATTGGTCTAAACGGTCAGCGATGTCTAATAGGGTTATATTGTCATTGCGTGGACGCCTCTCACCACGAATGGGTTGTGGCACTGTATACGATGCGATAAGCAATTCGAGACGATTGTACGCAAAATCGGGTGGTGCAACGGTGCTAGAGAGAATCGTGCGTGCGACCCCTGCCAACAAGACAAGCGTCAAGACGAGTATAAGAACATACGAGGCAAAAAGCCGACTGCGAATGGTACTGAACATGGCTACTCCACAAGTTTGTATCCGACGCCCCAAACGGTTTCGATTTCGGGCGACATGCGCTCTAATTTATGACGCAGATGCGCGATGTGAACGTCTACGGTGCGTGTTTCCCCTGCAAAGTCGTATCCCCACACGACATTGAGCAATTTTTCGCGGCTGAAGACAATATTCGGATTTTCTGCGAGGGTTTGCAGTAAATCAAACTCTTTCATACGGAGGTCGATGCTCGTGTCATCAATAATCACAGTCCGATGCTGTGGATTGATGACGAGGTTGCCAATACTGATTTTCTTCTGCTCACTACCTGCACTGCTCTTGATGCCAGAACGACGCAAAATCGCTTTCACCCGCGCCACAAGCTCACGCGGGTTAAATGGCTTTGCCAGATAATCATCTGCGCCGAGTTCTAAGCCAACTATTTTGTCGATGTCTTCTCCGCGTGCTGTCACCATGATTATTGGCACGTCAGATTGAGCGCGAACCCGCCGGCACACTTCCCAGCCGTCAAGCTCTGGCATCATCAAATCTAGCACGACAAGCGCAGGTTCATCATCTAAGATTTTATTCAGCGCGGCGCGTCCGTCGTTGGCACTTTCGACAGTGAAACCATCTTGCTCTAAATACATTTGCGCTAAATCAATGATATGCTGGTCGTCATCGACTACAAGAATGCGTTCACTCATCGTTTTTCTGCTTTCTGTTAGTTGGACGTGAAAGGGCATCTGTCAGCAAGGCACGCAATTGACCGATACAGCCTGCTTGTTCGGGGTGAATCTCAATCGGGATACGGTGTTTGGTCACTTCGACGGAATGTTGCAAGTAATACTCTGCCGCTTTGATGACCTCTTTTGCTTCCAGCGAAAAATGCTCTAGGACAGCATCAACTGTTTTGCTTTTGACGCGCATCATGCCTACCAGTAAATGTCCTGAGCTGATGTAATCATCCCCGCGTAGGGTCGCGTGTACATAGCTGAGTTGAATCACCTCTTGTACTGTTGGCGATACGTCTAATCCTGTGTAACGCAAAGGATGGGCATCTGATGGCGGGTGCAAGGTCTTTACAAACCGAACCAGCTTGCTCTCGATAATATCGACCTCGCGTAGCGCATGAAACGCATTGGTATCTTGGGCGCGGGTCATTGCTAGTAACAGATGGTCAGTCGTTAGCTGGCTATGGCGTTGACGAAAGGCAATGCCCTGTGCAATTTCTAGCACCTGTTGGGCGCTTTTAGTGAAGATGTCTGGTTGCTGGGGCATTCTCTGTATTCGCTCCTGTGCGATATAGCCATAATAATACGTAAAATGTGTTGCTGATGTGATGAAACGATGTAAACAGTTTGTAAACTATGCATCTTTGAGCGCGTCAAGTTTCTCTTGCAGGACTTTACGCACCACACCGGGGTCGCCTTGCCCACGCAGTAAGCCCATCGTACGCCCGAAAATAGCGTTGATAACTTTATCGTTGCCATCGAGATATTTTTCGACCATATCAGGGTTAGCGTCCATCGCTTCTTGCACTTTTTCTTCGATGATGCCTGCATCACTGACCTGCGCCAGTCCTTCATCATCAACAATTTGTTGGGCGTCTGCGCCTTTTTCCCACATAATCGGCAATACTTTTTTACGCGCCGTTTGGGCGTTAATCGTTCCATCTTCGACAAGAGCAATCATCGCGCCGAAATTCTCTGGTGTGATATTCGTGCTGGCAATATCTTCGCGGTCAACGCTGTCTTCGTTCAGCAAACGGAACATATCGCCTGTCATCCAATTTGCGACTGTTTTCGCGTCGATGCCATCTGCTTGTGTGAGAACGGCTTCAAAGTAATCCGCAATCGCTTTATCTGCCACGAGTACGCCTGCATCGTAGTCGCCTAAGCCGAGTTCGTCTATGAAACGCTTGCGTTTGACATCCGGCAATTCTGGTAATTGTGCTTTGACTTCTGCGACCCACTCCCGACTGACTTCTACAATCGGCAAATCGGGTTCAGGGAAATAGCGGTATTCGTCAGGGCGTTCTTTGTAACGCTGAATAATAATTTTGCCAGCCGCTTCGTCCCAACCGAGTGTCGCGGGTTTGACCGCCTCGCCTTTTTCCCACAATTTAATCTGGCGTTTGACTTCTACATCAATCGCACGCACCATACTACGGATACTATTCAGATTTTTAATTTCGGTACGCTGACGAAACTCTGTATCGTCTTTATGCATCACACTGACATTTGCCTCAAAGCGCAGAACGCCCTTGCTCATATCCCCATGATTGACGCCCAAAAATTGCAAAATCGTCCGCAATTTACGCGAATAGGCTTCGGCTTCTGCACTGCTACGAATATCGGGTTCGGAGACAATTTCTAGCAATGGCACACCCGCACGGTTGTAATCCACCAGCGAACTATCGCCCCAGTGGGTGAGTTTGCCCGTATCTTCTTCCATGTGGGCGCGGGTGATACCGATACGCTTGGTCTCACCATCTTCCAGTTCAATATCGAGATAGCCATTGATAGCGAGTGGATATTCATACTGGCTAATCTGATAGCCTTTGGGCAAATCGGGATAGAAATAATTTTTACGCGCAAATTGATTAAAGGGTGGAATCTCACAATTGAGCGCCAGCCCAACCATCATGCCGTATTCCATCGCTTTTTTGTTGATGACGGGCAATGTGCCAGGTAAACCGAGTGAAAGCGGGTCTACGGCTGTGTTCGGCGCGGCATTCACGCTATCGACTACGGGGCAATTGCTGAACATCTTCGTTTCTGTGAGCATTTCGGCATGGACTTCCAGCCCGATAATGACTTGCCAATCGCTTGCTACCATGTGTATCTATCCTGACGTTGGTATGAATCATGAATGCCGACATTATAGCATAGGCGAAAACAAAAACCCGTTCACAAAAACGGAACGGGTTCACTGCTTCAATGGAGGATAATTTTGTTGCGATTAGCCGACAGTAATGACACGCTCAGGTGTCAGCACGAGAACCACACGCTCTTCTTTTTGACGCGCTTCGGCGGGGGCGAGATTGCCATAATATTTGTCTTTGCCGGTGTACATTTTGGCGAGTTCGTCAATCAGTTCAAATGCGCCTTCATCACGAAAAGTAATCGTGCCACGCACTTCAAGATAGCGATACATATTGTCGGGGTCAATCATCATTGCAGACACTTTCGGATTGTTCTGCAAATTCTCGAATTTTTGACGTCCCTTCGTGGTACTCATGAGGATATTTTCGCCATCCCATTTGAACCACAAAACCGTTGTCTGTGGCGTGTTATCGGGCATGGTTGTACCAAGTGTGACGGCAATAGGTTGGTCGAGTAGGTCGTGATGGGATTCTGGAATGTGTGACATTGGGTGGACTGTCTCCTAGATAGTGTGTGAAATAGGACTACAGTCCACATTATGACTTATGTAGTTTAGGGATGGCTTAGAACTATACCAATGTTTTATCTAACATCGCTTAGGTACGAGTGGCAATAATGATTTGTTCTGCTAAGAAACGCACAAGTGGCACATCTTTTGCAACGCTGGTATCGCTCGGCGGAAGCCCATTCACGCCTGCATTGAGAATGGCATCGCGGGTGGTGACGACGCGCTCTGCTAAACCACGCAAAGATTCTTCGGCTTGTGCGCCACTTTGGATGACAAATTCTTTGATAGCATTGCTGTCGATATGCTGGCGCATGAGTGTTTCTAGTACATCAACTGTCGTGAGGTCGCCTTTCGTTGCTTCGACCAATTGGACAATTTTAGCGAGTGTTGCGTTGTCAGGACGGAAATTCTCGTCACGCAAAAGATGATAAAGCTGGTCATGCACGCCTGTGTGATTCACATCTTGGAAGAATAATTCAAGAATTTGGTAGAAGCTCATAAATTGCTGAGTCGCTATCGGCGAAGATAAACCTGCTTGATAATAACGTACCAAATCATGCCGGAAATTGTCATCAGGCAGGATAATATCATGTAGCTTGTGGTCATTGGCACGGATAATATCGCGCCGTTCTAAGCGGGTGCGTGGGAAATCTTCTGCCAGCATCAAAGGAATACCGAGTTCATAGGCGAGTGTGAATAATGCACCTTCGACAATGGGTTGTGACCGCTGGATTGCGTCGTCAATGCTTGTGCCATCTAAATTGAACACCCGTGCGCTGAGGGGGTTGGCAAAAATGGCTCGTACATCAAGGGGATGTTTAGCAGAGGCTTGGCGACGAAGTTTGGGCGTTGCGAGCAATTTGTCCAAGCATAATTTCATGTAGCCTGTTTCAAAACGGAAGAAATTCGCAAATACCAACGAAATCGTATCTATCTCGACATAGACAGGTCTATCTTCGCTTTCACGGAAGCGCAAATCATCAATATCACGTTCGTCGATGCTGGCATCCAAGGGAATGAGGATACTCTCACGATAATTGGGGTTCGCAAGGCTAGTAGGATTGAATTTCTCAAATTCGCCGCGTGCCCCCAATAATTCGGCGTATTCTTCGACATCGTCATTGCTAATTTTGAGCGTTACATCGGTGGTGGCTGGGTGAGGATAGCGCAACAGGGTTTCGCCATTCGGCAACTCAGAGACGACATCAAAGCCGTTAATTTCGTAGCCGTCTTTGAGATGTTTCTTCGCGGTTTCGTGATTCATAGGGCAGGGTATCCTTTCGGGCGATGGTTACGCTATCGAATAGTCAACATGCCCCTGATTATAGAGCGCAAACTGAAATTTAACAAAAGGTTAGCCAGTGAAAACAAGGCAATCGCACCAAACTGAAATGACATAAAAAAACCTTTGAACCACAGAGTCCCAGAGACACAGAGAAAATCTTCATATGGAAACACGAATTTTGCAAAAAATGTATCTTTGCCAAACGAGATATTGTACAAAATAGAGATGTTTTGCTTGCATTTCTTCGTGTTTTTTGTGCCTTCGTGGTGACAAAATTTTAATATGATTGCCCTACCAGTGAAAAGCGTGTTAATCCCCTATGCCAGGTTCTAACGTGGGTGCAGTCGATGCCTGTGCCTCCGTTGCTTCGGATACAGGTTTCGGTTTGCCCCTGTTTGGTTTCAATTCGGGTGCCATGTTCGGTTCCATGAGTTCACTTTCGCCATAGGTTTTGTAAATGAGGGCAATGCCTAGTGCAAAAAGGGCAGTCGAGACGCCGACCAAACCATTAATTGGAGAGGGGGCAACCAGCGACACGCGAATCAGTACCGTGACAAGGGCATAACCAAAATTGCGGAAGGTCACAGCATAACTGTGGCTATATTGCATCGACAATAAGACCATCAGTACATCTGTGAAAATTAATAGCATGAAGAAAGTATCAAAGAAGGGATAGGTTTCGCCACCAGATAAGGCACGAATCGAATCATCAATGCCGATGACAATAAAGGTCACTAGCAAGCCAAGTGCAATTGCCTTTTTGCTGTTAATGAAATTCTCTTGCTCTTGCTCATCATCCGTGATGGCGAAGCTCTTTTGATTGCGATAGTAAATCTGCAAGATGATGAAAATTGCTAAGGCAGCCAGCGCATCGACGCCGATTAAGCCAATACGCTCTGAGATAGGTTGCCATGTGAGGGGTTCGGGGAAATAGGTGAATTGTTTGAACACATCGCGCAGTAAAATCAGCGATAGCAATTGAAATTGAATACCTATTGAGCGCGAGAAAGAATGGGTTAGGGCAAAGATTAGGCTCACGACTTCTGTCAGGAGTAAGGCGGTAAAGGCAATTTCGACTGCCCAAAAATGTGTTTCGGGAACGAGTTCGGCTAAGTTGGCAGGCAACATGCCTTGCCGATTGAACTCTACCACGAGCAAAGCGACTAGATACAAAATCACTAGTCCGATGCCAGTGTAGCGTTTCATCACCACTTCTTCCCAGAAGTGTTCCAAACTATCACAGATTGCGCCAATCTGTCGTAGTAACATATGTGTCTGTCCCCGTTTATGTCTCTTCCTCACCGTATAAGTTAGGTTACTAGCGTACATTTAGTATGGGGATATAATGACAATCTGATAAGAAAGTTGTGTTTGAGTCATTTGATTGAGGGATTTCTCTATGGTAGACCCGACTTTGTTACAAGCCTTTAGCTCGATATTATCGGTAGTGATTGCCGCCATTGCGCTCTTTACGGCAATCCGCAGTGAACGCCGTGCTAATAAACAATTTCAGGAGAATATTCGTCTGCAGCGCGAAGTCATCACCCTGAATCAAAAACCTGTGCTGAATATCCTGACGGCGGATTCCATCAATACTAAAGGCATTATTTTACAGAATGTTGGAAATGGCACTGCCGTCATCACCAAAACGCACTTTCGTATTCAAGACCGTGAACACCATGATGTGCGCAAAATCCTCAAATTTCCACACGAACAATTCGCTTTGTGGGAGCAATCTTATGGATTCAACAAAGATGCAGAATCCTACATCAAAGCAGGGGAAACGCTGGTTATTGTCACTGTGACGCGCAATGTTTTTGAAACCTTTACGGCAGATGTGGAAGAAATTGATGAAGCATTCATTCAAAAATCACTGACAATGATAGCCGAGCAATTAAATGAACTTGAAGCCACAATTGAATATCAGGATATTCTGGGCAATCCGCAACCCTCTTGCGAAAAAGGTAAAAAATAGCATTTATCATCTGTGCTTATCGAGAGAAACTTCTGATGCTGGTTATTAATGGATGCTGAGTGTTTGCGTGAAATAATTTGTAATTATGCGCCATAGTGTCTACATGTTATTCCGTATATAAGTAAATTCTTATACCCTAATTTAGCCTCAAATTGCGAAAAAATTAATATCAAAGACAATCATTAATCAAATATCCATCCTCTTTTTATGTATGATGAGCATAACGTTTTGCATTTCAAGGAATGGGGAATTATGAAACTCATCACACTTGTATACGTCAGCGTGGCAACCCGAAAGATGACAGAAGCGGATTTGGTCAGCATTCTGGAAGTTGCCCGTGAACGAAATAAAGAACTCGATGTAACGGGTATGTTGCTCTATCGTGATGGCTTCTTCGTACAGGCGCTTGAAGGGGAACAAGTGGTTATTGAAGATCTATTCCAGAAAATTTCTGGTGACAGCCGCCACAAACATGTCATCGTTGTATACCAAAATTCGATTCAAAAACGCTCATTCTTGGATTGGTCAATGGGCTTCAACATGATTGCTGAAAGCGACTTGCTCAAGCTAGATGGCTACAGTGGCATGCTGAATGTCAATTTCTTCGCGGATAAACCGGGGCGTGCAGTGACCTTGTTGGAATCTTTCCGCAGCCGTTCTTACTTCTAAGTTTAGCGCACTATCCTATTGGAAGGGCGATGTGGTGTCGTCCTTCGTATTTGTAACATCCCATCCATAAGTCAGTAAAGTTTTATAGGGGCAATACACATCATGGCACTGAACGTTATCGTATATGTGAGTTATGCAAGCCACACTATGTCGGAATCTGAACTGGTTGAGATTTTGGATACTGCCCGCGAGAATAACCAACGGCTCAACGTGACGGGTATGTTGTTGTACCGTGATGGTTTTTTCATTCAGGCACTGGAAGGCGAACAAGCGGTTATCGAACCACT
>JBCBKJ010000053.1:0-40613 GCA_038522085.1 Chloroflexota bacterium
ACCAAAAATCAACCTCTGTTGACAAAGGACACGATGTCATCGACTCGGTTTGGGGGACGAGCTTATCGAGCAATACAAGTGGCGCATGGGCTTCTGATGAGCAACGCGAAGACTTGTACCAACGGGTCATCCGTGACTATGGGGCAAGCTATGAGTTGCTTGATAATCCTAATAAGCAAAAGAAAAAGGGCAAGAACAAGCGTAGTAAATCGCGTGCGACTCAGCGCAAGCGAGAAATTGCAGCGAATGCGATTCGGGACTATACGCGCGAGGATGTCTTTGCACGGATTGAAGATTTCTTACAGGAGCGTGGCGAGGTCAACTTCAGCCATGTCTCGCAACTGGTTTACGAAACCTACCATAACTTCAAACCGCGTCGGATGGGGCGATCAGGTAAGAAATACAAGAGCTTGCTGAAAGTTCTGCAAGATTATCCCGAGTTGTTCACGATACGTGCCGATGAAGATAATCGCAGTTTATTCTACATCCGCCTCGCCGATTAAGGTTTGGTGCAAATCATCAGCAGCTGCCAGCACATCCTTCAGCACCGGTTTCTTGACGAAGTACAAGACGGTGGCAGGTACGTCTTCTAGCTTATCCGCCGTCAGGTTGACATCTTCATAGACCAGCAATAACAGGTTATCCAGATTGGCATCGTGAACTTTCTTCAATTTACGTCGCAAATAATCTGGATGCCAGAAACCCATGATTTCAATCAAGATGCGTTGCCCACTGTCGCGGTGGGTCAGGGCAAAATCGGGGATCATGACCGTATCACCGAGTAAGATCACTTCATCCTCGCGGCTCAGTTCCCATTTGCCACGTTTATCACCAAACTTGGCATAGAACTCGGTAGCGAAGTTCGCCTCCAATTGGCTGTCGTACTCAGAACTTTTCTTGAAATGTGAGACCAGCGGAATCTGGTCGTTGAGTTGGTAGAGCAGGTGCTTGCCAATCTGCGGGGGTCGCACATCAGCGTGCATTTGCCAGCGTTCACAGAGAAAGAGGGCAGGCAGGAAAGCTGCAAATTGTCGTCCATAACGTGTGGTCGATTCTATGAAGGGCGAAATCGGACTGTCTAGTTGCACGCGGTAGCCACTCTCTATAGTAGTTGCTTCAAACATCAACTTGAGATACTTCCAGAAGTCTTTGAAACTGTCGTGGATTTCAATCGTCATCTCGCTTGACCAGTACAGTGCCGCCCGTGACAATTGTAGGTTGTAGCGTTGAATGAGATCAACTGCTGTCCAATCAGGACCGACATCTGTAATGCGATACTGGCTGGTACGATCTGCAAACAGGGCGATTTCGACTTGTTCCACTGTCATCTCAAATTCATCAGCCACTTGCTGTAACACAGTCTCACGCGATTCAGGATGACATAAGTCTCCTTTATCTTCATGCCTCCTGTGTCCGAAAGTCTTTGACGACTTACATATGCCACAAAGTTATTTATTGTAATTATCAATAGAGAACCAACTTACAAGCTACATCATCTCAAAGATCCTGAGAGCATTTATTTCCATCCAAGCTAAACCAATTCCAAGAGGAAACCTGCCATGGATATACGAAAAGGTGATGAGTATCTATGTATAATAGTAGAAAAAACAGCGAATGAGGATGTGTCATGACGAGTGTGCTTGAAAAAGAGATCATTGAGAAATTCCAGCAGTTAGATGCCTCTGGTAGACAGCGTGTTTTAGGTTTCCTTGAGCAGTTCGAGAGCGAACGTCCATTGTCCGCGATTGAATTGATTCGTCTCCCTGCTGAAGAACGTCAACGGCGTGTGGAAGCCGCAATTGATTCAGCAGGAAATGAAGAGTTCGAGATATTTGAGGCATGAAGAAGCCATCCCTGACTGAAGATACACAATCCAGAACGCTGCATACATCATACAGGCAAATTTGCTACATTTTTTGGACTACGGGTGTCAATCCAGATTATCCACTGTTTCAGTTCTGGTTCTGATATGAATCCACACTGCAATCATCGCATCTATATCGTATATAGGAACGGGATCATCCCAATCATCAGTGAAATCACAAGGGTTCAACTGGAGTTGTTCACAGGCAACCAGAAAGTCGTCCACGCTTATCTGGAGATAGCTCGCAGCTTGGTAAGGGGTCTTGGGATAACGCTTCCTCAAGGGGCGTAATCCAGCTTCGATAGCTTTCTTATTCGCACGTTTTCGTTCCCGTTTCTTTTGCTGTAATGCCTTGTTGCAATCCTTGCAAATGTGTTGCTGATGTCCTTTACCAGAGAACTTCTCATTGGCGCGATGTCTGCGACATTCTCGGCAAAAGTGTCCTCGTTTTTTCTTCTTTGCCATAACGAATTTTTCCCATTCTGAAAGCTGTACAGTTGTTAGCTAGTAATTTCAGAGCATGTGATTGAATGTTTTTACATCAAATAACAGTATACCTTCTCATTTTTTGTGTTTTAAACTACAAAAAGTCATTGATTTTGTGGTTCAATGTGCGATAATGATGATAAACTACAGAATAGGACAAAATGATGACTGAGACAGTCTATCATTTCAACACATCAGAAGCAGCACGAGTCAGTGGTTTCACAGTCCGCCAGCTTGATTATTGGGCAACAAGTCAGATGCTCGTACCGAGCATCAGCCAGTCGAACGGTCCCGGAACACGAAAACTGTATAGCTTTAATGATTTAGTCCGACTTCAATTTATCAAGCAGTTGAATGAGGAGGGGTGGTCAACTCAAAAAATACGCAAAGCCATTAAACATCTCAATGAATTTATGAGTGAAAGTCCTGAATACAGAAACTACAGACTCATTCCAGACAAAGGCACAATACTGATTCTTTGCGAAACAAAAGAAAAGCAACTTGTTCTTTTAGATGCCCTGAATCCCGGTGGTCAACAGATGTTGTGGGTTGTTCTAGACATTTTGCGAGATGAAATACGAAAGAATGCTAGCCAATTGATTAATCTCAATGAGATCAGTCAGCATGACACCACATCAACTTCCATTAGGAAGGCAAGCTCATGAGCATCCCACCAATAAAAAACTGGCACACTGAATTTGGACTTGACGAAACTGACACATCTGGCTTCTATGCGAATGAGCATGATGTTGAAACTTCCACTGCCTCATATGCTCACATTGTACGACGAGCATTTCAGTTATTGGAACTCGATGGTGTCTGGTGTGATCAAAATACGCCACTCGTATATTTTAAGCTAGTAAAACAAATTAATATTGGAGCAATCGCTTCACTGCATCGGTCGTTCTGGAATCATGGGGGAGCAGCGATTTTAGCAATTGTTGCACCAAATGAGGTTCAGATATATTCGGCACTTGCGCGTCCCCTAATCTACGACAGTGAAACAACTGAAATCTCAGGCTTTGTTACATCGCTCGAAAGAGCTTCTCAGGCACTTAGCGAATTTTTGCCGTCAGTTGAATCTGGCGAATTTTTCCATAAGCACGCTCAGTCGTTCGACACGCAAGAGCGTGTGGATCAGTCATTGCTGAATAATCTCCAAGCAACTCGTGAACAGCTTCTTGATATTACAAATGATCAAGAAGCTCAGGAGAATCTGGATGCCTTCTTATGCCGCCTTGTTTTCACAAGCTATCTGTTTGATCGTAATATAATTGGGGCAACCTATCTGGAAACGATTGGTCTACCAACCTTGTCCCATTTACGGGACATCCTGGCAGTGCAGCCAAGAACGACTGCGAAAAACTACTTGTATCGTCTGTTCCATGAGCTTGCAAAAGACTTCAATGGTGATCTCTTCAGCGATGATCTGGCTGTGGAAGCCAGTATGCTTTCAGAAGAACACATGAAAGTCGTAGAAGCCTTCTTCCAAGCCACAGATGTAACAACAGGTCAACAGGCTTTTTGGCCTTATGATTTTGGGGTCATACCCATCGAGACTGTGAGTGCAATATACGAGCACTTTTTAAGACCATCTGATAAAAAACAAGGATCATTCTATACGCCACGCTTCCTTGCAGAACTTGTTTTAGATATTGGACTCAGTGACCGCGCTTCACTACTGGGGGTACGTTTCTTAGATCCATCATGTGGTTCGGGTATTTTTCTAGTTGGGCTATTCAATCGAATTGCTGAAGAATGGCGACGCAAAAATCCAAAAGCACGCAACGATCGCCGCGCTCGTGAACTCATGAAGTTAATGCAGGACAGCATTTTTGGAATAGATATTAACCCAACTGCCTGTCGCATTACAGCATTTAGTCTCTATCTTGCCTATCTCGATCAGTTAACACAACGCGACATCCAAGCGTTGCAAAAAAAGGGGAATGCTTTACCTCGCCTCGTTGTTTCACTAGGTAAGGAAGAACCCGAAGCTCAGGGTGTAATCTGGTGTGGTGATTTCTTCCAAGAGAACTTGTCTTATCCTAAAGATATTGATGTCGTGATTGGAAACCCACCATGGGGAACCACGGCTGGTCGAAAGACATCTGCAGGTTCATGGTGTGTACAGCGACAGCTACCCATTCCGGGTAACCAGATTGCTGTGGCTTTTATGTGGAAAGCCCTCCACCATACTTCGGAGAATGCTCGTGTTTGCCTGATATTGCCCCATGGTATTCTTTTCAATTCGACAACAATTGCATTTCAGCAAGACTTTCTTGCTCAACACACATTGGAACGTGTGCTGAATCTAACTGACTATCAGCGTTTTCTCTTTAATAAAGCTGAGTCACCTGCACTTGTTTTGAGCTATCGACGGGAAGAACCAAGTGATGACCACATCATCTCGTACTGGTTTCCCAAAGTTGATTGGAAGATCGTCAATGCACACGTTATGTCGATCTCCGAATATGACCGAAGTACGTTGCCAAATCAGGTGGTGCTAAGAAACCTGGAAAAAGACCAATCTGTGAGTGTGTGGAAGAGGGTAGGTTGGGTAACACCACGAGACCGTCGTCTTCTAGATCGTTTAGCAGATAGTCCACATCTTGGAAATGTTGTGAGACAAACAAAAGAAACTACTTCAGAAAAGCCTTGGTTAATCGCGGAGGGATTCCAACCTCTTGGTAAAAATGATCCTATATCTTCACGCAAAGAAGTCGAATTGCCAACGAAACTTTTCATTCCTGCGAGATCTAGGGACTTAGATCTCTTTCTCCTCTCCAGTGACTGTGAGACTCTAGATTCTAATATCATCATCGCTCGCAGGAATATGAATAGTACCCAAATATTCGAGGCACCTCATGTTTTAGTTAACAAGGGCTTCAGTAGTATTGCCTTCGCAGATTTCCCTGTTTGTTTCCGACATTCATTGCGTGGTATCTCGGGTCCTGCCAGCGACCGTAATATGTTAATTTTTCTCACTGCCTATTTGAGATCTCCTTTAGCAAAATATTTTCTCTTCCATACGTCCTCAAACTGGGGGGTCAGTCGAAGCGAAGTGCATGTGTGGGAATTACTCCGCCTACCTTTCCCACTCCCAAGTGAAGCCATAGATCCCGAGCGTGCCGAACAAATCGTCGCAGAAGTCGCACTTTTGATAACTAATGCGATGGATAAAGCTGGCGATGTCTGGACAGATCGTGAAGCTGTGATATCCGAGGCACAGGACAAGATCAACCCTTTGGTCTTTGAGTATTTCGATATTTTACCAACCGAACGTATCCTTATTGAAGATACGATCAATATTATTATTCCTAGTTTCCGACCAAGTATACGTAGCCGTTCAATTCCAACCATTGAACCGAGTTCTACGGAAGCCATGGACACCTACACATCACGCGTGTGTGACACTTTGAATAGTTGGATCAGACGATCTAGTTCGCGTGTGGTTGGGGCGAGTAAACGATCCTTAGACATGGGTGTTGGTTTGGTCGTCTTAGAGAAGGTCGATCACGAAGCACAGATCACCCTGGATAACGCTCAAGATATTCTTGCTATTCTGCATCAACTACGTGAGACATCTGCAACAAAAGTCAACACATTTGAATTGATGCGAGGCATTAAGGTTTTTGATGGTAACCGACTGTATATCCTAAAACCGCTGGGACAGCGCTACTGGACTGAAACGGCTGCCTTGAATGATGCTGATGAGATCGCAGGGTCAATACTCATGCAATCGTCAAGGGAGCCTGTATGAGCGTCACTGGTTCAACTCAGGCATGGCTTGAACTACTTGAAAACATGCTACCTGAATTATTACACCTAATCATTGATGCTTGGCCGTCCATGCATGGCACTTTAACGAGCAACAAGGAAGATATTACAACTGAGGCGTTTTGTAGCATTTTGCGAAAAAATCGAACCCTTCGCCAATTACCATTCTTAGTTGATACACAATGGGTCGAACTCAATCCGGCTTCAGGACAAAAACAGGGTAGGCTGGACATCACGTTTCGTCCAACAGGGTTGCCTGGATCTCCTAATGAGGACATCTATTTTTGTCTTGAGTGCAAAAGGTTAAATTTTCAATCAGGCAAGAACAAGGTCACAGGTGCCCCTGAGTATGTAAAAGAGGGGATGATGCGATTCGTTAACAAGCAGTACGGTCGATCTGTAAAACATGGCTGCATGCTGGGCTACGTTCTCGATGGTCAAATACATAGAGCAGTCAAAAATGTTGAGCGCAATGTAAAGAGTCATTATGTAGTTTTGCGAATGAACGAACCAGGCTCACTAAAGCCGTCTTCAGTGCTCACAACCACCGATAGAGCAAAAGAGTCATACCACTATCGCGAAGATGAAACATCAGCATTTTGCATTTATCATCTATTTCTGGAAGCGGACAAGTTAATACCATGAGGTAGTCTAAACGGCAGGAATCGCCCCAATTCCGTTGCCCAAAGATACCAAGTAGGTTGGGAAATTAAAGGATAACAGCCGTTGACGATCACGATGGCACAAGCCAGACAATCTGATTCACTACTGATAGAATCGGTGATGCACGAATACACCATCGATGTCGGAGCGCTAACCCGTCCAACAGAAGCGAACTGGCATCTGGTATTGTCAAAGCGGCCAGAGATAACGGAACTGCTGATGGTTGGATCGTGGTCATCCTTCTGAAAACGCTATCTGCATGTCGCGCAATGCAAGCGAGACTGCCGCCCCAGCCATGACAGTGAAAGTGCTGGTGAACAATAGGGTCAACTTGATCAGCCAGCGTTCCGCTATTTGGTTGTCATCCTCAATGGGTGTGTCTATTATGATAATTACTCTGCATGTCTGATATGAATAAATATAGTGATGTGTGCACCATCATTCTAGACGAGAGGACAGCCGTTTTCTTTCCAACTTCGCTGAACGGATAAGAAACGAAATACGACTCAACCTCATTGCGCAGGATGTCATCTTAAGAAGTGCATTTTCACATAAGTGGATAGACTCCCTGATAAAATAGCCAAGGCTCACAGAGTCATCTGTTGATGGGTGATGCTATTTTCCACGCTTGCAAGACAAGTCATAGACCCTGTCACTGCAAAAGCACTATCTACCAATATATCCATGACTTTTTATCCTTGCTCGAAAAAACACAACTTAACGTAGATCAATACAGTTTATCCTACACTGAAATCTTTTTTGTAATCCAGTGCGTAGATGTACGCAGTAATTTTTGTTAATCTCATCTGCATGTATATACCCATTTTCGATTTTAGAAGGGAAATTCTATGCCTTTTCGCAAGTTTATTGTTTTGGTGCTCCTGTTCTCACTGCTCGTGAGCGTCGCGCCACTCGCAGCACAGGATGATGAGCGTGTATTTCCAGTGACCATCGAACATCAATTTGGCGAGACGATTATCGAATCAGAACCTCAGCGCGTGCTCTCGCTCGGTTTCTCAGAGCAGGACGCATTGCTGGCACTGGGCGTACAACCAATTGCAGTGCGCTACTGGTATGGCGATGCCCCCAACGCGATCTTCCCGTGGGCGCAAGATTTCGTTGAAGGTGAGCCACCTGTGGTCTTGAATATGCCCTTCAGTAACCTCAACTACGAAGCCATTCTCGAACTGGAACCAGATCTCATCAGTGCGGTCAGTGCTGGTCTCACAGAAGAAGAGTATGAGACGCTCTCTCAAATCGCACCCACGCTGACCCAGACAGGGGATTACATCAACTTTGGGATGCCCTGGCAGGAAGCAACGCAGATGATTGGCGATGCCCTTGGCAAGAGCGATGAAGCAGCAGAAATCGTCGCAGAGACAGAAAACCGCTTCACAGCAGTCAGAGAACAATTCCCGCAGATTGAGGGGCAAACGATTGCCGTTGCTTATAATGATGGTAGCACGTTTGGCTACTTCACAGACCAAGATGTGCGTGGACGTTTCTTCACAGACCTGGGCTTTGTCATCCCGGATGACCTGATTGAGATCGCAGGGGACTCGTTCTTCGCCAACATCAGCGACGAACGCATTGATTTGCTCGATCAAGATGTGATTGCCATCGCCAGCCTGCAGTTTGTTGAAGGTGGGCGTGAGACACTCGAAAGTGATCCCTTGTTCAGCCAATTGGAGGTTGTTGAGAATGAGCGGGTGATGTATCTCGATCAAACCTCAGAAGATGCACTCGCCTTCAGCTCACCCCTGAGTTTGACCTTTGCCCTGGATGCGATCGTACCACAATTAGAGCGGATATACGGCGCGCAAGAACAAGCGACAACGCAATGTGAAGATGGCTTCCGTTTGTTGACCCACGAATTCTTGCTCACAGAGCCTGTCTGCATTCCTGAAGACCCACAACGCATCGTCATCGCTTGGCCGCTCGGGATGACCTCATTGGTTCGTGCTGATGCACCTCTGGTTGGGGCATTCGCGCTCCAGGGGGCTATCAACCAATTCCCGGGTTGGGAAGAAGAACTGACCGTGATTACCGACATTGGCAATCCGCCCAATCCTGAAGCGATTTTGGCACTCGAACCCGATTTAATCATGGGTCCGTATTTCTTCTTCCAAGACGAGAGTACATCTAATTACCCTGGGTCGGTTGAAGCAGATGCCATGTGGACAAGTATTGCACCAACAGTTGTGTTTGACTGGCAAACAACGACCTGGCGCGAAACAACCGATATCATATTCGACGCGGCAGGCAGAGCTGATGAATTTGATGCCCTCATGCTGGAATTAGATGAGCGAATTGAGGAATTAGCAGGACTGATTGGCAATCCGGAGGAGATTGAACTCACGATTGTCAATATTGGGGCAGGCTATACACGCACATTTACCCAGTATGCGCCGGGTGCAATGATTGCGGATAGGGTAGGTTTCAGTCGTCCCGCATCACAACTGTTACCCGTCACACCCGAAGAATATTTTGCTAACCCCGAAGCGTATCCAGGCTTTGTCAACGATGGTTTCTCCGCTGAGGTCTCATTAGAACGCATTGATGAACTGGATAGCGATTTCATCCTGATCTCAGGCTTGTTCGTCAACAACGAAGATAATCAGGCAGCTCTTGATGTCATCTTAGATAGCCCGTTGTGGCAATCTTTGGATGCGGTGCAAGCGGGTAATGTTCACATCAGCGATGTGAATTTTGGTGGGGGTGACACCGGTGTGATGCACTACATGCTGGATGAACTGGCAGAAGCCTTCGGGGTAGCCGATGCCTTCAGCGAGAATCCCTATGTGATTCAGGCACCGCTTCCCGAGTAAAGACAGGCACGAGATAGAAGCTGACCAAGAAGGATCTGATTAAGCAGAAATGGGTGTGTGGTTCATGCCGACAGGCGGAAGGACCGCACACTGATTAGACAGGACGAAGGATGGATGAATCTCACCCGGCAGAGAATAACGACGCACTGACAAAAGCACAGACCATACGACAGGCACTGATGACCCAACAGAAAAGTGTGATGCTAGCGACAATCAATGCCGATGGGTCGCCATTGGCAAGCTACACGCCATTCGTTGTTGATGTGGACACGTGCTTCTATATTTTCGTCAGCATGTTGTCCTACCACACGGATAATCTGTTGCGGACAAAGCAAGCGAGTCTGATGCTCATTGCTGATGAAGCAACAAGCCCACAAATCTTTGCGCGTTCCAGGCTGACTTTTGCCTGTCGTGCTGAAGAACTAAAGCGGGATAGTAATCGATGGCACGTCGCCGCCAGATACTATGAAGAAAGCTTCGCTAATATGTTCAAACTTCTGTGCGGGCTTCGTGATTTCAAGATGGTGAAGTTAGTGCCGCACGCTGGAACGCTCATCGTTGGCTTTGGACAAGCCTACACTCTAGAAGGCGATGCGCTCGATCAACTGGTCTTGCGCCAAGACTAAACAATAGATAGAAGGATTTTATGAACATTTTTCATGCCAACCCGATCATTGACGTGTACCCTGGCACACCCTTATCCGATTTAACACAGGGCATCTCTATGCTGACAACATGCGTGGGCTTGCTCGTCTATGATGATGCGAGCGGGATGGATTGTCGTGAGGTGCTGTCAACCTTGCCTGTCCCGTGCGCTGGCATTGCCTTTGTAACAAGAATGCGCTTCAAACTACATCGACGCATGGCAGCCGAACTAGGGCTATCCAGTCATCACGCCTGTGTCTGCCGTCTGTTTGGAGATGAGGTGCGCGCCCGTCTGTGGCTCAAACAGCTTGTATGCCGCTGACGATTTCCGGGCTTATGCACGTACTCAGGTATCTCACAGCACACGTTGTAACTAGCTGGGGTAGGGGGATATCAACAATGGAGGCAGTGGAAATGTCTGTGAAGAGTGCTCTCCACAGACACCATGCACTTTCGCAAATTTACTATTCAAAGGATAGCACATTTCGACAAAGCGTACAAATTTGTGTGCAGTCCGTCTACTTGGATAGGCGGCACAAACGATCTGAAGAGACTTAAGCCAGTTAGAGTGAATCAGGTTCAGCTTGACCTTTGTCCTCGTCCCACTGATGTCGCCTGTGTGCTGAACGCCGCTACAGACATCCTGTCGTTTTGGGGCGCACAGCATATAGGCTGAGTGGTGCGTACCGACACGCTCTTGGAAAAACTATGCCAACATCTACGATAGCGTGCTTATGCTGGATGCCAGCGAGTATCTAGCTTGTCATGATCTGAGGGTGCATCTCCCATCTCGTGTGTTGGCATCGCAGTTATCCACAGTATCAAGCTATGGTCTTCATTAGCGTATAGCGGCGCAGAAGACCTTGGTTCGGGCAGCACCCTTGCCCATACCTGATATTTACCTGAGCGCAATTAGGGCGCATATGGCTAGAAAAATACTTAAATCAAATAACATAGGAGCACGTGATGATAAAGTATGGCGTACTTTTGCTAATAATCCTGAGTATGACGCTGACCCTTGTCGCCCAAGATAGTACCTGTGAAGCAGGCTTTGTATGGCTGGAAAATGACCGTCTTGCGAGTGACCCGCTCTGTGTACCACAGAACCCTGAGCGCATTGTTGCGCTGGATCCTTTCACGTTTGAATTACTGGTAGCCTTGGATATACCGCTAGTGGCAATACCGCAAGTTTATGTTGAAACACTCACATCCAATTTTTCGCAGTTCGATGACTATTTTACTGACATATTAGATACAGGTATCCCAGTAAATTTTGAGACATTGCTTGCTGCTACGCCGGACATCATTCTATGTCGCCAGTCTGCCTGTGCGGATCAGTACGATAGCTTATCTCAGGTTGCGCCAACAGTTATGTTTGCTAACGAATCCGCAGCCGATTGGCGCGACTCCGCGCATTTTTACGCAGAAGTCCTGAACACTACAGACGAATTGGCAACAGTCGAAGCACAATTTGACGAACGCTTAGCGACTCTGACAGGTCTCGTTGAGATGAATTTCCCGGACCAAGCGCCAACTATTACTGTCCTGCGTGTACGTCCCAACCAGTTGCGGCTCTACTTCGCAGAATCCTCCGCCGGGGTAGTATGGTCCGAAGCGGGCTTTGTCTCGCCCGACAGCCAGTCTGATTTGTTGACTGCTTCCGCTGAACGGTTCGGCATACCACGCTTGATGAACATCTCGTTGGAACAAATCCCACTGATTGATGCCGATTACGCCTTCGTATTCGTCACAGATGGTCTGACGGATGGCGATGGGCAAGATTACCTAGAGCGTGTCGTTGATAATCCGCTTTGGGGGGCGTTGACCGTGGTGGAGAATGATAATTTGCATATCATCAACAATTACTGGTTCTCATCCGGTTACATCGGATCACATGCTGTCATGGATGATTTATTTACTTTCGTGCTGGATATGGATCCTGCTGAGGTTGCACCCAATCCATTTGTCATTATAGAAGATGAATCCACATCAGATTGAGATGTAAATCTCCTGGCAGAATTTATCATGGGTGTCGATATGAATCTAGGCAATGGATATGTCTAAGCGAGCGAGTATGGCATCACAAAAATATATCTTACAAGGGTCTGGCGGTCATATCTGCTACTGGCTTTCTGGTAAAGTCGACAAGCCATTGATTGTTTTCGCTCATGGTGCAAGCCTCGATCGTCGCTTGTTTGACCCACAACTTGTTGCCATCGGAGAGCACTATCGCATCTTAACATGGGATATGCGCGGGCATGGATGCTCCAAACCTATTGACAACAATTTCTCTCTACAACTAGCAGCAAGAGACTTGGTTGCCCTCATTCACCAAGCTGGCTACCAGCAAGCTGTGCTTGTTGGACAGTCAATGGGAAGCTATGTCTGTCAGGAAGCGATTTTCTGTCATCCTGAAATCGCCTTGGCTTTTGTAAGTCTTGGTGCGCCTTGTATCACGCTCTCACCATCATTCCTCGCAAACTTAGGCTTGAGGATCGGCACACTTCTGAGCGCATTCTATCCGTACAATTGGCTCAAAGCACCCACAGCACGGGCAATTTCGAGTACGACACACGGACAGCAATATGCGCGCGAGACACTTAATCAGATGACACAATCAGAATATGCACATGTTATGCGCGCTGTAGGAAGAGGGTTTCACACGGAGAACAATGATCGTATCCAGTGCCCCTTATTGCTCGCATGGGGTCAATTTGATTATCCTGGTATGCAGCATAATATAGCAAGATGGGCACAACGTGATCCAGCATCAATCCAGCTTGAAATTCCAGACGCTGGGCATATTGCGAACTACGATAACCCAGTATTCTTTAACAAAGTACTTTTACAATTCCTGAGTAACCATTTGTGACACACCGTTACCTTAGCGAGATTTATGAGATCACTGTATCAATGAAGCATTATGAGCGCTTAGGCAAAAGAGTAGATGCTGTTAGGGCTGGACATGTAGCGGCATGCTCGTGTCCAACCCGTTTTCATGGGTATGCTACACGAACGATCTGAAGAGACGCAAGCCAATTGGAGGTAATGATGTTCAGTTTAACCTTTGTCCTGATACTACTCATTGGTGCTTGTGCGCTGAATGCTATCTCAGACATCTTATTGTTTTGGGGCGCACAGCACACAGGCTGGGAGGTGAGTAGCGACGCGATCTTGAAAACACCACGTCGATACCTGCTCATCGGGTCACTCGCTGGGCTGTTCATTCTGCCTGTTTGGTTTCTACCCACCCTCTACCTCGCTCAGATTGATGGAGGGGCTGGTACAATAGCGACCTTGAGTTATGTGGTGTATATTGCTGCTGTACTATTCTACCATGTCAGCTACAGTTTTATCGGCATTAGCATCCAAGCTCACCACGCAGTTGCTGAGACATATGAAACGATCACGATGGGTCTCGGCATCTACCTGATGCTACTATCCTTGGTCTTCACAGTCACTATCATCTACTTGAGTGTTCAAGGCATGCTGACGCTGCAATGGTATCACTATGCCACGCTTCCCTTCCCAGCCGTACTCATTGTGCAATTCGGGCTGGGTAACCTACTCAGGCGCGTGCCATGGTTTCAAATCGTGAGCGGGACACTATCTATGAGTGTGTTCTTTGTCGGCTTCATCGACCTAATTGCGCGTAACCCTAGTGTCTTCATTGGATGATATTCTCCGTAAAGTCATCGCAAATATGAACCACTTTACTCCTAGAGGGACGAAAACATGTAAGAAGCACAAAACTGCATTGTTAGTTCATCAAGCCAGCTATATATCTTGCAGTAGATATTTTGCTCAAGTTAAATAATCAGGAATGATTATGTTTAATCAAAAAGGCTTACTATCCTTGATTGCAATTGTTTTTGGGGTTATTCTCGCCCCAATGCTTGTTTATGCCATTGAGCTGATGCGTGGGAAACTCAGCATCATCCCCCTCTTTGTCCTATCGCTTTTTGCAAGCCTCTTGTTTCTCCCTGCATTCATTACATTCGCTATACGCTCACGGCGTGGAACTGCTATCAGTGTCTCCGTCTCAATCGGGCTTATCGTCGGTCTGCTGACTCCTTACACATGGGATAGCATCTTGTTATCCTTAATGATCGGTATGTTGGCTGAAAGTGTTCTGCTATTGAATGGCGACAGCGCAGTGTGGAATCGACGGTATGCACTCATTAGTGTGATGTTAGGAGCATTGCAATTTGCTATCAATATCATCGGACATGACCTTGAACTCCTACCTCTGATGTGGCTTGGATTACTGTTAGTCACACTTATCTCTGGTATCGGCATTGTGTGGGCTGGTATCCACGTTGGACAGAAACTTAAATCTGTAGTGACAACGTAGGTTCAGGCACAGCTTATACATGTTTTACTTTGAGTCAGAAATATATATTGACTGGGGTGCGGCTGTCGCATCACGTAATCATCCCTGGTAGCGTTGCTATTTTATATGGCTTATGGTCGGGACGATTTATACCTTGACTACAATGGGCTTCCCTGATTGAGTAGAAATCGTGTGCTCCAAACTAATAGGTAGTAAACCAGCCAGCTTGCCCAAATAGAGCTCTAATCGTTCTTACAGAACAGTTGAGAATTCAAGTCTTCCAAATTTTGTATGCTAAAGAGAGGAAAATCCCATGATTCACCTGAAGAAACCACGTTGTTATTTATTGGTTGCACATGCACCAGAAAATGTCACGCCTTCCAGAGCCAACGATATATTCAATGCTTTTGTAGCAGAGCGTCGTCTTCCACTGGTGATCTTTCACGATCACTTCATCGGACAATTAGGTGGCGTAGCCCTCTTTTTCATTGAAAACGCTGAAGAACGTGCTATGTTGGAGCAACATTCATTGCTGGCAACTTGGTCATGTCAACTCTATCCCTTGATCTATGCTTATAATCCGGCTGCTGTAGATGAACAAATCACTTACACACTGAAGCATTATCGTGATGTGGATTGGCAGATGCTACGGCATGAAAAGCGTCCACACTATGGTGACCCAAACCGTGAAGCGCAAACCGGTCAAGAGGACGAAAACGTATGAGCGAGCTAGATCGCCCTCATGTTCTCGTTGTAGGTGGAACAGGGATGCTACGCGCTGTCAGTCTAGCCTTAGCGAAAAGTTCTCAGTATGTTTCGGTTATCGCACGCGATGCAACCCGACTACAGACGTTGAGACGACAAGCAGACCAGTCAGCAGGCGACATTTATGCACTACCTGTAGATTACCGTGATTCAGATGCCCTGCGTCACGCACTTAAAACAGCGACTGTGCGCCGTGGAAAATTCAGTAGGGCAGTCGTCTGGGTTCATGCTGTGGCACCAGAGGCTCCCTTCATCATCGCACAACATGTGGGTGAACCGAACAAAATCGGTCGCTACATCCATGTTCTCAGCAGTGCATCGGCTGATCCATCGAAGTCAGATACAAGCAGAAAACAGCATTTTGGTAAAATAAAAACGCTTAGATACTCTGAAGTCATACTGGGTTTCGTGCGAACCGCTCAGGGATCACGCTGGTTATCTCATGCAGAAATCAGTCAAGGCGTTTTACACGCTATCAACATGAATCTGGATCATTATGTCGTTGGAACGGTCAAGCCATGGTCAGAGCGCCCCTGATGAAATTGATAACCAAGCCGCTTCTTGTGACAGAAGGCAAGTGGCATCTTATGAAATGAAGGTATCCTGTATCGGCATCGCAGATACAATCATCGGGTTGATGACAGCCAAAACAATATAGGCGACAACGCGTGCAAGTGTCGCTAACAGCACAAAATTAGTAGGTGATACACGTTGATAAAGGGTGCTATTTTTCTTCTTTTTAGGTGTGTAATTTGTCATGAGCTAGCCTGTCTGTGTTGGCGTGTTTCCTCTTGTGTATGCTCTGCTACTTGTATGCTTTCTTTCATAGCCAGATGGTTTCTAGGCTCTACTATTTCTTCTTATGATGCTTTATCTTCTTCGGGACGTTTGCGCTTGTCGCGTGTGGTCAGGTTGACGAGTAGTGTCAGCGTGAGTGCAAAGATGGTGTCTGTGATTAAGCCAGTGCTTACGTATTTTATGAAAAGGTATGACCCACCGCCAGTGCCGAAGCTATTGAAAATAGCTGTGTTGACAAAAAGACCAGCAATTAGGCATGTTACAGTTGTGACGATTCATAGCCAAGCCCGTTGAACATACTCACGTAACTCCAAGTCGGCAAAGTACGCGAAGATATCGGCTTTGGATAACATGGCAGCGCCTTTTTGGCTTCCATATGCGATTACCCTAGGGATGAATCTACTGGTTTTGTGGTTTATCGCTGCGGGATTTTGCACATGCCATCCTCGCATGGGTCAAGTTCCACGCCGAAGAAGCGGTTAATTTCGTAGCGGTTACGCGCAATGTAAACGTAGGCACGCTTGCCAAAGCGATCCATGCCGGGAAGGTGCAAAAATGCCCATATCGGCACACCCAGCGGCACATCACGGAACATACGGCGCACGCCATAGTATCCCGCATAAACATCATCTTCGCTGTCAATCACATGAATCTCGCCCATCGCCTTTTCATAGTCGAGCCACGGGTAACGTGCATCCACTTCCTCGCGGTTGTGCAAGTCCAGCCATTCCACCCGCCGGAACCAATCTAGTGCACACACAAAGCGGCGGGTTGTGTTACACAGTACGCATTGTCCATCATAAACGGCAGTTGTCATATCAGGTTTGCCCCTGCTAGTTCTACTATTTGTTATAATTATAGACGATTTGGCTTACAAGAAAGTTGCACAATTGTTTTCGCTTACTTTGAACTGTTCATCTTCACTAGGGAAATTATACAGAGCTTCTTTCTTTATCATCGCGACACCCCAACTGTGGGCATTGCCATCCGTACCAACTATCACACCACCGATTGCCCATGTACCTATGCCAATTGCACTCACTTCAATATCACTCTTGCCTAATTGCCTTGTAAACACGATTGCTCCTCTTCATTCTGATCACTAGCTGTTTGTAAGTGGGGGAGGCGTTCCTGATACCATGTAATCTTGTCTTCAATACGTGTCACATAAGTTTCGAATTGCGCGATGTGGGTCTTCACAGCCTCACGATGAGCTATTAGCGAGTCACAACGTGCCTGATCGGTCCCTTTTTGCTGAGTTCTACATATTGTTTCAAATCAAGAATGGGCATCCCACTGTCGCGCATACAGGTCAGAAACTCAATCCACAAGATGTCTTGTTCGATGTAACGACGATGTCCATTAGATAAGCACTTAATATCGCGTATCAAGCCCTCACCCTCGTAATAGCGTAGCGTTTCGACGCTGATACTCGTTTTCTGTGCTGTTTGTTGAATGCTATATACCACCATAAATCCATCCTAAAACCTATAGTGCGCTACAGGTCAAGCACTTTTCTACAATTCCTGAAAAAGTAACTATCAAATTGAACTTTTGCTTTGATTCCAATTAAGCGATGCAGAAATATGGTATATAGGCACGCACTTCTGCAAAACCCGAACTTTCCATGGTGTCAGAGACTTTTCGGGTGCAGGGCAACGGACATTATTTGTTTCAGGCTGATTTACAGAAACTGAAAGAGTACAGGGTCGACTTGTTTAGCTTACACGACATCCCTGTAAATTTGTTGTCGTAACATTTCTGGCAAAGCAAAGGCTTCTGGCTGATCATGACGACCAGATACCCGTTAACATCAGGATACCTTCAATGTAACTGATGCTGTCATTACTTAAGCATATAGTAGAATTAGGTGATGGATGTGCATATCTACAACGTTAGCTTTATGGATCTTAATTGCGTGTCACATCACACATGAGATTGTGCGAGGACTATCCTTATCAGTGAATCCTTCGGTAATTAAGCAAGAAAAATCATAGATGTGTTACCACCACATTTCTTGCGTTTACTATCATTTAATCGTCCTCAAAAACCTCTACACAAAGGTATAGAGGGGTAGGGACATGTAGTTTTCTATTGCACTTCGCCTTCAATCAGTCTTGACATTTGAGTATTAATTCATACAATTTAGACATTATTCGTCAATATGTCTAATAACTCATGACCACAGAATCTCGCATACAACAAGCTATGATGCGTCTATTACTCAGGCAAGGTTTTGACAAAACAACCACGCAGGATATTGCCAATGAAGCGAACGTTGCCCGCAGTACAATCTATACTAAGTGGAAAACTAAGGAAGAGATTGTTGAGCATCTGCTCTGGCAGCAAGCTGTGGCGTACTTGGATGCATGGTATCTGTTAGTTCAGCGCGATCCGAAGGGTGGAAGTTTTGCAGGTATTTACAAGAATGCCCTGCTCGCTGTGCAACAGAATCCCTTTATCAATGCGCTTTACAGTCAAAATAATTTCGTACTTGGTAACTTCGTCAATCATGAGCGTTTCACGACACTGTTGTCAGAACGACTCACCTGGAACAAACGTTTACTGAGTATGATGCAAGATGCTGGTCTCATTCGTGGAGAGGTGGATGTGGAGACAAGCGCATGGGTCGCTCTTGTTTTCAGACAGGGTATGCTGACAACACCCATTAACGACATCGGACAGGGGCAAGCAAATTACGAAGGTATCTTAGATCTCTTTGTCACGATGCTTCATCAGTTTGCTGCGGTTTCAATCGACCATTCAAATGAGGTCGGTAAGGAAATGCTGAAACGTTACATTGATGAGTTGAAAGCACAGTTGTCACCCAATATATCTGGGTAAAGTCCGTATCTATTCTTTAGGAGTCTCCGAGACAATGCTAACTGAATTACAGGAAAAGCAAGCCATTCTGCCTTCTGGTGCAGAAGTCCACTACTATGTAGGTGGTAAAGAAACGGGTACCCCTGTTGTGATGCTGCATGGGGGAGGGACAGATCATGCCATGCTGTCTTGGCGGGAGTCTTTGCCCAAGTTGATCGAAGCAGGATACCGTGTTTATGCGCCAAGCTACCCTGGATATGGTGAAAGTCCTAAGCACGAGCAGCCTGCCACCACAAAAAATCTGATCAACTACCTTGGAGAATTGATAGAAATCTGGGAAATAGATAAAGCATCTCTTGTTGGTATTTCAATGGGTGGGGCACTGTCACTAGGGTATACACTACAAAACCCAGGTCGTGTACAGTCTCTCACCTTGATTGGTTCATATGGCATTCAAGACTATGCAGAATTACATCGTTTGAGCTATTTTCTTGTACGTATGCCTTGGCTATCGAACATTACTTGGAAGATGATGGGCGGGTCACGTTGGGCAGTACGATACACGCTTAAAAGTATTCTGAATAATCCGCAGTCACGCACAGAAGCCATCTTGGATGAGGTCATGTATGCTATTGAGAATACGGACTCGCAACAGGCATTTGGTGAGTGGCAACTTGATGAGATGCTCTGGGATGGTTTGCGCACAAACTATACTGACAAATTACATGAAATCACTGTGCCTGTGTTGCTGGTACATGGAACACAGGATGCTGGTGTGCCGTTAAGGTACGCCGAACGTGCTGCTACAAAATTTCCTAATGTGCGCTTTGAGATCATCAACAATGCGGGTCATTGGACACATAGAGATTACCCAGATCAGTTTAATGCTTTGTTGCTAGAGCACTTGCAGGCAGCCGTAACTTGATGTGAATGTTCTTTCAACTCCACACAGAAGCTACCCATCAGGTTCATGTAGTAAGATTCGCTATGTTTTTAGAAAAAGATTGGGCTATTCTGAGTACGAAATACCTAATTCTTTTTCTAATTTTTGAGCGAAGGTTACTTTTTGTGAGCAGATTAAAAGATGTTAGTTTCTCCTCACCTGCCGTTGACCAATTCAAGTGTACATTTATCCCAGCTCCATAGTTTGATAACTAGAAGCGTTAGTTTTTGGAGAAGATATCCAGTGTCTTTGAGAACCCTGGTATGAGTGTATACACTGATCGCATTGCAAAATTGGAGCTGAGTGATATTTTCACCCTGTCACTTGACGCATAATCCACTCAATAGGTCCGTGCGTGAAGTACTGTCGCCAAACATAGGAGAAAACGACTGCTCCCATATGGAACAATCTGTGATTTCCGCAAGCCATTACGAGATGTCTTTTGTGTATGGACAGTATAGGGGAAATGAACAAATCGATAGGCAAGTTGTCTACTCACAGGGACGCACGATTTCCCATGAACACTTGATGACCTTGTGTGGTGATGCAAATCTCAAGTTAGAGATAGCCTATGGAGACTTCAATCGTCACCTTTACTCCAATGGCGATCAGCGTTTCATTGGTGTTTTCTCTTAAGGGAGGTATAGATACATGCAACCAGAACAGCAATACCTGCAAGCGCATTTCTATGATTTGCTGGATAGCAGTCGGGTTGATGGGGCAGACGCAAGTGTGCGCTTCTTTCTGTCCTATGCCTTGCGTGCTGGCGATGCCTTGGAACTCGGTGCAGGAACAGGTCGGGTTGCCCTTGCTATTGCCAGACAGCATACTCCGGTGTGGGCAGTCGAACCGTCACCAGCCATGCGTGCTGCTTGCTTGGTCAAAGTGGCTCAACAGCCTCATCTCCATCCTTTCTTCACCTTACTACCCGGTAGCGCACAAGAGGTTCGGATCAATCGCACTTTTCGTTTTATCTATGCTGCCGGTGTGAGTACACACTGGATAAATGACAAGCAGTGGATCGCCGTCCTCAAGAACGTAGCCCGCCATCTGGCAGATGATGGCATATTTGTTGTGGATAATCTCTGTTTAACACCACCTGATCGACAAGACAGCCCGTTGACACGAGTAGGTCAAGCCCGAATCGGTGAGATGGAATACCGAACCTATTTTGGTAAGACATGGATTGACGAACGACGCTATCGTTTTCAGGCACGCTATGAAGTAGTCTATCGGGGCAACGTGATTGAGTCATATGAAGATGATTCGATTGGTAGTTTTCTCTGCCAAGAAACCTGTTCTCAACTATTGAAAGAGGTGGGCTTACAAGTCCGCGCCACATATCAGGACTATAGCTTTTCAAGGGTTAGCGAGACCGCACAGCAGGTTATTCTTGAAGCAGTTCGGTCATGAGCGCGATGTCGACAATACGCGGCCACATTCGTCAAGGCTTGAGCAAGCACAATCTAAAGTTTTTTCGAGGACGGCTTTCATGGCTTGTATTGCTGCTATACGTTGTTCCATTTCAATGACTTTCCGTGTAGCAAGTGTCTTCCAGCGCGTGGATGGTGACATATTATCTGGAAAATCGTTTACCAGTGTTTGGATTTCTTCAATGCTGAGTCCAGCGGATTTCGCCATGTGAATCAACTTCAATTTTTCGAGGATACTTTCGTCATAGACTCTCTTACCGCTGACCCGTTCGCAGGCTGGCAACAAGCCGATGCGCTCATAATAACGGATGGCTGAGGCGTTAATCCCAGCTCTTGCTGCGATTTGTCCAATGCTAAAATGTACCATTTTCGATCTGCTCCTTGACATAAACCTAACTTTAAGTCGTACCGTGATCGTAAGGATTTTGATTATTAGTCGAAGTTTCCCCTGCATTAATTACAGGAAGGGTTTGAACAATGCCTAAAAACGGTAATCAGATCATCTGTGATCTATCAATTTTCACAGATGAAGATCGTGAACAACATATGCAACTGGGGCAAGAAATTTTTGCCAAAGTATGTGAAGTTCAAGAAACAGACAGTGGATATGCTCTGCGGCTACCCGATGAGGATGGGATTATTCTCAAGCTAGCAGCATTCATCAACAATGATCGTCGTTGTTGTCAGTTTATTCATTTTGATCTCACAGTAAAGTCTTACAGCAAGGGCATCTGGTTGACGATGAAAGGCGATAGCGATGAAGCCAAGGCTACGATTCAAGGCGAGTTGATGGGTCTTGTATCAGATAGCGTAAGCAATACACAATAAAATAAGAGACAGTGCAAAAGCGTTAACTTTTAGCTTTCAGTCCGAATTTACCTCAATTGCTACTAAGGCGACTTCATCTCTCGCCAGTCGTCTTAAGCGCCTCATTAGTCATGTCAATATCAAAGGCATCTACATCCTTGTAGTTGCCAATGCGGTGTTGCCACTTGCGTGAGACATGTCCTTTGCGTGATTGCCACATAGAGTAACGGATCGCTACTGTCTTCCTGTAGGCAAGCCCGATTGCCTGCCACACAGAGTGGTTCAGCTACCTCTCATACTAAGAACTTCTCTAATAGATTACCAAAATCATATTCATAGAAGAGTTGGTAACCAACCTCTGCGAGCTAGGCATCAATGTGTTCATCTGGATAATGGTCTTCGCCTGCTATCGGTTCAGTCAAGAAATGCCTTTCACCTACTTCAAAGCAACCCAGATGCTCATTTCCTCAGCCCATGATAATCTGGACGAGGTCATTGAGTACATGGAAATAAATGCCAGCCATGACTTTGAACCTGCCAGATTTGGGTGCGAGTGGCTCGAAGCACAATTTTGAATATATGTGAGTCAGTTAAGAGGTACGCCAGAAATTTCTCCTAAATCAGCATATAGTCTGTCAAAATTTTGCTAAAATGACAGGCTAATCATTAAGATTATGTTAAATATTGTTTGAAGTGTCGATTTGCGGTGTCGATGGACGACATATTAGTAGACGACACTTACTCGACAAGTAATAAAATGAAAAAGAGAGGGAACTATCATGATTTTGATTATTGGCGCTAGCAGTACTATTGGACAGGCAACCATTCCGCTTTTGTTGGAAGCAGGGCATCAATTACGGCTCACCAGCCGCACGCCAGAAAAGTTAGAAGCATTCGCTGGTGAAGGGGTGGAGATTGTACAAGCTGACTTGCTGGATGAAGCATCTATACGGGAGGCTTGCGAAGGGGTTGATATGGTGCTTGCCAGTGTTGCTAGCTTGTTTGGCTATGGCAAGAATGCTTCCAAGCATGTAGACCATACCGGACATCTGCGCCTTATTGATATTGCGCAAGAATCCGGCGTGGAGCACTTCGTTTATATGTCCACGCAAGAAGCGACCCACGACAATCCGGTGTCGTTCTTCCGCAACAAAGCAAAAGTAGAAGACTATCTGCGCGAAAGTGATTTGTCTTACACGATTCTACGGGCGTCGGCATTCTTCAGCCCGCATGTTGAAATGATAGGGGAGGGCGTCCTGAAAGGTGGGAAAGCATTCATTATGGGGCGTGGCGAGAACCCACGTAATTTTGTTGCAAACTGTGATGTGGCAAAATTCGCCTTCATTGCCCTCACAGATGCCAGTGCGCGTAACAAGACCATCAACATCGGTGGGCTGGAAAACCTCACCTCGCAGGAAGTTGCCGAAGTCTATGCGCGGGTTGCTGGCGTCGAGTTGAAGTCGCAGCGGGTGCCGCGCATTGTACCGCGTATCATGGCGACCCTCATGAAGCCGTTTCACAGAGGTATCAGCGATGTGATGGCGGCGGTGGTGGATTCTGATACCAGACCCAAAGATTTTGACATGTCTACGACACTGCAAGCGTATCCCGTTGAAATGACACGGCTTGAAGATTGGATTGCCTTGCAAGCACAAGCCAAGTGATAATTCACCCAATTTGTTGAAAAATGTCTATTTGATGACACACTGAACGACGTATTGGTAGGGGGTATCCACAACATACACTCTACCCTAAATATCCAAACCAATTTTAAGAAAGAGGAAATCCATGCGTTACATGATTTTGATCTACAATGACCTCAGTGCTCTCGAAGGTATGTCCGAAGAAGAAGAACAAAAAGATTATCAGGCATACATGGCATTCAACGAAAAAGCCATCGAACAGGGTGCGATGAACGATGCGCTGCCCTTACATCCTCATACGAGCGCGACGACGGTGCGCGTACAGGATGGCAAAGCCACGACCTTTGATGGACCATTTGCCGAAACGAAAGAGGTACTCGGTGGGGTGTACGTGCTGGATTGCGAGAATCTGGATAAAGCGATTGAATTGGCAGCGATGATTCCAGCGGCAAAATATGGCTCGGTGGAAATCCGTCCCGTTTTAGAAATCCCGGATGTGAATGACTCACTTGAGCAGTAACAATGATGTATATTGAAACCCATATGTGCCGATAGAAACTAAAACCTGTCCTATCGGCACACCATGACAGGAGAAAGCATGTCCTCAGCCGATATTCACCAGCAGATTGTGAAACCTTTCAACAAGAATCACGCATTGTGATTGCCGCTTTATTGTCTACGTTATGCGATATTGAATTGGCTGAGGATGCCTTACAGGATGCGCTGATAGATGCCTTGCAATAAGGGTCACAAAGAGGCATTCCACGTAATCCCGGTGCCTGGATGATGACAGCGGCGAAGCGTAAAGTGATTGATCGCCTGAGACGCAACCAAACAGCACAAAAACACTTACCGACGCTCCATGCCCTTCATACGCTGGAACGTCAAGTGGAGATTGAATATACCAGTGACCTAGTCAATCGTAGGAAGAATCAGACTATCGAGTAGAACCCATGGGTCAAGGGTTCTTCTGACAATTTTAGATGCAATTGCTACCACTACATCTTTCTCAGGCATACAACAGATAACGTTCCCACCAGCACCCAATGCTGAATATATTTTTGTTTTTTCTTCCCTGATCCACCACAGATAGCCGTAATTATTGAGATTAGCAACTGTAGACCGTTCAATCCATGTTTTTGAAATAATCTGTTGATCATCCCAAACACCATCATTTAAATACAAGAATCCAAAACGTGCCATATCTCTCGGGGTAAGGGTTATCCCCCAACCACCCGTAGTATAGCCTTGTGGATCTTTGACCCATCCAGTTACATTGTCCCCAAATACATCATCTAGTTGAAAGGATTTCATATCATGGTCAGCGATTTCTTTCATCCCAAGAGGTCGAAACAAGTACTCGTTAGCAAATTCACGCGTACTTATGCCTGTAGCACGCGTTAAGATAACTGAAAGAAGGTGAGTTCCTGCTGTTGAATACTGAAAGCGCCCTAGTTGCCCATTTCTACTCATAGACTTAAAGATATATTGTGTCCAGTTACGTTGCCTTCGCAGTCTATCTAAAGGTTCACGACTAGTCATCTGACCGTCTTTCCATGCAAGTGTAAAAGGTGCAGTCATAGTGAGCAGATGTTTAATAGTTAAAGCTCGTTTCTGCAAATCATTTGAAGCGGTCTTCAGCTCAGGGAAAAAATCTAGAACTTTTTGCTCTACACTTTTAATAAATCCCATATCAGTAGCAATACCAACAAGAGCGGACACGATACTCTTTGTAACAGATGCGACATGATGCGTATCATTGGGGTTATGGTTGTTATAGTACTTTTCAAAAACGATATATCCTCTTCGGACAATGACAATACCGTTCACATTGCTGTATTGAGATCGTATCATTTCATCGAGATAATGAAGCTTTTCCACTTGTATCCCTGAAGTGGTTGCATCTATTGTGCGCCATTGCTGTGTAGGAAAATAATCTCTTGTAATTTTTTCTCTATTCATAAAATACCTACTATGTGCGTCTAGTACGGCTGAGGAACTGACCTGTTATGGACTCAGGGTTTCTGTTGAGCAACATGGGTTGACCCTCAGCAATAATCATGCCGCCATTAATGCCACTGCCTGAACCTAGCTCCACAATCCAATCACACGCAGAAAGCACATCCAAGTCATGTTCAATCACAATAACCGAATTGCCCTGAGCTACAAGTTGTTGCAATAGCTGAATGAGTTTATCAGTATCATAAAGACTCAACCCAACTGTTGGTTCATCCAGTATGTAAAGCGTACTGCCTTTACGTCGTCGCCCGATTTCTTTCGCTAATTTGATGCGCTGTGCCTCGCCTCCACTGAGTGTAGGAGTAGGTTGACCAAGTTGAATGTACCCCATACCAATTTGCTCCATGACCCTCAGTGTAGAAATAATGGATGGCTTATCTTCAAAAAAAGTAACAGCATCTGAAACACTCATTTCTAGAATATCTGAGATAGTTTTATTTTTGTATGTAATGGCTAAGGATTCATCGCTATATCGCTTGCCATTACATGCCTCACAGGTCTTATAGATGTTGAGGTTAGCTCCTAGCCACATTTTCTCACGTCCACTACCATTACAAACAGAGCAAGCCCCTTTTGAGTTAAATGAAAAATGTCCAGCAGTGATCGCACTCTGTTTTGCGTCTGGTTGTAAAGCAAACAATTTACGAATTTTGCTCCAGATACCAATGTAGGATGCGGGATTCGAGGTCATATGTCGACCAATGGGTTCCTGGGATACTTCGACATAGCCAGTGATATACTCTACGCCTTCCAATTTGTCTGCAATGGTCTCAACTACTAATGCTTCCGCATCATGAACTGCAATGTCATCATTATTTGTGTTTCTGGTCTCGCGTTGATCGCTAAAATAGCTTTTAAGAAGTGGAACTAAGGTGTCGGAAATGAGAGAACTTTTGCCACTTCCCGATACGCCAGCAATCCCTACAATCTGACCTAAAGGCAGTTTGACGGTCACATCTTTGAGATTATGTGTCCTAGCGTGTCGGATGATGAGATGATGCACTAATTTATTCTGGGTTGTGTTTTCCTCAAGGTTTCTGGTTGGCATAGTCACTTTATCAGAAAGATATTGTCCTGTTATAGATTGTTTACACACCAATAAGCCTTCAATGTCGCCTTGATAAATAATCTCTCCACCTTCAATCCCAGCTCGTGGTCCAACATCAATGATATGATCAGCCATCTCAATTGTTTTACGGTCATGCTCAACGACAATAACTGTATTACCCTGATGTTTAAGCTCTTGAATAGCCTCTAGAAGCTCCATTTTTTCAGATTCATGCAGTCCTACTGTTGGTTCATCAAGGATGTAGATGAGTGAGTCCATGCTTGAGTCCAGATGATTATTCAAGAACAGGCGCTGAATTTCTCCACCACTTAAGGTTGGCATTTCTCTATAAAGAGACAGATGCTCCAGGCGTGACCTTATTAAACGATTTATTTTATTCAAAATTTCATTGATTAAGTTATGTCCAAAAGGGGACACAGTGTCTAGTTCCAAAAGTTCTTCAAGAAAGTCCTGCAACTCGCTGATTGTCATTTTCCCGAGTTCACCAATGTGCCTATCACTCAGCAGAATACGACGTGCCTCGTCACCAATTCTGAATCCATCACACTCGGTGCATACGGACATTCTGTAAAACCCACCCGGATCACGACCATATTTGCGAACAACACCTTCAAAAATCCTCGTGAGACAAATGCTACGCTTTGAATAATTGCTATCTGTGTAGTGCCCGTAAATGATGTCATGTTTTATATCATCGGGGATTTGTGAAAAAGATACTGGCAAATATTCTTTAAAATGTTTGCGAAGCAATTTTGCATAACCTGGGCTTGCACCGATTTTCTCAAAAATCTGAGCGAGGGTTATCCCCTTATCTGGAACGAGTTTTTTCATATCGATTTCAAAGTATTGCCCCCGTCCAGAACATCTCAGGCACATGCCATTTGGCGCATTATAAGAAAAATAGCTCGGGTCTAAATATTCTTCAGTATCGCCACAATTTTCGCAACTCAAATCGTGATTTACCAGTGTTCCACACGAAGAGCATGTCATTTTTCCTTCGCTTGCATATAAGATAGCCAGCAAATTTAATACACTCGTTCTGGAACCTACGGTAGAACGGGGATTGCTCTGGCGCACAATATTTTGTTGTACAGCAACCGTCGGACCAATTCCAATGATTTGATCGAAATGATTGTCTTCATTGATCATCGGAAGTACACCAATCGATTTCAAGTATTGATTTTTACCTTCCTCAAATAGAATATCGAACACCAAACTCGATTTGCCAGACCCACTGACACCTGTAATAACAGTCAATTTGTCTTTTGGGATGCGAACATCAATATCCTTTAAATTGTGGATACGTGCACCTTTGACGTGTATATATTTCATTCTGTCCTGACCTCAATTAACTACACTGACAAACACCCATTTGTTAAAGAATTACGCCTACTTCCAAGATGGAATTAATGATTAATCTTTTAGAAACTCAAGAATCTTTTGATTGACTATGTCTGTTTTCACAAGGAGAACATCATGTCCTGCTCCATGGATAAGAGACGTTTCGATCTGAGGAGCTATGGCATGGAGTCGCTCAAGTGCGTCAGATGCTGAATATAGAACATCATTCTCGCCAATCAGGAATAATGTCGGTCTGGTGATACTGCGTAGGTCATCATCACTCAAAGCATTGAGTTGAGGAACTTCATCAGGGTTCGGTGGCACAAATGATTGCATGGTGAGAGTAAACTCATCTACTATGGGCTGAAGTGCCTCAGGATACTTAGTCAGAAAATCATTCAGACTCCATCGAAAGAAATTCTCGAAAGTATCTATACTGGGATTTATATACAGTTCGAGACTACGACGCAGATATTCTTCACCAAATGGTAAAACAGTGCCTGCAGGTGCAATCCAGACTGATTTATGGATACGCTCTGCATGTCGAAGCAAATACTGACTGACTATCCAGCCACCATAAGATGCACCTAATAAGCTGATATTCTCTCCTAAGCCGAGATTATCAAATAAGGCATCTATCCATTCACTCGCCTCACTGGCATTAGAAATGGGGCGCGTGTAGATACTTCGTCCAACACATCCCGTATTGATCAAGCTATCTACGGTATAGGTTCGGTGATCCTTTGAAAGTGCTTCGATACTAAATAACCAGGAGAGAGATGTACTCCCTGCCCCATGTAACAGCACAAGAGGTGGGGCATCAGCAGGACCGCTCACTCTAACAAAGGTCTGTCCGTAAGGTGTTGGTATCATTAAAGATTCTGATGGAAGTGGCCAACGACTTGCCGATTGATCATAAAATGCCGAATAGGTTTCTTTGGCTTCTTGCGATACAAAAGGGTGATATGATGTTGTGTTCATAATTATCCTCCGAACATTAGGAGGCAAACTTCATCCCGTATAAATGTAGTTCTTGTTCATGCCTTTGCCACTGGAAACTGGATTTCTGCGGTAAAATCATCGGTCTTGGGAGAGCCATAATAAATCTCACGCGGCGCAGAAATAACATGGTAGTCATTATCAGCAATCCACTGTCCAAGTGCGATGTAAGCAGGTTTCAAGCCGTCAACTTCTTGATGAAAATTTGCCACCACAATTGATGCAACTTGAGGTCTGGCATCAATGTGGCGTATTACAATAGGCTCCTCCGATTTTGGAAGCTGTTCAATTTCTACACCCTGCAATATGAAAGCACATTCCGTGTCAACGTTAGTGCTGACATACTCTTCATCATGATATAGCGCCATCGGGAAACTTATCGGCAACTTATTGGTATGAATCCACTCAGCGATCATCGTGAAAATTTCATTCCAACGCTGGGGAATTTGCTCAACAGTTGGGATTGTTTCTCGAACAGCAGCAACCACAAGTTGATCAAGCGCTTTTAAGCTGATTTCATGAGATGGCATTTTTGCATCCATTTCAAATGCACGAATGCGAGTCAATATGCGTTCTCGTCGGCGTTGGGCTTCAATAATTGTGTTTTCAGCTAAAGCCAACTGATTATTTAACATATCATGTATGTCCTCTACGGAAGGATGCTCATGAAGAATAGATTTGATCTCCTCCAGTGATAAGCCAACTTCCTTCAGAGACAGAATTTGGTGAAGCATTTGTAACTGATCTGCCTTGTAGTAGCGATAACTTGTAAAAGCATCTACTTCCGCAGGTTTGAACAAACCGATGGCATCATAATGTCGTAACGTTTCAATCGTTACACTGGCTATACGGGAAAATTCGCCTACTCGATACATATCTATGTTATACTCCCTCGGGTAACCCTAGAGTCAACAACTATTCTTGTTGATCCTGTAGTCTTTGTAAATTTTATGGGAAGAAATATAGATGCAATGTGAAGATAGCCATAGTAGTCAATGCTGCATTCGACGTTCTCATCACTATGACACGTACATATGTCAAACGTGAAGATATTTATTTCTTCACACAACTGGACAAAGCCGAGTTGTGGTTAGACTTAGAAAGCGAATATAAAGGCTAAAGTCAACAAAGGGTCTAGCAACCGTACACTGAACAAATGAGCGATTTGAACAAAATAGATAATTTTCGATACTCATGTGTCACCTTGGTAGATACGAACAGGTATCTTTTGCACTTTTTGTATCTGCTATGCAGTGTTAGCGGATGTAAATTGCCAAATGTTCTTATTTTTCGTGTACCCCGAACTGATACCTTTTTCTTCGTTGGTACAGCTACCCCAATGTCATTGTGAATATTGTAGGATGACAAGTGAACCCATCAAGCCAGCCTGCCATATGCTGAGGATAATCAACAGACTGAGCAACCAGAATCCCCCGATGTACAGGTAGTCATGACTATCGAAAGAAAACTGTCGGAAATATGTCCGATCTTCATATGCACCAAAAGCCCGACCATCCATTGTTAGAGCAGTGCGCTCAGCCTGTCGAATCGCGGTTGCCATGAGAGGAACAGCATAGCGGCTTAATTGTTGATATAATCCCTTGAGTCCTTCTCTATCGCTTACACCCCGAACGCGATGTGCTGCACGGATAAGTTGTAACTCGCTATGTAGTAAAGGTAAAAAGCGGAATGCAGCTAGAGCACCAAAGCCGATTTTGTAGGGTAAACGCCATTGCTGTATCAGAGCGCGGATGAAATCAGTAGCATCAGTTGTCAAGGTGAACATCATCGAGAGTAACACAAGCGTTGAAATACGCAATGCGGTGGCAAGTGCAAATATCATCCCACCCTGATAGACATGTATAAATCCCATCTCAAAAAGCAGCGGCGTCTCATTCACAAGCGTTTCTCGCACAACAAAAGGATAAATGAGTAAGAAACCAGAACTCAGTGCGAATAAAGGAGTAATCAGCTTAAGATAGCGTTTAAGAGGAATGTTGCCCAAAAGCAGTAGGATCAGGCTCACAAAGATCAAGAAAGCTATGGGAATCCAAGGATCTGTTGTCAGCGCCACAAAGAATACAACCGGTAAAGGCATCAGGAATTTGCTGAGTGGGTTCAGGCGGTGAAGTGGCGAATCAACCTGTGTATAGAAGGTATACATTATGAGCCTAACTGTGCCACTACAGTATCTTGCAATTGCTGACGTGTAATAACCATTGGTATATTCAGCCGTGTTGCGAGTTCTGCCATCGGAGGAAGTTGCAAATGGGCTTCTCTCAGTAAATCTGCTTGTGCGAACATGTCCTGAGGCAAACCATTAAACAAGATATGCCCCTGATTCAGTACAACAACGTGATTAGCATATTCTGCGACTAGGCGCATATCATGTGTAATTATGATGACGGTGCATCCTCCAGCATGAAGATCAGATAGTAAAGACATTATGGCATCTGCATTTTGTTGATCCTGACCAAAAGTTGGCTCGTCAAAAATTAAAATCGATTGTCCCATAGCGAGCATTGTAGCCACGCTCAATCGTCGCTTTTCACCATGACTGAGCATGAAGGGGCTTTTTCCTTTGTATTCAGATAAAGCAAATCGTACCAGCATATCTTCTGTCTTTTTCTGAACTGATGCTTGATCAAGACCACGGACACGTAGCGCATATGCAATTTCATCAAAGACAGTGTTTGTTATAAATTGATGTTCAGGATTCTGAAACACATAACCGATTTGTTCTACTATCTGATTAGCTGGCAAATTGGCAGCAGCCTCACCATTAATGTAGATTGTTCCAGATAGTGGTGTCAAGATTCCCATGATAGTCTGTGCCAGCGTCGTTTTTCCAGCACCATTCGCTCCTATCAACGCAACAAAATCACCTGCGGCAATATCCAGCGAAATACTATTCAATATCTGTTTCGCGCCATAGCTAAATGTCAGATTTCGTACTTCAATTGCGGTATTTGCATCCACATTTCGTGCAGTGGGCATTTGTGTGCCTACCAAGCTGGATTGACCTGAGAATACGCTGGAAATTGCAGTATGAGCAGCATCAAGGGTAAGTGGGAATGGGTCAAGTTCTAGCCCTGATCTTTGTAGATCATGAGCAAACATACATACTTCAGGTATCCAGATTCCATGATTAAGTAGAACCTCATATTGATCCTTAAAAATATCAAGAGGACTACCATCAGCAATTATCACCCCCTCATGACCTAGTACAACCACACGGTCCACTAGATGTATCAAGTCATCTAGCTTGTGTTCGATTATTACAATCGTGTGCTTACGCTTTTTCTTAATTCTCTCAATTAGGGAAAATACATTTTTTGTCCCGGTTGGATCAATATTGGAAGTAGGTTCATCAAAAATCAGGATTTCCGGTTGCATTGCCAGCAAAGCAGCCAGAGCTACAGCCTGTTTTTCCCCACCTGATAGGTGTGACACAGATTGCCGACGAGCATCAGACATATTAACCTGTGCCAGTGCGTTATCAACAATGTCGTTCATTTTCTCTGGCAAGATACGCAAGTTCTCAAGACCGAATACGATTTCATCTTCAACAAGCAATGTCACAAATTGGGCGCTCGGATCTTGAAAAACAATGCCAGCTTTCTGTCTAATTATAGTAGCATGACCGTGCTGTGAATCCAGACCATCTACTATTACCCTCCCCGACTTAATGTGCCCGATAGAATTGGGAATTAAGCCATTTAAAGTTAAAGCGAGTGTCGATTTTCCGCTACCTGATGCGCCTAAGATTAGAACCGTTTCGTTCGCCTGCAATTCAAGCGTAACATCTTTCAGAATAAATCCGGTCTGTGTACTATATGTTACGCTCAAATTATTGACTTCAATGATAGGCACAGGGCTTAACTCGCTTTGGTAAAACAACATCTAATACAACCGTGATGAGGATGTCACGAGGTGCGCGGGTCACAAACCCATTTTTCGGTTTCATGATGTTCAACCTTCCGATTCTGTATAATCTGCTAGAATCCCACTTTGACGAAGGCTTTCACCAATCATATAGATTAACCAGCCTGCCACCAGACCTCCGATTACAGTCGCAATCAGCACGCCAATAATACCTATCACTGATAAAGCACTATACTGATAGGGAATCCAAGCAACCAGCAAAGTGAAGAAATTATATACAACACCTGCTATCAACATGAAACGCAGTGAATAAGAACGATAACGTCCAGCAGCAAATATGATTTCAGAGACAATGCCACCAACAAGGAAACCTACAATTGCAATGACGCCTGCGGGAGAGAATGGTATCTGCGTTAATCCCAGTAAAAGTGCTGCCAGAATAGCAGAAAATGGCTTGCGGATTAAGAAGGGTGGAGTTAATACAATTACGATACTAGAAACCATTGCTAGTCGATTCCCAAAGGGACCGAGTGCTGCTTCTAAAAATGTGCGAACGTAAATTGCTACTAAGCTCAAAACAGCTAGAGCAACCACGATGGCTACTAACACCATAATATCACGGGTTGACCAGTCTGCCAGAACATTTTTTGCTTTAGTCTGTGCCATACATAAATGTCCTATTATGCTACTTTAAATGATTTATTGATCTGTTACAGACAAATGTTCTAATACCCATGTTTGGGCTTCCTCTGTTGAATGAAATATGTTGCCTTTAGTTCCCATCCGACGTTTCATCGCAAGCGAGATGATGGGTTTCATAAGTTTCATCATATCTGATGACCCTGTCACTACACCTATCGCAGCACAATTTTCGGCAATGCGTGGACGATTGGCTTTCAACCATGCGTTACCTAATTTTTGTGCGTCCTTTTGTGCCTTATCCTTACTATCTTGTTTGGGGGATTTATAAATGATACCAAACATTTCTCGGCGTTGTTCAGCATAATCCAGTAATTTTTCCATTTCATGATGATACACGCTAACCTGTTCAGCCGTTTTCATCTCCCCAGTATCCAATATGATGAGAGGCCAATTTGATCTATCAATCTTTATCATGACTTTGAAACCTTTTTAGTCCTGCCAGTTTTGACAGGTTGGGATGACATTTGATATCGGAATGTCTTCTTACCGGGACCTGCACTGACAATACAGTTTTCACAACAGCGCGAATATCTTTTCTATCTGTGGTATCACTATACCATGTATCATTAGGGTCAATCAATTCTAGTGCATAAGGGATAGTACACTGAGATAATCTCCGCCGATTGTCGGCGCAGACACGTCTCAGGTTACCATTCTTACTGTCTAGTGACAGCATTTAGCAGAAAAGTGATCGTTTTTTGTAAAAAATAGCCAGCAACCTGATACCAAAGAGAAATCAGGTCTGAATAAAATAGGTATGGGATCATCAGAGATAAATCGTCGTTCAAGCCAATCCCATCAAGTCCATCAAGAAGTGAGGGCTAGGCTCAAATCATGCGTCGTACATATCATCAGCAAAGTCCGAATTGGATACATCTAACTGTTGGACATAATGCCGTACCATACGCGAATCTTTCCAACCGCCGAAGTTCTGCACTGTCATCGGGTTGACCTGTTTTTCTTGAATCAGATACGTAATGCAGTGATGCATAATCTCAATCTTGTGGCACGCTACTGTGATCGATCATATTTGATAAACTCGTCAATACCTAACTCATAAAATGAATCTCTGTGTAACTGGTCCATTGGTGAAGGTAGAAGCATAATACATAGACACTCTGCCAGCAACTGACCTTATTAATGCCACTTGAAATCGCAAATGGAATTACAGCTAGGGGTATGTATTTTGTATGCATAAGTAGTACAAAGGCTATATTCAGGCAATAGAAGTGGCTGCATACAGGCTTGAAATTGTAAATGCTATCTGGAAGGTGAACCAAAAATGCAAAATCAGACATCAACAAGGGCTGGATGGGTGGATTATCTGTACTCGATTGGAACACTTCTGAAGCCTGAGGAAATTGTCGATTTTGCCAATCGTGAGATCGATACGTCACAGACTTTTGAAGGTGATTTTGTCCGACGATTCACAGCCTATTTCACATTACTAGCAATTGACCACGAGCAGGAACTTAAAAATATTTTTCACGAGATGGGTATCACTCAGGGTATGCGGGTATTGGATGTTGGCTGTGGCGGGGGTGCCAATGGGCATTTCTTGCTGGATCTGGGTGTAGCCGAAGTCATCGGTCTCGATAGTAACGATAGTGTGTTAGAAATCGCATCTGGTCTGCGGCAGAGCAATGAACATGCCACACATCTCCACTTTATCAAACACAATGTCATTGAGGCTTTGCCATTTACACAAAACAGCTTTGATGCTGTTCTAGTCGCCAACGGCTACACGGATATGTTTCAGGCTTACGCCTTAGCTGAGTATCGTCGTGTACTTCGTAGCGATGGACGTATAATTTTTACCAGTACTCGATCTCGTAAGCACTATGCATGGAATGTCTTGATTGAGCAGTTGATGTCCTACACGCTATATTTGAGCATGCTCGAAACATGGGGGCAGGATGCTTTTGCAAATGAAAAGAGAATTGGATGGGATACAATGTTGAGTCGTGCGCGAGCGACATTACAAATGCATGTTCGCAGTTACATTATTGATCGAACACTCCCGATACAACCAATTACAGAAATGGCAGTTCAGCATTTCTTTGCCCTGATGCGCGGACCGACATTCAAAAAATACTGTGGTGATCAAGCTAAGTGGCATTATGTGCTCAGCCTGCATGATCCAGCTTCCTCGCGCTACTTGTTTAATCGACCCGATGTGTACATATCTAATTTGATTGAAGCCAGTACAGCTATTGTCCGAAAATGAGAAGTAAGACGTCTTAAACTGTCCCCTTTACATACTCTTGGGACTGAACAGTCACAGAGAGTTTCAATGAGCATGGGATTGAGCTACTCGGACCGTCCCGAGTGGATACCAGTTGGCAATCACTTGACCCTGATGTCTTTGCGCTCAAAGACTTTGCTATTGACTGGGAAAAGCAAGAAATCACTTGCTCGATGGGCAAAGTTAGTAAACACTGGAAACCCTCAACAATTATTCGTAACAAGCGACAATGTAAAACTATTCAGGTTCAATTTACAAGGAAGACCTGTGTGGGTTGCTCTTACCGAGAGAAATGCACTCGCAGCAAATTGACAGGACGCGGAATTACGTTACATCCCACACAACAAGCACGTGAATATCAACAAACAGATGAGTTTCGAGACCGATACAAAAAACGGACGGGCGTGGAAGTTACAATCTCACTCGCTGCCTATACTTTCAATCTGCAGCGAACACGGTATCGAGGTTTGGAGAAAACACATTCATACCATGTGTGTACGGCAACCGCAATAAATCTGAAGTGGGCAGCTCCATGGATGGTTCACCCATTCCATGCTCAAACACGCATCTCTCATTTTGCGGATCTTGTTGCTTGATCTTGAATTCGCTAACAAGACCGTGATACGTGTATAAAGGTAACATAGAAAGTGCCTTTTTAGCCTCAAGATTATATGCAAATAACCTCAGTATGATTCGATTTGATAAACAGAACACAATTTCTTACAATGTCAACGACTCACAAATAGACGACACAGCTCAACATGAATAAGACGACTATCTGGGTAAACCCCGATTTTCCGGAAATAGAATTTTTTACAGCCAATTACACAAACTTTAGCTATGCGCCTCATTTTCATGAAGATTATGCCATCGGTGTAGTTGAGCAGGGTGTTCATGCATTCCAATATCGAGGGGAGACATTCGCTATTCCGGCAGGTCGTGTCGTTACCTGTCAACCGGGCGAGATACACAATGGTTACTCCGGCAGTGAAGAACCTTGGCGCTACCGCATGTTGTATCTGCATCCCTCACTATTGCAGGATGTTGCCGCAGAGTTGGGTTTTCGCTCATCGTCATTGCCATTCCTGAGTTACACATCCATCAATCATAAACATGCGATTTATGCCGTACGCTCACTCCATCAGCAGTCAACCATGAGTGAAACTACGTTAGCCCAAGAGGTGAGGGCACGCGAGATGTTGGCACTGATACTGAGCAACTTCAGTGAAGTGCGTCCGAACTTACGATCAATTCATGATGAACGCACTCCGATTGAACGGACAATTGCCATGATGCATGACCGTTATGCCGAGGATATCCAACTGCATGATCTCGCAACTGCGGCTCACCTGAGCAAGAGTTACTTCATTCGAGCTTTTCGGCATCACACTAGTATGTCGCCATATGCCTATCTGGTGCAGGTACGCCTAAACCGTGCTAAGTCGTTACTTCGCCATGGTACTTCTCCTGTTAAGGTTGCTCAGCGCACAGGTTTTTACGACCAGAGTCACCTCACCCGATCCTTCAAGCGATTCATGGGTATTTCACCCGGTCAGTATGCGGCGGCAAGAGGGTAATATTTTACAAGACGGAGAGAACCATCGGCGGTTATCCTGCACATTGTATTCATTTGCAGGGAGAACCGTATGTCTCAAACCCACTTTGCTTATCTCAATCTTGCAACCGCGATGACCCTTGTTGGTAGCTCAGTTGTTGTTGGCAAAATCGTTGTAACTGACTTTCCCATTTTTATGGCACTCACGATTCGCTTTGCGATTGCGTTGCCTCCACTTCTTGTTTTCACATATCGACACCATACGATTGAGGTTCCATCCAGGCGCCTACTAATGCAGATGTTCCTACAAGCACTTACAGGTGTTTTTTTGTTCAATATCTTGCTACTGGCAGGTCTAAAGTTGACAACAGCTGCACAAAGTGGGTTGTTGGGTAGTACAACTCCGGCACTCATCGCTGTTTTTGGTTGGTTACTCCTACATGAGCATGTTAGAACCTATGAATGGATCGGCATAGCGTTGACTGTAGCAGGTGTACTTGTCGTAAATGGCATAGATGTGAGTACAGATGACATGCGATCACTGAATAGTGCGACCGTCATTGGTAACCTTTTAGTGCTGGGAGCATTCACTTGTGAGGCACTATTCACCGTTTTTCGTAAGACCAGCAGTGAGATTCCCCCGTTAATGGGTGCGACATGGGTAACAAGTTTCGGATTGCTTTTGTGTTTGCCGATTGGGCTGTTTCAACTCGTTCAGTTTGATTTGTCCACCATAAACATTAACCATGTGCTGGTACTACTCTATTACGGATTGTTTGTTTCGGCACTGGCATATGTGCTCTGGTTTCGTGGACTAGAGCATGCCTCAACTAGCGCTGCCGGAATACTATCCAGTATGCTACCCATTAGTGCGGTGATTCTATCTGCGTTGATTCTGAGCGAACCCATCACCCATAAACACCTGATGGGACTAGTGCTTGTGCTAAGTGCTATCGGGCTAATGTCGTTAGCACCCCAACTTACTGATGAAAACATTGTAACTGGAGATTAACCGGATGACCTTATTTCAATACAGCGAAGAAATCATGAAGGACTACCTGAATCTAGTTGGCGGGATAATTCTAGCAGATAATCTGAGTTAGCCCCCTGTATCTCAGTCACTGCGTGCTGCCTATGCAAGCGAGCAAGAAGCGGCTAAGGGACGCATTGGCAATTAATCAGCGAGTTGCCAGCCATCAGCGCACGGTGTAAGGTTTTTAGTTCTTTCGGTGTATCGCCCACTAAGGAGCGAAACGCTGCTGAATCTCTTCCGAGTCGCCTTACGAGAAAAGGAGTGCTCCCCTATATCACTACGCTGGTAAATATTGGGAATCTGATCAGTATTCGCTATGCTCTGCCAATGGCTGTATTTGATACCAACCAGATTGCATTACCCATCACCGTACAATACGCTACTGGAGATGAGGCCTTTAAAACATTGGGAAGTGGAAAAAATGAAAATCCAGAGCTTATTAAGGTGATCTTTTTCAACACAAAAAAGATGGCAATTGCACGGTGCTAGTGTTGGCGATAGAGTAGCATCAGTGTATCTAGTGAGCGAACAACCTACGCCATCATGACTATTGAATCTCATCATAGCGGTAGAGCGAGGGATCTCGAATATACCATGTCTGATACGGTTGAACTGTTGCAACGATACTGTCTGGCGACGTACAAATATCGCATTTTATTATCCAATCTCATGGTGTTTTGATTATCAGAATTAGATCTTATTCAGACATGTGACATCATTAGTGTATATTGTCGATAATTTTGTTCAGCATTGCGAGAACACTCCATAACGATATAGCTTCAAAAAATAGATCCTTAACTAGGGGACTATGCATCATATATCAATATGAAAGAGATCTTTGGAGAAAAACTACATGGATACTATCCGACTTGTTGCGTGTATAATCCTGATCTTCACTATTTTCGTCTTCGTAGAGCAAGTTAGAGATCAAATGCTAAGTGACTGGTTCAACAAAGGTAAATTGAGGGACGCATGAGTCAAAATGCGTTGTACTACACGGTCTCTCTAGGAATACTGTGGGGCATAAACTTGGTACTGGGGCGTTTCGGTCTCACACAATTTGATGTATGGACCTTCACAGGCTATCGTCTCATTATCTCGGTGATTGTTTTCGCCGTGCTGATTACAATCTTACCTAATCGGCGATGGCCTCGTGAATGGCGTGTGTGGCGAGACGCTACTATCGTAGGAGTATTTGGTACGGCTCTACCATTGCTGACATCAACTGGTTCACTCTACTTTCAGTCAGCAGGAGTCACATCACTACTAGCAACAACGGGTCCAGCGTTTATCGTCACTTCGGCACACTTTCTACTCCCTGATGCAAAACTGACACGTACAGCCGCTACTGGCGTTGCGATTGCAATGGGTGGTGCAATACTGATCATCGCGTTGGGTGAAACGGGGCTACCCGATCTTACGGAGGCTAACCCCATTGGCTACTTTATGGTCATCGGCACCCTATTTGTAGACTCTCTTGTTGCAGTGTATGTTCGGCGGCGTATGCAGAGCTACGATACTTTTGAAGTCACTAGCGTGCGAATGCTCGCGGCGATGTGTGCTGTGATCCCGTTTATGTTCGTCTTCGGGAACTTCATGACGCCAATCACTACGCTAGGTGATGTTACTGCATCCATCACACTCAGTGGCTGGAGTGCGCTACTATTTAGTGCGATTGGTAGTACAGTCATTGCCCAGCTTTTGTTCTTTTACGTCACACGCACATTTGGCACCACAAAACTTGCTATTTCGATGTATATTGTGCCTGTCACTGCGTTGGTAAGTGGGGTCGTCTTTCTCGGTGAGACCGTTACAATCGGTATGGGTTTAGGTATGGTATCTATCGTCACTGGAATTTACCTAATCAATCGACCATAGCTCTACAATGTCATTTGATGAATGATAATTGATTTTCAGCACGAAAGCTTTGTTAACGAAACTTGAAATATTATCACTC
>JBCBKJ010000054.1:0-40564 GCA_038522085.1 Chloroflexota bacterium
CTGAACGGCGTATCAATCGAGGCATTCGCACCGAAAACGATGATTGCCCACTCGTCATCAATGGGTTTATCTTGTACCGCATTTTGGATATAGGCGAGTTGGTCTTCGCGTAATTCCGTGCCAATACTATCGGACGCATCCACCAAAAAGATAACCGCGAGACGGTCTACTTGGCGCACAATTTGGATACCTGCCAAGCCTAACACCATCAGCACCATGATGAGGGTGCGGATAAGCAAGCTGGCAATATCGCGTCGGCGCCGAAAACGATAGCGCGGGAAGCCGATAAACCACACAAAAGGCAGTATCAGCACGAGCGTCATGAGTAGGTTGGGATTCGCAAAAGACATAAATGATTTTCCGATTATGATTTAGTGCGCTTTTAACGGCGGGCGGTGCTACGTCGCACGCCTGTTTCTAGGTCGGCTGGGACGCGCAGGCGGGCGTAGTATACATACCATTCGTAGAGCAGAACTAGCACTGCCAACCATGCCAGCAATTGCCAAAATTCTCGGAAGCCCCGTTGTTCTTCGGCATCTTCTACCAATATGCCACCGCCGAGTGCTATTTCTGTGCCTGTACGTGGGGCAATATCGCTTTCGCCTGTGCCAAAGAGATTAACGGCTAAAACTTGCGCTGTGCTTACCGTCTCATCTTGCAAAATATCTACGATGTAAAAGCCCGTTTGAACGGTTTCGCTAAAGACAATCGTATCACCTGTGATGTTCAGGTCGCGGGTTGCACCATCCGGTAAGGTGATGCGCACACTGGTTGCTTCCAGCGGTGGATTGATGCGTACTACGTCACCGACACTGAACGCTGTCCCGCCACTGATAATATTCGCAGGCGCGACCCATTCAATGAGATTAGACATCAAAATAGGGAACGCAATCTGCAAGGGTAAATCGCTATCGAGCAAGTTAAAAGGCAAGAGCGCAATTTGGCGTCCTCGGTCTTCACCTGCGTAAATGAATGCACCGCCTTCGCTGGTGGCAATCGGTGTTGCCCAATCGACATTAGATACTGGACGGAATGCGCGTAAGTTCATGCTATCGAGCGATAAAAATGCCGCTAACGGATGCCCTCGATTGATGACACTGATGTTGCGTGTGTCGTCAGTTTCCGCAAGCAAGGTGAATAACTCACTACTGCGTGGCGGATTCACAATCAGCATATCGGCGTCAGGAAGTTCGTCTGGCAAGTAGTCATTGAACACGTATAAATCATATGGTGTGGATGGCAAGGCTGTTGAACTAGCATCCCCACGAAAGATTTGTACGTTCGGCAGACTGCGCAAGACTTCTTCTAAAAAGACATTTTGCTGATTGCTGAGGAAGAGAACGCGCCGTGTGCTGGCATCGCTGGCGACAGTGAAAGCGTTATTATCCGACGCCAGAAAATCGGTGACTCTATCATCTAGGACGAGTTCGGCTTCGATGGTCGCAAAGGGTTCATCGACTTCAAACACGAAAGAGCGTGCGCTGAGGGCTGAAATTTCTGGCGAGATACTATCCCACAATTCGCCATCCAGACGAATATTGAGCGCAATTTCAACAGGTACATCGCTGTAGTTGCGTACCTGCGCAAAAAGTTGAGGCGCTTGTCCGGGCAGAGTGCGTGTGGCGAGTGCAGTAATGGCAATGTTGGCATTGGATTCGCCGACTGGAATGATAATCGGCGCGGGGATATTTTCAGGGAGTTGTCCGCTATCGCTGATGCCCCCATCTGTGATGATGATAATATTGAAATTGCTTGCCCCTTGTGAGCCAGCCGCCGCGAGTGTTAGGGCTGTACTCCAATCCCCTGCACCTTGCCCGACTTCTGCATTGAGAACCGCTTGGCGCACTGACTGAAAATCAGTTGTATATGGCGTGAGGGGGTCGGCTGTTTCCGCAACGCGAATGACAGAAATTTGGTCGTCGCTGGTCGCATCGGCTGTCAGGTTGCCTAAAAGAACGAGTGCTTGTTCTTGGGCTTCTGCAAAGCGAGTGTTGCCGTTTACATCGGTGGCGTTCATGCTGGCAGAGGCATCTAGCAAGATGACGGTTTTACCCGATGTGATAGTCGGTACAACCTGCGCCGGACGCATGAGTGCCAAGACAATCAGTGCCAGAATAATGAGTTGCAGAATCAGCAGGATATTACGCCGTAGCCGTTGCCAAGGGGTATTTGCCTCGCGGTCTTGCAAGATTTGTTGCCATAAAAAGTTACTGCTCACGACTTGTTCACGGCGACGCAAGCGCAACATGTACAGCAAAATAATTGGGATGGCGAGTAAGGCAAATAAGGTGGCGAATGGTGCTAAAAAGGACATAATGAATCCGTAGCTATTGATGGGTGATTTTTAGCTGATTTTTGCGAGCAAGGGATTTTTTTGCGAGCAAGCAAGGTACATCCGATACACTTGTTTGCTCATTTCCCCTCACCCTAACCCTGTCCCACATGCTCGTTCCTCGTGGGGAGAGGGAACTTTTGTAGCTCTCAAAGGGTTATTTGTCTGCTTAGGCAATCAAATTTAGGAACAACAGGAGGCAGACCTGCCTCCCCTACAAAATGTTAGCATTTAGGACATTTTTGCTAAAGTTTACAGCTATGGGATACGTCCCTGCATTTTTATCTTGATGTCCATACAGTGCATCTTGCGTGCATTGTAGATGACGAATATGAAGATTTTATGGACGTGACATGCAAAGCTGATGGCTAGTCACACATCATTATTTCACGGTTTTGAGTTCGACCTTGAAAATGAGTGTGCTGTAGCCTGGAATAGGACCTGAGCCATTTTCGCCGTAGGCAAGATTATACGGAATGTACAATTTGTAGGTTGCGCCTTCTTTCATCAGTTGCAAGCCCTCTGTCCAGCCGGCGATGACGCGATTGAGGGGAAATTCGATGGTTTGCCCACGTTGGTAGCTACTATCGAAGACCTGTCCATCAATGAATGTACCTTCGTAATGAACTTCTACTGTATCTGTTGGACCTGGTGTTGCGCCGTCGCCTTCTTCGATGACTTCGTATTGCAAACCGGATGCCGTCGCTTCAACTTCGTCACGCTTGAGGTTCTCTTGCAGGAATTTTACGCCTTCTATTTTTACTTTTGCGCTCATATAAGCTCGCTTTCTATCAGGTTTGTGGTGTTATTTACGAATAGAGTATTGCCATTGTAACGATTGGTGTGCGGTTTTGGTATGCTCTGGCGCTAACAGATGGTAAATGTGCATCGTATGCTCATGATAGTTTACCTCTACGTCAGCCCCTCCTCAGGGGTAGGTCTGTGAGCCTTTGGGAGGTATGCGTGTAATTCTAAGGTAGTTTTTTGTGCTTGTTTCGGGCGCACTGATGCAAGATAAGAATTAAATACGGAGATTAAAGCGATACTGTCATTTTGGTCTTAACCCCTCCCCTAAATCCCCTCCCCTCGCGCTTCGCTTGCGGAGAGGGGACTTTAAACGCTCTTTTTGGTTGGGCATGGGAGTAATTTTATTTCCGTATTAATTTTTCAAATAGCATTGGTACACTCCTATAATTGTTACCTGCTTATGGAAAAAGATATTTCAAGGAGAAAAAAGATGAGCCGTGCAGAGAAAATAGCAACGATTCGAGATTTTGTGCCACGTTTGCGCGAGGCGATTGCCGGATTGACAGATGAACAGTTGACCACGCAATACAATCCGCCGGAGTGGACAGTCGCGCAGAATGTGCATCATCTGGTTGATAGCCATGTGAATAGCTATGTGCGCTTCAAGCTGATTTTGACCGAAGAGAACCCGACGTTGCGCCCCTATGATGAAGTGGCATTTGCAAACTTGCCGGAAGCGATGTCGCCTTATTTGGATGATTCGCTGACGATACTAGAAGGCTTGCATGGGCGTTGGACACGGATGCTGGAGGCTATCACTGATGCGCAATGGTCGCAGGAAGGCTTTCATCCTGAAAATGGTAATGCTGTCTCGTTAGATGATTTGCTGGATTATTATGCGGGACATTGTGATGCGCATCTGGCACAGTTGAATGCCGTGAAAGCCAAGATGGGGCTATAATGAGCCATCGTTAGCCTAAATAAGAGGACACGCACTTGGAACAAAAATATGCGTATGACCACGAAAAAGCGTATCACTTCATCAATATGGCATTGGTTGGTGAGGGACAGTCGTTATGGGAAGCAGATGATGCCAATGCAGATGATGTAGAAGATATTTTTGCGATACCACGCTCATATTTCGATGAGATTTTTGAAGGCGCGTGGGAAGATAGTGCGCAACGTGTGTATGACGATTTGCACGGGCATATTCGGGAGCATTACGAGCTGGTGAGTCCATTGCGATTGGGCAAAGATGTTATCCCTGATTTTGATGACCCTGCTGACGAATTAGAAGATGGTTCAGTGACTGATATACAGAGTGTGTGGTCGCTGATGCAGGCATATAGCAAGCGCATCAATGAGTCGATTGTCAACAATGTGCGCTATGCGTTTTCTCAGGTGCTGATGGGTTATGTGTTGCGGGCGAAAGATGATAGTCATGGTGTGGTGGTGTTGCGTGGCACGATGAATATGCAAGAGTGGCTGAATAACCTGAATTATCGGTTGGTGCCATTTGATTTTTTGAACGCTGATTATGGGGAAATCCACAATGGGTTTCGTGATATTTACAAAGGATTGCGCGGGCAAATTCGGGAACAAGTCGAAGCATTTGATACCGATACGCCACTCTATTTTGTCGGGCATAGTTTGGGAGCAGCCGTCGCGCAGTTAGCCGCGCTAGATGTGGTGATTCGGCAACCGGAGCGTGGGGCAGAGGTACAAGTGTATGGCTTTGCGCCGCCACGAGTGGGCAATAATGCTTATGTGACAGCCTATGATGAGCGTATAGTGACGAGTTATCGCGTGATTAATGTGTGTGATGTCGTGCCATTTTTGCCTAGCGAGCGCGTAGATGCGTTCATGGATTTAGATTTACGTAAATATGCAGATACGAAAGGGGCGCGACATTATGTGCATCAGGTGGGCAATCCGGTAGATAACCATGTGTATTCGTACCATGTGGCGACCTTGCGGAAAGTACCAACCGAGCAAGATTTTGGGACGTTAGGTTAGTTATTGATTACGGGCTTGCAGGACACGTTGTCCGCGTGCGCCGGCGGTGAATTGTGCGCCGATGAGTTGGGTTGCCTCTAAGCCAGGAATAACAACGCGCACGACAGGAATATCAAAGCGTGGCTGGGTTAAATCTATGGCGATGACTTCTTCTATGCCAGCCTTGCACAAGCCATCGAGTTGAAAGCGCAAATCTTCGTTGAAGGTATCGTGTGGGTTATCCGCAAGGGAAGCATAATCGACCATGCCTTGCATAGCATCACGGGCTTGTTTGCGTGCGCCGAGTTGCTCTTCTAAATCCGGCACGGCATACAAACCGAGTTCGAGGTCGTCGCGCACGCCTGCGATATAAATGAGGCGCGATTGTACGGCTTCGGTGAGGGCGCGTGTGAGGGCGATAGATTTGGTGAGATGTGTGCCGAAGCCAACAAAGGGAATGCGCCGTTGCATTTGCGTGAGGGTGCGTTCGTAGATTTCACAACGGAAGGTCGGCAAGCCGATGTCAGTAGGCTGATGCCAGATATAGACATCTATTTTGGCGGCATCTAGTTGTTCTAAGAGCGCCGTTGCTTCGGGAGCGGTGATGCTGGCTTGGTCGAGAGTGGTTTTGGCTTTATTTTCGGGTGAATCCAAGTCCCAGAGCGTGGTCGCATCGCGTTCGACCAGTTCATTGATGGCATGGACGATGGCTTCTAGGAGATGATTGCCACTCGCAAGCCCATTAGAGGTCATCACGAAAGGGGTTTCGCCAGCGAGTGTGACGGTTGGTGTGGTGTAGATGGTATGCACGACTTGATACGGCACCCATTTAGCGGTTTCGTTGAGCAGGTCGAAGCCTTCTATCCAGAGCAAGGGCATGTGTGTTTGATAGTTTTTACCGCGCAATTTTGGCAAGCGCGAGACATCCACTAAAGAATAGCCAGCCGCGCTGAGTTCGTCGTAACTGCCTTGTATGAGGGGCTTGAGGATAGATTCGGCGTGGTAGCCTTCGATAGCTTCCATGATGCCGGATGCTTTGGCGGCGTCGAGCGTTAAGCCTTTGCCTTGCGATACGGATATAGATTTCGCGTTGGGGCGCGATACCATCACCACATGAATACCGATGCGGTCTAAGCCAGTGACGTTGGCGATGCGCGTGATGCCCATTGCGGGGGCATGTTGCCATGCACGGGCAACAGTCTCGGCTGGGTCGATGAGGCGTTGTGTGCCGTTGTAGAAGCCTTTGGTGATGGGTGTGTGTAGGTTGATGTGGGTCATGGTTGGTTGGTGGTGGTGTGGGCAAATTTTTTGCACCCTCATCCCAACCCTTATCTTTCAGGGCGAGGGACTTTTGCATAGTATCCTCACAAAGATGACGGTGTAAATGCTGTTTAGTCATTTGTGATGATTAACGATTGTGTAGCACAGTAAAAAATCCTGTGAACAGACAAGGAAGCCTATTCACAGGATGATGATTATTTCTTGGAATTATCGTCTTTCTTGGCTTTCTGTTCTGCGACATCGCTGGCGATAGATGGGTTGTTGAAGGTATTGTTCATATTGAAATCGAGGTTGATATACGCGAGTTTATCGCCTGGTTGAGGCATACTGGGCATGGCTTCCAATGATACGAATGCACCACATGTTGCACCAAACGGTTGCCATTCACCTGTCTCATCAACGATGACAGCAGCCGTGTTCATGGCTTTGGCAACAGGATCATTCTTGATGTCTTTGTAAGATTCAGAATCTTCCTCTAATTTAAACTGATCCATTTGGTCTTTAGGAATAAAGTAGATTGTACCATCGGGTCCACAAATAATATAATCAATATCGTTAGCCATGTGCCATTGTCCTTTTCACTTATACAGGTAACGTATTTATACTGTACCGCATATTTTCTAATTGCGCCTATTAAATATGCTTAAATCTACGAACTCTTAATAAGTTTCAAGATTTGTTCCATATTAAGCGATGACCCTTCATCAACATATTGTAAGTATTGTGCTTCTCCAATCTCGTCTACCAGTCGCTTTCGATTAGAACCTACAATGTGTGTTGTTTGTCCATCACTTGCTGGATGTACCCGTGCAAACCCCATTAGTTTTTCCGCATCAACAAATCTATTATCTTTAATAGATGCAACACCAAACATAGCAATACCAAATACCACTACTGGAAAGATTAGTAGGTTAAGCGTTTCTTCAATCAGTTGGATAATTTCTTCTTTAATATCAGTATAACCAGTCCAGATTTTAGGCTCACACAAACGAATATTAACTATGTAGCGTATAATCAAATCCTCTCGTGCAAGTTCGAGTGCTTGTTCTAACTGCGCAATTGCTAGAGTATACTTCCCTTGTGAGCAATGATGACTGCCAATGTGCATGAGTGCATACGCCATATGTGGTTTATGGTCAACAAGTTCAAAAAGGTCATAAGCAAGTTGCCAGTAGTCCGTCGCTTCCATTGGATTCCCAAGTAAATATGTTATTGATCCTGCGTTTGTAAGTAGTTGCCCTTCTTTATGTTTATCGTTAAGATCACGAAATTGCTTTATAGCATCGTTACATGTAGTTTTAGCTTCCAAGAACCTCCCTTGATGGATTTGTGTAGCTGATAAAATTCTCAAACTTTCTCCAATACACTTTGAAAATTGATGGCGTCGCGCCATTGAAAGCGCACCCTGTGCTACAGTTTCGGCACGCACATATTCACCTTTATAGCGCAAGACATCGGCTTTATGGACAAGCATTGCAACATAGCGTTCGTCTGTTTCTTCGTAGTGCGTCAGGCTACGGTCAAGGTGTTCGATAGCACGGTGGAAGGCTGGGCGTCGGTTGAGCAAGGTGAAAACGGTCTTCTCTAGGTAGGTAAATTCTTTGTCTCTATCGTCGGTGTGATGCCAATGATGCAAGAGGCGTTCGTCGTAATCATCGTTATCGGCGTAGGTGCTTTCGATGGCTTCTGCGACTTGGCGATGGCGGGTTTGGCGTGCAGTATCGTCTAAATCGCGTAGGATGCTCTCGCGGAGTTTATCGTGTGCGAATGACCAGCTATCCGAGCGCACATTGAGGACGGCGGCGTTATCGGTGGCATAGAGAAATTCATCTATAGGGAGGTCGGGCAAGGCTGTCTGGAGCAGGGCTTGGTCAATCTCGCGTCCGTAGATAGCGGATAATATGAGGGCATCGGCGTAGTTGGCAGTATCCATCACTTTATGCAGACGTTTACTGAGCATGGCATCCATGCTGACGGTGAAAATTTCGCTGGGGAGTTCGATGCTGGAGACATTGTGAATGCGTCCTGCAGTCAGCACGAGTTCACGCATGACTTCCTCGATGAAGAAGCAATTGCCCTCTGTTTGCTGTTCGAGGAGCGTCACGACATCTTCTTTTTTGCCGAAGTCACCGAGAATGCTGGTGCTGAGGGCTGTCATCTCATCACGGCTGAGGCGTTCGAGCGTGAGGGTTTGCATCGCTGGGAATTGGGCGGGTAAATCGGGTGTTTCATCATTACGATATGTGCCAATGAGCATTAGTGATTTCTCGGGGCTTTTTTCGCTGACTGCAGTGAGCGGGTCGCGGCTATCGCTCCCCCAATGTAAATCTTCTAGCAGGAGCAAGAGTGGTTGTTCAGATGCTAATAGTATATCGGCAATGGTCGTCATGAGGCGTTGTTTGCCCGCCGTCCCTTCTAGCACGGGGGCATCGGGAATATCTTCATCGAGCAGGAGTTCAATATCCGGCACAATCTCTTTTAGCACTTGCTTCTGGATGAGGGATAAATCGGCTTCAAAGACCAATGGGCGCATGACATTACGCCATAGCTGATAGGGCAAGCCATTGGTCGCACCCTGCCCTGTCAAGACGGTGAAGCCTTTGACAAGCGCGAGACTACGGATTTCGTCTATCAGGCGCGATTTACCGACCCCACTTTCGCCAGCTATGAGCCAGCTACTGCCTGTTTCCTCATCTAAAGTCGCTTCTAGGGCGAGGCGCAATTGGCGTAATTCTTCTTGGCGTCCGACAAATTTGGGCGCACGTAGGAAGCTCTCGCGGATGTGTTCGGGGTCGCTGGTATCGGTATTGCCCATCGCACGATTGAGCGCGTCTATCACAGCGAAAGCATCATGGTAGCGCAATTCGGGGTCACGGATGAGCAAGCGTTCCAAGACCATTTCGAGTTCATCCGGCAAACCGAGACTTGCCACATCAGCATCGCGCATCAGCACATCGGCAATCAACATATTGAGCGTTTTGGTATTAAACGGATGTCTATCACCAAATAACTCGAAGGCTATCACACCGACTGACCATAAATCCGAGGCACGGGTGGGTGTGTAGCCTTCAAAGACTTCTGGCGCGATATAAGCATAGGTACCAGCGATAGCGTTTGCTTTGAGCTTAAAATCATCGGTGCGCGAAATTGCCAGACCAAAATCGAGGGTTTTGACTCTGCCATCGGTCACGAGGACATTTTCGGGTTTTACGTCTCGATGCACGATATTGTGACGGTGCAAATAGGCGAGGGCTTGGAGCAATTCTATCAGCAAGGTAACTTTTTGTTCGATGCTACGTGTGACCCCAGCCGCGAGGAGTGTCGGTGCGTTCTCCAGAAATTCCATCGTGAAGTAGGGTGTGCCTTCATCATTGAAGCCATAATCATACACGCTGACAATATTGGGATGCCGTAAGGAGGCGAGGATTTGGAATTCTCTGGCAAGCGTGAGGCGGTATTCTGTCTCGCTGGCGAAGCTCATTTTTTTCTTGGCGGTTTCGGTCAGTGCCTTGAGTTGTTTGAGCGCCACTAAGCGGTCTTTTAGTTGGTCGTATGCTTCGTGGACAACGCCCATGCCCCCTTGTCCGAGTAGGCGTCGTAATTCGTAGCGTTTCCCCAAGCTCATGCGGTGGTGTGTCCTTTGAATGAATTGTTTAAGTGTATATTACGTGTTCACATGTAGAGTATAAATTATGTGATGCGATGTCGAAAGGATTTGCCCTCTTAGCTCTCTCCACGAACGCTCGCAGGCTCACTATGGAGAGGGACGATACAGAGTTACTGACGAATCATTGGGGTGGATGGAGCAAGCTCGCGTCCCTACATTGTGTTAGTGTTTAATCAGTGTCGAGTTCGTTATGCGGGTCGAGCGTATCTTCGATGATGAGATGCGAGACGAGTGTGCCTATCCAGCAGAGCGCGGCTGCGATGAGCATCAGCACACGGAAGACATTGAGCAAGGCATGGTTAACAGCGCGTTCGGTCTGTGGATAGAGTTCAGGGGCGATGGTATCGGGAATGGCGATATTGGCAAAGTCGCTAGCATTCTCGATGAGTTGGGCAGTATTTTCGGCGGAGATGGGTATATCTACGAGTGAGGTCTGTAGGGTGTTGCCGAAACTGATAATCGAGATGCCGCCCATGAATGCGAGTAAAAGCACCCCTGCGGCGCGTGCCATCGCGTGGTTGATGCCGGATGCTAATCCAGAGTAGCGTTGTGGCACAGAACTGAGGGCGGCATTGGTGAGGGGCGCGTTGATAATGCCGAAAGCGATGCCTAGCATGAAAAAGCCCGGAAAATAGGTTATCCAGTAGGTGACAGGTCCTGTGGTGATGCTTGGAATTGCCAACAATGCAAAGCCGATTCCTGCGATGGTTGAACCGACTATCATCGGACGGCGGGGTCCATATTTGCTATTGAGTGTACCTGCCCAGCCGGATAGCACTGCGACAAGAATCGTAATTGGCATGTCTACCAATCCGGCGGCAGTCGCGGAGTAATTTTGGACTTGCTGGAGCAACAAGGGAATGAAGGTCAGGACAGTAGTCAGTGCGCCGTAGAGACAAAATGTGAGGATGTTGATGCCTGTAAATGTTGGCGAACGAAAGAGCTTGAGTGGCAAAATCGGTTGCGGAACGCGCTGTTCGACCCAGACAAAAACACCCATGAGCAATGCACCTAGCAGCATAATCCAGAACAGGCGCGGGTTATCAAAGGTGGGTGTGCGTCCGAGTTCAGTTGCGCCATAGACAATCAGCCCTAGTGATAATGTGATGAGTGCTGTGCCGAGCCAGTCGATATGCTTGCTGGCTTTTTTGTCGTAGCTTTCTGGCACGCGGGTCAGCAATCCGTAGAGCGAAAAAAGGGACAACGGAATTGTCACCCAGAAAATAGCTCGCCAGATACCTAAATCCGCCAGCACACCTCCCAACACGGACGCAAAGAGCGTCGCGCCTGTGGTGAAGGTCGCCCAAATGCTGACTGCCCTTCCGCGTGTGGCATCATCAAAATAAGCGGCGATGATAGCGAGGCTTCCTGGAACCATAAGTGCGCCACCGAAGCCTTGTATTGCACGAGCAACAATCAGTGTGGTTGTGTTTGAAGCCAATCCACAGACGATAGACGCGCCTGTAAAAATGAGAATCCCCATCACGAATACGCGCCGTCGCCCGAATAAATCTCCCCATGCACCCCCTACCAGCAAAAATGATGACAAAAATAGCAAATAGGCATTGATAATCCAGAGGATATCCGCGCCAGAGGCATCAAGTTCAATCTGGATGACGGGTAGTGCCACATTGAGCGCGGCTTGCATGATATAGGCGATGCTGGATGCGACAACGGTCACGACGAGTACCCACCAGCCGTTGGCATCAATATGGTCAGATGGGGGTGTTTGTGTGGTCACGGGTCTCCTTTAGAAAGCGTGTAATAGTGATTACATTTTCACCCTCACCCTTGTATCTTGGGATTAGATGATATTTATATCAATGGGCAACGATATTACGTTGTCCCTACGATTTTTTCATGGATTTGGTAGTCAAACCACTACATTCTACTTCTTTGTTTGATAGCAATGACCCCTATCCCCCCGCCCTTTCCCCCGCGTTCGCAGGCTCACTTCGGAGAAAGGGAGCTTATTGTCTACAAGCGAGTAATTAGACAAAAAATGATAGACCTACCCTTTGAGATTCTATATCCCTCCATTTTTTAGCTATTTCTTGCTTAGTTATATGCTTGATTAGTCATATTTTTTAACGGCGGGCGACCACACAGGGTTCGCCCCTACAAAAAACATTTTAATTGATTTCAGTATTATTTTTGCTAATGTTTCCATCTATGAGACACCAAGAATGGCGTCCCTATATTATGATGTATCGGCAAATCGTATAATGAACGAAGGATACAAGTGATTGGTGAGAATTTCTATCGAGATGTTGAAGGGCTGGGGGCTTTGGGTACAATAGCCAGCATGCAGTACTGATTAAATTTTCATGGAGACAGTTGGCACATGGACGAGTTGAAACAACGGATTCTGGCAGAGGGCGAGAATTTGGGCGATGGTATTTTGAAGATTGATAGTTTGCTGAATCATCAGTTAGACCCGATGTTGATGGTGAATATGGGCAAGACCATGGCTGGGTATTTTGCAGATGTACCTGTTGACCGTATTTTGACGGCGGAGATTTCAGGGATTGCGCCTGCGCTAATGACAGCGATTGAGTTACAAGTGCCGGTTGTGTATGCGCGTAAGAAGCAACCGATTACGATGCGGGGGCCTATCTACACGGAATCTGCGCCAAGCCACACTAAAGGCGGGATGGTCAGTTTGTTGGTGAGTGGCGAGTTTTTGAAACCGAATGAAAATATCCTCATCATTGATGATTTCTTGGCATCGGGGTCAACATTGAAGGCGTTAGGACGCTTGGTCAAGAGCGCGGGCGCGACATTGGTCGGTGTTGGTGTCGTTGTCGAAAAGTCATTTGAGAATGGGCGTGAGGCGATGGCTGAAGCGGGTTTTGATATACCGATTCATGCGCTGGCGACGATTACCAGCATGGAAGGGCAAGAGATTACGTTGGCGTAGCGTTTTTAGTTTTCAGATAGTTAGGAATCACCACGCAATGCATTACGTGACTGGTAAGGTTGGCGGACGCACAGAAGTGCGTCCCATGCCTGTAAAGTTAAGAGATTTTTCGGTAAATGAGGACAGTATATACAATTTTCTTGCCTGACCCCCTCCGTCGCTGACGCGACACCTCCCCGAAGCGTCAGGGAGGGACTTTTGTAGCTATTTGTGAGTGGGTGTCTTTTTTATTTTCTCTATTCGAGAACGGCGGGAGGCGTACACGCTACCCCTACAGGTATTTTTTGTTGATGTAAGATTTTTGCTTAACTTGACACCTATGGGACGCACAGAAGCGCACCCCATACGTATTTTGGGTATGTTGAGCATCTGAAACTATTTTTCAGGATTTGCTTCATACGTCTACTAAGCAGAGCATCCTTGTGTTTTCTATGGTCATGAAAGTAGAGCTAATAAGCTATCTATGGCGGCGTGGACGCTGTGAATTTTGTTTTCGATGCGTGTGCCATTCCAGACGTGGCGATGCACTTGCAGGGTGTCGTTCACTTTAATGCCGATGTAGACCAAGCCAACGGGTTTTTCGGCTGTGCCACCACCGGGACCTGCGATACCTGTGATGCTGACGCCGACTGGCACGTTGAATAGTTGGCATACGCCGATGACCATCTCGCGGGCGGTTTGTTCGCTGACTGCGCCGTAGTCGATGAGTGTTTGTTCTTGCACATTGAGATGTTGTTGCTTGGCTTCATTACTATAGGTAACGACCCCGCCTTGTACATAGGCTGAACTGCCAGAAATATCGGTTAGGGTGCTGAGGAACAAGCCTCCGGTGCAAGATTCGGCTGCACTTATCTGGTAATTCTGTGTTTTGAGTGTTTCGCCAAGTGCTTGTGATTTCTGTAGCAGATTTCTATTTATGTTGTCATTCATTTAAAATTCGTCCAATTTATCGTCTTAGGTGATAATTGGTAGTATAATAGATGAAATCCTCATTATTGAGAAAGTCTGTTGATATAGATGGCTTTGGTCTGGCAGTCGAGTGTATTCTGGATAGCGATTTGCGCGGCGCTTTTGGTGCTGGTTGGCTGTTCTGTTTACACACTGCGTTCGCAACCTGTAACAGCGACGCCCATGCCAATGTCTTCTTACCAGCCAATATTAGCATCAACAGCACTACCCCCTGATTTTTTCTATCCTACGTTGCAAAATCAGGTTGCTATTTCCCCTGATAGGTATACTTTTGTGCCTAGTGGTGCGCCACCGGGCAATATACAGCTATTTGATGAACACATTATGCGCGTAGAACCGCCTATATGTTATCTTGCGACCCAAGATAGTGTCGCGTGTATGGGACGTGTATGGAATGAGAGCGATTCTACGCTGGGTGATACGGCATTGCGTGTCAATTTACAGGCACAAGATGCAGACAACACGCACGAAAACGAGATTTTAGTGCATCAGCGTCGGATTGAGCCAAATGATTTTGCGCCCTATCACACGATGTTTCATTTGGATGAGGTAGAGAATGATGCATATTTTGACCTCAGCTTGGCTGATTTAGCTGTTACCGCAGACATCACACAGGTATTTGAGGCGAATACCCACACTCAGATGCTCTCTGTACAAGATTCACGCGGGATGTTGACAGATAATGGGCAGTATTATCTGACAGCGACGATTCTGAACAACACCCCTATGGCTGTCGAGAATATGCGTCTTATTGTCACGCTAAATGATGCAGAGTGGGGGATTGTGGGGTATCGTGTGCATGAAGTGGTAGATATGCTCGATTCTGGCGCAGAAAGACTGGTTCAGGTGGCGGTTATTCCGTATCGCTTGCCAGAGCGTATCGTGCATCATATTCATGTTGAGGCAGATGCGGTTAGGGAGTAGTTTTTAGTATTCAGTCTTCAGTTGTTAGTTCTCAATTTTTGTAAGCTAGTAAATTTGTAAAGAATCGTCATTTTTGGCGTGTTTGGGGCATTGTCCCCTATCCTCCGCCCTTTCCTTGCTATGGGCAGGCATTTACCAACGGGTCGTTTTAAGGGTACAAGCAACACATGCTTTTGTACTTGGTTCGGGTGCGCTACAGCACACCCCTACACAGGTTCTACTTTTTGAGCCGATACAAAAATAACAGACCTACCATTGAAAACTGAAAACCGCCAACCCCTCTCCAAGACGTTCGTCCTTCACGGGTGAAGAGGGGTGTTTCGTCGTTTCTAGCAGGTGTTTTAGGCAAATTCACCGATGAGCGTGCCGACACTTTCTTGTCCTTGTACGGCGCGGAGTAGGTCATCGCCATTCCAGAAATCGACAACCATAATGCGCATGTTGTTCTCTTGGCAGAGCGTGAAGGCAGTCATATCCATGACGTTGAGGTGATCTTCAAGGACTTTTTCGTAGCTGAGACTCTCATAGCGCACTGCGTCAGGATTTTTCTTGGGGTCGTCGCTGTAGACACCATCGACTTTGGTTGCTTTGATGATGATGTCCGCTTCGATTTCGTTGGCGCGGAGGGCGGCGGCGCTATCAGTGGTGAAGAAGGGATTGCCCATACCACCCGCTAGCACGACTACCCTACCCTTTTCCATGTGGCGCATGGCACGCAGGCGAATGTAAGGTTCTGCGATTTCGTTCATGGCGATAGCCGTTTGGACACGCGCAGGGATACCACGCCTTTCTAGTGAATCGCGGAGGGCAAGCCCGTTGATGACAGTGCCAATCATGCCCATGTGGTCGGCGGTTGTCCTGTCCATCCCACGCCCGATACCGAAGCTACCGCGCCAGATATTGCCTGCGCCGATGACAACTGCGATTTCGATGCCCAGTGCGTAAATTTCGTAGATTTTCTTGGCGATGAAATCCGCTTTATCGACATCTACGGCTGCGTCGTCGCCGCGTAGCGCCTCGCCACTGAGTTTGAGTAGAATGCGGTTGTATGGTGATGTGCCGTTGTGTTCATGTGCGTTCATGTGATGCTTGCTCCTTACATGGCAATATAAATTCGTCTTTGGATAGCAGACGCCCAGAAGGACGTCCCTACGAATGCGTGCTGATGTTGCGTTCTACTGCTGATAACTTTTGCGGACAGCATAGATGCTGTTCCTACAACTAATTGATTGATTTGGGATGCTATTATCTGATGACATAGCAACAAAAAAGGGATTAGCAAAAATGCTAATCCCTCTGACATGAGCCGCTTCATGCCGTGTATCCCAAGAATAATATGGTTGGATGATGTTTGTTGCTTGTCATGTTGGCTTCAACCACGCTGATAGTTTACTGTTAGGTTACACGGCGGGTGGGATTTGTCACCCTCACCCCACCCCCTCTCCCTTATGGAGAGGGGCTTCTGTACCTTTTAACCGTTTATCAGTATTTAGATGGTCATACTTAATAAACGGCGGGAGGCAGACCTGCCTCCCCTACAAAATACGGCTATTTTCGGCGTATTTTGCTCAAGTTAACAGTTAGGGGGATACCTAGACAAAGTATCCCTACGAATGACGGCTGATGATTATTCTTCGGTTTCTTCTGCGTCGTCGCCATATTCGCCGAGTGCGAAGCGAGCGAAACGACCAATTTGTACACTTTCGCCAATTTCTGCGACGGTTTCTTTGAGAAGGTCAGCGATGGTTTTGCTATCGTCTTTCAGAAATTCTTGTTCCATGAGGACTTTTTCTTGGAACCATTTTTCCATGCGACCATCAATGATTTTTGCTTGGATATTTTCTGGTTTGCCTTCAAGATCATCCATACCAGCGAGAACTTCGCGTTCGGCGTCAATGATGTCTTGTGGCACATCTTCACGATTGACGTATTCTGGCTTCATGCTGCTGATGTGCAGGGCAACATCTTTAGCGAAGGTTTGGAACGCTTCAGTTGCCGCTACGAAGTCAGTTTCGCAGTTGACTTCGACCATTGCACCAAGACGACCATCGTGATGCTGGTAAATTTCAACCTTACCTTCGCTCATTGTACGGTCTTTACCCAATGTCCTTCCTGCTTTAGCCAGCCCTTGCTGACGGAGCATTTCAACCGCTTTATCGTAATCGCCACCTGTTTCTTCGAGTGCTTTTTTGGCTTTGAGTGGTCCTGCACCGGTTTCGTCACGAAGTTTCTTGATTGCTGCAATATCGACCATAGGGTGTCCCTGTTCCTTTGTGTTATATGGTTTGTGAATGTGTTGCAAGTGTTGCTGAGATTGGTGTTCATGAAAAGGGCGCATTTTTGTGTATGCGCCCTCGTTCGTCACCCAATCTTCGGTGTTACCGTGTCCTGTATTACAGGCGCGTTAATTATTCGTCGTCTTCGTCTTCATCATCGTCGTCGAAGTCAATTTTGGTGTTACGCAATTTTTTGAGTGTGCTTTCGCCGAGCAATTCTTCGTCGTCTGCATCGTCGTCGAAGTCGCTGACTACAACATCTTCCTCTTCTTCGTAGCCTGCGTTGTCGTCGATTGCGCCACCCTTACGGATTGCTTTGCCTTCGAGGACAGCATCTGCCATCGCGCCTACGAGCAGGCGAATGGAGCGCATGGCGTCGTCGTTAGCTGGAATAATGTAATCGACTACATCGGGATTTGCGTTGGAATCGACAATGCCGAGAACGGGAATACCGAGAATGTTCGCTTCGTGAACGGCAGTATCTTCGCGTTCGGTATCCACGATGATGAGCATATCAGGACGGCGTTTCATATCGCGCAAGCCACCCAAACGATGTTGGAGCTTCGCAATTTTGCGCTCGTTGATAAGTGCTTCTTTTTTGGTGAGCAAGTCGAAAATGCCTTCTTCGCGTTGTTGCTCCAGCTCTTTCATAGTGTCGATACGGCTACGGATGGTTTGCCAGTTGGTGAGCGTGCCACCCAGCCAGCGTTGGTTCACGTAGGGCATGCCACAACGGGCTGCTTCGACTTCGATGGTTTCTTGTGCTTGGCGTTTTGTACCACAGAACAGCACACTGCCACCATCAGCAATGAGGTCGCGCACCATGTCGTAATACGCATTGAGGTTTACGATGGTCTGTTGCAAATCGAGAATGTGAATCCCGTTGCGCGAGGTGAAGATAAATTCGTCCATTTTTGGGTTCCAGCGATTGGTACGATGACCAAAGTGAACACCCGTTTCTAATAGTGTCCGCATCTTAATGGATGACGGCATAGGGCATATACTCCTGTTATGTTGGTTGGTGTTTACGGTCTCGCACAGTTTTCATCCTTAGGCAGCAATCAAGCGGGTTCGCTCGACAACACCCGCCTAAGTCCAACTGTGTGGTATTAGGTTGTTAGTACAACTCAGCATGGGATTTTAGCATAGGGGGGTGCGTGGGGCTAGGGTTATCTGTTGAAGTGCTGAGTGCTTGCTGAGTCAGGGCGATTGCACCAAACTGAAATGACTGGCTAAAAAGCCTTTGAACCACAGAGGCACAGAGACGCAGAGAGATTCTTCTAAAAACTGTTAGTTGCAAAAAATGAGCTGTATAGGTCTGAGTATCAAGAAATATGATAGGATGTAAGCGTGATGTGCGATGAGTTTTGATGAGGGATTGTATGTTTAAAACACAGTATGAGCATCCACCACGCAAGTGGTATTTTTGGGCGCTGTATATCGGGATGCTGGCGAGTATTTTCTTGCCATTGGGTATTTTGGTCTTGTATGCGCCTGTGTTTATGGCGTTGTCTTGGGGACCTCCGCTGGCAGGTGTTGTTGTCGTGGTGATGATGGTCGTCTTTTTGCTACGGATACACCCACACATGATAAATGCGCTGGTACTGTATTTTGACTTGCCTACTAACTCAACAGAAAATATCACAGACAATGCGCCACCTGCCCCACCGGAAATTGATGCTGTACAAGCCATATTGCTAGATGCAGGCTTTACGCTATTGGAAGTGACGCGGGGATATATAGGGTTAGCTAATGAACCGACGATTCGCTGGCTATTCACAGATGAGACACAGGCGATTGTTGCGCATGTATGGATGAATAAAGGGCAAGCCTTAACGTCGTTTCAGACGGTTGGTGATGCAGGCGTGATAATGACCAATCATGGGTATGCGATGATACGGCGTGATGACGAGCGGGCAAAAATCACTTCCTTGAATACAACGGTTGCGGATGCACTAGGCTATCATGCGCAGCAGGTGGCACAACGTTACGTGCAGATGACACCAGCCGTGATTGATTCACCCGATGGGCGACGCCGTTTGTGGTATCAGTATATTTTGCCTGTGATGCGCGATTATTACCGTACTTATCTTGTATATCTGACGGGTGTGCATACCTTGTGGTCGGGGAGTATTGCGCTGGCAACCGTCGGTTTGGCTGTGTTGGTGCAACAGTTTTACGCCAGTTTTGGGATTGATTGGTCGCTAATGTTCTATGTATTCGTGATACTCGGCGTGTATTTTGGGGTACGACGCTGGTACTTCGCAAAATTTGCTTATTTGCGGGAGGCGCGTAAGAAGAAGAAGAAAAAACGTGCCTACCCTGATGATGGGCGTCATCCGCTGGAGCTTGAGGATGGTGAGTAAAAGCTCAATTTCCTCGCAGATTTTGAGGTTGCAGTCATATGTCTAGTCGAAGTTACAAAACAGAATATGAACATCCACCGCGTACTTGGCAATTTTGGGCTACATACGTGGGTATGTTGGTTGTCATTCTTTCGCCCACGATACTTGTACCTATTGTTTACTCGTTGCCTGCTATTCTGGCTGTTCCAATGCTGTTTACGCTTATTAGTATCGGTGTGATTTTGCATCGCCTCTGGAGTGTGCATCACTGGTTGCTGAATGCTCTTGTAGTATACACAGATTCAGATGTCAGTACACTGACAGACATCAGTGAGGAAGCGCCTGCTCCACCAGAGGAACTAAACACCTCTGTCTCGTATTTAGAAGATATTGGATTTGTTCATATTGGCACGGTGAAGACCCATGGTGGGTTGCAGACAGAACCTGTCATTCGATGGATGTACAAAGACAACACAGCCACAATTGTTCTGTCTATTACATCTGTAAACGGCAAGGTGATTGCTAACGTATTCACTTATGGGAGTTTGGGTAGCATCCACACGCAGTATGGAAGACCCGTATTCGAGCAAAAGACATCTGATGTTCATATAGTAGCATTGAATACGAGTGTTGCTGATGCCATTTCATATCATACACAACAGGTCATTGAGCGATATGGTGGTAGTAGCGAGCCTGCAAAGATGCGTTCGATTTCAGAGTGGCTTGACGCATGGAAGACCTATAGCTTCACGACTGACCGACAACGTACACTTAAACTCATCCTACGTGCTATTGGTTTGAACACCTTGTTCGTTTTTGCTATTGTGTGGATTTTTGTCACATTTCATGATGTGGCGGTGAACTTTGCGATGATAAGATTAGGCGCAGATATAGATATACTTGTAATTGCTATTGCCATATTGCCTGTTATGCTCTGGTATGTAGCAAGATGGTTTTATATGCGGGATGTTCGTTATCTGGACACATCGCGCAAGAAAAAGTGAGTATGTATATAAACGGACGGCTAATAACCGTCCGTTTTTTGTTTATGTATTATGTTGCGCGAGAAAGGTATCTACATGCTGGTTAAATTGCGCGGGGCGTTCCATATTGGGGACGTGCGCTGTATTTTCGAACATGATTTTCTGTGCGTGCGGGATCTTGCTGTGAAGGGCATCTAAGCGATGTAGGCTTTTGGGTGTATCAAGTGTGCCACCGATGAGCAAAGTCGGGAGCGCAATTTCTGAGAGACGCTCAAAGGCTGGTGGGTCAATTTCTATTTCGTGTTCCCAGAAGCTATCGTCGGCTTTGAGCGCAATCAGGTTCATATCCAGCACAAGGTCACGCACGGCTGGGTCAATGTCGGCGGAGGTGCGCTCTGTGCCATCCACCCACATTTGAATTTCTAGTTCATTGATGCGATTGAGGTCGCCTGCGTCGTCAGCTTCGTCTATGAGGACGCTCAAGGGATGCGGGTCGCCGTTTGTGTAGGTGTAACCTGCGACGGCTGGGGCAACCATGATAAGCCCCTTGATGCACTCAGGGTGCATGAGGGCGATGTCAAAGGTGATTGCACCACCGAGCGAACATGCCATGATCCACGTTTTTTCGATGCTTAGATGGTCAAGCAGAGCCATGATGTCTTGGTGATAGGCAAAGGCTTGTGTGGGCGTTGTGCTTTGTCCGAAGCCATACATATCGAGCGTGATAGTGTGATAACGGTCACTGAAATGGGCGACCTGTGTGTTCCACATGCGATGGTCACAGATACCGGCATGTATCATGAGTATTGTTTCGGGGGCATCGGGATTGCTTTGTGTGTAGAACAGCGATGCGCCATTAAGTGCGAGCGTGTGTGTTGTTGTATTAGCCAACATGTACCTTTATGAACTATTATGAACCATATAAACAGATTAACACACATAACACATATACACAAATTCAAGTATCAGATATAACAAAAGCTCATTGCACTCAATTCGTTAATCTTCAAAGTCTTCATCCTCAAAAATAGGGTCGCAGAAGTCAAAGAATACATCATCTGGATAGATACCTTCATCTGATTCAGTCTCTTCGTACATCGTCTCGCACATATCAAACGCACCAGAAGGTGGATTGTCTCTATCAGCGTATTCTTGATCGTAAATATTACAGACACTATAGTAAACGTCGTCTATTTCCTCATCTTCATCTTCTGCAATCTCAAGAATGACAAAGCACATATTCTCAATAGTTTCAAAGTCCTCTTCCGGCAGTTCGTCTAGGAAAAAGTCGTCTTCGTCTTCAAATTCATCCTCGTCTTCAAATTCACGGTCAATGAGTGGGATACCGTCTGGCGCAGTATAGGCAATAGTGAGATAGGTGCCGAGTGACAAAATAACGAGATAGGTGTGCAAATTAGTCGCAATGTGTCCGAATATACGATTTTTCTGTGTTGGGACAGCAAGCACCCAGCCGCGAAAGCGCACGATGAGATAAAGCAAGGTTACGAGTAGCGTATTGTAGAGTGTTGCTACGAAACGTGAGGGATTCTGAAATTGATCGGGAAGGTTCTCGTAAATGGAGATAAGTGCAACATGCAGCGTGAAAGTAAATAATGAGGCTTGTCCAAGCGGCAAAAGCAACCAGCCTGTCGCACGCTCAAGGGGTGTCCATAGATAGGTGGCTAGGAGCCAGAACAAGCGTAAATAGATAAAAATAATAGCTAAATTGATGATGGGCATCTGGTATTCACGGATTGTAAAATCGCCAAATTGTGCGCCAAGCTCAGGGGCAAGTGCGTATTCGGTAGTGTAGAGATACAGAAGTATCAGACCAACAAGTATGAGCAAGCAGTCTAATATACGTGGAAGTAGTGGGATTTTTGAGAGTATGGTTGTAATCGTATCCCGGTAGTAACCAATGATGAGTCCACCAAAGAAAATAGGGGTATTGGCGGCAAGGTGGCGAAAGGCAGCAAATGGCAAGCTGGTCGCTTCAAGGTCTATTTGAGACAGTCCGTAGATAACCACGATAGACATGATAACTGTAACCGGTCTTTTGTAATGCAATCCCCAGAGGGCGAGGGGTGCAAGTGCCAGATAGACGACATAGGCAACGAGAATATCTGCCCCCGCAATGGCTTGTTTCATAGTTAGAATATTGACCGCTGTATTAAGCCAGCCACCTTCGACTTCAAAGAAAGCTGACCATACGTTGATGCCAAATAGCAATATCAAGACGCCAAAGCCAAAAGTCATCATCAGCACATAGAGGTAGACAACCCATGCCCTGGTAAGCAAGCGCGTAATTGATTTTTCTAGTGGTTTGCCAAAGGAGATAATCCCAAGTGTCATACCGGAGATAAAGAAGAAACCTTCAGCGGCATTGATGAGGAATTCAGCGCCGCCTGTGATGATTTGCCAGTAGGATTCGAGTCCAGCGTGGTTGATGGTCATAGCGAGAAGGCAGAAACCACGCAAGAGGTCAAGACGGAGGTCACGTTTACCATCAGACGAATATTTCACGCTTGTTTATCCCATGCTATTTACAATCGCAACCAGCGATGATTATACATGACACAGGGCGTGATATGTGCGACGAATTCGTCATAATATGCCGATACTAAAGACAAATCACCAGATGACAAAGATTCCTATCTGGCAGTAACCTAGAAGCAGCTATTGAATCCCTTCGCGGACGACTTCGGGTGTCTGCCCTGTCCATGACCGAAAGGCACGGAAAAAAGAATTGGGGTCTTCGTAGCCGAGCAAGAAAGCGATTTGTCCGCTGGTGTAATCAGATGTAGTGAGGTAGCTACGGGCAAGTTCTTCACGCAGGGTATCGAGTTCTTTTTGGAAACTGGTATCTTCTGCACGCAGGCGACGTTGCAAGGTGCGCGGACTGACAGCTAGTTTGCGAGCGACATCGGCAATGCCATATTCCCCACTCGCAAGCACTTCCATCAAGCACGCACGCACTTTATCCGTGAAGGTCGCCTCTTGCTGAAGGTCTTGCATGCGCTGATTCAAGCGGGGTTCAAAAATTGACCACATTTCGTCGCTTGCCGTGAGAAAGGGTCGGGCGGCATCTTGTGCAGAAAATGAAATACCATTGAAACTATCGCGCCGAATGTGTGTACCGAAGTAATCTTCGTAAGCGGACGCGGCTGGTATATCAATCGTGGTATGCACGGTCAGTGGGACGACATTAGTACGGGTTGCTAGACGCACGATACGCACCCAAAAAACGAGTTCAAAGGCAATCAGCGTTGGCGGAGGTGGCATGTTCTGTGGCAAGCCTTTGAAGCCAACTGTTGTGCGTTCGCTATTTTGTGTTACATCAAGGCGTAGGGGTCCGACAAGGGGTTTGTAGTGTGCGATGCGGTTGGCGGCAACATTGAGGTTATCGCTACAGAAACATGCAAACAGCGGTGGACTGAAGGTATCGGCTTGGATAGCGCTTCCCAATCTTAGAACAAATTCGGGGTCATCTTTCATGACTTCGCCCAATGCTTGAAAGAAGCGCATAAATTCATCGCCTGTGAGGGTCGGGTTTTTGCGTGAGAGCAAGTCGAGTGGGAGTTCGGCTTGGCGCAGGACATCTTGTGTCGGAATTTTTGCATCGGCAGCAAGGATGCGCCAGCCAGCGTCTACGATGTATCTTGTGGTCATGGTAGGTGTGCCTCTTATTATATATACACTGTGGTATTGACCTCTCCCTAAATCCCTCTCCACAGACGCTCGCAAGCTGGCTGTAGAGAGGGACTTTTTTGATTCAGAGATTAGGCAGGGGCTTTTTCTAGTATATCGTAGCTGACGCCTGTGAGTTCGACAGATTTTTCCCAGAAGCGTGCTAGTAAGTTGGCGTCGTAGGCTTGGTCGTTGGCTTTTTGTTCAGCCGGATAACCACGCAAGCGCATGAAACCGGGTCCGTAAAACGTGCCGCCTTTAGCCTCTTCGGCTGTCATACCATAGAGCATCGGCAATACACCCATTGAAATATCTTGTGCCATCAAGGGTCCTGCGATGCGATACAGGATGGATTCGTGTCCAGCATCTGATTGTTCGAGACTGTTGGCTTGCAAGTTGGTCATCACCAAACCTGGATGTGAGGTATTTGCCATCACATTCACACCAGCAGCAGACAAGCGTTTTTGCAATTCAAAGGTGAAGACGATATTGGCGAGTTTGCTTTGTCCGTAAGCTGTCCAGCGCCCATAGTCTTTTTCGCCCATGAGGTCATCCATATTGATAGTGCCTGTCCAGTTGGCGCTACTGCTAACATTGTGAATCCGGCTATTGGGCGTGTTGATGAGTACGTCTAACAGTAAGCCCGTGAGCGCAAAATGCCCGAAGTGATTGACACCAATTTGCATTTCAAAACCGTCGGCTGTCTCTTGGCGCGGGATTGCCATCACGCCTGCGTTATTGCAGAGAATATCAAGGCGGTCATACTTTGCTTTGAAGGCATCAGCAAATTCACGCACGGAACTGAGGTCGCCGACATCGAGTTTCATCACCTCAAGATTGGCATTCGATGTTTCTGCGAGAATATCAGCTTTGGCTTTTTCGCCTTTGCTGATTGTGCGAACTGCCATGATGATGGTTGCACCTTTGTCTGCCATGATGCGTGCGGTTTCAAACCCCAAGCCACCGTTTGCGCCTGTGATGACAACAACTTTGCCTGTCAGATTCGGGATGTCATTTTGTGTCCATTTACTCATTGTGGGTTGCTCCTGTAAATTGCTTACTTGTTGATTATGCTTTCATGATAATGGACGATACGCGACAATTCACTAGCAAGATGCGCCACATAACTTGCATATAGCGACAGGTTTTTAGTTATCGGTTGTCAGTTTTTAGTCGTCAGTTGTCAGGCGGCAGTTTTAACGCCTACCTAAATTCCTTCTTAGGGGTAGGTATGGGTGCGAATCTATTAAAATAGTCATAAGGTGGGCATGTTTAGGGCATTTTACCCCTATCCCCCGCCCTTTCTCCGAAGTGAGGAACGAACGCGGGGGAAAGGGACCTTGATGGTTGTTAGCGAGAGTGACCTTCGATAAGAATTTAGAGCCAAGTCAATTTGTCATCAGCGGACGCCAAGAATGGCGTCCCTACGAAAACACTTGACCTACGTACTGGCGAAGAAAACTTGACATTGCAAAGACAGACAAGCGTAATTGTGCAGACTCATCATGGTAGAGTGCTGGGGCTATCCACTATGATATGGTGGCATGTTTGAGCCAATTAAATGAAACGTATCGCTTGTGACAAGACCGTATCGCTCTGGTAGACATCACCCTAAAGTTTTGACCTTGCTATGGTATGCAGTCGGCTTGCTGATTGCTTTCGGGTTGCGCCTGTTGTTATATGATGTGCATGGCTTAGATGGTGATGATGGCTTCACTTTACGCTTAATACAGTTGCCGTTTGCTGATTTATGGAACGGGCTGGTGGCGCTCGACATTGATATTCATCCGCCTCTGTATTATGTGCTTTTGCATGGCTGGATGCAGGTGATGGGTGAGGGTTTGCTGGCATTACGTGGATTCGGGCTGATGGTGGATATGCTGGCTGGGGCGTTGATTGTGCGGGGCGCGTTACACATGGGTGACAAGCGTGTAGGCTACACTGCCCTGCTTCTATGGGCGACTGCGCCGTTGTTGTTATTCAGCACGATGTTATTACGCATGTATCCGCTGTTGGCGTTCTGGTCGGCGATGGGGATGGTCAGCTTATCGGCGTTTGTGCGGGGGCGGACACTGACACTCGTTGGCTTGTGCATCGCAACATTGGGCGCATTGTACACGCATCTATTCGGGCTGATATTGCTAGCGGGTTGGGGTGTGGCGCTATTCGTTGCGTGGCTAGTCGGGCAGATTACATGGCGTCGATTGATGCTGAGTGGCATCAGTTTGGCAGGCATGCTGGCGTTGTATGCGCCTTGGCTGGCGTTACGTTTCTCGGATTTAGGCAATGGCAGTGTCGCGGGACAGTCTCCTGCGCTAGTTGCGGATACGATTCATGTACCGGGACAAGTCTTGCTGACGGCATGGCTCGGCAATACAGATTTCGTTGCGCCAGTGACAGGTTTGGTGGCTGTACTGGTCTTTTTGGGCATGGTCGGGTTGATTGTACGGAACGCATCACGCGAAAAATGGGTTCTGCTAGCACTGGTAGGTGCATTGTATGGCGCGTTGATTGCCGCGACTATCGCTAATTTTTTCCGTCCGCGTTACTTGACGATTTTGTTGCCACCGATGCTCGTCTTTGTAAGTGTCGCGTTGGGAAGTGTACGCTGGCGTGCTGTTTACGGTGTGCTGATAGTGGCTTTGTTGAGCGTGAATGCAATCGGTATCGCGCAAAATTTAGACCCGACGCGCTCAGAGGATTTTCGGGCGGCGGCGCACTTTTTAGAAGCACGCGCCTCAGATGATGACCTGATTTTGATTGTGCCAGCGTGGGGGCAAGATGCCTTCGACTATCATTATGAAGGTGGCGCAGAGCTTGTGGGCGCGCTTTCGGGTGTGGGGGAAGATACACCGCTCGATGAGGTCATCATGCCCTTGCTGGACGACTATGAAATTATCTGGCTCATCAGTTATCAACCAACGGTCAGTGACCCACAAAATTTGCTCCTCAATTGGTTTGGGCAACGCGCTGTGACAGTGACGCAGGTGTTTCCGGCGGGGATGTCAGTTACGGGCTTAGATAGGGAAGTGATTTATGATGCTTTCGCTGATGCTACGCCATTAGAGGCACAATTTAGCGACCTAGTCGCAGTAAGGGGCGTACAGTTGCCTGTCACCACTAGCTCCGCAACAGATAGGCGCTTGCATCCTCCGAGCGCGTGGCTTCCGGTTACATTTTATGTTGAAGCACTGAATCCTTCTGCGATGCCGGATACGCTCAATTTCCGTTTGCGCCTGACAGACACGGGTGGGCAGACATGGGGCTTGGCACTCGAACGCAGTCGGGACACATTACGCTTTTTCCCTCCGAGCGTGTGGGAACAGGGAGATATTTACGAAGTGCATCTCGATGTGAATTTGAATCCGGCGACGCCTGCGGGTGACTATTGGCTAGAGTTAATGATTTTTGAGGGTGATGGCGCGTTGGCTGTGTCTGGTGTAGATGGTGATGTGGAGGCGAATCGGGTGTTGTTGGGACGTGTGACGATTGAGTGATTGCATGATTCGCGGAGATATTAAGTAGCGAACGCACAAAACCATGTCTGTCAATTTAAGGAGTTTTCGATAAATGGGTACGACATATTCTATTTTCTTGTCTGGCCCCCTCCCTAGTGCGCGATCTCCCCGAAGCGTCAGGGAGGGACTTTTGTAGCTATTTGTGAGTGGGTGTCTTTTTTCTTTTCTCTATTTGAGAACGGCGGGAGGCGTACACGCCACCCCTACAGGTGTTTTTTGTTGATGTAAGATTTTTGCTTAACTTGACACCTATGGGACGCACTTCTGTGCGTCCCTACGAAAGATATTTTTTGAGGATGACGTAGGCATTCATGGCATTGTCTGAGCCATCAGCGCGGTAACGAGTGACTTCACGCATGTTTGAGGCTTGGATGAGTGTATCGAGTTCGGCATCGTCTACGTAATGACAATAGCGCAACGCCCGTTCGCCACGTCGCCAATCGAGCAAATAATCATGTTCTTCTAGTTGCGTGTCTTTCATGCCATCTGGCAAGGTATCTACTGACCACTCGACCAATCTTTCGCGGAAACGGGCGTATTCATAGAAACGCCATGCGGCGAAGGCAAGCATCCCGCCGGGCTTGACCCGTTTTGCTAATTCTGCGATGAATTGTTGGCGATTTTGTGCGCCTGGCACATGATGAATCACCCCGAATAGGACAACGAGGTCATATTCTGCTGGTGGTAGGGAATCAGCGATGACATCCAGTGTGTCTAATTTTGTTTGTACGTTGGCGAAAGGCGCAAGCGCACTATTGGCATAGTTCAAGAGTTGGTCGTTATTATCGACGCCATGATATTGAATGCGTCCATCTAGGGCTTGTGCCAAAAAGATACCAAAGCGTCCGTTACCGCAACCGACATCGAGTACAGAGAGGGGCGCGTCGATATATTCGGCTAGACGCACCCAACCTGCCCATGCCCGTCCGCGTGTCTGGTCGAAGTCTTCGGCAGTTGTCGCGTAAAATTCGCGGTTGATGTCATTGAGGTATTGAATAGTTTGCGTTTTCATAATTGTCAGCGTTCCTAATAAGTTCATAGGACTATCGTACCACGAAATATTGCGGATAACATTAATGAGCTATGGGACGCGCTGGACGTTAATGTGTGCTTTACAGGCGCTTAAAGGGAATGGTGCGCAAACAAGATACATAACCTGAGTTTCGTTTAAGCATAGAATCTAGTGTAATAGGTATCAAAAAACATAATTTCTACTCAGCGGACAACATAGATGTTGTCCCTACAGGCGTTCTATGGCTCAGAATGGCTCAAAATTGAATATTCTCTTATCCGAAATTGAAGTTAATTACTATTCTCTTGTGCAGTGACATAAACACTAACGAGGCGTGCCATGATAATGGTCGTGTAAAGAACACCGACGACAGCTTGTACACTTGCAATGGAGCGTGACCACATCGTAACAGGCAGAATATCGCCATAACCGAGGGTTGTTAGCGTCGCGTAGCTGTAATAGATGAAGGTCTGCCAAGGGAGGGGCATTGTTGGGTCGGCAAGGCTATCTGAAAAAGCGCCCTGCCCTGTTTGCAAGAATGTGAAATCTTCGACCATGCCATAGATAGGCACAAACAAGGCACCCAGAAGCACATAAACCGTTATGGCGGCATAGAGGACATCACGGTTTACCGTATTCGTGATGAAAATGTATTCCAGCAATACCCGAATGACCAGTGCCTGAAAACAAAAGATAACGGCATAGGCAATCGTTTCTATCCACACAACATCTTGATAAAAGGCAAAAACAGCGCCGGAAATCAGCCACACAATGCCAAAAATTATCAGCAGACGAAAATAGATAGGCGATTGCCGTGCGACAATGACGCCAGCGAACATTAGCATGCCATAGAGAAATTGGTAGATAAAAAGGGGTATCAGCGAATCAGAAGCTGTGAAGGGATAGAGTGTCTGTACAATGATGACGAGTGCCAGCACATAAATCACTTTACCTTCGATAGCATGCGCTTCTTGTACATTAGTCGTCATCGTCAGTTGTTATATCATCTTGGGTCGGTTGTGGGGTATTGCCGCCTGATTCTTCGTAGATTTCCGAGAAGTAGACATCGAAACTACCCTCTGGAAAACGGGCGAGTTCGTTACCTGCTTCTTGTCCGGCTGGTGACATGAGCGAGGCACGCAGGGCATCTTGTGTATCGAAGTAAATTTCTAGTCCGCGATTGTAGGGTGCATCGCCTTGTGGGCTACCGAGTACATGAATGGCTTGTCGGCGACGAATATCGGGCATACGCTCTATGAGTGCGAGAAAATCTGTGTAGGCATTCTCGAAGGTTTCCCAATCCCCTGTTTGGCGGAACATGACGACGAATTTAATCATAGATACTATATCCGTATGTGTTGATTTTCATGGATACACCACGAAGGCACGAAGAACACGAAGAAATACATATTAACCACCAAAGACAATTTTGCGGAAGGTATCCACGAGTTTTTTGTAATGGTCGCTGTTGCTCTCTAGGATGAAGCTCCGGCGCAATTCTTCGATGACGCGCAATTCTATCCACAGGTGTTTTTCTGGCAAGGCGTCGGTGATGCGTTCTGCCCATTCAATGACGAGGACGCCATCATTCTCGATCATGTCATCAAAGCCAATCGTATCGACTTCATCTACGGATTGCATGCGGTAGCAATCGAGATGATAGAGTATCGTATCGTCGGCTTCGCGGGTGTGTTGATGCACGAGATTGTAGGTCGGGCTGGTAACACGATTTTTCGTTCCCCACCCAAGACCGATACCTGCAGAGAACATCGTTTTGCCCGCGCCCATATCGCCTGAAAGACAAATAACATCGCCAGGCTGGAGTAATTTTCCGAGTCGATAGCCGAGCCGTTTGGTTTGCTCTGGGCTATGGCTGATGATATCGAGTTCGCCTTCGCGTAAGATTGGCACGGGTGTCCTCTGTGATGATTGGTGATGTGCTGTTGGTATATGTATATTATACATGGTCGCTTAGTTAGGTTAAAGAGATTGATAGAAAGTTCTGAGTGCTGCGCTGTGTAAATCAGCTGATGAGATGCTTGTACGATCTAGGGAGATTAGCGAGTCCGTTGTATTGTTTGTTGAACCACAGAGGCGCAGAGACACAGAGAAAAATAAGATAAGGGTACTGAAGGCTAAGTACGTGTGTGCAGAAAATAATCTGCTATCGCTGGCAAAATAGCAAGAAGATGGTATTTACAAACATCCTCTGAAAACTAAGAACTGATGACTGACCACTATTTACTATCAAAAGCTGACGGTTGCTATGCGATGGGTGGGAGATGGTTGGGTAGCGCGTTATCATCAAGTACAAACGAAAAACATAGGATATATGGGCATACAAAGTAAACTTTTGCGCTATAATGCACGACTGTGTAGTGACCATATTAGGACTTATTCATGAGACGACATTTTCTTCGTTATTTTGTGCCTTTGTTGATGATAGCTATTTTGGTGGCGTGTAATGCGCAATCAGACGCGCCCGTTATTGAGTTGCCACCGACAGATACCGTGCAACCTGTGCCGAGCCAAACGCCGCGTTTGACGGCGACGATTGCACCAACGAATACACCATTACCAACGTTCACTCCTACAGCGACGCTAACACAGATTCCACCAAGCCCAACGCAGACCTTCACCCCGACTCTGACGCCGACAGTCTTCGGGATTGTGAGTGCGGTTAATCGGATTAACGTGCGTACGGGTCCTGATGTGACAAGCGATTTGCTCACGTCATTGGCGGCTGGGGATGGCGTGCAGATTATCGGGCAGAATAGCGACGGATCATGGTATAACGTGCGCTTGGATGATGGACGTGAAGGCTGGATGGCATCGCGCTTTATCCGTGTAGAGCCGACGCCGACAACCATACCATCGCTGACGCCCTCGCCCGATTTGACTGCCCTCTTCTTGGGAACGCCTTTGCCTGCGACGCAAATTTCGTCGGGACGTGCCACTGCGACGCCTCCAACACAGGTGCAAGCGGCGGGTGCGGAAGAAACAGAAGAATCAACCGGACGTGCTACCGTGCCGCCTATCGAGACTGAGGGTGCGCTGGCGGGTGTACCGACTATCAATAGCGATACGATTTTTGCGACGGCAACCGCATTGGCTGGGGGTATTGCGACCCCGACAACCGTTAGTGATACGGCTGATGCGCAAGTTGTGACCTCGCCTACGAATGACCGTGCTGTGACAGTTGAAGCCAGTGATGAAGACGATGCGGATGCAACGCCAACGTTGGTGGGTGCTGGTGACGATGATGAGGCAAGCGATGCGTCTGCTACACCACGTCCGAGTGCGACGCCACGCGGACGGACTGTGCGTGTATTTGCCTTCTGTGATGACCCACAATTTGGTGATGTGACGAACGTGCCAGTGGTACTCGAAGGCGATACAATTGAAATTTGGTGGGGATGGATTGCCAGCACAGAAGACCAAGTGCTTGACCATATCGAACAATCCAACACTGAACTGACTGTGAATGGTGAATTGGTAGAAGACATCAATAGCTATGTTGGTGACATTCAGCCATTTGGTCCGAGTTTCATTGCTTATTGGGAAGTGCCGTTTGGTCCGGTGGAAAGTGGTGAGATTGTCATCACGTATCAGGTGACGTGGGAAAGTGCGATTTACGATGGCTCGAATTTCTTTGGTCCTGAAACGTCGATTACGTTTGAGCAAGAGAGTTGTACGGTGACAGTGCCGTAGTAGGTTGTCAGTCGATAGTTTTCAGTTATCAGTGTAGCTATCAATCCCCTTTTGCTGTTTGCAGGAGGGGATTTTCTGTTGACAAGTGCATTCGAGTTTAGGGCAAGTTGTCAGTTACGGGCAACGGCAGTGCATTACCCCCACGAAAGTGTCTACTTTTGAGCATCGTTGTTGTTATAGGTTGGGTAGCTGTTCTATAGTAGAGTCCTAGTGCATGACCACAGAAATATCTAAAAATTGATTGTTAGCATTTCGGGAGCGCACGCAGGCACTCCCCTACCAAAATGACTTTGTGTGTAGGGGCGAACCGTCACCGCTCTACGAAAATATTTATCGGACAAGGCACTAAGTAACCTGCTCCCATTTCCGAATATCCCCCTGTTGAATCATTTTTTGCCCAATTTGTCATAACAATATAAAATAGGTACGCCTAATTTACGTAAAGTTCTGTTATGTGTGGGGATATGGTACACAAAGAACGCAGTATTTTTGTCAGTTATCGGCGTGCGGATAGTGCCGGACACACCGGACGTTTGCACGACCACCTAATGTCCTTGTTACCAAACGATGTCCGTTTGTTCATGGATGTGAGTACGCTAGAGCCTGGTGAAGATTGGCTGGATGCTATTGAAGAAGCCATTATCGGGTGCGATATTCTGCTAGTTGTCATCGGGCAACATTGGTTACATCTCTCTGATAGTCATGGGCGGCGTCGGCTGGATAAACCGGATGATGTTGTGCGCTTAGAGATTGCGGTTGGTCTACAAACTAGCACCGTGCGCGTTGTCCCTATTTTGGTGGGTGATGCCTATATGCCTCCTGCGGGTAGTTTGCCCGCCAATATCGCTGATTTACACGAATGCAATGCGTTCACTATCAGCGATGATACCTTCCGTGAAGATACCCAGCGCCTTGTTTCTGCTATCAATAAGATATTTGCGCAACAAGATATCATATCGCATCCAATGTACGTTGATATTGATAGCAATCGCATTATTGAAGATTGGGAGCGCGTGCCTTTAGGCGACCTTGTGGAATTTGTGTCGTATGAGCCTATTCGCGCTGATGAACGTTCTATTGGTGATGTACCGCTATATAGCACGAATGGCATCAAAGATTTTATTGGTCAGCCGACCCTAACGGGCGATTATGTATTGATTGCGACAAAGGGTAAGGGTTTACTCCATCGCTCGATTCCTGTGGTTTTTCGGGCGCAGGGTGCGTTTGCAGTGGGTAATAATCTAATGGTTGTGCGCCCAAAAGATGAGCGTATCTTGTTAGATTATTTAGTTCATTATTTGCAAGTCACGGATTTTACGCCGTATGTAGTAGAAACAGCGACGCCTGAATTGACGAAACAAGAATTTAGGGAAATTGCGATAGCGATTCCGCCTATTGAGGAGCAAGCGCGGATTGTGGCGTATATTCAAGAGTCAATGGCTGCTATTGATACGGAAGAAGAGCGGTTGCGTGCCGAAATTGAGCAACTCAACATAGACCGTCATGATGTTATGCAAACAGCTTTCAGTGGGGAACTTTAACGGTGGCAGATAATCGGAACAAGAAATTGCGCATTTGGGGTATCGCAAGCAGTGTGGCGCTCCTATGTGCGTTGGTGACTATGATGTTGTTATTGGCGGGGGTTTCAATTGCGGCAGATGAGCCTGAGCCCATTGAGCAGGGAGGCTTCATTCAGACACAGGCGGCGAACGCACAACAGGCGGCGGGCAACGTAGCAGCAACAGCACAGCAAGCGGCTGAAAATGCGGCAGCAACAGCGGTCAGTGGTGCAAGCGATGCAGCCGGCAATGTGGCGGCGACAGCACAGCAAGCGGCTGAAAATGCAGCGGCAACAGCTATCAACAATGCAGGCAATACCGCGAATAATGCGGCGGCAACGGCACAACAAGCGGCAATTAATGCGGCATCGGATATATCTGGCACAGCCATTGGCGCAGGCGAAAATGTCATCACCAACACAGAATTATTGCTTGCTGCCCAACTACGACGAGCGACCTTTTTTGCGCGTCAGGCGGCGAGGCAAGCTAGGTTGGATGCACAAGCGGGGGTACGGCAAGTTGTTGTAGGTGATCTCGTATTAGAGGGGCAGTTGGAAGTATGGGGTATGGTTACATTAACTCTCGATTCAACAGGTGCGGCGGGCATTGAAACCAGTCTGACGCCTGAAATTCCAATTCCGTTTATCGGGACATTCCAACTTGGCGTTATTCAGCCGACAGAGATTGTGGATTATGCGGCGCAACAGGGTGTGGAAAGAACACTTACTATGCGCATTGATGGTGAGGATTATGTGTATGCCATTGAAGACGATAATTTCAATTTTGAGACAGATGTCCAAATCAATGAAGAATTTCAGCAAATTACAAATATCGTTTATGACGATAATAATGTGTTGGTCGTCATTGATACGACCCTCGCCCCTTCTAATGAGGAAATCGCACAAATTGGTGTTGAGGCTGTGCAGGAGGCGGCAGGCGATGTAGCAGATAGCGTATTACCACCGTTAGGTCCAACAGGTTTGATTGATGTGACCGACCCGCGTGTAGCGTTGACGGCAAATTGGCGCTATGTGCAAAGCCCAGAAGCGAGTGAGGGTGGCTTTTACTTCAATATGGCAGATGGTGAAGCGATTGCATTCAGCTTTGTGGGTCCGACGATTGATATTGCTTATGTGGCATCGTCTACTTTTGGGACGTTCATCGTAGAGGTTGATGGCGAGATTATTGGTACGGTTCCAAGTTTTGATTCGGATGTATTCTTGTTCGACCAAGTTGTAACCATTGGCGATTTGGGTCCTGGTTTACACTCTTTGCGGATTATTCCTGTTGCGGGGAATGTGATTGGCATTGACCATTTTTACGTGCCGTAAGGAAGCTATCGACTTTCAGCGATTAGCTATCAGTCCCCTCTTTGCTGTTTGCAGGAGGGGATTTTTGTTTGTGCGGTTGGTTTTTGCGTGCGGGAGATGTATGCTGGTGAAGATGGGCATGAAATTATTTTGGAAACAAAATCGGACAGCATAGATGCTGTCCCTACGAGATATTTTGGTAATTCAATTTGCCAGCAATGGAGAGACAGATTGACAAGTAAAGAGACACTCAAGCAGGGTGGCATTGCCATCATTGACTATGGTTCGCAGTACACACAATTGATTGCGCGACGTATCCGTGAGCAAGATGTGTATGCCGAAGTTTTTGCGCACGATGCCGACGAGGACTGGATTAATCAGCATAGCCCAGCGGCGTATGTGCTATCGGGGGGACCAAACAGCGTTTACGAAGATGGCGCACCGACTTTGCCCCGTTTTATTATCAAGAGTAGCAAGCCGATATTGGGTATTTGCTACGGGATGCAATTATTGACGCATACGCTCGGTGGCGAGGTGGCATCGTCTAATAAGCGCGAGTATGGTCCGGCGAATATCACGCACACGCCCGCGAGTCCGTTACTGGATAATTTACCAGAATCGCTGAATGTGTGGATGTCACACGGGGACAGAATTGAAAATCCGCCGGAGGGGTTTACGCCGTTAGCGAGTAGTGATAATTCGCCTTATGCGGCAATTGGTGATGTAGAGCGCGGGTATTATGGTGTGCAATTTCATCCTGAAGTACAACATACCCCACTCGGCAAAGATATTCTGCGCAATTTCTTGTTTCTGGTTGCCGGATGTGAGCCAAAGTGGTCGGCAGATGCCTTCATTGAGAGTAGCATTGAGGCGATACAGGCACAGGTTGGCGAGGATAATGTATTGCTGGCACTATCTGGTGGTGTTGATAGTGCTGTGGCTGGCACGCTCATTCATCGCGCCATTGGCGACCAACTGACCAGTATTTTCGTCAATACAGGAATGCTACGCCAAGACGAAGCCGAGCAAGTGTTGCAGGTTTTCCGTGAAGAACAAGGTATGGATTTACGCTATGCCAACGCGACAGAGGATTTTCTGAGTGCGCTACAGGGTATCACTGAGCCAGAAGCCAAACGCAAGAGGATAGGCAAGCTCTTCATTGATGTGTTCACGGCTGAAGCAGATAAACTCGATAATATGGAATTTCTGGCGCAGGGGACAATTTACCCTGATGTTATCGAGAGTGCATCGGGTAGCAAAACAGCGAAGGTCATCAAGAGCCATCACAATGTTGGTGGTTTGCCAGAAGAACTCGGTTTTGAGCTAGTCGAACCTTTGCGCGATTTGTTCAAAGACGAAGTACGACGTGTCGGCATGGCATTGGGGTTGCCGGAACACATCATCTGGCGACAACCCTTTCCTGGTCCCGGGTTGGCAATCCGTTGTCTGGGGGATTTGACATGGGAACGCTTAGAAAAATTGCGCCATGCAGACCACATTTTCCGTGAGGAATTGCGCCAAGCGGATATGCTGGTGGGCGATACCGCACAATCCTTTGCGGTGTTACTGCCGGTGAAAGCCGTCGGGGTGATGGGTGATAACCGTACTTATGAAGAAGTGATTGTCTTGCGTGCCGTGCAGACAGATGATTTTATGACAGCGGATTGGGCGCGGTTGCCTTATGATTTGCTGGCGCGGGTCAGTTCGCGGATTGTCAATGAGGTGAGTGGTATTAATCGCGTGACTTATGACATCACGAGTAAGCCTCCCGGAACAATTGAGTGGGAATAGTGAGTTTTCAGTCTTCAGTAAACAGTTTTCTGTGAATGTACTAAAAATAGTTATGAGGTGAGGGTGTTTGGGCGTATTAACCTCTCCCCCAGCCCCTCTCCAAGACGCTCGTTCCTCACTGATGGAGAGGGGAGCTTTATGGTTTCTCTCATATGTCGCAGATAAAATAGACTGACCTATTTAATGCTCTTTTCCCTAGCTGTATAAAAATGACCATAGCTAAAGAGACAATTTCGTAATGGCGTATTCGTATAAATGGTTGATTGAACCGCATGTGTTGTATTGTGCTTTTGGCGGAGATTTGAACGGTGATGAATTGTTAGATGCTAGTCGGGATGCGATTGCTTATTACCGAGAAGGCGATGCTAGTGTCAAGATTCATAGCATCATTGATGCACGGGATGTGCAGTCGTATCCGTTTTTTAACTGGAAGATGCCGAGTACGAAAGAATCTCAGCAATTTCGGCAAGTGAAGAATGTCGGCTGGATTGTGTTAGTGACGCGCAATAAAGCTATTATTAATCTGAGTAAGCTCGTGCGCGGGGTATCGCGGGTACAATTTTATACAACGGATACACTCGAATCCGCTGTCGATTTTCTGCACTCTAAGACAACACAGTTAGATTGGAAGACGGCAAGGCAAACATTACACACCATGCAATCGCGTTAGCAAAAAAAGTTCTGCCTAACAATCTTTGTAATGCTTCTAGGTTTATTCATAGAATGTCTATGAGACGGTCACTTTTTTCGTGCGTTGCTCAGGGCGTAATTGTCCACTCTCTGGTAGCCACAATGAGAATGTGAGTGTTTCGGCATCGGCATTGTAGCGCATGGTTAGGTTGCCGCCGTACTGCTTTGTAATATGCACGGCAATGGGCAACCCTAGCCCTGCCCCTGCAACACCCATGTTCAGCGAGGTTTTACCACGCACAAAGCGGTCAAAGATATGCGTGTTCTCTTCTGGCACAAACTCTTCAACGGTATTCGTGAGTTGTATGCGCACCATATGCACACCTTCGATGGTAGGTTTATCAATAGCGAGTGAAATCGTGCCGTTCTCTGGTGTGTATTTCACCGCATTGTCTACAAGATTGGTCAGCAATCTATCAATATGTTCTGGCGCGGCAAGTACAGTGTGCGAATCACCGTACTCTGGCAATTCGAGTGTAATATCGCGTTTCGCAAGTGAGGATTGAAAGTTTTCCAACTTGGTAACAGTCAAGCCAGCTAAGTTATTCTCGACCATTGTGCTATGGGGTATATCATCCGCGCTTGAGGCATACAGCATCTGCTCGACAATATGGTTCAAGCGAGCGGTTTCTTCGTTGAGCGTTTTCAGATACCCTTGTACACGCTCGGGGCGCATCTCAATGAGTTGGTGATACAATTGCAAATTTGCAATCGGTGTGCGCAACTCGTGTGACACGCTATCTATGAAATCATCTTTCAAGCGGTCAAGGTCTTGTAGATTACTGAGTGCCATTGCAAGCGCAGTTTCTGCACCTTTACGTTTCTCAATTTCGTTTGAGAGTTCGTCAGTTCGTTCAGCAAGTTCTTCCGTAAAGTGCATATCTTGCTGAATTTGCTCTGTTAAGAGTGCAGCCAAGCGTCCGATAATCACAATCAACATGGCTGCAATGCTGAACAAAAATACTGTCCGCGAAAACCATGCTTGTGGCGAAATAGCAATTTCACCTTGTATCGTACTATAGTAAACGAGGTTCAGGCGCACTAAAACATTCATGATTGCATACACAATGACCATTGCCCCGTAAGCGACCATCCCACCACGCATGCCTCTGAACGCTGTTGCAAGTAACACGGTGATAATCATCCATATATCGGCTGACCCTGTAATGCCCCAGCCAATGAGTTCAAACACGCCCGTAATAAAGGTAGTCAGTATGATAATGATGACCTGTATATCTGTTGACAGGCGTTTGCGAATGATGGTGATGCCCGCAAAGCAGATGACAACAATGCCAAAGCTCAAGCGTTGCACTTGCCAGCCATTCATCAAGGACAACATAAAGGTAATGCCCATATAGAGTGAGCCTAATACCGTACCACCGACATAGAGTGTGCTTAGAATTTGCTCACGCACTGTCTGAATATGTGATGTAAGGCGATTATCTTGTGAGGTGGTTGATGTGTCGGCTTGTGTTTGCATTGCCATAGAGACATTCTTTAGTGATGGGCTGGAATACACACATAATAATGCACATTACGCCCAACTTCCATGAAGGAATCACATGAGTATTTTTCTAAGATTGCCATTCGTTAACAAGGTCGCTATTTTGCGCTATGATAGAGTTACGTTGAATCAGCATAGTGATGGAGTAGAAGATTATGTTCAAACGCAAGAAGAAATCGCCTGTCGAAAAAGCACGCGAAGACCTCGAAAAGCAAATCCGTGTTGTCAATAAGCAAGCGGAATCGACACGTAAAGAGATGGTCAAACGTCTTAATTCGACTGCCGAAGAATTGCGCTCCGGCTTGAGCCACTTGCTCGAACGTGAAGACCGCACACAGGTACAAAAGGTCGCGCAGGAACTCGAAAACATTGCTAAAAATGTTGAAAAAGAAGCTGAAAAGCGCGTCAAAGGGATTACCAAAAAGCAAGAAAAAAACGGCTTTGGTTGGCTGACGCTGGGTGTTGCGGTGCTGGTTGGGATTGTTGTGGGTTTGTTGCTGGAAGAAATCCTCGACTGACGGTACAGTTAAACAAGCAAGTTGATGCAAAATTGGGCATCCCTGTATGCCCGTTTTTTGTTCAGATATAGCGTGCGCACCTTACAGAACGCGCTCCAACAAGGATATAAATAAACAATATGTTACTAGCCATTGATACCGCGACAAAAATGCTCGGTCTTGCTTTGCATGATGGCGATACCCTTATCGCCGAGCAGATGTGGCGTACAGGCAATAAACACAATATGATTCTCGCGCCGACTATCGAGCATATGCTGACCATATGCGACGTTGATAAGAGCGACCTGACGATGATTGCAGTGGCGAATGGTCCTGGCTCGTATGCGGGTTTGCGCATCGGGGTCGCGCTGGCAAAAGGCATGGCAGCCGTCAAGAACTTGCCCCTCATCGGCGTTAGTACGCTAGACATCATCGCCACAGGGCAGACCTTCACTAACACGCGCCATCAACTCATTTGTGTTGTGCAAGCTGGACGCAAGCGCATCATCGCAGGGGTGTATCAAGTCAAAAAAGGACGTTGGGAAGCTGTCGAGACACCTGAAATTACGACGTGGACTGATTTGTTGGCATCACTGGAAGGCTCGTACTATGTCGCTGGTGAAGTTGACCCAGCCGGACGTGAAGCTATCGCCATGACAGAAGACAACGAAGAGCTATCAGTATCGTTAGTAGAGGCAGCACGGCGAGCAAGGCGCACAGGTTTTCTTGCGCAGGAAGCATGGCGACGCTATCATGCAGGAGAACCGTCCGACTTTTTGCCTGCTAAGTTGACTCCTGTGTATTTAAATTCACCAGGTTAAGATATGCCAGCCTCTCCGATATTCG
>JBCBKJ010000055.1:0-40321 GCA_038522085.1 Chloroflexota bacterium
AACCTTGACCTTACACGATGCCTTGACCATTGCGACCCGTGAGAGCGCGGCTGTCTACGGACAAGGTGAAAAACTAGGGGCTTTGGAAGCAGGGAAATTAGCTGATATTGTGTTGATGGATATGAGTGGTTTGCATCATCAGCCAATACACAACATCGCCGCTAACCTGCTTTACAGTGCGCGGACGAGTGATGTACAAACTGTGTTGTGTGATGGACAAGTTATTATGCGTGACCGCGAATTGCTGACGATAGACAAAACCGAAGTCGTGGCACAAGTGCGAATGAGCATGGAACGCCTTGCGACAAAAGTACCCGGCGCACGTATTCAGATGTACCAGTGAAGCTAATCAGTTGACTTGTTGACGCAGGCTTTCAACTTCTTGCATCATCTCCCAATATTCCGCTTCCATTTCGGCAGCAAGTTCGGAGAGCAAGTCTTCGCCATTATTTTTGGCAAGGCTATCTTCGAGCTTCAATTCCATCAGGGGTCCATAGCGTAAGTTGTGCCGCTTTTCTTTCAGGTCACGCACTTGTACCGCCAAATCCTGAAAGCGTGTCTTTAATTTGCGCAAAGTCAATTGGTCGAGCGAAATCTGGCTGTTGATACGCTGTTTGGGGGATGCTTCTTTTTGCGCGTCTGTCTGCTCATAAAGTGCCTTGAGTACCTCAAAATCTCCTTCTTGGTATGCCTCGTTGATGAGTGACATCAACTTAGTACGGCGCCGACGATCATCTTCATTATTAGCTAGGTCAGGATGAAATTGACGTGCTAATTTACGATAGAGTGATTTTATATTTTTCGGTGTTTTCGGCTCAGGAATCAGTATGTCAATCGGTTCAGGAATTGCATAATCGCGCACATGTGGCGGCACATATTCATTATTTGCTTGCGTACTTTTATCATTTTCGCGCCACAAGGCTTCCAGTGACGTTCTATCGCCTAACTGTTGCATGAGATGCAAATCGCGCAACTTTTCGAGTGCGGATTTAGCCGCATCTAAGCGATTCGCAACAGGCTTGATAATCGCATTGTAGCGTTTCTCGAATGCAGATAACTCACGCTCAAGTGTCGTGCATTCATGTTCGAGGTTATGAATCTCTTTTTCTTGGGATGCAATTTGTTTGCGTAAGGTCGCAATCTCGTGTTGTAAATCTTGTGGCATACATCAGATACCTTATCTGCTCGTCACAATGATTATAGCGTGGACTGCTCATGGTGGCATCTAGTGAATCATTTGATGCATGTTTGTGATACGATTATGATGTTTGCTGATTTTCACACCATAGGGTCGCCAATATGACGAGCTTCGTTGCCTTTCCAGATATTCATGACCGTCCTAAATTACTCAAACAAATTCGCCATGTCATGGCTGATGTAGACGTGGTGCTGTTGCCAGGTGATATGACCAATGGCAATGTCGAAAATTTGCATACAATTTTGGATATGGTCAGCACGTACAATGAACAGATTTACGCAGTCTGCGGTAATATGGATACCGTAAATATGAATATGTGGTTGGCACGCGAAGGCATCAGCATTCATCGCAAGCATGTCATCGTGGATGATTTAGCGATTATTGGCTGTGGGGGCGCACTACCCTTTTACGGTAAGTACGTTTTCAGCGAAGATGAACTAGCAGGCTTTCTTGAAGACAGTCTCGTCGGTGTACCAGAGAACATGCCCAAAGTGCTAGTTTGCCATCAACCACCCTACAACACAAAATTAGACGTACCATCAAAGTCAAACCAGCATGTCGGTAGCAAAGCCGTTCGCGCATTCATTGAGCGTGTACAACCGCTTGTGTGCTTCACCGGACATATGCACGAATGCGTGACGATTGACCGCATCGGCGATACCCAAATTATCAATCCAGGTCCTGTATGGAAAAGCAAAAAATACGCTTATGCCGAGATAGAAGATGGCGTCGTGACCACACTCGATATACGCGACCTAAAACCACTTGATTTGAATACCTAGCACAAGGAAGAATAAGTCTAATGCACTTCTCTGTTGATTTACCAGATTGGGCGCAAGAAGAACTAAAAACACTCGCAGGCAAAACCTACGACACACTCGAAGCCCGTATGAAACCTGTCATCCGTTTTTCACGCCTGAATTTCGAGCATGATACAGGCGGCCCATTCGCGGCTGGGGTGTATGAACGCGATTCGGGCAAATTACTCGTTATTGGTGTGAACCGCGTTGTGCCAGAAAATATGTCGTCTGCCCATGCCGAAGTCGTCGCCTTGAGCGTCGCGCAACATATGCTAAACACCTTCGATTTAGGTGGCGAAGGCTTACCCGCTTATCAATTAGTCGTCAATTGGCGTCCCTGTGCGATGTGCTATGGTGCAATCCCATGGTCCGGTATTCGCTCATTGGTAATTGCTGGTAGCGGTGGTGAATTAGAAGAACTAACAGGTTTTGATGAAGGACCTATCCACCCTAATTGGAAAGCCGAACTCGAAAAGCGTGGGATTGATGTCACAGATGGTATTTTGAATGCAGAGGCAATCCAAGTATTTCGTGATTTTGCCAACAGTGACCGTCTTGTTTACAACGGACGCAGTGGCGATACATCGTAAAGGATAGCTAATCATGTTGATATATGTGAAAGATGGGATGAGGTCATGATACATCGCGTTATGGGAATATGGCTAATAATGAGTCTGCTTATCTTGGTAGGTGGCGTTTTTGCGCAAGATACAGATGACTACGAATGGGAAATAGTGAGCTTAGAATTTGAATATCCTGAAGATTGGGAGATAGAAGAAACTGAGCAAGGAACAATTTCCGTGATTTCTGACCATGACGTGATTATGAATTTTTTCGCACCACCAATCATCTTACCGCGTCCGACTGAACCCTACCAAGCCTTAACATATATCATCGAAAATGCCCACCCAAGCACAGTGTTCGATGACCCCGAACCTATCGACATACTCGATACCATTGGCACACGGCTGGATTACACTAGCGACTTTTACGGGGGTATGTTGGTTGCGTTCGTGCATCAGGACGAGGTTATTTTGATAGATGCCTTTGTTCCTGACCGTGTTTTCAACAACAGCGATGCTGATAGTGCGCTAGATGTTTTGGAGACGCTACAAAGCACCGACTGAACGCTCTCAGACTTTTTCAGCACGGTCAGCCATGATAGAGGCATGAGCGTCTTCGATTGTTTTGACGACTACAAAATACTGTTTCGTCGGAGGGTAGATGCTCACTGCCATATCGTGCATCACTTGGAAAAAGTGATTTTTGGTGACAAAGATAGATAGCCCGATATTATCCGGTTGTTTGTCCGTTATGCTTTTAATATGTGTGAGCGCATTCGGCGGTATCGTTGCACTTTGCCTAAAATCGAGTATGACATCTACACGATGCGGTTGTTCTTTTTCAAGAACAAGGGCTTCTTCATAAATAGGGAAGAAATCATCCCATGTCCATTTGCCGACAAATTCGTATTGGAGAATATCTTTTTTCGTTTCATCGAGCCAGAAAATACGGATGGGCATACGATAACCTTGTTTCTACGAGCGCGTTGACCTTACGTAATAGTTATATTTTAATCTGCTCTTCATGAATCAACCAGTAGTAACATAGTCATCTACTGTTTTCCACGTCGATATTTCCCCTGCTCTCGCATTATAATATTCAGCACAATTAACCCAACAACATAGATAGGAAAGATACGATGAGTGAAATAGATATACAGGCAAAAGAACTCTATCAGGCAGGGGATTATGCAGAACTTGCCGAACTCATGAGTGAAAAAATCGAAGAAGACCGCGATGCGCTCTACTTCTTCTGGCGCGGCATGGCACTGATTGAGCTAGACGAAATCACACAGGCATTCAGTGACATGAGCAGGGCAGTCCAGCTAGATAAACGTAATTCGCGCTGGTACGTCGGGCGTGGGCGTGCATTCTGGATGAAGGGTGATGAGAAAAATGCAGTCAGCGATTGGAAACGCGCTATCAAACTCGACCCCAATAATGCCGAAGCCTATGCCGAACGGGGCGAATATTTCAGCAATAACAAGCAGATTGACAAAGCACTCGACGATTTCAACAAAGCGATTGAGCTAGATGATTCTTTGGCTGATGCCTATTACGGACGCGGTATTGTTCATAGCGACCTTGATAATTACGAAGACGCAGTCGCTGATTATGACAAAGCAATCGAATTGCTGGATAGCGATAGCGACATTTTCACCAGTCGCGGGGCGGCAAAATTCTTCTTGGATGATTGGCAAGGTGCAAAAGAAGATTTTACACACGCACTAGGGCTAGATGAAGAGAATGTACGGGCGATGAACAATCGGGCAGTCGTTGAATTTTGCTTAGAAGAATACGAAGCAGCAAAAGAAGACTACACCAGCGCGTTAGAACACATGCCAACAGAGCGTCTGTTACTCGGTGGCATGGCAGTGACCTTGCATGCCCTAGACAACGATGATGAAAAAGCGGTTGAACTATGGCAGAGCTTGGTCGATATGGACAGACGCTATATGGACGCCGAATGGACAGGGCAAGAATTGCTCTGGCCTAAAGCACTCGTTGATGAAGCCGATGCAATTATTCAGAAACTCTGACTGAACCCGACATAATGCAGTGACCGAGGGGTGAGTATGGCAACCTTAGATGAGTACAAATCACAAGCACGTTTGCATATGGAAACTGGCGATTATGGCGCGGCAATTCGTGCGCTGACAGAAGCTATTGACCTAGAGAAAGACAATATCACACTGTATTTCTCGCGGGGGCTTGCATATTTCATGCGCCATGATTACGACCTATCCATTGAAGACCTGACGACTGTGCTAGCAGTTAACCATCAAAACTTGGATGCCTTGCTCACACGCGGTAACGCTCATTTTCATAATGGTGATTTTTCTGATGCACTCGATGACTACAACGAATTCATCAACATTGATGCCTCTCATCGGGATGCCCCCTATGAACGACGCGCGACGGTACAGTTACAGTTAGGTAACTACCCAGCCGCGATTGCCGATTATGACCGTGCCATTGCGCATGATAAAGCGAACACGGGTAAACTCTACGGGCAAAAAGCGATGGTACTGTACCAGACAGGCAAGTTTGAGGACGCCATCGAGAGCGCGACACAAGCAATTGCGAACGATTACTTTGCGCCCGAAGTTTACGAAACGCGAGGCAGTGCGCGAGTGCAACTCGGTCAGATAGACGAAGCTATTGCGGATTACACAGAAGCAATTACCGTCGATAAATTGAGTGCATCAGCATACTATAATCGTGGCGCAGTGTATTTTCAGCAAGAAGCCTTCACAGAAGCCTATGATGATTTCACCTCTGCTCTACACATCAACAGTGAAGATATGCAGGTATTATATGCACGCGCATTAGCCGCAATGGGCAAGGGCGATTTTCGTTCCGCACGACGCGATTTGAGCCGTGTTATCCGCGAGCAACCGAATAATGCGGCGGCTTATCACAAACGAGGCATCGCATACTCTGAACGTGATAAATTTGACAAAGCACTCGAAGATTTCGAGCAAGCCATCAAACTTGCCCCAACTACGCCTGAATTTTTAGTAAGCTTAGGTGAACTCGAAATTGAACTAGAGATGTACCCAAACGCGATTGGCTACTTGAAGCGGGCATTGTTGCATCAAAGTGACGATAAATCTGTTCTATATCAACGTACATTGGGTGGGCTATCGCTGGCATACTATTTGAACGCGGATGATGACCAAGCAACTGACTATTACAACCAACTTGCTAATTGTGATTTAGCTTATGGCGATACAGTTGTTTGGGAAACACGTTTTAACTGGTCGCCCCTGCTCATCGAAGCGGCGCAGGAGATGATTGACGCAATCGAAGCACAAGATGAGAGTTAGCCTGAGTCCTTTATGCTGGCAACCACATTTCAAGAAATGCAACACCATCTATCCATTCGCCATTGACCAGAATTTCCCAGTGTAGATGCGGTCCATTACTACGCCCTGTATTGCCACTCAAGCCAATGACATCGCCTTGCCGAACAGTTTGCCCTGCTTGCACGTTAAACTGCGAAAAATGGGCATATCCGCTGTATACACCCCAACCGTGATCTATCAGAACGTAATTCCCACGAATATCAAGTGTATCCGCGTAAATGACGACGCCATCCATCATGGTACTGACGGGTGTGCCAACAGGCGCACTCTGATCCCAGCCAGTATGGCGCGTCTGTACGACATCATTCAGAATACGATATTGCCCAAAACGGGCGCTATATCCTGATGCCATCGGCAATGTCCATGATTCACCTGTCCAGTAGCGTTCAGGCGTGATGTCTGCTGTTAGCGCGTCAATACGAGCATACTCATTGCGCTCCACTTCCGGCTCAATGAGAAAGGCAAGGCTTGGTGGCACTTCAAAAATTTGCCGAATATAGCCTGCTCCTGTGATAGTAACGCTATCACTGAGTGTAGTGAGTGTGCCGTTGCTTTGCTGAACAACCACCGATAACACATAATCACGCGGTTGGGCATCAATATCGGCTACCACCATTGCATACCAACCATCCACACCGCTATCGTAAAAGGGATACTCATGATTACGAAATAACACTCGCGCCTCTTGAATATCTGTCCCTGTTATCCGTATGACCCCCACTTGCCCTTGTACAAGCGCCCCAAATAAGCGTTCACTGGTGATGCCATTATCGCTGAGGGTCACTACAGGCACAGGGCGAACCGCTGGCTGAGGCGTCGGCGCAGGAGGTGTTTGTGTGAGGCTATCTTGCGCAATAACACTTGGAATCCACAAAAGACAAAGCAGAATAAAACTTAAAGCGCGTGAGTAGGTCATAGTCAGTCTACGATTTCATGCTTGAACGAGTATTTTCGCATGTGATTGTAGCACAACCACACCATTAGAGCATGTCGTTTGCCCTACATCCCTAGTCGCACTGTGAGAATGCGTTATCATAGACGTACAGTTGTATTGGTTAGGATTTATCGTATGCAGAATGATGATTTTATCGTTGGTAAGAAGCGCCGTCAGCTTGAGGATGCGATTGTCGCTCAATTTGACAAAGTTGATTTTAAGCAGAAAAAGCATGCCTACCTCGAAGATGAGGATTTCTGGGATTTTGTTTTCGGATGGTACGAGTTAGTGAAATATTATGAGCGCGTACAAGATACCGCTATCGGCGCACACATGCTAGATTTGTATCGGCAATGTGGGCAGGTATTTCGGGTGGCAGCGCAAGATATGTCTTTACCGGAACGTCGGCGGGATAAAGCAGCCGATGCGCTCTATCAGATGACCTACTATGTAGACCGCATGATTCGCCAAGCACAGCGCAATGGCGTTGAGAAAGCAGCCGACAAACGCGATGCTATCGGTGATACCTCATGGACGGGCAAGCCTCTGGGCGATAATAGCGACAACGATTTATCGAAGAATTAGAATTTAACGCACATCGGGGCGTATGAAATGCCCCGATGTAATAAGTCATCGGCTGAGTTTTTTGCGCACAAACCCAATGAATGGTTTAGCGAGTTTATCACGCTCAACATCATGTTTGGCGAGTAAGTTACGATTGGCTTCTTCAAAGTCATGCAACAAGCGTTCAAGTTCACGGATTTGAGCGGGTGCCGGTTCGTTTTTGAAGACCACGATTGCCGTTGTCAACTGACGTGCCATGAATACGACCCATAAGCCACTGGATAACTTATTCGTAACAGGCTCAACAAAAGCACGGTCTTCGAGCTTCTTAGAAAAGTCATTGAGCGTTGGCGAGATGGCATCAGATGGCACATCAAATGTACCCAACGATTCAATAATCGTCCCACTCCGATGGTGATAAACAGATAAACCGACTGCTTGACCAGTGGTTGCACGGCGCAACGCGATAGTCGTAACTTCATTGCCATCACGAGCTGGTACAGCGCCTTCCATTGCTTGCAGTGCCATCTCTAGTTGGTTGTTATAGCGTTCGTAGAGTATGTTGAATTGTTCATTGCTAATTTTGCCATTACCAAATTCTGTCAGCAAATCACGAATCTTGTTTTGGATAGATTCCTGAAATGCGCGAATGCCGTCTTTGCTCATGGTCGAAAACCACCTTTTCCGTTCAATCAGTCACTATAGCTTAATGATAACACGGGTCAGACAGGGAAAATCTCAATTCTTCCTAAATTAGTCGATTTTCCTATTTGCGACATTGACGGCTCAGTAGCATAATAGGCACGTTATGAAACAAACTGCACAATAGAGGGAGAACCGCTTTGAGTCGGTTACGTTTAATCGCATATATAGCTGTTGCTATGGTCATTGGCGCTTGTTCATCGACGACAGCAACAGAAACAGCACCACAAACAAATAACACGAGCAATACCGAAAACAGTAGTAATGCCGACACCACAGGGCTTGCCGCCAGCGTCAACGGAGTTGGCATCACCATAGAAAATTACAATACAGAGTTAACCCGTCGGAGTAGTGTAGGCGTTGCCGACACAAATGCCCTATCAGAGCAAGTGCTTACCGAATTGATTGAGCAAGAACTAATTAATCAGGGAGCGCCAGCATTAGGCATTACTATCACGGATGCGGATGTAGATACTGAAATTGCCGAACAACGCGACATCGCAGGGAGCGACCAAGCATGGCGCGATTCACTGGCGATGAATGGTTACACGGAAGACCAATGGTATGCTGCCCAACGCAATGTATTGATTACGCTCGGCGTGCGCAATGTTCTGCTAGAACCCTATCTTGGTGAAGTAGAACAAGTCAATGCGCGTCATATCTTAGTGCGTACAGAAGATGAAGCAAACGAAGTATTAGACCGCTTAGAGAGTGGTACCGATGGCTTTGCAACACTCGCCGCAGAATATTCGCTCGATGTCACAACGGCGGATGTCGGTGGCAATCTCGGCTGGTTCGCACGCAATGAACTATTTTATCGGAGCTTAGAAGATTCTGCGTTCACCTTAGAGATTGGCTCAGTTTCTTACGTTTCAACACCATTGGGGTATCATGTATTAGAACCACTGGCACGCGAGATACGTGTCATTGAACCCAGCCGCCTGACGACACTGAGCGAGAATGTATTCAATCGCTGGCTAGATGAGCAATACCAGAGTGCCACTGTAGAGGTTTATATTCAGTGGTAATCTTTAGAGACTGACCCGATTCACCCACAAAAGGGATATTTATGAATTTCAATTTAGGTACGGGAAGTAACCGTTTATACAATATACTCACGATTGTCTTTTTGGTGGGTGCTATTATCGCATGTGGTGTGACTGCTTTGCTATTTCTATTAACCGATAGCAACACAGACAACCTCTTTGATGCCGCCGCCGCGTTACCTACCGAGTTTGCAACAGGGACGCCGACTATCACACTGACACCTTCTACATCGCCAACCACCCTGCCTGCATCTTTCACGCCAACGTTTACACCAACGCTGACACCAACCTTAACACTAACGCCTATTCCATCAGCGACAACAACGCCTTCACTTGAACCATCCCCAACGATTACGACGACAGCCTTGCCAACGAGTTCACCCTCACCAACGCTATCCCCAGAACCAACAACACCTGTTGCTGGTACTTTACCACCCTCGCCTTCGCCGTTCTTATTTGCACTACAAAGCGAGCCACAATATACATCGAATATCAACGCCTCTGGATGTACATGGCAGGGGATTGGTGGGCAAATTCTGGATTTGAACGGCAATGCGTATAGCAATCCATTAACCATTCGTGTTGTCGGTGGGGGTTTACCAGCCGCACGCGAAGCAACCAGTGGTAGCAACACACTTTATGGCAATGGTGGTTACGAAGTACAGTTGGCAAATGGCATCAATACACAGACGTATTTCGTACAAGTGTTCACCAGTCTTGGTACACCTGTCACCGAGCAAGTACAAGTTACCTTCTCTGGGACATGCGAAGGTAATCTCGCGTTGCTAACATTCCAACAAACACGTTCCAACTGAGTTTGATACTATCGGAGCAGGCAGATTATTTGTCTGCTCCGCTTGCACATAAGCAACAAGTCACATTTGACAGTAATATGAATTGATTGCATCCACCATGTCGGATAAAGAGCAGAAATCATCTGTACAGCGATTCGGGCGCGATAACCGCAAAGATAAACTTGATAAACCGCGTGGATTGTTCCCGCCTGAAGACGCGCCACCAAAACCACCAACAAGTTCACCAGAAAATTATGCGCCACCAACGCATGATGATATTGACTTTGACATCGACAGTATCGACATGCCCGACCCCGACACAGACGCCCTAGCGATGTTAGCGTCGGTTGACCGCTACGTAAAACCACCTGTCATCACACCACGAGAAGAACGCTATCCGCCAATTGCACCCCAATCACAGCCTATTGAGCGAGCTACATCTGCGCCGTCTTCTCCTACTCCTGCACAGAAAAAACCGAGTAACATGCGCTATAACATCATCACAATAATAACGCTGATAGCAACAGGTGTATTTGTCGCATGGTTCTTGCAAGTCTGGAATAATCCGCAGACAGCATTTAATCCCTTGCCACCTAGCACACCTTTTGTACAAGTATCAGCGACACCTGGCAAGAATGCTGTAGCAATAGATGCTACGCCAGATGCAGAAGGACAAATATTTGTTGTCATCACAGATACGCCAAGTGCGCCGAGTGCTGTCGCAACTGAATCGCCGTTTCCATTTGTGCCAGAACCTGTTTTATACGCACCCAACAGTAATGAACTGGGTTGCAATTGGTGGAGCATCGCTGGCACAGTGCGCGATTTGAGTGGTAATGCCCTCGATGGCTATCGTATTCGCATCACGCCAGAAAATAGCACCTTTGCAGAAACCGTGTTCAGCGGTGCATCGCAGGCATTTGGCACAGGTGGCTACGAATTACCATTAGTAGGGACACCACAAGTAGCAACATTCACGGTACAACTATTCAGTCCCGACAATGCTCCCCTATCGGACGAAATTAGCGTTACCACACGCGATACCTGTGATGGTAATGTTCTTATTCTCAATTTTCTGCAAAACCGTTAAACAAACAAATAACATAATGCTGTTATGCTTGATACGATGTATTGTTTTAGACAAATAAAGGACAAAGCATTTATGCGCAAATCTGCGTGGTTACTCTCTATGTTAGTCGCTGTGTTACTCAGTGTGAGTATGCTAGCGGCGACCCCCGTCAGTGTGAATGCCATTGGTGAAGTCACACCGACGCCTGCACTAGAAGACACCGAAGACAACAACGAAGAAGAACAAGAAGAAGTCGATGTTGAAGAACTCATCAACGAGGCTCTCGAACAACTGAACGATGGCGAATTTCGTGGTGCGGTTGCCACGATGGATGTCGCTATCGACGCTGACCCAACCAACGTATTCGCTTATACCATTCGTGGCGTAGCCAATGCACAACTCGGACAATTTGATGATTCGATTGCAGATTTCACTACAGCTATCGAGTTAGAACCTTGGCAATTTGACTTATACCTATTCAGAGGCGATGCCTACGTTGCGGATGGCAGTCTAACCGATGCCTTACTCGACTATGACCAAGCAATTTATATCAGCCCACTGAGCGCCGAACCTTATGGACGCCGCAGTAGTTTATATTATGACCTTGATGATGAAACGGCTGGTGATGTTGATGACTTGCTGGCGCGGGGTATCAGTGCGTTGAATTTTGGCGATGCAGACCAGGCCATTGGTTTCTTTGAAGAAGCAGCCGACGCCGCAGATGATTTGCCTGTTGCCGGACAAGCCTACTACCTAATTGGTATCACGAACCAAATCAACGGCGATACTGACGAAGCCTTCGACGCTTATGCCGAAGCACTCGATATTGATGACCAAATTCACAACGCCTATCTCGGACGCGGGATTCTATACCGTGAGGAAGGTGACATCGAGGCGGCTGGCGAAGATTTCTTCAATCGCATTCAGGTACATGGCATTGAAACAGTTGAAGAAGAAATGGAAATCGGCGATACCATTGAAGTAGAAATGGCATATCGTCGCATCGTAGAAATCACCTTTGAGGGCGAAGCAGGACAAGAAATCACAATTTCTGCACAAGACACCGACTCTGATTCTGTAGACCCCCTGATTGCCCTGCTTGACCCTGATGGCAATCCGATTGCTGGCGATGACGATTTTGGTGGGCAACTCAATTCGCAGATTGATGATTTCGAGCTACCTGAAGATGGCACATATACCCTGCTCGTGAGCCATGCAGAAGGTGGCTACGCAGTTGGTTTCAATGGCTTTATCGAAGTCGAAATTGACGACTAAGCCTTGTGGCATTTGCTAGATTTTCATGAAGGAGTGTGCCAACACGCACTCCTTTTTTTGTTGGCGTAGATGTCACCGCAACATGTGAGCATGTTTCAGCAAACTATCACTACACGCACGAACATAATTTTCGTCTACGCTAGCATCTACCCATAAATTCACGATACGACGCCCAAAGCTGTCCGCATGTGGGCAGTCGTCAGACGGGCGGAAAAATTGATTCACTGCCCAATAGAGATTAGACACATGAAATCCGTCACGGCGCACGGCTTCGCTGAAAGCAACTTGCTGTGCAGGATTATCAATCAACAGCGAAAAGCGCCAACACACCCCACTCTCTTGAAAGCCTGTTATCAATTCCCATGGACCATCTTGCAAGCAGTCAGCATAAATAGACGCGAGTTCGTACCGACGTGCCAAATCAGTCGGTAAGGCTTCCCACGCTGTATTGAGGTCAACATCTGTTTTCGTAGGGCGTGAAAATAGCGGCTCAAATGAGGAGCGCACAGACATAAACGCATCCGATATTTGTGCATCAGGCAAAGCTCTCACACGATACAATCCGACGAGCGAATGATGCAGATTGCGATAACTCAAACCGAGTTGTTGAAGCAAAGTCATATCCGGCTCAGGAATAGTGAGTAGTCTGTTAATAGTCTCCGTTAGTTCTTGCGTAATATCAGGAGTGCGCGTGACGAGTACCCCATTACCTGCACCAATGATTTTAGTGCGATTGAAGCTATAGACCACCACATCGCCATATGTGCCTGCCAGCTTGTCATCCGGCAATTTGCCATGTACTGCCTGTGTAGGGTCTTCAATCAGGAGTAAGTCATTTTCTGCACACCACGTCGCAATACGCGCCATTTCTGCGGTATTGCCGAGTAAGTGAATCACCACGACAGCTACCGTATTTTCGGTATAGCGTGCTTGTAATGTTTCCAGCGTCACTAAGCCTGTAGCGGGGTCAATATCGGCAAATCGGGGTGTCATATTTGCGAGATGCGCTACATTGCAGGAGGTCGTACACATCATCGCGGGCATAATAATTTCGGGCGATTCGATTTGTGAGGCACGTTGTTCGGCTAGTTTATACGCATAATAAAGAACCGTCGCCGCACGCCCCGCCCAAAACACCGCATCACCATTGAGGTCAGTGAGTAAACCTTGTTCAGCAAGAGCAAAATTAGTGGGAGTCGGTTGTAAGCCTTCTGCGGAAATGTGCATGATATCACCTTTAACATCATCTGAAATAAAGCCTACGATAGCCTTTTTATCGTTCATTTTTGAGGGTCAGTCTATTAGAATCAAGCCCATGATACGATTCCTGACAACATTCACACTTATCATCATAGCACTCATCTCAACGGGATGCGCAGAAACGGGTACAGCGCTTACCTTAGAGGCGAATCATGCAGCGGCGGGTACACAGATTGCGGATATTCGCCTGACCGCAACGGTACAATCCGCACGCGCACGAACCACACTCGATTTCATTAGCACACGCTCATCATTGGCGGCAACGCAAAGTGTGTTTTTAGAAGAAACACTCGTCGCTACAGGATTTGTACCAGAGGCATTGGCAACGCAACGTGAACAGGTACTCGGTAGCACGCCTACCCCGCCACCTAGCCCAACGTCACGTCCAGAAGCGACAGTTGACCCTAATGCACCGACGTTAGACCCCAGCATACCAACCAGCACCATGACACTACCACCAATAACGCCACTCTCGCAAAATCCAACTGCGACAGTTATACCGACATTCGACCCAAACGGCTTGCGCGTTGGGACAATTTTGACGGCTACTGGCACAGGTGACGATGGGTGTGGCAGTGGCATCACCTCAACATTCAGCACAGCAACGCCAGAGATATTTGTCATTGTACCTGCGTTCAACCTGTCGCCAACCGATACATTCTCGGCACATTGGGAATTTGATGGGCAACCCGTAGGTCCTGTCTACACATATGAACCTGCTACAGCTTTAGACGAATTATGCGTCTGGTTTTTCGTTGACCCAACTGATTTCCCATTCACGGCTGGGAGCTATACCGTTGATATTAAGGTCAATGATGTCTCAGTTGCGGGAGCAGTCCCATTTATCATCCAACAATGATTTGCACCTGAAACACTGATACATGCGTATAAGTGAGTGATGCTATAATAACAGCCTGTGAGATATACAAAGTGAGACGAAGGGATTGCTAGTAAACATGGCAATTGTAACCAAGTGGGATGATAGCAATAAAACGCGGGTATTAATGGAATTTGAAAGCTCGTGGACATGGGGCGAACTCGATGCCGCGCTAGAAATGACAGATAACTTTCTAGCAGAAGTTGAGCATCAGGTAGATGTCATCATTGACCTTGAAGGCAGTAATATTCCAGGCGATTTTATGAAAGCAGCGCAACGCCTATTAACTGACCCCGCAATGGGGATGCGCCCGAACGAAGGCAACCGCGTTGTCGTAGGCGCAAGCGATTGGATGCGCAAAGCGTACAACACTCTCAGCAAAGCCTTTAGCAAGCAACTTGATGGACGCGAGGTCTTATTTGCGAGTGATGTATCACAAGCACGCGGAATGCTCTATAGCATGCGCTTAGGCGATTAGCCTCGCCCTAACCAAAGGCGCTGTACGCGCACTAACCTAAAGCACAGTATTCGCCTGTGCTTTTTTGCTTTATGCTAATAAATAGGTTTTTGGGTAAAGAGACGAGGGTTCTATGAATTGGTGGCGGATAGTCCACAATGATTTAGATAAAAATAAGCCGAATATCTCGCGTAGTCTCATTTTGCGGGTACTCGGATATGCACGTCCGTATTGGAGACGTATTAGTATCATGCTAGTGATGATTCTGGTGACGACAGGCTTAGGCTTGCTGACACCGCTCATCTTCCGTGAGTTAATTGATAACGTCCTGACGCAAAGCGGTGATTTCTACGGTAGTACCAGCCGTCTGAATATCTTGGCGTTAGGTTTGGTGATGATTCCGATTGTGAGTGGTGCGATTCGTATTTTCCAACGACGTATCAACGCGACAGTCGGTGAAGGTGTCATCTACGATTTGCGTGTGTCACTATACGAACATCTGCAAAAAATGTCCTTGCGCTTCTTCACCAATACCAAAACAGGCGAACTCATGAGCCGCATGAATAATGATGTAGTCGGAGCGCAGAACGCCATTAGTAGCACCATTGTCGATATTATCACCAATATCGTTCGCGTTGTGCTGACAATAGGTATTATGCTGGCGCTAGAGTGGCGTCTGACCATTTTGGGTGTGGCTGTTTTCCCATTATTCATGTGGATTGCGCTCAAACTAGGAACACAATTGCGTGACATAGCGCGTGAGCAAATGACACACAATGCACAGATGAACGCCATGATGAACGAAACGCTCAATATCAGTGGGGCGTTGCTGGTTAAATTATTTGGGCGCAGAGGCACAGAAGTCAATCGCTTTGATGACCGTGCGATAAAAGTACGTGATGCCGGTATCAAACGTGGAACAATTGGCGGGCAATTTTTCGTACTCGTCAGCCTCGTAAGTGTAATTGGCACAGCACTCGTGTATTGGGTCGGTGGACAATTTGTAATTGATGGCGTGTTCACTGTCGGTACAATCGTCGCCTTCGGTACATACCTAACGCAACTTTACCAGCCGTTGTCTGCTCTAACGACTGCCCCTGTAGATTTTGCTACGTCGATGGTCAGTTTTGAGCGCGTATTTGAAATCATCGACCTGCCACTCGACATCGAAGAAAAAGAAGATGCTACCGTTCTCGAAAATATAGACGGGCGCATTGAGTTCGATAATGTGACCTTCGATTATGAGTACGACGAACGTTTCTTGCTGACAGCCGTTGAGCGCGTCGGGCGTGGTCAACAAGTACAGGCGGCGCTATCTGGCGATGCTAATGTGCAAAAGCGCAAAGAGAACAAGAAGAAAAGCGAAACAGAGGAAACATACTCACAAGCGCGTGAACTCGCCCTCAAGAATATCACCTTCACGATTGAGCCTGGTCAACTAGTCGCGCTCGTTGGTCCGAGTGGTGCAGGTAAAACAACCATGACCTACTTGATTCCGCGTCTCTATGACCCCACTGAGGGCGAAATACGCTTAGATGGACATAATCTCCGTGATGTTACACTAAAATCGCTCAGTGACCACATTGGGATGGTTACGCAGGAAACCTATCTATTTCACGATACCATCCGCACCAATTTGACCTATGCTAAACCGGATGCCACCCAAGAAGAACTCGAAACGGCAGCACGGGCAGCAAACATCCACGACTTCATTGTTGGGTTGGAAGATGGCTACGATACGATTGTGGGCGAACGCGGGTATCGCTTAAGTGGTGGTGAAAAACAACGGATTGCCATTGCGCGAGTCATTCTGAAAAACCCACGTATCATCGTGCTGGATGAAGCGACTAGCAATCTTGATAGCCAGTCCGAGGCATTGATTCAAGAAGCACTCAGTCGTGTACAAGAGGGACGAACAAGCATTGTCATCGCGCATCGCCTCAGCACAATTTTGGCGGCTGATCGTATTCTGGTGATGGATAGAGGCGAGATTGTCGAACAAGGCACACATGATGACCTGCTGGCAATCGGTGGCTTATATGCTGACCTCTACGAAACACAGTTCAAAGATGCCTCATTACCTGCCCCACCCTTGATGAGTGGCAACTGACACAATTAAGCAATAGGCTAAACTACAAAGCAAGGTTGGCAGATTTGCCAGCCTTTTTTGTTGTCATGTTGTCACAAATTGATGAGGTCACGCATGCTGCAATCACGTACAATGACGCGAACACACAACATTACAAAGGACATGTTATGACAATCACGATTCGCGCAGAAAACCCGCACAGCGATATTTCAAAAAAACTCGTTGAAGCACTCTCTGCGGATTTAGGAGCGCGTTATGATGATGATGGCGCGGGGGCATTCTCGCCAGATGATGTCACTGTTGACCGTGCTATTTTTCTAGTAGCGTTTTTGGATGATGAAGCAGTTGGCTGTGGGGCATTACGCCTATACGGAGAAGATACTGCCGAGATAAAGCGCATGTATGTCGCACCCAGCGCCCGACGCAAAGGCATCGCGCGTCAGTTACTATCCGCACTCGAAGATTATGCCGTTGATTATGCCTATCAGCGCATCATCTTAGAGACAGGCACACGGCAACCAGAGGCAATCAGACTCTATGACCGTGCTGGGTATCAACGTATGGCGTGTTATGGTCAGTATGCTGATGACCCTTTGAGCGTATGTTATGAAAAAGTCATCTCTACTGACTGAATCCTAGCGGTGGTAAACAGGCGTCGCAATCTTGCCCATCTAACGACCAGATACGACTGTTAAATTCAAAGGTCTGTTGGCGCAAAGCATCCAAACTATCGAGAATCTGTGGTTCGACAGGCGCAGATGGTAGGTTGACCTCTGGTAGGGAAACTACCGGAGCAATCGCTAAAGGCAACAAACTATCTAAATTCTCAACATCCGGTTCGAGCGATGGCAGGGTCGAAATCGGTTGAAGCAAATCTACAAACATGGATGTTTGCAGACTATCTGCGGAGCGTCCCTGTGGTAGCGTGACTTGGGGTACAAAGGCGAAATCTTGTGCCATAGGAGTATCACAGCAGAAAATCGCCGGACGTACATATGCCTGCGCAAGCATACCTTCCATATCGCGCAGGAAAGCAAAAGCATCATAGGCATCGTTAGAGCTAGGGCGCGGGTCTGTTTGCCAGCCATCATCTTGACTATAGTAAGCCATCAGATTCATCAAAGGTTCAGCAGATGCCATCTGCACAGATTCCGGCACAGGATTGAGGTTTTGTAAATAGAGCGCATCGTTAAAAGATGATAATTGCAAAACACTGCCATTCACGCCATAGCGTGTCGCCATGAGCAATTCAAGCATACGGAATACCTCATTCGCTTGCTGACGATGCACACTCGGCATAGTATCTATCGGCATATCAAACGCAGGCAACAAATCACTTGGCGCAATGGCATCCGGCGCAGTCGCCGATGATACAGGCGCGTTGAACGTCTCAACAACCATGCCTGTTGGGTCAGCAAAGACGAGAGGACGGTTACGTGTATACGTGTAAAGCGTGCCGAAGGGGTCTTGGCGCACTGGGTCTAACTGAATAAAGCGTCCTATTGTGGGGTCATATGCACGCACACCCAGCAAGTACATATCAATTGACGGTTCGTACAATTGTCCATTTGCAAAAAGTGTCGGTACAGTGATAGTCGCGCCATTAGGTGCAACACGGTCTTCGCTATAGGGATAAATACGGACACCGAAGCTACCAAATTCCAAGAAATTAGCAGGGTCATCAACCAACGCGCCTGTGCTATCGACAAAGCGACGGGTTGTGCCTTGTCGGTCATTAAGATGCCACAGCGTTTCGCCCTCTGCGGTGAGGGTTGCGAGTTGCGTGTCATTCAGCCACAAGAATCTATCTACGCCACTACCATCATCCATGCCAATGAGCGTGTGATTGTCCCAATACAGCGTATAATCAGCATCAAGCGTGCTAATACTAACGATACGGCTGAACGGGTCATAGGTAATCGTCGTATTGACGGCATCACCTTCTCGATTTGTTCCACTCACATTGACTAGGCGATTTTCTGCGTCATAGGCATAAGCAAGAACATCAACATCATCATCAGAACGATAGGTTACAGTCTCAACACTGCTAAATACATTGTATTCGTAGCTAACCCGTATCTCGTCGGCGTTTGTTTGCGCAAATACCGAGCCAACAAACAAGGTCGCTACCGGAATGACCAACCACCATTTACGACGACGCCGAACAATGAGTGCGCCTAATCCCAAACCGAAAATTGGCACAAGGATGAATTGGCGTCCTTGCCCACTCGCATTACGGGTTTCTGCCGTTAAACGATTCTGATTGTCATACGTATAATTCGTGATACGCCCATTACGATTTTCGCTGATGCGATTACCCGCATTATCGTAAGCATAGCTAATTGTATAAATCGTCTCACCCTCGTCATTGAGCCAGCGTTCGCTGATGAGACGTTGGTCAACATCGTAGCTATAGCTAATCTGTGACGAGCCATCGTTATTTAAGCGATTGACACGGGTAACATTGCCGGCTGGGTCATAAAAATAAGAAAGGGTATCCAAGCGTGCCACAGCATCGCTACTATGCCCAATTGTGAAGGGACGTCCTACTTCGTCATAGGTAAAGTTCGTTCTGACATTATTGCTCCGTTGAATAGAAGCAATTTGCCCTTCGCTATCATAGCTAATCGTTGCGCTCACATCATCAAGGGCAACGGATGTAACACGGTTAAAAGCATCATAGCTATAAGTCGTTGTACCAAGCGTATCAGTCGTGCGTGTCAACAAGTTGTTGCTGTTATCATAGGTATAGGCGATAGCTAGATTGGCAGTACTTTGAATCCGACGCCCCAATACATCGTAAGCAAACGTGATGTCATTCGCACGCACGAGATTACCGTCAGCATCATAAGAAAATAAGACAGGTGCTTGGTTATCATAGAGCATCGCAACGAGACGATTAGCCGAATCATATTGATAATCAGTCGTTGTGCCGTCCGGCGACACCCGTTGAATGACATTGCCCATCCCATCGTAGCTGAACGCTGTGACATTGTTACCAATCTGCATTTCTTCAATTTGCTGATTAGCATTCAGTCTATAGGTGATAATCTGTGCTGTGCCTGCGCTGTTCACGGGCAGAACAACGGTGCGCAAATTACCCCGTGTATCGTAATTGAGGTCAACGACACTGCCAGAGGGATAAGCAATTTGTGTTACGCGGTCATAGTCATCGTAGATATAGGTGACGACGCTCCCAAGCGGGTCACTAATTTGTGCGAGGTTGCTGGCAGCATCATACGTGTATGCCCATGAATCATCTGCGCCGTTCACATAGCGCACGCGCCTATCAAGCGCATCATAGGTTACGTTGATGTCTTCATCTGCACCAGGCAACAGAATCGCATCTAAATTCCCCGCGCCATCGTAGGTATAACGTGTTTCAAGGCTCTCCTCTGTTTCCGGCGCATTACGTGTGATGCGCGTGACATTACCTAGCACATAGCGATAAACAGTCTCACTGCCATCTGGATACGTAATAGACTCTAGCTGCCCTGATGTGTTGTAGCCAAATGTATAGGTTTGAGCATCGTCTGTCCCTGCTGCGAGGGTAATCGTATTGATTTCCCCCAGTTCATTGTACGTATAAGTCGTGGTTGCCTCAGTTGCTGAGATATACGTTACAAGATTGCCACTCGCATCATATTCAAATCGTTCAGTCACTTCATCGGGTGTATCTACATAACGCACGATACGAACAACATTACCAACAGCATCATATGTATATGTTGTTGCGATACCAATCGGGTCTGTACTTTGCACTATTTGACCAGCGTCATTGTATTGTAAATTATAGCGAGCGCCTGTGGGGTCAATGTAAGCAACCACATTTCCATTGTCATCGTAGACGTATTCTGTAGCACGAATATTCACGTTATTTGTACGAGAAGCGTCTGTTCCGCGCTCAATGCGTGTGATGTACCCATCTGCATCGTAGGTCAGTTGCGTATTGATAGCATCAAAGAGTGTTGTTTCCTCTGCACCCGCGTCTAAGCGCACATAACGAAGCAACGTCAGGCGACCTAGTGTATCCGTGTTGTATTCGTAATCACGCCCAGCAAAATCAGTGAAAGCAGTCAAGAAGCCAGTAGACGCACTCCACGAATAGCTCTGAACATTACCAATAGGGTCGGTTATGCTGATGACATTTCCATACCCATCATATTCGTAGACTGTCGTTTGTCCGGCTGGGTCGGTAATGCTGGTGATATTGCCGAGTGCATCGTAACTGTATAGTGTCCGTTGATTACGTTGCGTGTAAGCAATGATATTATCTTCTGCATCGTAGGCAATTAGCGCACGGTCAATGCGATTAGGGAATACGATGTTGGTCAAACGCCCACTAGCATCGTACTCGTAAGTGGTAGTACGTGCCTCTTCACCTGCTATCCCGCGCACGGTTGATTCCACAATGCGGTCTAGCGGGTCATAGTTATACTCTTGCACTACATCTATCGCATTGATGATGGTCAGTAAATTACCGCGAGGGTCATAGGCGTATTCAGTACGGTTGCCAAGCGGGTCAATCTCGGAGCGCAATTGGTTAAACCCTGAATAGACGTATTGTGTTTCATTGCCAAGTGGGTCAGTCGCACTGACTAGGTTGCTACTAGGGTCATAAGTATATGCCCAAGCCAATTCATCAGGGTAAGTCACCTGCGCGAGGTTGCCCAAGACATCGTAATCATAGCTTGTGACCTTGTCGGCTGGTGATGTTACAGATTGAAGCAAACCGCGAGCGTTGTAAGCAAATGATGTCCGTGAGCCTTCTATATCAATCGCAAGCGGGTCGCCAAGAAGGTTGTATTCTAGTCGTAGTGTGCGCCCGGAGCCTGTTTCAATGACGCTGGCTAAATTACCTGTCGAAGTGTAGCTAAAGCTGTACTCTAACGTCGTATCATCAACAGTGAGGCGATGCAAACGAAGGCGGTCTAATGAATCGTAGCGTGTCTCTATGATGCGCCCGATGGGATCTGTTTCGGTACGGATGATAAAATCCCCATCAGGGTCAAGTTCAGTTGTATAGCGCGTGATAAAGCCCGCAGCCGAACGGTACGACACTAGATTGTCCAACGCATCATACACAAATGTTGTCGTGCGTTCGCGTTCATCCACGATACTCGTCACATTGCCTGCTTCGTCGTAAGCATAATTGCGATTGCCACCCAAAGGATTTGAAACAGTGCTTACGAGGTCTAAGCCATTATAGGTATAAGCCGTTGTCTGCTGAGAGCCATCTGAGGCAGGTTCAGACACACTGATGATGTTACCGCGCTCATCATAGTTATAGCTATAATCCAAGCGACTGCCATCTGCACCTGTGATTGTAATCGCGTTAATTTGGCGTGTAACGGGGTCTGGCGAAATTGTATAGCGTGTACCCCGTCCATCTGTCGCAGAAACGAGTTGCCCATACAAATTGTAATTAAACGACGCAACGCTGAATGCCCGTTCTGCTTCGGTAATATCTGTGTAGGCTTCCTCATCCGCAACTTGAATACCCTGCCAAATAGTAGAAACATAGCCTGTTTCATCGTACTGATAAAGCGTACCAATATTATTAGGCTGGATTTGCAATACTAAACGCCCGAACGCATCATACTGATATTGTGTCGTGCGTGAGCGTCCATCAAAGCCCGTGCTTGCAGTTACTGTATGCGAGAGCAATTGCGGGAATGGTTGGCGTTGCCATGTAAAATTTTCGATAAGTCCATTGGGATAATTAATTTGTGTCAGTAAGCTAAGGTCATCGCTACTGCGGGTATCATACGTGAAAGTATAAGCATCGTCGCCTGTGTAAACGGGGTCTTCAAAGCGCGTGAGATTGCCCCGCGCATCAAAAGTAAGATTAAAGCGAACTTGTAGAGGTGTGCGGACACTCGCAAGTGTGCCTGTCGTTGCATCATATTCAAACGCATAATCCCACCCAACACGCGGTAAAGACAGGTTCACTAATTGCCACAGGTCATTGTACTGCCATGTTGTCACACGTCGCTCACCGCTAACTGTGAACACACGGCTAGCTTCGCGGTCAGTATCATCATAGGCATAGCGATTTTCCTGCACGTTGATACCGTCAGGATTTCGGATAAAGGTAATCACGCGCCCTCTGTCATCATACGCGAGTGTCCCCGTTTGGAGATAATCACTGCGCAAATCATCGTAACTCGATAGACGATTCGCTGAATCATAGGCATAGTTAGCAATCCGACTGAGGACATTCTGCACGCTGATGAGATTGTTATCGTCGTAGCCATAAGTAACGATACGCAAGAGCGTGTCTTGGACAGTTTGGATGCGTCCGTTTTGCCCAACATAAAATTCAAGACGACGCCCATAGGGACCTACAACCAGCATACCGTCTTCACTCGGCGCATTTGAAATTCGGGGTAATGGTGTAAGAATGAGCGAACGTTCTGGTGTTTCACTGATGCGGGTCAGGCGCCCAGCACGGTCAAAATAGAAGCGCAAACCATCTGTGCGCTGTGCCGACCATTCGCCAAGTTGTGATGCGCGGGTTAGAACAACAGACAATAATGTGCGAGATTGCCACCGTGTACCATTACTATCTGCTGGTGTGAAATAATGTGATGTACCATCCGGTTCAATAAAGCGAACTCGGTCTTTCGGCGCACCACTAATATCAAGCTCGTATTGATAGCTATGTCGCCAGCCAGTTCCGAATTGTGCATAGGGTGTTGGTGAAGTTGCGAAATAAGCAGGTGATATACCTGTATCATGGCTGTTGTAATAGCGCGTGAGTGACGGTTGCAATCCACGCCCGAGTACTATGAAATCATCTACACTATAGAAAAAATTACCGTTAGCTGGGTTGACAGGCGTATGGTCTTGCAGATCACCTATGCAAGTACAGAGCGTAACAATATCTTCACCGAGATTATTGAAATTACGGGTTCGGTAGCCTGCTTCTGATGGCAGTACATCGCTATTCTGCGGGAGTGCGATAGGTGTTTCGATGTCTGTGCCATCGGGCAAAAGTGTACGCAAAGACTGGTCACGACGTGTTATCTGACTAGCACCATCAGTAAAAAGTACAGATTGAACTGTCGAAAGGGGTTCTACTAACGAGACGCCATTACGCGCTTCGACAAATAGCTGGTCTGGCGTTATATAAACGTCATTCAGACGCGCCCACCCTACTTGGAACGTAATCCGTTCATCGTCAGACACAGCGATACTTACAGCGTGTGCGCTATCGTCAGACGCATTCTCGCGTAGGCTAAGTTGGGATAACTCACTGATGAAGCGAGCGTTATTCGGGTAATAAACACGTACTTGCGATTGATAAAAAGCGAGTGTCTCATAGACGAGAAAATCAGTTGTGATACCACTATCATTTGATAAGGCTATTTGGTGTAAACGCGCTTCATTCTCACCGGATGTAAGTTGCTGAAAATCTATCGCGGGGTCGTCTAATACAATGCGCTTAATCGTATCCCCAGCCATCACGCGAAAAACAGCAATGCCATCTTGCACAATCAGCGATTCCACTTGTTCAAAATCAGTGACAATGATTGCCTCTCTATCAGGAAAGGCAAAGGTATATACATCATTGAGTTCACTATACCCAACACGCACATTTTCATCACTAAAAAATTGGCTCAGTGTCGCATTACGGATGGTTAGTCCGATGCCCTCATTCAAAAATGAAACGCTCTGTATACCTGTGACGAAATTGCTACCCTGATTAATCGTGAGTTCCCAATCATCAGTCGTAGCAAGCACCCGTGATGGAAAATCTGAGGTAGGTGAAGATTCAACACTTGCCGTTTGCCCATAGAATGGCAAGTTTAAAGTGGCAGGTGTTGCAGGGTCGCCAACTAAAAAATCAGGTGGGGCTGTCAAACCAATGGATGGCAAGGGGGCAAGATTTTCATCCGCATCAGCACGAATGCGCCCATCTTGTTCAACAACGAGGCTGTATTCAATCGGGTTATCACTAGTATTAGCAATAATATCTGTGGCAAGGACTTCTACTTGGTAAGGACTCTGGTCGAGGGATAAACCTTCTTCGTAAATGAGTAAATCCGTATCAGGAAAACCCGTGTCTTGCCCCGAAGCGACCAATTCATTATTGGCATTGTAGAGGTGCACACGCGGACTGAATTGTCCTGATATGCGCGTCACACGGATGACAGGTATATCATTCTCTTGAATATCAAACAGAAAACGACGCTCAAATAGAATGCCGTCTTCTGTCTGATTGTTTCCTGCAAATGTTCCTTGAATCGGCTCATTGTAGAGCAATTCAAAGGCTTCTGTTTGGGCGCTTACACGCCACGACATGCCCATGAATATACTCAGCAGAATGACCGTGATTGAAAGTCGTTTCATAACCTACGCCACGCACTAATTGAAAAAGTTACGAGAGTGCCACCTACATATGCGCAACACTCAGGCATCGTCTGTACTATTCTCAGCAGAATCCTGTGCTTCTTCAGATTCTTTTGTAATGAATACCATGCGCGTAGTGTCCGTCAGGTGGATAACATCATTCGGCTTTAACACATGCTTATTGCCTACCTGCACACCACCGACAACAACCTTGTTCGTAGCACTCAGCCGGCTAATAGTCACTTGCCTATCTACTTGGACATCTAAGCGAGCATGCTTACGCGAAATAGCACGGTCATCGGTAATCTGAATATCGCATTCTTGGCTACGCCCAATAACTGCCCCGCGCATGGTCAAGGGCTGGTCACGAATATCAACCTGCCCTTCTACCATAATACGCATCCAACCGACGACTTCATCATCCATCCGTGAATTTTCGATCATTTTCTGGAAACGGTCATCCGTGAGTACCTGTGTCATGAGCATGGTGTCGTCATCCTCGTCTTCGTCATCAGCTATCATGACATATGTATCACCTTTGACATCACCAATTTGTGTTTGGTCAGAATTATCTGCCAAAATACCGCGCTCACGGATGCGCGTTGGGTCTTTGCTGGTCGAAGCCGACTGCTGATTTGTTGCTGTGTTTGACGACAATTCCATGTAGTAGTTCTGGGGTACAGGCGCTTGTGCAGGTTGCGGATTACGTGACCGTGTGAGGCTAACAGCTAAACCAACCGCCCCCCCCACAAACAACACAGCGCCAACAATCAGTAAAATCGCAATACCCTGATTGCTTGATGGTGCAGTTGTCGGCGTAGGTGTTTCAATAGGCACGGCTGTGGGGTCAGCTACCGTTACAGCAACAGGCGTTGCGGTATCATCCGGCGGAATTGTTTCGAGTGCAACCGTGGGTTCTTCAGGCACAGTCGTCGCAGGAACAACGACTTCCACCTGAGGCAGATTGTATTCGCGCAGTGCTACCGTCTGCGTTTCTTCTGTACCGTTGCTGAGTGTAACTATCATTTCAAATGTAGCATCCGCATCCCATCCATCGGGCAATGTACCACTTGCCAAAAAGGTCGGCTGTCCCCAACTTGTAGAAACTTCGTTAGTGCGTTGTTCAATGCCACGTAGATTAGCCGTGTAGATGCTCCCGCCGTTCTCATCAACCAATGTCTGAAGCGCGTCATCTACCTCTGTGGTAATCGCAATAATGTCTAGGGGGGCGGGTAAACTAGTAGGTAATGTTTCAGTTGCACAATTTGTTTGACGGCTAAGGTCGCCAGCCGTGATAACCAGCACACGCCATGAACGGTCAATATCCCGTTCTTGAGTGAGCAAAGCATCTAAGGCTGTACCTAAGCATGCAGGGTCGCCTGCTGTCGCCGTATAACCAGAGAGAAAATCATCGAGTTGTTCAGCACGGTCTGTTGGTTGAAGCGTTTCCAGCGTTGCATCAAAGAAATAGACTCCAGTTTCACGTTCACCACTTGCCCAAAAACGAGGAATAGTCGATTGGATGACCGCTTGATAATTGACCATCTCGCCACCGTCATCAATGAGGATGTACTGCGTAATCGGCAAAGCATCCGGCTCGATAGCTAAATCAAGCGTGGTATCGCCCTGAACAACCTCAACCTCATCAATTGTTTGACCACGCGGTACACGCAGATGGAGCGTCAATTCACCATTGTCAGCCTGTGTCACTAGCTCAACGGTCACATTACGAATTTGGGCAGACGTAATACTACTTGTCGAAATGATAAATAGGGTAGCTAAAAAAAAACCTAGCCACCATCGACCACAGTAAAGCCAGGTAAATCGTCTGCTGGCAACCACCCTGTTAATCCTGTTTCGTCTTCTACTAGGCGATACCATGATTGTCCTTCGGTGTCTTGAACAATATTATCCACAAGATACGATGTATCTGATTCAGCTAAAAAAGATTCCTCATCACTACCAATATCCACAAGCGTGCGTGTTGTGACGCTCAACTGAATACGGTCTTCAATTTGTATGGTTGGTTGTGTGTCGGCAGGAAGTGTTGTCGTCACATTATCATTTGCTGATGTGTCGCTAGGTGCAGGGTTGCTACTGAGTGAAAATAAGGCGATAGCAAAAATGACCGCACCAATCACAAGCGCCGCGACAGCACCAATAATAACAAGGTTATTGTTCCCTGCTTCGGTGGGCGGCACACCAGATTGCGCTGTGGCGACGGGTGGCGCGATTGGACGTGGTGGTGGTTGCGAGACAGGTTTTTCAGGTACGACACGCTCAGTCTCAGTGAGAATTTCTTCTGGCAAATTCGCACTTGGGCGTCCTTGTGGAATTTGCGTATGTGGTTTAGAAGGCACATCAACCATCATCATCGGGTCGGTATCGACGGCTACGCGCACAGACATACTCGCTTGATGTGCTGGTACTTCATCAAGCGCGATGGTATCCCCAACTTTAACAACGAGTACACTGATATTATCTGCCCCACCCGCATGATTAGCTTCGTTCACCAGTCGTCGTACACTATCACGGGGGTCTGGCATGCTAGCGAGTTGCAGAATACTCGCACTGCTAACATAGCGCGTTAATCCATCTGAACACAACACAATGATGTCATCTGGTTGCAATTCACCTTCAAGAATCTCAAAATCTAAATTTTCACGGTAGCCGATTGCTTTGGTGAGTGCGCCATTGTTGCTATCATTGGAATGCATGACATCTTCGGTATTGAGTTGCGTTATCTCGCCTGCCCGAATACGAAAAATCTGACTATCCCCAACCGATACAGCAATATAGCGGTCTTCCAGCACGGCAGTCGTTACGAGTGTTGTCGCACCCTGCCGTTTGAACGCATTATAAACATCACGGTTGACCTGCTTGACCGTTGCTTCCAAGCGTTCAGCAGGGGGCATATCATCTACACTACCGTAGAAGCGCCGTTTTAGCTGTTCGACTGCCATCCGGCTGGCTTCTTCGCCACTAGGCAAACCACCAACCCCATCAGCAACGATAAATAGCGCCCCATAAGTTGTCAGCACATCTGTATCTGATGGATAATCATATCCAATAGCATCTTCGTTGTTTCTGCGACGCATACCACGATGAGATGCCATCGCGGGTGTTAAGCGTAAGTGAGTCATATTTAGAAAAGAACCTTCACAACAAAATGTGTTTCACCCATAACGATAACATCATTTTCGTGTAGCACTGTTTGACCTTTAACCCGTCGTCCATTGATAAGCGTACCGTTACGGTCTTTCTCAGGCGTCAGCGTGAAAAGTGACTCGCGGGCATTCTCCTCATCCATGATTGTCTCAAAAGATGCGTGCTTACGGGACATACGCGGGTCATCCCAGCGAATATCACCTTGTCGTCCGATGATTGCACCCGATGTAATAGGGATGACTGTTCCACGCGATTCGATAGGACGCGCCACAATCAACCACAGCATAGGTGGCAATTTACCTTCCGTAGGCTGTAGCACACGACGAGGAGTCTGTGTATCGAGCATGCTCAAGTCTTTTGCTACAGACTTGCGTTTGCCAATTGTCTCGTCTCGATTATCAAGCGCGGACTGTTGCAGATGTCCTTCATTGTTCATAGTGAACTCGCTATTTGTAATTCGTCTGTATTACGTTTGCGTTGATTGTTTAGATTATATCGTGCCATCGCCTACACACAACTATCTGATTTAGATTCCCTGCTTATCTATCTTACAGAAACAAAAAAGAGACAGCCAACGCTATCTCTTGTTTAGATTACATTTGATTGTGAGCAGACTTATCCGATTACAGTATTGCTCTCACGTTTTTCTTGATTCAGTTTCATGTATGCTACACCCAATGTAATACCTGCCGTTACAACCCAATAAACCAATTGTGCTGTCTGCGAGAGATAGAAGCCTTGTACATATTGGGGGATAAGTTCAGTAAGAATACCGAAAATACCAACTGCAATCAGCAAAATACCAGACGCAACAGTGAGCGTATCATGATTCCGTGATAGCCAACCGACGATACGCCGTTGGAAGGGCATCGTCAATACAGGCAACAGCACAAGAGGCCAACCGAAACCTAAGCCAAAGAAGAAAAAGAAGCCTAATCCAGATGCAAGCGACCCAATGCCTGACCCCAGTGTAAATGCCGAGACGATAATCGGTCCTGTACATGGTAAGGTCATAGGACCAAAAAATAAGCCGTACACGAAAGCAGTCAAATACGGGTTACTAAAACGCGGTGATTGGGCTGTTTGGAACGTAGCAAACGGATTTTTGCCCATGAACATCATAATGCCTAAGCCAATGACTAGGGCATAGATAATCGGGAGCAAAACCGTAAACAAGCCACCGAACGATGCACTCAGCAGAGACAACACAAAGCCAATGGCTATCATCGTTGTCATAATACCTGCCAACACGAGGGCGCCTAAGATAGCCGTTGCCTGACGCGCCCGTTCATTATTAGCATTGCCAGCTAAAAATGCGACCAAACCCGGATAGAGTGGCAACAGACACGCATTGGTAAGGATTGCCGCATTACCAAGCGTGAAAGCGAGAATAAACTGATCCATAGCTACATCCATCCTTGCATACAATTATTAGCTGGCTTGTGCATTCATAACATCTTCGATAATTTGTTCAATTGAGTGCGAACCTGTATTCAATTCGCTAATTGTTCCACTTGGCGAGATAAGAAAATGGGGTGTGCTGGGCGGTGTTGTCACAGTAAAGCCATATTCATTGACCAGCGCACTGACAAATTCATCTGTACCCACAACGAATACCTGCTGGAATCCATTGCGGTCTGCATATGCCGCGAGTGTCTCGTTACTCACATTTTCCCCAACGCTCAAAGAGATAAATACAAAATCATCTAAATCAAGCTGGTTCATCGCTTGTGATACACGGGTTTGCTGTGCGAAACAATTCGTACACCACGTTGCCATCGGCTCTACAAAAACGGTGCGACCTTCAAAGTCAGCTAGTGTAAATTCTTCGCCTGTTGCAGCATTTACTAGCGTGATATTCGCCCAGCTAGGTCCATTGTAACCTGAATTTGCCGCTGCATTGCTTGAGTTTGTATCGACAGTAGCCGGCACAGATGTCGGAAGTGGCTCTGCGGTTGGGGCAAAGGTCGGTGGATTGCTGAGGTTAATGTCTGTTGGGGCAACAATTGTCGGAGGTTCTATGGTTGGTTCCTCAACAACAGGTACTACAGTCGCTTCGTCAGTAGCTTGTATAGCAACGTCTACAGATTGAGCATCACCTGAATCTACAGTAGGCTCTGTTTCAATGTCAGTTTCAGTAGCAGATGAACAAGCTATCAAAATAAATGCTAAGAATAAGGTGATGATAGTGGTGCGAATTGCCATAAGGTCTCCTATGTGATGTTGTTTCAATCAAAGTTATATCGGGCAGGGGTCACACATACAGGGAGTCAGAGTCAAGGGAAGGGGGTCTGCCCGATATATTTCTATCATAGACCGCGCAGATTACGAAAGTCTTGCTAGTATCTTTCAATATTTAGTCAATTAGGGCAAGCAAATCGCTAAGGCTTACATTTTCTAAAGATGGGAGTGTCGCATCAGCCTCTACAAAGGGCGCAGACCCCACGCCAATGACAGAGAAGCCCCCTGCACGGGCAGCATCCACACCTGCAACCGCATCTTCCAATACCAAACACTGCTCCGGTTTTAGCCCCAAGCCTCCTGCCACCCAGACAAATATATCCGGCGCAGGCTTGAGGTTTTTTACCGTGTAGCCATCAGCAATGACAGTAAAATAATCGAACAAGTCTAATCGTTTGAGGACAGGTTTTGCGTTCCGGCTAGATGAACCAACACCCATCTTTAGGTCAGACTCAGCGACTTCTTCAATGAGTGACCGCACACCTGGCATAGCATCCGATGGTTGAAGCGTTTTGCGCAATTCTACATAGTATGCCTGTTTTCTATCCATCCACTCCTGAACTGTGTCGGCTGGTACATCAAGCCCTTCCGTGAACAAGCGTGCATTACGCTCATGCCCCGCCCCACTCATGAGAAGGTATTTTTCATACGAAAAAGGTACACCCACTTCATCAGCTAGGCGTTGCCATGTTTGAAAATGAAGCGCGTCCGTATCGGCTATCAAGCCATCAACGTCAAAAATTATGCCCCGAATATCTGATGCTGTCATGGTATCCTCTATGTCTGGATGGTTACAACGACACTATAGCTCAGAGGTATTGTGTGTGGCGAGAGTTAATGCGAGAAGGGAGTCATAAATGCAAGCAGGCAAAGATTATATTGGCGTCGGTGTCGGCGCGATTGTTTTCAACACGGCTGGCGAGGTATTTTTAGCACAACGAGGCGAGAAAGCAAAAAATGAGCGTGGCGCTTGGGAATTTCCAGGTGGGAGCGTAGAATTTGGCGAAAAATTAGGTGATGCTTGTATACGTGAATTTGCAGAAGAATACGGCATGACTATCGAAGTTGGTGCATTGCTGGCTGTCGATGACCACATTCTGCCAGACGAGGGACAACATTGGGTATCAACTACGTATATTGCCCGCATAATTGATGGCACACCGACTATCAAAGAACCGACCAAATGCAGTGCGATAGGCTGGTTCGCGCTAGATACACTACCCCAGCCCTTATCGTTGATAAGCCAATTCAATGCACGAGATTACATTGCCAAATTCGGGTACAATGCACCCATGTGGGATGAGTAGTCACACTCACCCCACTTTGGCTATCAGCTATCAGCACGCAGTAGCGCCTCAATTGGAATCTGCCATACCTGCACTTGGTTATCTGCCATACCAACCATCAGGCTACCATCTGACGAAAATGCTGGGTTACGCACATCAAGATCATACACAGATTCGGATTCACCAGCTTCGTTGAGTATCCAAAACTGTGTGGTGTGGTGTGCTTGCGCTGGTGCTACAGATTGCCAACCACTTGTTACTAACAGTAAATCATCTGTATCATCCGTCGGGATGAGAGTAGCCGATTCCACATTTGGCAATGCTGTAAATTCAGCAATCGGCATCAGAGGCGAATCTGGTGTTAGCGATGCAAATTCTTCTATGCGCCATACATCTACCTGATACCCATCAGCTTCGTACCCCTCTACTTGAAGCATATCCTGACACGACACAGCACCATAGGATTGCTCTGTCGCTTCGCAGTGTACAACACTCGCATAGCGTCCATCTTGGCTAAATGATATATCTTCTACTTTGTGGTCTGGCGGTAAATCACCTAATTGTCCGACTAATTCACCGGTTGCAGTATTCACTACGATAACACGAGGGTCATCACAGTTATCATTTTGCGGAAATACCAATGCTTGCAACAAGCTGTTCCTAGATTCGCATTGATACGCCATTAGATACCTGCCATCTTGCGAAAATGCCATTGTTTTGCCTATGCTACTTATGCTCCATATCGTCGGCGATGGATTGCGAAGTACATCTACCGAGACACCTTCTTGCGTGTGATAGACAATATCACCAGAGAGCAAATCTTCGCGGGGTACAGTATGAATCGTTGCTTGTCCCCGACCAGTATCCACGACCATTAATGCGCCATCGGTGGTAAAAGTTAGATCTACCATAAAAGAAGCTGATGCAACACGGGTATGGGTGTCCAGTTCACGGTCATAGACATACAGTTCACTATATTGTGCATAGGCAATGAAACGCCCATCATCACTTATCGCCACCGCATCGACATCCATCGCAAGCGTGATTTCTTCAGGGCGGGCGAAGCGTTCCTGTTCAATCGTATTGCCATCAAATCGCCAGAGATACGTCAGCCCATCGCCATAAATACTACTATAGTTGACGAAGTAGTTATCATCTGGGCTGAAAACAAATTCAGTGTATGGGTTCGTACCGAAACGGTCTGTACTATCGAGCAGACTACGGTCAGACCATGACCATGCCTGCAAGAAACCTGTTTCGCTCAAGCCATAGAGTATTGTACCGTCCGCTGTCAGTGCTATATCTGTTGTGCGCCAACTAGAATTAAAAAGACCTAATCGACGCAAATCCTCCGCAGACTTGATGAGAATACGGTCACTTTCTGGCACGATGAGGTCGTTTGTCTGCGGGTGAAAAATCGTCTCAGCCCTTGAAATGCTTGACCATGTATCTGACACTGTTCGATAAGTTAATGGCTCAGTCGCTTGGATTAAGTCGTTGATAGCCCATACAATGAAATCGCCATCTAGTGAACCTTTGTATGCTAAGTAACGACCATCAGCACTGAATGTCAGTGTGGTTTGGTCACTCAGACGATTTCCAACATTATTGATATTTACTACAGGTTGTGATGCCCTTGTTTCCATGTCATACAGCATAATTACACTGTCCTCAATATACGCTATATAAGTCCAATCTTCATTGAGTGCCATCAGGGCATATGGTGTCTCAGACAATACTAAGTCCACATCACTAGGTTCGACACTTAGAACATCAACAATATCGATACGTGCCTGCATAACACCTTCACCACAGATGTAGCTCAAAGCATCACCATACATCACATGGCGTTGACTACCTACAACACAGTATCCGATTGCCAATTGTGTACCATCGGGATGAATATCAATATCCGTAAGCATCGCACTGAATCCATCGCCCATGTGTTCATATATAGGGGCATTTAGTAGATTATTAAAGCGTTGTGTGTTTATATCCCATTCAAAGAGATTTTGCGTCGTGTCATTAGCAGTAAACACCAACAGGCGATTATCGGAGCTATACTCAAAATGACGCACCTGCTCTGAATCTTGCATATCCGGTAAGCCAATAAATTGTGCCTGTGCGTTCAAGTCTTGTGCAGGTTGCAGGTAAAAACCCATCGTCGTGCGGATTGCTAATGTAGATTCATCATGAGACAAGGCAATTTCAGTCGCAAGCCCCTCCCCAGCCGACGCGACAGATTGCAGGTCAGTTATATTATCAGGCGCGATGGGTTCGGGTAGCCAAGGCGCAATATTGAGAACATCCATATTGAGCCGACTAGAAAAAAGCATCACAACAAACATCAATGTGCCAAAGCAAGCAGCAGCTAATACCCACCACGAGGATGAACGCGGACGGGACGAAAGCTGTTTCGGTTGTTTATCTTCTTGCTCGATAGCACGCAATTGGTCGCGCAAATCTTGAGCAAAATCAGCAGGCATCTCTTCTTTAAGTGCCTGTAGAAAATCATTTTGTTCGGGCATAAGTCATCTCCCATTGTGAGCGTAGTGTTTTGATTGTGCGGTGCAGAATCGTGCCAACATTGCTTTCCGTCAACTTAAGCACCTCTGCAATATCACGGTTGGTCATATCTGCACCATATTTGAGCGCGATAATTTCTTGGTCGCGTTCTGGTAATTTTTGAAGCAGACAATAGAGTTTATCGGCATCCAGTAATTTTTGGACTTCCGTTTCGAGTGAAAAGTCAGATGCGTGTTGATGGACATCGTACAAAGGCAAAGGGCTATGCTTCTGTTTACGATAGTGATCGACGGCTGCATTGCGGGCAATCTGAAAGAGCCATGTTGTGAATGTACCAATTTCATCTTGGTATGATGCACGATGTCGCCATGCTTTGAGCATTACTTGTGCGGTAAGGTCTTTGGCAGTTTCACTATTACCTGTGCGATAACGCAGAAAATTGTAGAGACGCGGTGCTTGTTGGTCATATACAGCATCCCAATCCACCTTTGACATAAATTTTCCTAACGTGTTGGCTAATCTTTGAACGTTGCAACGTTGCTTCTCACCCGTTCATTACGCTTGTCTAGGAGATGTATCACAAATTCGTTTTATCTTATTTTGTAAAGAGGTTGCCTGTAGCGAATCTTATATTTGGAGGCTGATAGAGGAGATGAATTGGGCAAATGCGGGATGCACATAGAGGCATCCCACACGCTATACACAAGCTCACTCACTTATTGAGAATGAACTCGCTTGGTCGAGGTCAGAAAGACTTGCCCACGCTGCATTGAGGTCATCTTTAGCAGCATCCGCACGTGCTACGAAAAAATTAGCATTTTGTGGGTTCGCTTGAATTGCCCAATTATACGCCAGCACATCACTCATAGCTGTTGTCGTGCGTATGTATGCATCATTCAAATCTTGAGCGCACGTTGGCAAAGTATCTCGTGCATCCTCATAATACTGCCGTGTCGAGACAAGCGCACTAAAATACAGATTAATATTATCAGGTTCACCATCCCATAAGCCATCATCACCCAAAAAAGCGAAAACACGAATCATGCTAGAGATATTTTCCCCAGCCGCTTCGTTGTAATTCTCTGGCAGAACACAAGTATCATCCTGCGCGATACTCATCAAAATCGGCATGCCAGCTAATACAATAAACGCACTTAAGAACAAAACACCAACACGTTTCATAAATATCACTCCATCAGACATTGATTAACTGTTAGCTTCATTGCAACGAAAACACCTTACAGCGAAGTAAAGAGTTTGATGAACATTATGTTAAACCCCATGCTATTTGAGTTAAACACGTTACAGAATACAAAAAGGCGATAGTGTGACTATCGCCTTATCTTGATTTTGCTATGTACTAACGTATATCTTAAACTTCTTTCGCGCCCGTCATAATCGCAACGCCATCAGACATACTGTATTCATCAGGCGTGATGACAGTAGCCCGTCTACCAAGTCGCTGAATATGAATACGGTCTGCTAATGCCCATACATCCGGCATATTATGGCTGATGAGAATAACAGGCAAACCGCTATCACATACTTTACGGATGAGGTCAAGAACCATACGCGATTCTTTCACACCCAAAGCAGCCGTTGGTTCATCCATGATAACAACGTTGCGGGCAAAAGCAGCACTTCGCGCAACAGCCACGCCCTGTCGCTGACCACCAGACAAGGTGCTGACCGGCTGGGTCATGGATTGAATGCGGAATTTGAGGTCGGACATATAGGTCGTTGCTTCTTCAAGCATCTTCTTTTTGTCAATCATACGAAAGACGCTACCCAAGATACCAGGGCGCAAAATTTCACGTCCTAAAAACAGGTTCTCTACAATGTTCATAGAAGGCGCAACCGCTAAATTCTGGTAGACCGTCTCGATGCCATGCTGACGTGCATCACTTGGACCTTTGAACTTAATCGGCTTGCCATTGAGTAAAATCGTGCCTTCATCAGGTTGTAACGCGCCAGAGAGTGCTTTAATCAGCGTTGATTTGCCTGCGCCATTATCACCAATCACTGCAAGGATTTCACCATCGTACAATTCAAAATCAGCACCATCTAAGGCGGTGACTTGCCCATAGCGTTTGACTAAACCGCGTGCTTGTAAAACAGGTGTTTTTTCTTCCATTGTTAGCGAATCCTTTGTGAGAATTGGTCGAGTGCAACTGCCATAATCACGAGTACACCTGTGATGAGACGTTGATAAAGAATCGGGACACCGATACTTTGTAGACCTGTGATGAACACACCCACAATCAGCGCACCAATCAATGTGCCAAGAATATTCCCACGTCCACCAAAGAGACTTGTACCACCAATTACCACTGCCGTAATCGTATCGAGATTCGCTGTCTGCCCAACATTAGGGTCACCAGAAGTCAAACGTCCAAGCAACAACCAACCAGCCAGCGCATAAGATAAACCAGCCAGTCCATATACCATGACCAGTACGCGATTCACGGGAATACCCATCAGGCGTGCGGCTTCGGGGTCATCACCAATCGCATAGATATGGCGACCAAAATCCGTTTCGCGCAAGATAAGCCAAACGATTAAATAGAGTACAATTGTTGCCACAATACCATAGGCAAAGCGTGTATCCATTGCCACCTCACCTATTAAATTCGTAAAGGCGGGTTCTATGCCATCCGGCAATATATCTCGGAATGAGAAGCGATTACCAAAGAATGTGTGTAAATCTGGTAACGGACGGATAATAGTCGTGCTGACTAAGCGCGTCATGGCGAACGCTATATTGAGCGTCCCAAGCGTAACGATAAAAGGTGGCAAATCTAGTTGCGTGACAAGCAAACCATTGAAAATGCCAAAGCCTATCGTGACCGCGAAGCCTATTAAAAGCGCGAGTAGCGGATCCATAGCCTGATTAACGGCTAGATGTGCGGTGACAACCATACCGACAGCCATCGCTGACCCATTCGACAGGTCAATACCAGCCGTCAAAATAATGAGTGTCTGCCCAATCGCAAGAACAGCTATCCAGCTATTCTGGTTGAGAATAATCGAAATTGTATTGAGTTCAAGGAAGCGCGGATTTTGAGAGTAGAAGAATAGCGCGGCGGCTATCAATGCGAGAAGTGGACCGATGGCGGGAACAGATAATACCCGCTGTAGTAGATTTCGCCAATCTACCCCACTATCATTTTTCTGTTTTACATTTTCTGCCATAAGTATGTACCTACTAAGTTATGAGGAATAATTGCATTATTTGAAATTGACTTGTGGAGTGCGGGTAATATAAGGGGCAGGCACGAAGCACTGCCCCCTATAGTTAGTTCATGCGCAATAAACTTGCTTTGCACAAACTAATCAACTGATGCGAGGTCTTACTTACTCACCCCAGCAGTTATCGAGACCGAACTGTACGTCTTCACTTGCAACACCATCAGCAGCTTCACCCGCGATGAGCGTTACGCCTGTATCGGTATAACCTTCTGGTGCAACACCTGTGATGACGAAGTTAGCAATAGTTTCTACACCGAGGCTTGCCATACGTAGTGGGTATTGTTGCGAGGTTGCAGCAATAACGCCATCTTGTACACCACGTACACCTGCACAACCACCATCTACAGAGACAATAGTAACCTCATCTTGCAGACCAGCATTTTCGAGTGCGGTATACGCACCGAATGCAGCTGGTTCATTGATGGTATATACGATGTCAATGTCTGGGCTTTGGAGCAAGCAATTTTCCATTGCCGTCTGACCAAGTGTTTGGTCGCCTTGTGTATCTTGTTCACAAACCACTTGTTCGCTATCGAGGGTGATGCCGAAGCCTTCGAGGAAGCCATCACGACGCAATTCGCCGACTGTAATACCTGGTGAGAGGTTCAACAGTGCAATTTGTGCTTCGTCTGGATTTTCGACAGCAGCGCGTGCGTATTCACCGATGAGGATACCTGCTTGGAAGTTATCCGTTGCGAAGAGCGCATCGGTTGCATCTTGTGGGTCAGTTGGGGTATCGAGTGCGATAACGACAACACCTTCTGCGCGTGCAGCTTCAATAGCTGGTACGATTGCGCTAGTATCGCTTGGGGTAATCAAAATACCCTGTGCGCCAGCCGCGACCATATTTTCAATCGCCGTCACTTGGGATTCATTATCGCCATCAAATTCACCAGCAGCGGTCAACAAGGTCATACCGAGTGCATCAGCAGCTTCTTGTGCGCCTTCACGCATTTTAACGAAGAAGGGATTGGTTTCTGTTTTGGTGATAAGACCGACGATAACTTCTTCGTCCATAGCACCAATTTCAGCAGCCATCTCTTCCATGGTCATGCCCATGTCGTCCATGGATTCGTCACCCATGTCGTCGCCACCAAACATCTCTTGTGCTTGTGCGAGTACGTCTGGGTTCTGGTCACCCCAGCAACTTTCGTAACCGAAGAGTGGGTCTTCACTTTCAACACCATCAACAGCTTCTGCAGCGATGAGGCTAACCCCTGTATCGGTGTAACCTGTGACGAAATCTTCGCCCTGTGCAGCCGCTACAATGTTTTGAACGCCGAGGCTTGCCATACGCAGTGGATACTGTTGTGATGTTGCATCAATTTGTCCGTCGATAACACCTTCAACACCTGCACAACCACCATCCACAGAAACAATCATTACATCATCTTGCATACCAGCATTTTCGAGTGCGGTATATGCACCGAATGCGGCTGGTTCATTGATGGTGTATACGAGATTGATATCGGGGTTCTGCAACAAGCAATTTTCCATTGCTGTCTGACCAAGTGTTTGGTCGCCTTGTGTATCTTGTTCGCAAACCACTTGTTCACTATCAAGGGTGATGCCGAAGCCTTCGAGGAACCCATCACGACGCAATTCACCAACTGTAATACCTGGTGAGAGATTCAGGAGGGCAATTTGCGCTTCTTCTGGATTCATCATCGCAGCAGCAGCATATCGACCAATCAAGACACCTGCTTGGAAGTTGTCCGTAGCATAGAGTGCATCCGTTGCATCTTCTGGATTCGTTGGCGTATCGAGTGCGATAACAATCACACCTTCTTCGCGTGCAGCCTCAATGGCTGGCACGATTGCGCTGGTATCGCTTGGCGTAATCAAAATACCACTTGCACCAGCCGCAACCATGTTTTCAATAGCCGTTACTTGCGATTCATTATCGCCATCAAATTCACCAGCGGCGGTCAACAGTTCCACACCGAGTTCTTCGGCAGCAACTTCTGCACCTTCACGCATTTTCACGAAGAAAGGATTGGTTTCTGTTTTGGTAATCAGACCGATGATGACAGTTTCATCACTATCATCTTGTGCGAATACGTTGGAAAGTGCGGGGACGCTCATGATGGCTACGAGCATCACGAACGTAAGTAAACGTCTGTAACGTTGTGACATAAACAAAGCTCCGTAAATTAAATTAATATAGAAGATAAGCTGTCATGTACTAATTTTGATGATGTAAAGCGTGGTGTAGAGCAAATTTGATACAGACACTTATCAAGTTTGAGAAACCGATTTCTCAAACTTAATTATAAGATTATCGACTTGCGCTCAATATGTCAAACAATTCATCCTATTCTCATATTTTTTCCATTTATTTGTGAAAAATATACCAATGTTATGCGCTTAACTGTGCAAAACGCACAATAATTTTGATATATCGGTTTCTTAAATGTAGCGATTTTTCTAGTACTGGTTAAAATACATGGCACAATTTGGACTCAGATGACCCTTTCGTGTTAAGATGTGTATATAGAGT
>JBCBKJ010000056.1:0-38793 GCA_038522085.1 Chloroflexota bacterium
CTCTACCAGAAAATTTCAACTGACCAACGTCACAAAAATATCATCACGGTTTACCAGAACACTATCGAAGAACGCTCGTTCACGGATTGGTCAATGGGCTTCAATCACCTAGAAGATACGCATCTTGAAGAAATTCCGGGCTACAATGGCATGTTGAACGCCAACTTCTTCGCTGAAAAACCCAGCCGTGCGGTTTCTTTGCTGGAATCGTTCCGTAATCGTTCGTATTTCTAAACAAAATTTGTAGAGGATGCTCGTTCATGGCATCCTCTTTTTTGCACTAGTTTGCTAACGCAGAGGCAATTTGTTGCAAGGTGTAGTCATCATCTATGAGTGAGCGCATCATCTCGGCTTGTAGGGTTTCTGATGCATTCATATAAGCTGCTTTGCACCTTGTTATGGCGTCTTCGATATGACCTTCTTGTGCTTGCAGTAAGCCCAAATTGAACATGATGCTCACATCATCACCGAGTATCGCTTGTGCGGCGAGATAGTGTTCACGGGCAGGGTCACTGTGTTCTAAGCGACGATAAGCATGGGCGCGGGCAAGTAAGGCACGCACGCGAAAGGCGTGCCAGTAATCTTCGCGCATCGTGTCTTTGAATTGTTCAAGTTGTGCCAATACTAAGCCATAACGTGCCGTTGCCAGCATATCATCGCCCAGTAAAACTAACACATCACCTTCGCGTTCGAGCCAACGCCATGTTCGCTCTTGTTCGCGCACGAGAGCGAGTGCTTCGTCGTATTGCGCTGCTTTGAGCAACAAATCCAGCAATCGTTCGGTGAGGCGCTCATCATCGGGGGCGAGGGTACGCGCTTGCTGGATGGCATCTATGGCGCTTTGTGCATCGCCAGATTGCATCGCTAAGATAGAGTGTGTTTGCCAGTCGGTAGCTGTTTTTTGGCTGATAGCGTCCATATCTGCCATTGCTTGTGCGAGATGTTCTGGTTGCCGCAAGCGCATCAAAACTTGTACGCGCAAGCGACGCGCCTCCTCATCGGCTGGTTCAGCTTCTAATTGCTGATTGAGTGCATCTAGTGCATCTTCTAGCTCGCCCGTTTTCAAGAAGGCTTCTGCGAGTTGCATAGGCGTATATGCCATAATTAGGTCATTTCTGTTTCTGTGTCGGATTCTTTGGTTGTATCAGGTTGTGTTATTGGCAAGATAATTGAGAAGGTTGTCCCGACCCCTATTTCACTATTTACTGTTATTTCGCCGTGATGGGCATGAATGATTTCTTGTGCGATAGCTAAACCAAGTCCTGCGCCTTTGCTGGTATCCGAGATGCGATAGAAGGGCTGGAATAAGTGTTGTAAGTGTTCTTTTTCGATGCCATCGCCATTATCCGTGATGTCAATTTGCACATTTTTATCTTCGCATTTGACCTCTAACACGATATTTGTGCCGGCTTTTGTATACTTGAGTGCGTTCCCCAGCAAATTCGTGATGACTTGTGTCAGCCGGAAGGCGTCAGCTTCAATTTTGATACTATTTTCTGGCAGAATCAATTTAGTTGAAATATCCAAGCGTTCTGCTTCGGGTGCTTGATACTGGATAATTTCTGAAAGTAGTTGACTTAAGGTCACTTTCTCGTAGCTCAAGGTCATGATGCCACGCTCAAAGCGGGTGATGTCGAACATATGCTCAACGAGATTCTGCATCAAATTAGTGACGGATTCAGCAATTTCGATATGCTCCATGAATCTTTCTGGTTTACGACGCATCAAGAATAAGCGCGTTTTGATATTCGCAATTGGCGTGCGTAATTCATGGGCAGCCGTCGCAATAAAGCGCGCCTTTTGTTCGCGCAGGCGCTTTTCGTCGCTGATGTCGCGTAGAACGGTCACTATCCCAACACGTTCGCCTTTGATGTTGTGGACAACCGTCCGCCCTATATGCGCATCAAATTCATTACCATCTTTGTGCCGTAGCCGAACTTCCAAATCCCAGAAGTCTCTTTTGTCTAGTGTGCGCAAGGTTTCTTGCCATCGGTTGTGTACATATTCAGTGTCACGGGTATTGATATTGGCTTGTGCTGTGCCATTGAGCCATTCTTCGGAGGTATATCCAGCAATATCGACCAGAGACTGATTGATATACTGAGGTTGACGGTCATTATCGGTGTAGATAACCCCGTCGTTCATTGCATCGAGAATTGCTTTCAGTTGTGATTGCTCAAATTCGAGTTCTTGCGTGCGTTCTTGTACACGTTGTTCAAGTTCTTCAGTGTAACGAGCATTCCGAATGGCGATGCCGGCTTGGTCGCCGAAAGACATCAGCCAGTTAGCATGCTCTTGGGTAAAGAAATTCACTTTATGATGGTCAAGATTCATGAATCCAATGACCTCATCATGAGAGATAATAGGTACAGTTAGGTTAGAATGTACCCAACCGAAGGTGGTAATATCGCGCCAAGGCTCATAAGTATGTATATCGGGGATGATAAATGCTTCGCGTGTTTCATAGACCGTTCGCAAGTCTTCAAAGTCATCTACTTTATAGCTGAAATCCAAAATTTGGTGTTCGTACCCGCTTGCCCGCACCACTGTTGCGACTCCGTTTTCAATTAGCATAACGTTGGAGGCATCGTGTGGGATAACATCGCGCAAGGTAAGTAATAATTGATCGAAAATAGCATCGCGGTTCAGGTTTGAATTGAGCATAGCGACACTATCACGCAAGGCTTCGGCACGCATACGTTGTTGACGTTCGCGTTCGACAGCTTGCAAGCGTTCGACAATTTCTTGCATTTGTATGTTGAGGGCTTCGGTTAATTCTTCTGTGCGTTCTTCAACACGCTGTTCAAGTTCTTCATTGATAAGCTGTAATTGCTGTTCGGCATGTTTGCGCGTTGTGATGTCTGTGCAAACTCCGACGACATGCCAGAGGTCATTATCTTGTGATTCTATGAGAACATCTTCGTTTAGCCAAACTTTTGTTTGGGCATCATCAGCATATAGATGAAATTCGAGTGTGTACGCATCCTGCCCTTGCTTGGCATGGTCAGCGAAGGTTGTTTCGCGGTGTGCTTGTTGGTCTTGCGGTATAGCGGCTAACCAGCGTGCTTCATAGGATAAGGTATCATCATTGTGCATCAGGGGTAGGAAACTTTGAGCAGCTTCTATGTTCGCTATCTGATAATCCCATGTATAGGTTTCAGTTTGCGCATCGTAGCTGACAATCGCCGACCAGAGCAGGCATCGCGCACTGTGTAGTACCTGTTTGAGCTGTGCCTCTGCTTGCTTGAGTGCGGTCAAATCATGGTTGATACCAACCACGCCTGTAATCGTGCCGTCTGCATTACGGAGAGGCAGTTTGTTGACCATCAGATGCTGTGTTGTGCCATTGTCGCCCAAGAAGGTATCTAAACGACGGATGGCTGGTAAGGTTTCGTCTATGAGGGCTTGTTCTTCTGTGTGTGTCTCGTCAGCGATACTCGGATGTAAGGCATAATCGTCTTTGCCGATGAGGTCAGCTTCAGTTTCGACATGCGCGGCATGTTCAATTGTTGCTCGGTTGGCAATTAGGAATTTACCCTCATTGTCTTTTACATAGATTTGGTCAGGAATCGTGTCGATAATCGTGCGTAGTAAATTACGTTCATCGGAGAGTTGTTGCTGGACTTTTTTCAGTGTTGTGAGGTCACGATTGATACCAAGATAAGCATAGATATCACCATTAGCATCACGTAACGGTACTTTTGTTAGCAAGAACCAACCACGTTCTATCCCCATATTCGTCTCAGGTATCTGATATTCCTGCTCATAAATGGGTGTACCACTGGTAAGTAAATGGTTATCTGCTTGCTCACGTTCGCTGACCCAAGCATCTTCACCAAATAAATCACGGTTGCTTTTACCAATAATTTCTTGCATATCGTAATCTTGAAATAGGAACTGATGCAGGGTGCGATTGACCATCATGAAGCGTTGCTCAGTGTCTTTAACATAAATATTGTCGGGTATGGTATCAATCACCGTGCGTAAGAGGTTGCGTTCTTCAGCTAATTGCAACTGTATACGCTTGAGTTGGCTAATATCACGATTGATACCCACGAAACCGATAATCTTGCCCTTATTATCACGTAGCGGAATTTTCGTAATGAGATACCAGTCGGTAGGGTTAGTCGTGTGTTGGGTTTTGTATTCTTGCTCTACGATAGCCTCGCCGGATTCGAGTAATTGGGCATCTTGTATGGCTCTTTCCGCAACCCAATCAAGGTCGCCGAATAATTGACGGTTGGTCTTGCCAACAATCTCGTCATGTGTTTTGCCGTTCAACAGTGTCGTCATGATGGCATTGTTGGCAACAAGATAACGTTGTTCTGTGTCTTTGACGTAAATATTGTCAGGCAAATTGTCAATGAGTGTACGTAGAAGAGCTTGCTCACGTTGGCGTTCGGTTTCGGCGAGTTTGCGCTGAACAATCTGCTGTCTGAGGTCATCGTTGACCAAGTGAAGTTCAGCGGTGCGTTCTTGTACACGCTGTTCTAACTTATCTGCATTGTCTTGTAGTTGCTCAATGAAGCGTGCCTGTTGTATGGCAATAGCAAGCTGATTTGTGAATGCCATTAGATGGTCTTCATCTTCTTGGGTAAAGCGATTCACTTCATTGCTGTCGAGGTTCATTATACCTATAACTTCCCCGTCTACTATGAGTGGGGCATTGAGCAATGATTTTACATAATCTTCTGTTGTATTTTCTCTAAACTGGAAGTTAGCGTCTGCTTGTGTGTCATTTATGCACAAAGGACGCTTGTTGGTATGAACCCATGCTAAATTACTCGCTTCAGATAGTGGTATGCTAATTTGTTGAATCTCTTGTGGGTCAAAACCAGCATCTTTGTAGCCAATTTGACTGACAATTTTAGCAATACCATCTTCAATCAGCATCACATTTGCACTCTCTATGTCGATAATGCGAGAGAGATGGCTAAGTACAAGGTCAAATAGCTCTGTCAGAGAGTGCGAACCATTGAGGGCATTTGCAGTTTCTAGCAAGGCGCTGGCGAGTTTGCGCTGGCGCTGGATTTCAGCGAGGTGTTGTTTGCGCTCCGTCGTGTTACGAACGAAGCTCACGAGTATAATATCGTTGCCTTGTACGATGAAGCGACTGCTGACTTCAACATCAATGATATCGCCATTATGTCGCCGATATTGTGTTTCGTGGGCAAGGCGTCTTGTTTGAATAATGCTCGCTTCACGTTCGAGTAGGTGTCCGCCGGGGGTCATGTCAATGTTGCTGATAGGCATTCCGGCTAATTCATCTGTTGCGTAACCAAGCATACGCGACGCTTGCGGATTGGCTTCGGTGATGAGGTGTGATTCAGCATCAATGATGAAAATGGCGTCTGTTGCATTTTCAAATAAGCCTCTGTAGCGCATTTCAGATTGGACGACGCTTTTCTCTGCTAATTTCGTGTGTGTAATATCACGGATGACGGTCACTACTTGATTATGCTTGTACGGCGAAACGATGAGACTGCGCCAGTCCGGTGGGTCTTTTTCTGACCGCTCGTATTCCAAATAGTGTGCTTTACCTGTGGCGATGGTTTTTTCTATCAATTTTAGTAGTCTCTTGGTTCGCTCTGGGGGCAAATAATCGCGGATATTCTCCCCGATAAGCTCTCTGACATCTAATGGAAAGACAATATCACCTTCTGATACAACCTGCGCATATGAACCATCTCGATTCATAACAAAGATGCTATCAGTGAGCGCGTTGACAATGGATTGTAAGCTCGTCTGTGAGGAACGTGCATCTTGCTCTGCTTGTTTGAGTGCGGTGATGTCTTGCAAAATAGCAATATACAACCCGTGATGTGTGTTGTTGGCATTGATGAGAATATCGTGTTGTGACCCATCTTTATGCACAAAGCGCAATGCAAGGTCGCTTACAATCTCTCCGGCTTTAATTTTGCTCAGGAAGCGGGGCGCGACTTTTTTAGATGTCTCGGTCATGAAATTGAGAATGCTTTTGCCGATGACTTCATCCCACGAATAACCGAGTACCTCTAGCCAATGAGCGTTCACATAACGGATTTTATGCGCGTCATCGAGGGCTTGTACCATCACCTGTAAATTGTCATATGCAGAGAAGGTATGTGTTTCTATTAGTGAGAGAACCCGTTTACGAATGAGTGCTTTATTTAATGGAATACACTCATCTGCACCCGCATTGAGCGCGTCTTCTATTTGCTCGGTTGGGGCGACACATACAATGGTGCCAGATATATATTCACGATACTGTGCGCAGGTTGCGGGGTCATCTATTATAGCAACCACAGGGGTATACGCGCTCAGGCTTGTTGCGATGTTCGCCACATCCATTGTAGCATCCAATTCAACAAGTGGATTGTCTATATCTGTCAGCGCATCTGCAAGAGCTTGTGGCTGATTTGAGATGATAAGAACAGGTGTCATCATAATTGAGATACAATCGTTTTCTGACTATGTACGCCATTATAACTATACAACAAAACAGCCCTTACAAAACGCAAAGGCTGAGTTTGTGTCAGGTTTGGTATGTTAGATATTAGGAAACAGAGATAGCTTGCAATAAACTATGCCGTTGTAAGAAACGTCCCAAGCGTTCGAGGGCGCGTTCGATGTTTTCATAGCTGGAGGCATAACTAGCACGGATGAAACCGGTGCCGGATTGTCCGAAGGCACTGCCAGGAATGACAGCGAGACGGTCTTCACGGAGCAGTGTTTCGCAGAATACATCATCGCTCATGCCTGTGTGTTGCACACTAGGGAAAGCGTAGAATGCCCCGCGTGGTTCAAAGCAGGGGAGTCCTAACTGATTGAAACCATTCACTATCAACTGACGCCGTTCGTTATAGCTACTGACCATGTGCTGAACATCTGCTTCGCCATGTTGAAGGGCAGCGACGGCTGCCATCTGTCCGGTGGTCGGCGCAGACATAATCAAATATTGATGTAATTTTTTCATCGCACTCAAAATGGGAGCAGGTGCGGTTGCGTAACCAATACGCCATCCGGTCATCGCATAGGTTTTGCTCATGCCACTGAGGACAATCGTGCGTTCGAACATGCCGGGCAAACTAGCAAAGTTGGTATGCTCGATACCATAGACGAGGCGCTCGTAAATTTCATCTGAGATAACAACTAAATCGTGCTTTTCTGCGACATCTGCGACTTGTTGCATGTGTTCAGGTGTGAGAATTGCGCCTGTTGGATTGTTCGGGTAGCTAATCAAAATTGCTTTGGTACGGGGCGTGATACGTGCTTCGAGTTCTGCGCCCGTCACCTGAAACTCATGCTCAACTGAGGTTTGCACCATCACTGGCACACCACCTGCCATCTCGATAGCGGCTGCGTTAGCGACAAAACAAGGTTCGACCACTAGCACTTCATCGCCTGGATCGAGAATCGCTTTCATTGCCAACCAGAGTGCCTCGCTGACGCCGACTGTCACCAAGATTTCAGATTCGACATCGTAGCTCAAGCCATAAAGATTGCTGATGTGATTAGCGATTGCTTCGCGTAATTCTAGCGCCCCTGCATTCGAGGTGTAGCCTGTTTTGCCCGCTCGTAGGCTATCAATACCCGCGTTCATGATGACATCTGGCGTGACGAAATTGGGTTCACCAATGCCGAGTGTGACAACATCCTCCATCGTCGCCGCGATGTCAAAATAACGACGAATACCAGATGGTGATAAGTTCTGCACACTGCGCGAAATATACTTGGACATAACGATAGCTCCTTATGGGCAAATAACTGACATATTTTTATCATACATATTGCAGGACAAAATACCTCAATTTGCATGATAAACTGTCAATCTCTCATACATTGTGTACGAAACATATGTTCTGTATTATTCTGTGGTTCAAATCATAGGCTTATTTTTGGTCGAACGCTAAATATGGTAAAGTTGAGACAGGCGATTGTAAGACGCACACGCGCCATAAGCATGTTATACTTAATACATCTGTTCTAATGAAATGTTAGCGTTGTCAGGCAAAGAAGGCGTTATACTAAATGTAATTGTCTGTTCGATGAGTTCATGAGGTTAGCAGTCGTATGTTGGAAATTGTAGGATTTTTAGCAGTAACCATTATCATTTTGCTCCTTGCGATGTATGGGGCATGGCGTTTTTTCTTGAGTGGCGACATTCGTACTGCCATAACACAGTTGCTCATGGTTCTCACTGGGCGCGACAATGAGGTTGACCCTGAAAAACCATTACCTCCTACTGACCGTGTGAAATCATCAGAGGTTGTAGAATTGCGTGGCGAACAAGCAAAGCAAACGATGTCTATTCAGCGTGGGAATGCGATGGCGACACCTGCCAATCGTCCTGCTACGGCAACCCCGCAACCGCCACAAGCCGTACACGCGCCCCATACACCAACACCGTCTGCCAATCCTCAGCCACATAACCCAGCCGTGAAAGCTGTGGTTGATAATCGTGTACCACCGACGCAAAATCCGGCAAGCACAAATCTGCCGACATCACCACCGGTTGTACCAGTGAATACACAAGCGATGAACGCGCAGGCTGTGCCACCAACGCCACCACAGGCTATACCACCTCAGAATGCCAATGTGCAACCTACAAATGCGCGTCCGCACCCTGGACATGCACTCCCGCCATTGGTAGAAAGTCATAGTTTTGGGGTAAAAGACCCGATTATTGATGATGTTTATATTGAAGAAGGCACGCCTTCTGCGGATAAGCTGAATGCACATCCACCAGAACGTGATACATCACGCTTTGCGGTACGCTCATCTTCGATTTCACCCGGACGCCGTATTCGTGATGGACGTTCGAGCCGTAATTCAAGTTAAGCACATTTTTTCAAGGAGATAGTCACTTATGGATTTAGGGGTATTAGTCACACTGAGTTGTGTGTTTACCAGCATTGCTATGGTTGTCATCATTGGCTTTTTAGCTATTTTGGCACGCACTGGCGGACAAGGTATTGCATCGTTTGTTGATAACCTGCTGGGACGTGGCGAAGATTCACAGCCACAACCAGAAGGCGCATCCGCACGCAAACGTGGCATAGAAGGCGCAGATGGTCAGCAAGTCGCTACCAGTCAATCTTTGCGTCAACGAGCGCGGAATCTCGATTTCCCTGCGCCTAACCAAGCACAAGCTGCTGCCCTCACGACAGGCTCAGTATTGGGCGCGAATGCCATGCAAGCACAATCAGCACAACAAGCACCTGCTGGCAGTGGGCGCAACATTCCCGATTTCCCGCCGATGCAACAACAGTCATTCGGTACACAGTCACTCGGCAATAATCAATTTGGGGCGCAATCTGCACAACCGCAACAGGCGTCATTGCGCCCACGCGGACAATTCTCTAATTTTAATTCGCAGGCGCAACAGAGTGGCAATAGCGGTTTTCAACCGAGTACGCCTTCGCTTTCGCCATCGCGCCCCTTTAATGCGGGTAGCAATCCACAGTTTCCGCAAGCGCCAGCTACGAATCAGCCGAATCAGTTTGGTGGTCAACAGAATCAGTTTGGCAACCAACAGCCGAATCAATTTGGCGCACAGCAAGCAGGTGGGCAACGTCCGCCACAGTTCAATCAGTTTGGAAATCAACAGCAGGGTAATCAGAATCAGTTTGGCAACCAACCGCCCAATCAGTTTGGCAACCAGCAAAACCAGTTTGGTACACAGCAAGCGGGTGGGCAACGTCCGCCACAGTTCAATCAGTTTGGAAATCAACAGCAGGGTAATCAGAATCAGTTTGGCAACAACCAACCGCCCAATCAGTTTGGAAATCAACAACAGGGTAATTTCAATGCGCAAGGGCAACAGCCCCCGCAATTTAACCCGCAGAACCCGAATCAAGGGCAGTTCAATAACCAGCAACAGCAATTCGGCAATCAGAATCCGCAGGGACAGAATCAAGGCTTAGGTCAAAATCGCCCGAGCTTGCGCAGTCGTCCGCGTCCAAGTGATACCTACGTGCCACAGGGGTCGATTGGTAGCGCCCGCGATAGACGGCGTGGTGATGATTATGACCGTATTTACGATGATGGCGGTGATGGCGGTAACAACATCATTGATGAAGTCGGTGATTTTATCGACAACTTCTAATTCGTAAGCGCATCGTCACTAGCGAGCGTCTTTAAGGCTTTGACGAGGGCATCGGCTACTGTGCGACGCATATCTAAGCGTGTTGTTTCGGTAGCGGATGCCTGCCAGAGGATGCCTTGTTCATCAGGCGGGCTACCATCATCATTGTAGTATGACCTAAAATCACGCTGGATGACAGCAAAATACGATTCAGGATTGAAATGAGCCGCTTGAAATTGAAGCGGTTTTTTTGCGATGATCACCTGACGGTCATTGGCGTTATCGTATACCCAGACGCCAAAGAGTATCATGGATTTGAAATGCTGGTAACCTTTGTGCCGATACCAGACCAACGCACTTGCCCAACCGTCACCTGCAAAAGTGCCAGGACCATAGACTAACTTACTTGCTAAATAGTCGTTGGCGTGGTCTTGTAATTCTTGCAACACATTCAATCCACTCAAATACTGTGCTTGTGCATTTTTGGGTGTTGGCTTGGCTGACCATGTAGTGGCGCGTTTTTGTTGCCAGCGAATTTTGCGCCTGCGTTTTGGGTGCATGGCGGGGTGTCCTCTACATCAGATGAACTTTCCATACAGTATAACAAAAAAGCATATCACCAGCATGATATGCCTTTTCGTGTAGCGATAGATTACCTGTTATATCACGAAGCCTCTATGCCAAGTGCGCCTTCCACCGTCGCAATGAGTTCGAGTGGTTTAAACGGCTTGACCATATACTTATGCACTTCCCGCAATTTGCCGACGACGCGATTTGCAGCATCGCCATAAGCTGTGGTGACGATGACTTTTACCTCACTATCAGCGTGTTCGGCAGTGAGGTATTCCATCACATCCCAGCCACTCAAACCAGGTAAATTGAGGTCGAGCAAAATAAGATGAGGTATTTGCTTACCTAAAAATTCGATAGCCGTTTCACCATCTTCTACATGCACGGCAGAAAAACCACCGCGTTGCAGGGTCATGAGGGTGAGTTTCGCCATCGCAGGCGTATCTTCTACTACGAGAATATCGAATGATGCCCGTGCGTCTGACATGATATTCGTCCCCAACTAAAATAAATGCTTTCCAAATGTACCATATTCGCGCCTGTAAGTTAGTATTTGGTATGGATTGGTAACAAAAGATTTACAACTTTATGCCTTGATCCCCTCAGTTACTTTTCGACAACAGGTTTCTGACCAGCGTGCTTTGCTCATTGCGTGCTTCAGAGTGTGTTTCGGGCTTTGGTGAAAAATAGCGTTCTACACCTATAGCAATGAGTATGCTGAGAATCATGAATGTTGGAATCCACCAATGATAATAGGCTTCTCCTAGGAATGTATTTACACCAATACTGGCAATGATACACACCGAGAATAAAATGATGAGCAAAATACGTGCGACAACAGATTTCAAGTCAAGCAGATAGTAAACGTAGAGTGGTAATAGCATGACAAAATCCCACGACCACACTAGCGGGATAGCGACGAGATTCAATGTCATGCACCATAAGAAAGCAAGCCTGAGTGGTAATTTGAACCATATCCAAGTATTTATTGCAATTATCACTGTGCAAAGCACAGCAAACATATAATTCCCGATACTGCCAAAGTTTATGACGAACAAATCGAGATAAGAGGGACGTTGCCATTCGGGAATGTTATCAACGGTAGCGAAAAAATCGGTTAACCAATTGGGATCGGCTATGAATAGAGGAACAAGGGATAGGATACCTGTGAGTGCGCCAGCGATAATTACTTTAAGCCATGCTTGCCAACCACCCATTCGCCATAGTGCTATCGCAAAGCCTAGCACAGGCAACAGAATTAACTGTGGTTTACCACTTGCTAAACCAAATAATATACCAACTAAGATATATTTCTCACGCTCTAGAGAAATGCAAGCAAGTATTAACAAGAGCATGGTGTAGACACTAACTTGTGCTAATGCGTAGTGATAGTTAAAAGGTGGAAATATAGGTATGAGTAACATCAATGTCCCGAGTAGGATGGGGGATGGATTACGGGGCATTATCAAGAACAACGCGAATGGAAATGCGAAAGCTGTTGCAACTGTCCATGCAACAGTCGCCATATCTAGCGGTAGCCAACCCAACCAGAAAAATTGTCCGACAATTGTTGGGAACCAGACGCCATCGGGATAGCCAGTGATCCTTGTATCATAGGCACTCATGCCTTCTGCAACCATGAACGCAGGTCCATGAAGGTTCGTGCGAAAATCCCATCCTGTACGATTTGGCATCGTAAAGTGAACAGTCAGGACAATGAAGGCTGTTAGGGCGATGATGGTTCCAACCTGTATCATGCGCACTTGTTCTGGTCTTAGTTCAGATGGCGTCTCTTGCGTTGTCTGCATACCTTATCTTTCATGCTGTGTATGTATCGCATGTTTGAAAGTGTGTTGTTGATAGTTATATCTTGCACGATTGTCAGCGATACATACATTAAGGTTTGCCTACATTCTGAATACGCCAAAGGTTGTCTCCTGCGTCGGCTTATTGAGCGCGGCGGAGAGTGCCAATCCAAGCACACGGCGCGTCTGTGCCGGTTCGATGATGCCATCGTCCCATAGACGGGCTGAACTATAGTAGGGCGAGCCTTCCCGTTCGTATTTTTCGAGAATGGGTGCTTTGAACGCATCTTGTTCTTCTGCTGTCATATCTGCTTGTCCGCGCCGTGCTAGTTGGTCACGTTTGACTGTTAGCAAGACATTCGCGGCTTGTTCACCCCCCATGACGCTAATCCGGCTGTTGGGCCACATCCACAAGAAACGTGGTGAGTAGGCGCGTCCGCACATGCCATAATTGCCCGCGCCAAAACTGCCTCCGATGACCACCGTGAATTTTGGCACATTAGCATTAGCAACCGCGTGTACCATTTTCGCGCCATCTTTGGCAATGCCCCCTGCTTCATAGGCTTTGCCGACTATGAAGCCCGTTACATTTTGTAGAAAGAGCAAGGGGATATTGCGTGCCGTGCAAAGCTCAATGAAATGAGCGCCTTTGAGCGCACTTTCGCTGAATAGCACGCCATTATTACCGATGATGCCGATTGGGTAGCCTTCGATGCGGGCAAAGCCTGTTACGAGGGTTGTGCCATAATTTTGCTTAAATTCCCGAAAACGACTGCCGTCTACAATCCGTGCGATGACTTCGCGCACATCGTAACTCTCGCGGAAGGTATCAGGGATGATGCTATAGAGTTCGTCAGGGTCATGGGCAGGGGGTTCGGGTGCTGTCACATCGAGGTCAACTTTTTTGCGATAATTGAGGGTGGCGACAATATCACGCATGATTTGCAGGGCGTGTTCATCATCTTCTGCATAATGGTCAGCGACACCCGATACCCGTGTATGCACATCTGCGCCACCGAGTTCTTCGGCTGTCACTTCTTCGCCAGTCGCGGCTTTTACGAGTGGCGGACCCCCTAAGAATATCGTGCCTGTGCCTTTGACGATGATGGTTTCGTCACTCATAGCAGGCACATAGGCACCTCCAGCTGTACAACTGCCCATGACGGCACTCAATTGTGGGATGCCTTCTGCACTCATTCGCGCTTGGTTGTAGAAGATGCGCCCAAAATCATCTTCATCAGGGAAAACTTCGTCTTGCATCGGCAAAAATGCCCCCCCACTATCAACGAGATAGATACAGGGCAAATGATTTTCTAGCGCGATTTGTTGCGCACGGAGATGTTTCTTGACCGTCAGCGGGAAATATGTTCCACCTTTGACAGTCGCATCATTGGCGATAATCATGCACTCCACACCGGATACGCGCCCGATTCCTGCGACAACACCTGCGGCAGGTGTCCATGTATCGTAGACCTCATGCGCGGCGAGTGCGCCAATTTCTAAAAATGCCGAACCATCATCTAACAGGGTGTCGATGCGGTCACGGACAAAGAGTTTGCCCTGTTCACGATGCCGTTGTTGATATTTTTCATCCCCGCCTTGCCGAATCTGTGCGAGGGTTTCGCGTAATTCTTGGAGCAATACCTGATTATGTGCGCGATATTTTTCAGCACGCTCATCATTGCTCAGGCGCGTACTGAGTTGTTCAATCGTTGTTTGGCTGGTCATTGTAAGAATCCTAGTTTGTGTGTGTATGCTTCCTATTCTAGCGCATACATACATAATGCTCACCCATAAAAAAAGCCCCTATCAGTGTCGCTGATAGGGGCTAAGTGTGTTATTGCTTATGACATTATTCTGGCTGGCTTGCCGTGACGCTCATTTGGCTATCTTCGCTAGAGAAGGGATCGTCATTTCCTTGTGTAACACTGTTGATAGTGAGTGTTATGTCATCCACGCTATCGTAACGTGCGTTACCACTGTGAATTTCACACTGACCACTTGCATCTGTTGTACAGGTGCGTGTACGTCCTGTTTCATCGAATGTACCGTTCACTCTTGCACCTTGCACTGCTGCGCCAGTTTCATCAACAACGGTGACTGTTACGAAGAGACGCCAGTTGTTGTTGTTACGATGACGCGGGTCAGCATCAAGTGAGCTGATAACCATGCTTGGAACCATACTATCATCAATGATGGTGATTTGGGTGCTATAGCTATCAACTTCATCACCGTTGCCACTACCTCGTGAGTAGGCAATGACTTCAAGGGTGTATGTACCAGGTGAATAGTCCCAGTCGTTGAAGTTGCCACTGCTATCGCCTGCAATAGCATATGGAGCGGCACTCTCAGTTTGGATTGCGCTACCGTCGATGAAGAAGCGGACGCTACCAATATCACCGGATGTATCGGCACGGATAGCGTAGCCATCATCCAAATTGATAGGGCTACTTGTAACAGCACCTGCACTGCTGTTATCACTTGTGTCGATAAGCGTTAGACCTGTGATAGAACCATTATTGTTCTGGGTATTGTTGTTATTGTCATTTCCCGAGTTGCCACTGTTGTCAGTTCCTGTGTTGCCCGAACTGCCTTGCTCGCTAACGGTCAGACGGTATGTACCAGAACTAGCATCATTGAATGTACCAACTTGGATGACAACCGTGCCACCACCTGAGACTGTGAAGTCGGAGATACGTGAGTTCGAGTTGTCGGGCCAAGCGACGTCGTCATTTTGTGCCAGCAATACTGTACCATCGCTGTTGTATACACGCAGGTAAGGGTCAATACCGCTTACGTTTTCGAGGTCAATATCTACAAGCTGACCATCTGTGAGTGTTAGGGCATAGTTGATACGGTTACTGCTACCAGAGCTAATGCTACCATCCTCAACAGCACCGACTGCGATTGTTTGCATGTTGTTGCCAACATTACCACCGGCATCTTCGTTGATGGTGAGGGTTGCATCTGTGCTTGAATCGCCGGCATTTTGTTCTGCCATTGCAGCCAGTTCTTCTGATGCTGAACCCAAGTCTGAGCGATTGATAGGTGTCGTATCAAGCAAGAGCCAGATTGCACCCTGAATATCTGCAACTGTGTAGCCTTGACCTTGCAAGTTGGCATTGATGAGCCATGCAACCAGTGGCAAGTTCTCTGGACGGTCTACACTAACATCTGGTGAGCCATAGTTATCGCCTGTGTAGTCTTGATCGAAGTTGATCGGATTATCGTAGTCTACACACCAAGCATTGAATGTGCCTGTCAGATGCCCTGAAAGTGTCGCACGGAAGTAAGTGCTGTCACTGCTTGACATTCTCATGTTGGATGTGCCTGGTGCTACTGGAATGTAGTTACCATTAGCATCACATTCAATCGGATATTGCACCATAACATGCTGTGCATTGTTTTCTTGTGGTTCGATAATGACTGGCATCATGTCGCCACATTCTAGGGCGTAGGGTGGGGTTGTTGAGTCAACCGTATCATCTTCTGTAACGGGTGGTTCGCAGAAGAATACCGAAGCAATTGCACCACTTACGCCATTGAAGAATACTTCGATTTGGTAAACACCTGTTTGCTCGAAGTCGAGACGGAAGACACCGTTACCGCCACCTTCTGCTGGTGGTTGTACTTGACGTTGCGCAAGCATCGTACCATCTTGACTACGCAAGGTTACGAGTGCAGCACCTACAGGATTGTCAGCATCTACAAAGTACATGTAGCTAACATTGGTAGAATTGTCAAAGTCGAAATACAGTGTACCACCGCTTGCATTATCATCTGGGTCGCTTGTGTCGCCATCCTCAGAGATGATAATCAAGTTGCCAAGTGCAGTATCATTGGATGCAGCCGCTTCAGCAGAACCGTGACCGTTGTCATAGCCAGGACCACCGTACAGGGTGCTTGGTGTACCGAGATCGAAATCGCCACCACTTGGGTTGCTACTATCGAAAATCATGGCTGGATGGTTTGCATCGTCCATTGTGGAGATGACCACGCCTGGGAACTGGTTGGTTAGAATCGTACCAGCCGCCAATGAGTTGAAGTCGATGTCAGCAGGGCATTCGTCATTGCCCGTGTTGCTATTGTTACTATTGTTATTGCTGGAGTCGTTGGAGCCGTCGCCAGGTGGGGTGTCATCGTCACCACCATCATCGCCACCGCCGTTATTGTTGTCATCCCCATTGTTATTGCTGGAGTCGTTATTTGAGGAATCATCGCCTCCATTGTCATTGTTATTGCTATTATTGTTGCTGTTGTTATTGCTATTGTTCGAGGAATTATCCCCGCCGTTGTCGTTAGATGACTCATTGTCATCTCCTGGTGGAGGTGGGGGTGGTTCATCGCCACCTGTCGCCTCACATGCGATGCCTTGTGTAGCGCCTTCAAAGCAGTCGTTAACTTCTTGGTACGAATCTGCTACGGCTAAACCAAACCAGACTAAGAAGGCAAATGGGAAAATTGCCATCCATGCCCAGCGAACGGTGTATTCGACAAGCGCTTGTCCTGACCAGCCATTCCTATTGTGTATGTTCATGTTGCATCCCTTTCGGATAAATTTGATGATATTTCGGGATATTATCTTTGATTGACTTCATTGATTAATAATGATTGAAATCAATCGAAGGTTAATAATTGTCTTCAGTATACAAGTAAACTAAGCAAGTTTCGTGCGTGATTTTTCAAAAAGTACTATGGTACTAGTAACATTAGATGGTTGTATTACATTAAATAACGTCAATATTCATGGAAAGTTTATGATTTGTTATAACTGTAAAAAATCGCAAACCTCGTAGCAATTGTCATATGAGTAGGAATGGCTATATTATGCAATATTTGTAATGTATAACATAATGTGTATAACATAAATAAAACGAAAACATACAAAAAAGGAACGTTACATGCTCACAGTAGGGTCTTTTTCCATTACTTTTGGTCAGCTCGTTGTTTGGCTCATCATCGGTGCGATTGCCGGGGCGTTGGCTGCGCGGGTCGTCAGCGGACGCAAACGCAGATTCAGTGATGTATCCAATATTGTGTTGGGATTATTGGGTGCGCTGGTCGGTGGCTTTCTTTTCAGTGCGCTGAATATCAATATCGCCTCTGATGTGGTTATCAGTGCCAATGACCTGATTTCAGCTTTTGTAGGGTCGGTTTTGTTATTGGGGATTTTGTATCTGGTACAGCGTTAATATAGGAAAAGAGACATCATCTATTTGTGATGTCTCTTTTATCTTGGTTATATTTACTGTCTAGCGACTATTTATTCGCTTTGCTCTTGGTTATCACCGAGTTTTTCAGTGGTGTAGGATACGCCATCACGTAATACTTTGTTGTAGGACATCCAATTTTCCGCAACGTGCATGCCGACGCGCTCATAGAGGCGGGTTGCCCCTGTCAGGCTGGTAGCATCGACATGAAGCGCGACTTTCTTGCGCCCACGTTCCCAGAAGTCGTTAAACGCATGGTAGAGCATCCCCTGTGCAATCCCCTGACGACGATAGGCAGGGATAACACCGACGGATTCAACATAAGCAGTATCTGGTTTGCCCCATTGCTCCATACGACATAAGCAGACCCCAGTGATTTGCCCTGTGTTGGTATCTACAGCGATATGGTAAACATCTGGGGTAAAAATCGGGTCTTTGTCGATGTAGTATTGCCATTCTTTGACCATCTCATCAATCGGTTCTTCCACATAACCGTAATGGTCGCGGAAAGCGTCGCGGTCTGCAATGGCAACATCACGAAACTCATCTGGGTAATTCATTGGGCGCATGAGGATATTTTCTGGCAGAGAGGGGGCAGGGGGTTGTTCGGTCATGTCGATAAGCATGCGATACCAACTGCGCTTATGTTCATAACCAGCCGATGCAATAGCATCCATGCGTTTTTGGTAGCCTTCGAGAACGCTCATGCCGATTGTGATTTTTGCATCTGGCGGACATTTTTCGATAACGCGCTCTGCTTTATTTTCCAGCCATTGCATAAGGTATTGGTCAATGCCACTGCCATAAAGATCATCGCGCACGACCCAATTGAGGCGTGGTTTGACAGGAATCTCCGAATTATCCCAGAGTGTGCCATACCCAATGAGTTCGCCATCTTCGGCAAAAATAGCAAGGGATGACTCCGCGAGGTTGAACTTAGGCGCTTGCCAATCAACTTTAATATCTTCGACATCTGCGACACTGGGATAGCCTTTAGCCGCATTATGAGCATCAGAAAATTGGGCGACGATTTCTGCATCTTCGAGCGTGAGCGGGCGTGTGGTTATCCCAGCCGGCAAGGTGTAAGACGTGTGTGTGTTTGGGGTGGTCATGTATCTCTCCAAGTGATGATACGAACAGAAAGATCACGCTTGTGGTCAGATTATACGTGTAATTACACATTTTGACCTATCATGACCTCTTTTGATTATTCATTGTAGGTCAGTATGGGTCAAAAAGGGTGCGATGTCAAGTTAGGAAATTGATATATCTCTGCCTATGAAAATCTTGCTTAACACATGACGGCTTATCAGGTATGATAACGCCCGTTTTGTACTATTAACCTTTTCGGAGATTCTTTACCATGCGTGCAGATACATGGCAACAACGTGTGACGTTGGGCTTGGGGATTTTCTTATCCTTCATTATGGTTGCGAGCCTTGCGTTGCCTTTACTCAGTCAAAATGTAGCGAACCCACAAGTGCAACCGCGTGCAACAGATGTACCTCCCCCGACACCGCCACCTGTGCCGGATACCACGTCGATTGGCTTTTCAGATGGCTACTTGCATCCGTCTGGTTTGTTTCGTTCGGCTATGCCAACGGGCTTCCAACTGACGGGCGAAACCAATAACAGTGGCGAAGTGCAAGTCACTATGGAAAACCCAGAGACACTGAGCGTCGTTGAGATGCGTGTTATCCGACCAACTGACCAAATTTCGCTCGGTAGCCCGCAAGCACTCGGCGAACAATTTACTCAAGAATGGTTACGCCAATCATGGACTGGCTATAGTCCTTGGAGTGAAGACCAGCGCGTTGTCCAAGATGACCAACTGGTGATGGATTTCAGCTTGGAGAGTGGGCGCCAGGATTATGTCGCACGTCAAGTTGCCTTCACCGATGGCACATGGATTTATACTATTCGCGTTGTAACACCATCAAACGCATCGGATGTGATGCAATACATCTTAGAAAATCAAGTCGAATCCTTTGAAATCATCGAACGCTACGTCGGCGCACCCCTGCAATGGGAAGGTTACTACGACGAAAGTAGTAATCACCTCATTCGCTTCCCTGACGGCTGGCGTGTGGTAGATGAAGGTGCAGGCGTGCCAACATCTGTTGAAGGCTTGGGCGCACAATTGCGTGTTGAAGTTGCTGAGGGTGTTATCGACAGTGAAGATGCAGCTAGTGCTTATGTAACAGGCTTGCGCTCTGGTGTAACTGTTCTGAGTGTGGAAACGGTTGAGCAATTCGGCAGTACAGGTTTCCGTGTGGCATATACCGTACCAACAGTTGAAGGTCCAACGCAGAGTGGGGCGGTTCTCTTGCTCAATGGCACAGACCAAACGCATATCGCAAATGTGTTGCTCACGGATGTTACTGATACCGATTTGAACGCAGTAGACATTACAGCAGAAGATGCTGACCCTGCATTAGTAGATGCGCGTGAATTGCTCGATTCATTCTCATTGTTTACGGATGTGAGTGCAGCAAGCGATAGCTAAATTGACAGCACACCTCATATAGATTTAACATGACGGATGAGCATTGCTCATCCGTTTTTGCTTGCAATAATAGAAATTGTGTTCTACACTGATTTTTGCAGGTATTTTCTTCTCTTTCATGATGATGCGTGTCATAGTACATGACGAGTATAGATTCTATGACATATTTACATTATTTCGGGAGCGCACATAGGCACTCCCTCCCCTACGCAAATAACCGTGTGTGTGGGGTGGGAACCTGTATGTTTGCCTGCTGAGGTAAAGAAAATAACGTTTGAAACTTTTTGATTGACTAACAGTCACATATATCAGTAATTCATCGTTGGCAATAGTGGGGTGTTTATGATTACCTATGTACATGGCGATTTATTTTATAGTCCGGCGCGGGTGCTGGTGAATCCAGTGAACACCGTCGGCACGATGGGGTCGGGTACAGCGCACGACTTCAAACGCTTTTTTCCTGCGATGTACAAACAATATCGTGACCTCTGCCAGCGTGATGAATTTGCCGTCGGGCAATTGATGCTCTATCGCACGCCCCACAAATGGATACTCAATTTCCCAACCAAACGCCATTTCCGTGCCGAAGCAAGCCTCGACCATATCGAAGCAGGGCTGAAAAAGTTTGTGCGCATCTATGCGGAACAGGGCATCACGTCGATTTCTTTTCCGGCACTTGGCACAACTAACGAAGATGAACTTGCTTGGGACGATGTAAACCCGCTTATGGAAAGCTATCTCGACCCCTTGCCAATCTCAGTTTTCGTGCATATCCATACAGAAAAGACAGCCGACCAACGTCGCAATACCCGTGCGATGAAAAATTGGCTAACGGGTTTGCCACGTACCGTGACATTTGAGGAGTTTTGGGAAGAATTATTCGCTGTGGTGCGTGGTACAACTAAAAAGAGCTTGCGCTTGCCATTTCAAGCAGTGGCTACAGAGGCAAAAGGGCGTCAGCGCGTGAGCTTGAAAATCACACCCCGCGATGGCAACACGATATTCTTGCCGGAAACCCAATTGCGTGACCTTTGGCATTATAGTCGGCGGGCAGGGTATATCATGCCTCATAACTTGCCAGCTGGACTCGAAGAACACGCTGGCTACATTATGACCTTACTATCACAATTATCATGGTTGCGCCCATTGCAGATGGAACGCCAAGATGGAACAGTGGTCACAGGCTTGCAGTACGTACCGCCGATTGACCGTAAGAATGACACGATAGAGGTCTCTGCACTCATGGACAGCGAATTATCTTAAAATTATATCTGTCCAAAAAATAGCACTCGACCAAAAAGGTTCTTGATGTCATTTTCTGTATCTTAGCGGGCGACCACATAGGGTTCGCCCCTACACACGCCCTGTTTCTGTAGGGGAGTGCCTGTGTGCGCTCCCGAAATAACACAACCATTTGCTGGAAACTAAATCGGTCATGTAATAGAACGGGCGTAGACGTAGTGACGCTCGCACAAAAAGAATTTATGATTCTTCATCCGTCAGCATAACAATAAACGAGGACACACTTTCATGGCGACCCATGCCACCAATATTTTCATCTCTTATGGACGTAAAGATTCGCGTGAATTGGCAATGCGCTTGCGTGACGACCTGATGGGCGTTGGTTATAGCGTCTGGCTAGATTTAAACGAGATTCCGGGTGGCGCGGATTGGTCGCAACAGATTGAAGACGCTATCGAACATAGCCACATTATGATTAGCTTGCTCAGTCCCGCCTCTTTTCATTCGCAATGGTGTCGGGCGGAGCAGTTACGAGCCATGCGTAAAGGTAAACGGGTTGTGCCATTGATGGTCATTGAAGGTGCAGAAGTTCCTTTGCACCTCGAACACCTCAATTACCTCGATTTCACAGACCGCACACGCTACGATGAGATGTTCCGCGACTTACTGAGTGACATCACGGCTGGGATTGCCTTCAAAGCGCCGAGTGTTGCCTCATATGGGCAAGGCGGGGGAATGTCGCCGACACCGTATGCCCCTGTCGCTGTGCCGGACGTCGATGAAGTTGGGTATAGTGACGAAAAACGGACTGCGCCTGGCTACCGTCGCTTTTTGCGTCAATTGCGCCAAGAGCCTTGGCTGGGAGCGCGTTTCTGGTGGCCTTATTTCCTCTTTCACTTCACCGATTTAGAGAATGTCGTAGATGTTCTGCAAGCGGGTGAATTGCGCTCTAAAGTTGGGCAGGGTGGCGATTTTGCGTCGCGTTGGGATAGAGAAGTAAACCTGTATTTTCGTCCGCGCACACCAGATTTGTATCATGCAGAGGGTTTCCGTAGTGTGTTGGCGAGTGTGCCAGATAATTATGCGCCGATACCCGTTTATCTGCTATTCGATTTGGAAGCCGTGATTTTGCAACCAGAAGCGCGGTTTGCAGATGGCAATCCGGCACAGACAGGCAAGACTTTCTCCACACCTGCTTATTTCAGTGATTTGCCTTTTGAGCAAATTTATCATGATTCGTGGTTCACCTACGATGAGCGCGAAGAAATCATGCGCTATCGTGAGGCACAAGTATTGCTACCGGACAAAATCGGCTTAGAGGCACTGCAACTCATTTGGGTACGTAGTGAAGCAGAGTATGAAACGCTCCAAACGCTGATGCCAACCGAGGTATGGCACAAATGGCGCGATAAAATTACGGCACGCACGGATTACCATCTGTTCAACAATAAACGGCTCTATGTGCAGAATGCGTCGCTCCAGCCGGATCAAATCCGCTTGCGCTTTAACCCGTGCCAAGTGGATTGTCAGCCTTTTGTTGCCTCTGCGAAAATTACTTATAGTGATGGTGGTGTGGTCGAATGGCGCGAAGACGATGTGTTGCCTCAGCGTGACCTCGTTGTAAATTTACCACGCGAAGAAGCCTATACGGTTGAATTTTATCTCGATAAGCAACTGGCATATGCAGGGCGTTACATGCCGGAGTTGATGGTTTTGTAAGGCTAGAGTGTGACGACTAAGAAAGTAATCAAAAAGGATGGCGCAAAGTTTGCCATCCTTTTTTGTATTTATGTTAACTGTATTTAGCCACGGTCATCTTCGTCTGTGCCACTTTCGCTTTCACTGCTTTCAGTAGCAGGTGGGGCAGCTAATGTGGGTTGTGCGTTGGTATCTGTGCTACCAGATGCCGGAATCGTCGCTTGCAAAGAAGCTGGGTCTACTGGACTGCCTGCATTGGGTGTGTTGGTTTGTGGACCTGTATCGGATGCACAGCGGAAGCCTACCCATAGTGGGAAATCACCATTGTCATCTTCTGGTGCAGGGAACCATGCCTGACGATGTACAGTACGCGCAAAGAAGGGTGGGGTATCGAACGAGCCACCGCGCAAGACGCGCTGTGTACCACCCAATGGACCTTGTGGATTAACCACAGGTTGTCCGGTGGCTTGTTGTTGCTGGCTGAGTGTTTGGTAATATACAGGGTCGTAGAGGTCAAATACCCATTCTGCAACATTGCCTGCCATGTGCGTCAGACCAAGTGAATTTACGCCACCGATACGCGAATCAACAGCTTCGGTTGCGCCGCCAGAGCCTTCAATGGCTGGAATACGCACATTAGCGAGTTCCAAGCTCCAACTATCGCCCCAAGGGTAGATGACGGTGTTTCCACCGCTACGTGCCGCATATTCCCATTCTGCTTCGGTTGGCAGACGACGCCCGAGTGCATTGCAATAGGCTTGTGCGCCATACCATGTCACACCGTAAGCGGGGTGGTTGAGAACAGCTTGGAAATTCGCAGGTACGAAGTAATTTGCACCATCCCACGCAATGACAGCCGCGTTTGGACGTTCATTCTGGGTTTGGATGCACAGCAAGTTACTACATCCTCCCGTATGACGTAAGCCTTGTGAATTTTGGTAATTCAAAAAGGCGACGTATTGCTCGAATGTGACTTCGTTCTGTTCCATCCAGAAGGTATCGAGTTGGACTTGTACTTGTGGACGGGAATCATCGCCATAAGATACCTGACATAGACCGCCATCACGATTGACACAACTTTCAACCGCTTGGATGATTTCTAGCTGGTCAGCGCCCATTGTGAATTGTCCACCTGAGACTTGTACGAGATTACCAGCTATGGCGGCTAATTGTGCTGGAATACCCGCGCCACCAGTGGTATCGGCACTAGCTGGGTTGCTCTGTGGGACAGGGGTTGGTTGAACAGCTTCTGTTTCGGCAGCGGCTTGTGCATCTGCGTTGTCTGTTGTGTTGGTATCGCTATTGACCGCAACGGCTGTATTTGCCGCTGTGAAGGGTGTAAGCGATGGTTGCACAATAGCAGATGTACCTGTGTCTTGTGTGTCAGTGGTATCTGATGTTGTTTCATCACCTGTATCTGTGTTTTCATCGCTTGTTGTTTCGCTTTGTGCGACGGCATTCTCGTCAGGAGTTGCCGTGACGACCATCACCGCTTCTGTTGCGGCTGGGTCGGGTGTTGAGGTGACAACCTGCACAATTTGAACGGGTGGGGCAGTAATTTCGACAACTTCTGGTTGTGCGCTGAAGCCGTCTAAAAAACCTGTGAACAACATCGCAAAAATGATTAAGCTACCGCAAAGCAAGCCTGGAAAAAAGCCAACGACGAGCCATTGCCATGCGCCAGTTGCACGTCGTTTGCCGAGGCGGTTATATTGACCCATAAACTGTGTCTCCTAAGGTAATATCCCCGCCATTTTGACATGCGAGGTTAAGTATCGTGTTCAATTTACTCTATAGTTCTAAAACAGAAATGGAAGCAGTTCAAGATGTGATGATTTGTGGCACACTGCGTAGGGTTTTCGTGGGGGATAGAATGAATATTTTATTAAAGGGAAAAGATGATGGAAACTTCCATCACCTTTTCGATAAGACCACTGTCTTATATTGCGCTTTCTATCGTGTCGATAATCGTGGAATATGTGTTTCCCAACTGAGAACCGAAAACGATAAGAATTGCAATCACGACCACTGCGATCAAGACAAGGATAAGAGCATATTCTACTAAACCTTGACCCTCATCTCGGTTTGGACGGTATAACATAATGATACCTCCGAATGAAATGATAGTTGAGATTGCAGGTCTTACATCTCTATACCTTACTGTATCATGAATTGAGGTAAGATGTAAAGCTATCACATCATAATCTTATGTAATAGTTTATGAACACAAACCTGATACAGGTAAGATGCAAGCGCCTGATACAAAAAAAGGCAACCACACAGGCTGCCTTTTCCGTATCGGTACTGCCTCAGTCTTAGAGGTTAGCGGTGATCGTGGAGAACACGTTACCAACCACTGGACCGAGAAGCAGAAGAATAGCAATCACAACGACTGCAACCAAGACGAGGATAAGGGCGTATTCTACGAGACCTTGACCCTCTTCGTTTTGTGGGCGATACAACATAATGATACCTCCAAAGGTATAAAGTATGATTGAACTTTATCGTTCTTAGATAGTGTAGCATGAAAATGGCTGGAGAAACCTTAATTCTTTAATTTAAACAATTTTATAACGATATTTGCCCGATTTTACGTTAAAAGTTGTCTTGAGAGTGAGAATGTTTTCAACGAAATCCTTGCGTTATAATGCGGAGCATCTTGTCCGAAGAAACGGCTACCGATAGTTATTCGCTGAACATCCAGGAAGACGATACCCCTCTTGAGCAATCATCATTCTAGCTTCATTCGTCCTGTAAATATTGAAACTGACCTCGCACCACTCGCAGATTTGATTGAGATGGTCTTTCATGAGCGCATGGACGAAAACGGCAAGGCGGCAATCCGCGAGATGCGCTATATGAGCAAACTGGGTGCCGGCTTACGTTTTTTGGGGCAACTTAATGATTTGATTGTAGGCATTAGTCAGGGTTTTGTGTGGATTGAAGATGATCGACTGGTTGGCAATGTCTCTATTTATCCTGCGCGTTTATCCAATGGCGCGCAGAATGTATGGATGATTGCAAATGTGGGAACACACCCTGATTACCGGAAGCGCGGGATTGCCCGTTTGCTAATGGAACGGAGCTTGGCATTTTTGCGCCACGAGAAACAAGCCGAGCAGGTACTATTGCAGGTTGATTATGATAATCATCATGCGATTCATCTATATGAAACACTCCATTTTCAACGCTTGCGGGCATTCACGAAATGGACACGTAGCTCGTTTGTTGCTATGCCCCCATTTAAGCGTGAACTGGATGGCTTTTTCATCACCAAGCCACGTCGCCATGAATGGGAAGCCGAATTGGTGTTGGCACAAGAAACACGCGCTAATGATAAAGGTGGCATCGGCTGGCTTAAACCGCTCACAGAAAAGAGCTTCCGTCCGACTTTTTGGAAAGATATAAAGACCTTGTTTTCGCTATCATCAATGCAGAAGCTCATCGTGCGTGATGACAGCACAGGTGATGGGTCATTGTTGGCTTCCCTATGGATTGAGCGTGGGGCAGTTTTACGGCGTACACAACTGACATTGATGCGACATCCGGTTGGGGGCATTCATCCAGCAGAGGCATTGCTTGTAAATGCGCTTCGTTTGTATAACAACGGGGGCTTTCTGCTGGAACATCCATACGACGATGAAGCCGTGAGTGCCTTGCTGACAGACTATCGTTTTCGCCCACATCGTACTGTCTGGCACATGCGTTATGAAATGTGAGTATTTTGTGCTGGCAGTAGCTTCTTGTTGTTAAATTGCCAAAGTGTGCTATCCTGTGACTAATGTTTTAATTATCTCCGATGGATCATGATACCCTTACCTGAATTACTAATCACAGACTTTCTACCTATCCTTGCCGTGGGTGGCGCATCTGGAAATGCTGCCGGCACATGGGGAGGATTACTTTTTTATATCGGTATTGCGCTCGGCTTATCCTTTTTGTGCAGTGTACTAGAGGCGATTCTACTTTCAACATCGCATTCGCATGTACAGATGGAAGCGGAAGGTGGTGGTCGCGGTGCGCTGTTGATGCAAAAACACAAAGCAGATGTGGAACGCCCTATTTCGGCTATTCTGACGCTGAACACGGTTGCGCACACCGTTGGCGCGGCGGGGGCAGGTGCAGAAGCCGTTGCTATCTTTGGGGAGGCATGGTTTGGTGTGATTAGTGCCATTCTGACGGTACTCATTCTTGTTTTCTCAGAAATCATCCCGAAAACAATTGGTGCGACCTACTGGAAGCAACTAAATAGTTTTGCCGCTTATGGCATTGAGGCATTGGTTTGGTTGTTATTTCCTGCGGTTTGGTTGCTGGAAAAAACCACGCAAATGCTCAAATCTAGTGATGAAATTCCGACAATTAGCCGTCTCGAAATTGAAGCGATGGCACGTATTGGCGCGAATGAAGGCGCACTGGTTGAGCGCGAAGACCGTATCCTACGCAATCTCTTTCACTTAGAGCGCGTGCAGGTGCAAGACATCATGACACCGCGCACGGTTGTCTTGGCATTCCAGAAAGAGAATACCGTTGCTGAAATTGTCGATTCGCATAGCACGATTCCCTATTCACGTTTGCCTATCTACACCGAAAATATGGACGATATTGATGGCTTTGTCTTGCGGAATGAGTTATACCGTGCCTATGCAACAGGTGGACAAGATAAAACGCTGGAAGACTTGAAACGTCCAATTGAAGCTGTGCCAGAAACAAAAGAAATGTCTACGGTATTTGATGAGTTTATCAATAATCAACAGCATATTTTGCTTGTGATTGATGAATACGGCGGGACGGCTGGTGTTTTGACGATGGAAGATGCGCTGGAAACCTTGCTTGGCATCGAAATTACAGATGAATCCGATATGGTTGCTGATTTGCGCAAGATGGCACAACAACGCTTTGAAAATCAGCAGAAGGTATTGGAGAACATCTCGACCAAGCCACTGCCGAAATCTGCTAGCACTGCGCCAGTTGCAAAAGTAGATGACAATACCGAAACTGAAACTGACGATGCCCCTGTTGATGAACCAGAAGCCCAACCAGAATCGGGCGACTAAGGATACAGCATTGTAAAAAACTGCATAAGACTACTTGAATTGCACCCTGACGGCTATCTGTTGGGGTGCTTTTTTTGTTATAGTGTATCTATCACAAGGGGAGTTGGCATAATGGCAGAACAAGTAGACATTCAAACACAACAAAAACATCGGGCGGCACTACGACGGGCATTCCAGAAAAACCCGAAAAATGAGACCGTCATCAAAGCGTTGCAAAAATCGCTACGTCCAAAATATATTCGTCAAGCGGCGCAGGATGGTGTGTTCATCTGCTATTGCATGCACGATGGTGTGTTCGCATTATCTGTAGCGTTGGATTTGCAAGCGGCTGGTGTGAAGACTTTTATGGACGAAATTGATACAGACGATACCAATGACTGGGGCGCGGAAGTAGGCAATGCTTTAACTTCCTGTGGGGTGATGGTGTTGGTCGTTTCGCCACAAAGTTTGGAAGACCCCGAAGTGCAGGGCGAACGGCTGTATTTTTTGCGTAATGGCAAAATTGTTGTGCCTGTTGTTGCTCAAGAAACAGATAAGCGCCCGCGTGGCACGTTCATTATGCCCGTTGATTGTGTGACGGATTATGAGGCAGGCAAAAATACACTTTTAGAACTACTTGCACCTGCGCCAGATGGTAATGCGTAATGGTGTCTAATCAGACGATTACGCTCATACTAGAGACGCCACAGCCCTATCGCTTTGATTTGTTTTACGATATTCATGCGCGTTACCCACGTCGGGCGCTGTTTGCGCTCAATGATGGGCATTATATGCGACATATGCGCTTCTCTGATAATCACCTCTATGCTGTAGATATTTCTGTTGGGGCTGATGGTCAACTAAGGGCTGTTGTCCATAATGCCAAAGACGAAGCGTATCATCGACAACAGCTACGGCATTTGCTGGGCTTAGACGCCAATACAGAGGCATTTTACACCTTTGCACAAGCTACCCCTGCCTTATGGTATGTTGTTGAGCCTTTGTTTGGTTTGCCACTTTATCGCTCTGAAAATCTCTACGAAGCATTGATATTCGTCATCATTGAACAGCATATCTCATGGGTGAGCGCCCAACGCGCCCAACAGACACTTGTCAACTTGGGTTATGAAAAGCGTGCTGTGCTGATGCCCCCTGAAGAACTTGCCAACAAGACCGTTGATGACCTCAAACCTCTGAAAATCACTTTTCGTCGGATGAACTTGCTGATTTCGATAGCACAACAAATTGTGGATGGCACATTGCCTGTATCAGAATGGCAGGATTTAGCGCCGGATGATTTGTACGATAAATTATTGGCAATTAAGGGTGTGGGGCATTGGACAGCATCTGTCGTTGTGGCGCGAGCAACAGGGCAGTATCGCTTTGTTCCACATAATGATGTCGCATTGCAAGCCGCCGTCGCCCGTTACTTTGATACAGAAAAATCGCCAGATGCTACAAAAGCTGTTTTTGAAGCCTTTGGCGAGCATGCCGGACTTGCCGCACACTTCACGCTGATGCATTGGGTGCTGGACGAGTATCCTGTTAGAGATAGTGCTGAGTTCTGAGTGTCGTCTGGTAATTATGAAATGAACTATAAGTTAGCTTCAAATCTAGGAGGGTGATTTCCTGTAAGTACCCAGTTTTTTCTTGCACGCACTAGTCTTTTTTGGTTCATTTTAAGCCTAGAAACTGTAGCACGTCCTGTCCCTGTTTTTCCAACGACGTGTGTTCCATCTTCAGACCATAGAAAATGATCTTCCCAAATCTGTGAACGCGGATTGAATAGTTGCTGAATCTCACTTGTTTTAGGGTCAATTCCTTCTGTTGCTGTGCCTTTGCTCAAGTTACAACTAGCACAAGCAAGGCATAGATTGTCTAGAGAATTATCTTTGTTGGGGATAATATGTTCTGTGTGCATTGGTTGCCCGATATTGTGTTCGCATGTCTGGCAATATTCGCAACATCCATTGGCGCGTTTAAATACGAGCCTCTTAGTTTCTACCCAAGATAAATCTGTCAATTATGATTTGTCTTTCAGTGATACTTTATGTCCGCGTCGAGTCAGAATTGCCATTGCTTCTGACTTGCGTAGTGCCAGCTTTTGACCACGCTCAACAAGTGCCTCTAAACTGATTTTCTCATCTTCTGAGAGTATGCCGGATGAATTTTTATCCATCAACGTTCCAAGTGTTGTTTTATCTGCCGATGACATTTCCTCGTAAGCAATTGTCCACAAGGCATCGTCGGATAGATATTGTAAGGCGGCAAGTTCTGCCTCCTCGTCATCTGGTAATAAAGGAAGTGCCTCACTCACAAAATTAATGTATGTCATCAGCACATCATCAACCGTCTGATTGGTTTCTTGGGCAATTTTGGACGCCCACGCATGAATCTTATCGGGGATTTGTAAGTTGTACATAGTTTTATCTCTCTATCCATCGATCACACATTTGAGCCGTTGTTCAAGTTCACTGAGCATACCAGCCGTTGCGCCCCACACAATATGCTCATCTACATCATAATACGGCACATCAAATACTTGCTCACGGAAGGTCATCTGTGTACTTTTCTTGACACTATCCTGAAATAAGTCTAGCAGGGGCATGTGCAGAATTTGTGCGACCTCGCTTGGATTTGGTAATAGGGTAGGCATGTGTGGCATCGTAGCAACAATGGGCTGTACGTTGAAATTACTCGGTGGAATCCACATATCTGTCAGTGTGCCGACGATAGTGACACGCTCGCTGTTGAGGCTGATTTCTTCGCGTGCTTCGCGTAAGGCTGTTGCTTTCAGCGTTGGGTCTTCGGGGTCACGTTTGCCACCTGGAAAGCTAACCTGTCCACTGTGTCCGCGTAGGTGTGCTGTGCGCTTGGTCAATACAATATGCTGATTTTGTGCTTTATCAGGATAGACCAGTACCAATACGGCTGATTCACGCGGGGGTTGGCTAGGCTTCGGACGCATGCGGTCACGACCAGCCGGCGCCATCTTCATTTGTGCTTTGAAGCCATCAAAATTTGGCAGAGCGAGGGCTTGTTGGAGTTGTGTATGGGTCAGTTGCACGATTGCTCAGACTTCCATCCATGCGTGCAGATAATGGTCACGTCGTTCAAAGAGGCGTCCGCGTGCGATGTCGGGGCGCGGCATTGACTTGGGTATCAGACATAAGCGTAAATTGCTCATGCTTGGGCGTCCTTCGTCCTCCCATTTGTCGAGGGTATCTTGCATCGCCAGATACGCATCTGCACCCGCAAAGGTATGTACGACGCCTTTATCAGCATAATTCGCAAACGAGGCGCTACTCGTCGTCAGCAAAGCCATACCACGCCCCTCTAGCCCATACGCTTTTTGTCCTTGAATGACACTATAAACGAAAAATTCATACTTTGGTGGGACATTCAACATCTGATAAATCTGGAAACCATACCAGTAATCAGTCACTTCAAGGCGTGATTCTAGATTGTTGATTTCATGGTCATTGGATAGCAAGGTGTGTAGGGCGGCTGTGTCGATAGTGTTGACCCGATTTGCTAGAATATACAGCGATGAACTGCCAACTTGCTTGCGATAGGCGGGTCCTGCATTTTGACCAAGCATATACACAAATGCACAGGGACGATTGTTTTTGCTAATGAACGTGCCATCCGATAGGGAGACAAACCGCGCACTAATTTGAATACCATCTACCACAATCGGCACGACAAGCGCCCCCTGTGGCTTCAGTTGCGATAGCCAAGCTGACGGCACATCCCATACACCAACTGTCGATAAGATACGGTCATAGGAGGCACGCGGGGCATACCCGCCGGCTGCATCGACATTTACTACATTAACGGCACTTTGCCCACTACGCCGAAGATGCTCTTGGGCATTGGTAGCGAGTTGTTTGTCAATTTCTAGCGTTGTTATTGTGCCTGTCTCACCGACGATGTGTTGCATGATAGCGGCGTTGTAACCTGTTGCTGTGCCGATTTCCAGTACATTTTGTCCGCGTTCGATACCTAGTTGCTCCAGCATGATAGCCATCATGGTTGGCTGGCTAGAAGACGACGTTAATAAGCCACTCGTATCGGTTTTGATGCCGATAGCGCGGTCACTATACACATCTTCTAACGCCATAGCAGGTAAAAACAAATGGCGCGGAATCGCCACAAAAGCGGCTTCCACGCCAGTATTGTTGAAAGCACCGTTTTGGCGCAGGGTATTCACCATCTCCTGATGGAGACGATGTGCCTCTTGGCGATTATCTGCCATACCATGCCCGACGTTTGCGGAGCGATACACCTGTATTCGGACCGCTACGACTGGCAGTACGCACGCGACCACGCGAATCAATGTGTACTTGACCCGCTTTTTGTAGGCGTGCAAACTCTTCTGGGGTGATGACAGGCGCAGGTTCGCCGCCTAGCCGTTCCAAACGGTCATCCATACCGTCGGTTTGCGGGGCGTCGTTCTGCGGATTCTCACTGCTCGGTGGGGTTTGTTTTTCTTCAGCCATTTGGTAGGTTTCAGTAACGCGCTTGCGTCACTATCTCCTTTCCAGACATTACGTCAGTTATATGTACATATTAAGCATATCATAGAATACGTGTCAATGTGTGCCGAATCATGTTTAGCTTGTACATTATTTGTAGCATTCTAATGATTAGTACGCATTTGGCACACAAATGGTTTCATTTTACTATTATTCGCTTGCCTCTTCGCTGTTAGCCTCTTCACTCAGCGATAGACCAACGTTGGTCATCAGGTCATCAAGTGACACGGAGGCTTGGTCTTCGTCTGCCAGCCGTACACGGTCTCCACAGACGAGGCAGTCTGGGTCGCGTTGAATTTCTACCCATAAGCCTGTGTGTGGTTCGTTTGCTGCGCCTTCAATGATTTCCATCTCGTTGTTAGCGACGATAATGGTATTGGCAGGCATCTCTTCGCTGACATCTGAGCCACGTAGTAACTCATTCAAGATGAGATCCGTTTGAATGCTGGCAACTTTCGTCACATCGACCCATAAGCCGGGTTCGGCTTCGAGTGTGCCTTCGTCGCCAATCATGCCGTAATCGAGTGCGCCATCTTCGCCTGGAACAGGTTGTTGGAAACCTGCCCGTAATTCTTGTGACCAGCACGCATAACAGGGTCCATCATAGGGGCGGATAATCACAATGTCGCCCCCTTCACCGCGTTCATAAACACCTGCATACGCGGCGGTGATGTGTCGTGCTAACAATGCCTCATTGATGATGTATTTTACCTGTTCGCCATCGACAGCGACGACGACCATATCGAGGTCATCGAGTACATCCATATGGTCTTCGATGCGACCTTCGCGCACATCAACCGTTGCTTTTGGCGCACGATACTTGATGAGGTCAGCGACGGCTGCGGCTTTATTTTGCCCGACATAGCGCAAATCCGCAGCGTGGCGCACGACATTACCTTCTTCCAGCACATCATCGTCAATCAGTGCTAAATGCCCAACGCCACTCATAGCAAGGCTGAGCGCAACGAAACTCCCACCAGATCCCAAACCAATCACCCCGACGCGACTTTCGCCAAGCCGTTGGAGATTGTCTTTACCGTAGTAATCTTCGACTCTTTGCCAATCAGTCGTCATGTTGTCTCCTCTTCATTGCTTGCTTCCGTCACTTCGGCAGGTGTTGATTCGTCTGCGTCGCTTTCGCTGGCATCTGTGCCATTTGCTTCTGCTATAGGCGCAACCGTTTCATCACCTTCAACCTCAACTGCGATATTGACCGCGCCATTGGGTTCTGCTTGCCGTTCCCAAGGCATCATCAAGCCTTCTGGGCGTGAGCCAAGTTCTTTTTCGATGGTTGCCAGATAATCGACAATATACGACGATTCAGGATTCCATTCAAAATCAGCGGGTGGGGGAATCGGTTCAGCTTGCGCCCATAGTGCATCGAACACATCAAACACATACATCGACATATCAATGCCCGTGAACGGCGCTTTGAAGATGCGTGGTTTGGTATTTGGGTAATCCCAAGCTGTTGCCACAATAAACACATCCGAACTGCCTGCACGTCCGACCATGAAGCCAATCTCTAAGGGCAATTCATCATCTAGCTGAAACGGAATCGCGGTTTGCGCCAACATGAACATGCCATCTTCTTCGATGAGAGCCAGTTCTTCATCCATGAGGTCAATATCGAGAATGTGCCAAGGATATTTGGGCATCTGTGGCAATTCATCATAATCGACTATCGTGGGCGTGATGGGTTGGAATACACGCACGTCACGGTGAATGAACCACCAATCCATGCGCAAACTCGTTCCGTTTTCCATTGGCACGGTGAAATAATTGACTTGTGCGCCTTCTTCGCTGGTCACGGATGCGTGTCCGAGTGTCACAATCGGCACGAGCAAAAATTCAAATTGATTTTCTTCGTCATCCATGAAGCGTAGGGCAGTCATGAGGTCGCCGCCGGAGGGTTGAATCATCGAGCCTGGTTGTTTGTGCCAGTCTCCAAGATGCTTGAGCGGAACTTTCCACTCTTCTTTGATGGGATTACCACTCAAATCCTTACCATTACGCAGATACGCATTCCAGTTATCGAGTTGCCAGTTGAACAAATCGGTTTGGAAAATATCGCCTTGCTCGAACATATGCGAGCGACGTTCTGCGGTTTGGTCTGGCGAGATGGTATCGAAGACGTAGAGCGTAGGCATGGTTTCGGGTTCATCGGTATCCACGATGATGCCAACCATAGATTCGCCGGTTTCGTCTTCCAAGTAACCCTGTGCCGCTTGCACGACATGATCCACCACGCGCTGCGAAATTACCAAATTCGGGACAATCCCCCGTGAAATCATAGCCATACCTCGCAATCGGCGTGATAATAAACTCAGTTCTGTTTGTAGTAGACTGCCAAAGTCTTCCATAGAATGCCTTTACCTCCGGCGACGGCGTGGCAAGGGGGTATCCGGGCGGATACGTTCCTCAATGCCGGGCCAATCCCCTGTTGAGCGCCATGTGTAATACGCATACAGCCATTGCACTGCCCAGCCAGCAACCGTTACGGCAGTCGATTTACTCGGATTCCAACCGTACTGTTCGCCATCTTTGGGGTTAAATAGGCACAATTGCCCATCTTCGTATTGGTGCTTTTCGCTGTAGATGCGTGGTTTGATGCAGTATGCCTCTGCCGGACGATTCGGATATTCTTTGGGATACACGATTTTGAGCGTGTGTTCGGGATTTTCGAGAATGGACATATTCACACTCACTGTTCCCTGCCAATAGAGCAAGCCCCCGAATGGTGGCACGACGAGTTCAAAAGTATTGCCAAAGGTCGCCCGCATTGCCTCCACTTCCCATATGAGACGTGGTGACACTTCCTTGCGTGATCCCCACCAGTTAGACATAAGTCAACTCCGAATTCAAAATGTCTGATGTTTGTCATTTAAATCTATGCGTTAATTGCTGTGCTGTCTAGCGCATCCCTACTATTTTAGGGTATTTCTGATGTTATCGACAGTTCTAGCACATTAATTGTGGGGCGCACGCTGTCGCTTGTACTCATTCATACGCAAATGAACGCCATTGTGTTGCGCGAATGCCCAAAATAAAAGGCTATTAATTGCAGTCGTTATTGATTGAATCTTATGGGAGATTGGGAGTGAATGCAAGCGACGCCCCCTGAAAGCGGGTCAGCGCATAGTGTAATCGGCGTATGAGCATTGATAGCAACATAGGTCAAGCTATAGAATAGGCAGGGCATGTAGGTTATGCAATTTTTAACAGAGACGAGAATCAGACTTGTTTGGTTGTAAACGGACGCCAAGAATGGCGTCCCTACAATTAATCAATCTGATTCTTAAATTATCGCTATACATTAAGTGGCGATACACGGATGAACCCTATCCGATAAGTAATCAGAATGAGAGACAAAGCCGTTATGGGAAGCACCTTACAGGTAGACAAAATCGCAAAACACTATGGTGATGTGACAGCTGTCGCAGATTTTTCTTTGCAAGCTGAACAGGGCGAATTTATCACGCTATTGGGTCCGAGTGGTTGTGGGAAAACGACGACACTCCGTATGTTAGCAGGCTTTGAACCCCCAGACAAAGGCAGTATCCGTATTGGCGATGCTGTTGTCGCAAATGAGCAACGTTTCATCCCAGCCGAGAAGCGTAAAGTTGGAATGGTATTTCAGGATTACGCGCTATTTCCGCATTTGTCGGTAGCCGACAACATCGCTTTTGGGATTCAGTCTGATAAGAAAACAAAAGCCAAGCGCACAAACGAAATGCTGGAACTCGTTGGCTTACAAGGGCATGGTCAACGCATGCCATATGAACTCTCTGGCGGGCAACAGCAACGGGTCGCGCTGGCACGCGCTCTTGCACCGCAACCGGATATTATGTTGCTGGATGAACCGTTTAGCAATTTGGATGCTGCTTTGCGAACACAGTTGCGCGGGGAAGTCCGCTCGATTTTGCGCACAACGGGTACAACGACGCTCTTTGTGACGCATGACCAAGAAGAAGCTCTCAGTTTGTCGGATAAAATCGCGGTCATTTTTAGCGGGCATTTGCAACAGGTTGGCACGCCCTTTGAACTCTATACTCGTCCAGCAACACGCGATATTGCCGCTTTTGTGGGCGAAGCGAATTTCATCCCAGCACAAGCGCATGGCTCAGTCGCGGAGAGTCCATTAGGTCAGCTCAGATTGCTCGTCCCAAGGCAAGGTGAGGTAGAATTATTGGTGCGTCCTGATATGTTGCATCTGCTCCCGACAGACGAAGGCACGCCTGCAACCGTACTGTGGCGTGAATACTACGGACATAATCAGCGCGTAGGGTTGGCACTCGAAGATGGCACACAACTCATCGCCCGTGCAGATTCTCAGATTGTGTATCATACAGGTCAGAATGTGCGCGTGAGTGTTTATGTGCCTTTATTGCCGTTCGGTGTCAAAGAGAGAGCGGCGTCTTAGGTGAAAAATGCGCGGGTTCGTTGGAAAAAGACCTCCCGTTGGGTACTGCCCGGTGAATGTCCCGCGCCTTCAAACGTATGTACCTGTGCATCAGGATAGAGCGCATACAGAGCTTGCTGATTAGAATCACCGAATGTGGCGTCATTGTCACTGTTGAAAATCAACATTTCGCCCTGCCAGCCCGCAAGGTCATCGTCGCTGAATGTGCGTCCCATGTAATCAATGATGGCTTCGTAAATCGTCACGATGTCGGCTTTTGTCAGGCGATGCTCATACAATTCTTTGAGGTATGCACGGTAAAAGTCGGCTTCGCTATAGGGTGGGGCAATTGTGCTGAACATCTGTGATTGGGCTGTCTCTGCGAGTAATTCTGGGGGCGCGACCTTTGCCATATCGCGCAATTGGGCATACCGTTCTACACCAGATGCGACAGGGGCTGTCGTCGTTGACAGGATAATTTTTGCGACCCGCTTTGGATGGCGTCGCAAGAATATCTGTGCCAGCATCCCACCAAACGACCCCGATAGCACATAGGCTTGTTCGATATTTTGGGCGTCCAAAATTGCCGCCAAGCCATCTGCCAGCGCATCCATTGACCCCACCGCAGGGTAATCCGGCGCGATAATGGCATAGTCGTCTGTCATCAATGGCACGGATTTATAGGCGGCATCAGCACGTTTTAATCCACCGACCAGCCAGAGGATCGCCTTTGCGCCACTGCCGGCTGTTGTGTATGTCCATGTCGTGTCCGCTACATCTAATGTGTGATGCGCGTAATTTTCACGGAAAGCACGAAGCGCATCGCGTTGTTCGGTTGGGACATCGCTGTAGAGTGATTTAAATTTTTCGCTCATGGCGTGTCATGCTCCTGTGCGCTGAATCGGTGCAGAAAATTGGTGATGCTCTCAATCATCTCGTTGGTAGCAAAGAGGGGCGCAAAATGGTCATATCCATACAGCGTTTGCACATATGATTTGCTATACATCCCCTTGAGAGAGCCTCTGTCGCCTTCGTTGATAGCTTGGTCGTGTTCGCTCTCGATGATGAGCAATTGCCCCTCCCAGCCTTTCAGGTCGCGTCCGGTAAATTCATATTCGACATGATAATTGGCTGTCAATTTTGTGCGGGCGATAATTTGCCGTTTGGTCATCTGCTCGCTGTAGAGTTCATCAAAATAGGCACGCCAGAACGCGATTTTTTCTGGTGAAGCAGGTGTGGTTGTCGCAGGTAAATCATTGAAATAACTGCGTTTGCTCATCCATAGGAGTAATGGTTCAGGGTACATAGTCAGCATCCCTACGCGCATTTGTATCGGCTCGGACATGTGCTGGCTGGGTATCATCGTATGCGTGATGACGAGATTATGGACTGTATCCATGAAGCGCCGAATGTACATCTGCGCCAGCATCGCCCCAAAGGACATGCCAACAACATTTGCGCGTGTGATGTTCAGGTTGCCGAGTAACGCACGCAAGCCGACGACGACATCAGAAATGGTCGTCAAATTATGCGGGATATTCGGCGCGACCACGTAAAAATTATCCGCGTATCCGCGAATGTGCTGGAACATGGTTTCGGCATTGCCACCACCGCCATGTAAAAGCAAGAGCGGAGCATAAGACGGATTGCCAAGCGTGTAGTATGTACCCTGAACCATTACTCCTATGGATGAGCAAACGCAGTTATTTCAATGATTTACCTG
>JBCBKJ010000057.1:0-37576 GCA_038522085.1 Chloroflexota bacterium
GTCGCAATCGCGTCTGAAAAGTCATATAGCTCATCTGCGTGGTAAGACTGAGAAATATGCGTACTGGGAGAAAGTCGGTTCGCAAGCGGTACAGGATGTCATTGAACGTCTTGACCGTGCCTACAAACGTTTCTTCAAGAAAGAAGCGGGACTCCCGCGTTTCAAGAAGGTGAAAAAGTATAGTTCCTTCACGCTCAAGCAAACAGCGGGCTGGAAGATGCTCCCTGACCTCAAAGTGCCGAATGCCGAGCAGAAAAAACGGGGTATTGGACAAGTCACGATTAGCAAGCGACGCTACAAGTTCATAAAACATCGAGAACTCAAAGGCGACATCAAAACTGTCACAATCAAGCGGGATGCGTGTGGTCGATTATGGATTTGCTTTAGTGTGGTAGAAGAAATAGCACCACCAGAGAAAGCTAGCACGGGTAAAAGCGGCGGCTTCGACTTTGGTTTGCGCACCTTTCTGACCGACCACACAGGCAAACAATATCATGCGCCCGAACCGTTCAAAGTAAAACTTGCGTTTTTGAAGGCTATCAGTCGCGCTATCTCCAGAAAAGTCAAAGGGAGTGGTAATCACAAACGTGCCAATTGGCAACGTAATCGTACCTACATCAAGATTGCTGACCAACGACGTGATTTTCACTACAAACTGGCACATGCCCTCTGTAAAGAATACGACCATTTCTACTTTGAAGACCTGACCTTAGACGGCATGAAACGCATGTGGGGTCGCAAAGTAAGTGACTTGGGTTTTGGCAAGTTCCTCAAAATCCTAGAACGGGTTGCTATTAAACTGGGCAAGACGGTCACTAAGATTGACCCCTTCGCGCCCACCAGTCAAACCTGTTCGCAGTGTGGGCATCGCCAAAAGCTAAGTCTGAGTGACCGTGTCTTCGACTGTCAGAAATGTAATCTGAAACTTGACCGTGACCATAATGCGGCACGGAATATTTTGCGCACTGGGTCATCAGTGCCTACTGAGAGAGGGTTAGGTAAGTCCTCCGCTTCGGCGTGAGGCTGACCTGCTGACCTCAGATGCCCCGTAGCTTGCTGCGGGGAGTATGTCACAGATTATCCCCTCCCCTCGCGCCTAGCATGCGGAGAGGGGACTGAGTACTTATGCCTCTTGGCTACGTAACCATGCTTGAATGGTGCGGACTTCCCCACCGTGCCAATAGTAATGCAAGACACTGAAATGATAGAGCGCATCACGACGGGTCATGCCAGCGTAGGGATTGTCTTCTTTGACATGCTCGTAACCGACCTCTTCATCAATGAGAATACGGTCACGTTCAGCGACAGTGATAACTTCTTCGAGACGGTCTTCTGTGAGAGAATCAAGTGCCGTAAACGTGAAGCCAATAACGGCATTCCAATAGCCACGCAAACCCTCAAGATTGATAGTTTCGCTGAGGCGTGTCATATCATCGCGGGACATGCCATAGCCAAATGACATAATATCTATATTCATTTTGGCATTCCAATTGCCCGATTTGAGTACCTGCTCTTCGCCAGTGACAAAGCGCGTCACACCAGAATCTTCCACACGCGCAACATGCCACATATTCCAGACGAGCGTATTCATGCTCTCGTGCGGGATAGCGCGTAGTTGAGCTTCTGTGTACTCGTCAAAAAGATAGTCGTAGAAAATATCGCGTGCAAATTGATGACGTTTTTTGAACACATCGAAAAAAGACATAGATGTAAGCTCCTAATATATCCTGATAAGTGCGTGGCTCATGTGTTATGAGCCACTATCAGGATAGACGCGAATGCAAATCCCAACCATCACAACGCCGTCATAATGTCCTATCTTTTCAGAACCTTAATGTGCTTAAAGATTCGTCACCACGCGGCGGAAACGATGCGCTAGTTGCTTGAGGAGCGTGATTGCCATTTTGGGGTCGTCTTCAAGTTCATCCAGAAAATCAAATTTGGTGAGGACAACGGCTTTCACTGGCTCGATAGCAACGACGGTTGCCGAGCGTGGGGCATCGTCCAAGAGAGACAATTCGCCGAAAAAATCAAAGCGACTGAGTGTATCGACTACCGTCACATTGCCATCCGCATGCAAACGACGCACTTCTGCCTCACCTCGCGCCATAATGAACAATCCCAGCCCAGCCGTGTTCTGCGCAACAATCACTTGGTCTTTATCGTAATCCCTTACACGCGCACGTTCCGCAAGTTTTTTGAGTTGCGCGGGTTTCAGCCCACGAAACATCGAGATTTTTGCTAAAAATTCAGTTATATCATCAACGGTCACGTCTGACATATTCTGCTCCTTCTTTATCTGTAGCCGACAAATTCAAAAGACGAGGTAATCCCCGTCTACTAAGTGATTATGAGTATAGAATTTTTCTGGCATTTCGCCAAAGCAATCAATTTGAAATCGTGTAAATACGCCAGTCGCCTTCGTATTGGCGCACGGTAATAATCCCTGCGAAATCACCCACATTGCCCGTTCCACGATAGCGCACATCAACATCACCATTGTCTTTGACCGCGACAATATCGAGTTGTTCGTATGTACCTTGTACGAAACCCAACGATGCCTGTGATGCACTCTGATACAAGGGGCTATCAGGATGAAAGGTAGCAAGATAAGCCTCGGCATCTTCTGTATTATCAGCGGTGCTATTGGCTTCGATAACCGCGAAAACAGCATCGGCATCCGCAAATTCCACCGTTGGGCGGGCGGCGATTTCTTCCTGTGAGGTGAGGTCGGCGGGGTCAGCGGATGAGCCACAGGCAGCTAGTACAGGCACTATCACAACAATTAGTAAAAACAGTAAAGGTCGTTTCATAGGATGATTTTCTCACAATAAACAGCAGATTCATATCTATTATAGACGTTGTGTTGCGTTAGTGAAATTGCGGACGGCATCCATGCCGTCCCTACAAATGCTGGTACTAATACTAGACTCAGAGGCTTAGTCTGCGACGGCGGGTGCTTTGTCGGCTTCTGCTTCCTCTTCTTTGTCTGTGGGTTCGATGCCGAGAATATACTGATTGAACCAATCGAGTTTAGCTTTGAGGTTCGCTGTGCGTAAAGGCAAGGGACCGCGTATTGAGCCACCATGCGAGCCTTGTGGTTGGCGCAACATCTCGACAGTACAGCCATTAGCACGCAACACAGTATAAAATTGTTCCGATTGTTCGGCAGGACAACGCCAATCATGCTCAGTCTGAATCATGAGCGTCGGCGTGGTGCACTTATGGGCAAACGTAATCGGGGAGCATTTATCATATACATCCGGCATTTCGTGCGGGTGCCCACCGAGTTCACGGGTCGCAAACCAGACACCAATATCACTGACGCCATAGAAACTCTGCCAGTTCGTCACGGGGTTTTGTGGCACAGCGGCTTTGAAGCGGTCTGTTTGCCCAACAATCCATGTCGATAAATTGCCCCCGCCAGAGATACCACAGCAACCGAGTTTATCAGGGTCAGCGAGTCCCTTTTCGATGGCATAATCCACACCTGCCATCAAATCGCCATAATCGAGATTGCCCCAATCGCCTTTAATCGCTGTCGAGAACGCATCGCCGTAGCCTGTCGAGGCACGATGGTTGATGAATAACACGCCATAACCCGCACCTGCTAACATATGGGTATCGAAAGCAAAAGTATTGCCTTGTGCGCCGTGTGGTCCACCGTGAATCCACAAAATAGTTGGGTATGGCGCGGATGCACCATTCGTTGGCTTGACGAACCAACCCTCGACTTCTACGCCATCAGTGCCTGTGAAATGCAGGTTTTCGTATGCTGGCATCACAAATTGCGCCATCAAATCACGGTTGAGATGCGTGAGTTGTTTTTCGTCGCTCCCATCAACCGACGCCACATACAAATCCATCGGGTCATTAATGGTCGCGCCCGCAAAGAGTAGTGTCTCTCCGACCATATCACAGAGATAGCACGCTCTTTCGCCTGCAATTATACGCTCTGCGGATAGGTCGCCTGTGAGGGCAATCCGGTAGATACCGACTTCCCCACCTACTTGCACCTGTAGATAAACCACTTGCTTATCGTCACTGACCGCCACTTGGAACGCCCATTGTCCCATAGTTGGCGCACGCCCTTCTAAACCTCCCAACAAGCCCAATTCCATGCCAGTCGTACGATTATCCAGCGCACCATCTGCCAGCGTGTACACTTGTAAATTGGGATGCGTGCCGATAGTAACTTCGGTATCGTAATTGCCGACAAAAATAAGCCGTTCATCGTCAAGCCAAGTCCCGCTACCGAGATAGCCAAGATTATCGAGTGTGTGAATTGCCTCGCCTTCGGTGTCGATGACGTAATGTACAGATTCAAAGCCCGCCCATTTATCAGGTTGCATCATCGCAGAGTAAAAGAGGCGCGTACCATCCGGCGACCACTTAACGCCATTTTTAATTGTGGTGGCATCATCTGTTAATTGCGTGACCTCTTTCGTCTCAACATCCACATTATAGAGATTATTCACTGCCAGCTCAATATCGCCGATAGCATCAAAACGCCAGACATTGCGCGTGACGCGGTACGGCTCTTTGCTACGGTCAGGGGCTTTGTCTTCACCATAATCAATGCTAGCCGTGAACGCTATCTGTGTACCATCCGGCGACCACACAGGCGACCCCGCACCCTGCTTCATCTCTGTCAGGGGCAATGCCTCGCCACCATCTACCGGAAGCAAATAAATCTGTGGTTTCTCGTCACGGTCACTGACAAAGGCAATCGTGCTACCATCCGGCGACCATGTTGGCGACATATCTTTGCCTTTGAGGGGCGTCATCTGGCGTGTTTTGCCTGTTGCGATATTTTGTACATAGAGCGTGGAATGTTCTTTTTCTTCGCCTTTTTCGCCATCAATATGTGTGACCGTATAGGCAACTTGCGTGCCATCCGGCGAGAGTTGCCCACTTTGCAACCAGCGGAATGCAAAGAGGTCGCCACCTTGCATCGGGCGTTTTGAATCTGTCATATACGTATCCTTTTTTAACAAACTGGCTCGCATGAGCTTATTAGTGCGCAAAATTAGTCGTTTGCATGTGTGGTGATGAACCACGCAAGTGGCTTGTAAAAATCTTTTGAACGCGCTGATTGTACCGAATGAGGAGGTGTGAGGCAAAATGAGTGGAAAATAATACAAAAAATGGACGGCATGGATGCCGTCCCTACAATGGTTAAATTTATGTAGCGTCTCAATCAGCGATTCGACTGGTTTCGCCTGTGAATTGTTCGCGGAGCGTGCGCTTGAGGACTTTTCCGGCGGCATTGCGTGGGAGTTCATCCACAAATTCGACAGATAATGGCACTTTGAAGGTAGCGAGGTTTTGCTTGCAATGCGCGATGATGTCGGTTTCACTGATAGACGCACTTTTTGCCAGCACGACAATTGCTTTGCCACACTCGCCCCATTTTTCATGCGGGACACCTATCACGCCAGCATCTGCGACACCATCCAACTGAAAGATGACTTGTTCCACTTCGGCTGGATACACATTTTCGCCCCCACTGATATACATATCTTTATAGCGGTCAACGATATAAATACAGCCATCGTCGTCAATCATGCCTGCATCACCGGAGTGCAACCAACGATTGCCATGTTCATCGAGAGTGAAATTTTTCTCGTTGGCATCGGGGCGTTTCCAGTAGCCAGGCGTGATATTAGGTCCACTGATAATAACCTCACCCACATCACCAACCGCGACATCTTCAAAATCATCGTTCACGACGCGCACACGGGTATGCAAAAGGGGCTTCCCGACACTGGTTGGTTTACTGAGCGCACGACGTTTGGCAATCAAAAATGTTGTTGGGCTGGTTTCCGTCATGCCGAAGCCAAGCTGAATGATGATACCACGTTTGGCATATTTGGAAAGCAAGGCAGCTGGCATCGGCGCACCCCCACAGCCCCACGCTTGAATGCGCGATAAGTCAGTGGTCGCAAAATCATCATGCTGAGACATGAACAGGTAAATCGCTGGCACACCGAAAAAATGTGTCACGCCCATATCGGGGTCGCTGAGTGTTTGTAGTGTCAATTCGGGGTCATAATCGCGTGCAATGATGACTGTCCCCCCATGATGAAACAGCGGATTACAGTATAAGTTCAAGCCCCCTGTATGAAAGAGAGGCAACACACTATATTGCACACTTTGCCCATCAAGATACGTCGGTGTGCTGATATTGATAGCATTCCAGAAGGTCATGCCGTGCGTAATCATCACACCTTTCGGACGTCCCGTTGTGCCAGAGGTATACATGATAGTCATGGGGGTATCGTGAGTCGTCTGAGGATTCATAACGACTTCCGAAGACGTATTTGCTAACGCATTTTCGTATTCGGGATGGTCATCAATGGGGGTTGCGCCGTTGTAGTCTATGCGTAGGACATTTTCAATATCGGTATCTGCAAGCAAAGCAGGGATGCTATCCGCAAATTCACTATCGTAGAGCAAGCCTTTTGCTTCGGCATCTTCCAGAATGAAGAGCAATTCCGGCACTACCAAACGCCAATTGAGCGGCAACATCACCGCACCGAGTTTGACGCACGCAAATTCAAATTCAAAATATTCGCTACAGTTTTTAGCAAGAATCGCCACATGGTCGCCAGCAGAAATACCCCACACGTCGCGCATGTACGCTGCTAATTTGCCAGCCCGTTCATTGAATTGGGTATAGGTGTATCGGCGCTCGGTCACTTGATCCACCATCGCCAATTTATCCGGCGTGCGGTCTGCATGGAATGCTATCCAATCAGAAGCTAAAACCATTTTTGTCTCCGTAAATATCTAAAACAAAATCATAATTACGATTCATCATAGCAAAAAAATAGCCGTACAGTTATCTGCACGGCTACCTGTTCGGATAGTTTTTGGCTTATTCAATCACGAGGATGAACACGCCACCTTCAAAGAAACCACCTTCATCAATGGCTTCATAGAAGAAGGGGTCGGTTGCCAGAATCAGGTAAATCCCATCATCTTCAAGTTCAATTTCTACCAACGAGGGGTCAACAGCGATGCGCTCCCCATCGGGATTGAAAACGTGTAAGACAGTGAAGAAGTCGGCATCTTGTAAGCTGATGACGATACTATCACCTTCTGCGCCCTCAAACGTGAAGAACGCGGCTGGGGTATCGTCGGTGCTTTCGCCTTCAGTAGCTTCACCCAGCGCGAGGGTTGCAAATTCAACCGTCACGCTATCAGCATCGTCTACATCTGCGGGTGTAGTCATGCCATCTATCGTGAGCGTATAAATAAGCTCATCATCAGTTTCCACTTCTGCGCCATCGACAAAATTAAAACTCGTCGCCAGCACAAAATACGCACCGTCTATATCTAAATCAGCAGTCAGGGCAGCAGAGAAGACTTCTGAACCACTATCATCATCGTAAGCAATGACTGCACCTTCAGCATCCAGCAAAATCAGGAACGGGTCAAGCGCAGGGTCATCTTGTGTCATCGTGATGCTGATACTATCACCTGCACTCCCATGGAAGGCATAGAGATGGGTCGTGATATTATCTTGAAAGCTGGTATCAACGCTATCGCCAGCTTGCAAAGCGGGTAATTCGTATGCGGTATCCTCTTGTGCAAGTGCGAATGGCACAAGCAACAGGCTTATCATCAGGGTGAGTATCAGTGTCCGAATACGCATGGGACGTGTTCCTTTGTTGTTCTCTGTGTGTTATATCTCTATTTTACACCGAACTGCGCTTCTTGACTGCTAATACCCCCAGAAATGAGGGGGTGATAATGCGTGCTTTAAAAATAGGCGCTTATGTGTTCAACTAATGCGCGTCCACAACACACATCCCCACAGGAGGCAGACTCATGAATCCCCGCGAACACATGCAATCTTATGGCTTAAATCCCAAGAAAAGTTTGGGACAAAACTTTATGCACGACCCCAACACCATCGAAAAAATTGTGACCACAGCGCGTATCATGCCGGAAGATACTGTAGTAGAAATTGGACCTGGTACAGGAGAATTGACCGCACGGCTGGCGGATTATGCCCGCCATGTGATGGCAATCGAAATTGACCAGCGCCTAGAGCCTGTCTTGGAGGAGCGTTTTGCGAACACATCAAACGTCTATTTTGTATTTCAGGATATTCTAGAGACGGATGTGATTTCGCTAGTGGGTAACAAGCCCTTTGTGGTGGTAGCAAATGTGCCGTACTACATCACGACGGCTATCTTGCAACATTTACTCGAACGCGAGCATCGCCCCAAGCGCATTGTCATTACTATGCAGTACGAAGTTGCCGAGCGCATTTGCGCCAAACCAGGTGATATGACCCTGCTTTCCAACAGTGTGCAATATTACGGCGAACCGGAAATCGTCAGTAAACTCAGCCCAGCCGTGTTTTGGCCTCGCCCAAATATCGACAGTGCCATTCTACGCATCGAGACATTTGAGCAACCCCGCGTAGCTGTCCCCAACGACAAGCTCTTTTTCCGTGTCGTAAAAGCCGGATTCAGCCAAAAACGCAAGCAATTACGCAACGCACTCTCCGGTGGCTTACAGGTGAAATCCAAAGTCGCAAAAGCCTATTTAGACACCGCCGAAATTGACCATCGTCGCCGTGCAGAAACGCTCAATTTAGACGAATGGGCGCGTTTGACCCACGCTGTCGCGGAAGCGCAAAACTAATCGTGTCTTTCTCATCGCATATCAAGGCTCATGGTCTACACTGCTTTCATACCGTTAGCTGACCAAGAGGCACACCATGAGCCAAGCCATTCCCAAAGCACAAGCCCCCGATGACGCCGGATTTTTGTACCATCTACGCGCCCCCAATGATGACCTATTAGGCTACTTCGAGCATCTTGCCAAACAAGGTGATTTTGTTCAGTTGGGGTCATTTCCAGCCTATTTTGTGAACCACCCCGATTACGCCCAGCAAATTTTAGTCACACAAGCAACTTCATTCAGCAAGCCCCGCAGTGTGAAATACACCGTCGAGCAAATGTTTGGCACACAAAATTTATTCAGCAGTGATGATGCCGTCTGGAAAGCCCTACGCAAAGCTATGCAACCCGCTTTCCATATGCGGCGCATCAGTGGCTATCTGGATTTGATGGTGGCAAGTGCGTCCGATTATGTAAACAGCTGGCAAGATGGTCAGCAAGTGAACATGGAACAGGCAATGATGGATGTGACGATGAGCGTCACGACGAAAGCACTTTTCAGCCAAGATTTAGTAGATGCCGATGCCGGACAAGCCATTCTCGAATTTCTGGATTTGTTCAATCAGCGCATTACGAGTCCACTGCCTGTACCGGCATGGTTGCCCCTACCATCAAATAGCAAAATGAAATCCGCACTAGAAACAATCAACGCGCTGGTGATGCCCATCATCGAAGAACGCAAACAATCCGGCGAAGACGCAGGCGATTTACTGTCGATGTTGCTAGACGCTCAACAAGCCGACGATACCGGCATCCTCACCGATTTACAGGTGCGCAACGAAGTCCTGAACTTATTCGCGGCAGGCTACGAAGTGACAGGCAACACGCTCGCATTCACGCTCTATCTCATCGCTACACATGAAAACATAGCCGAAAAACTTTATGCTGAAATTGACACTGCCCTTGCAGACAATAACGGTCAAATCACGCTAGAAGCCGTTCAAGCGATGCCTTATCTGGAGCAAGTCCTAAAAGAATCGATGCGCCTCTACCCCGTGACAGCCGTTGTCAGCCGGACAGCAACGGAGCGCGTGCAGATAGATGACTACGTATTGCCCAAAAATGCACAGATTTTCGTCGCCCCATGGACATTGCACCGTCGGGAAGATATTTTCCCTCAGCCAGAGCTTTTCCAGCCAGAACGATTCGCCCCCGAAAACGAAGCCACTATCCCCAAACATGCCTATTTACCCTTCTCAACAGGTCCGCGCATTTGCTTGGGAAATGCCTTTGCGATGCTACAGATGCAAGCGACACTTGCCAGCATTTTATCAGTATATCGCTTGCGCGTGCCGGATGATTACACCTTTGAACCTTTCTGGCGTTTCAACACGCGTCCTAAAAACGGTATGCCCATGATGCTCTCTGCACGTTAAGCGAGAACGCTCTCAGGGTCATCAAAGATAATAACCTCGCCGGATTGCGTGTTAGCATCAGAAGCAAGATACACACAATAGCGCCCCGCATCATCCGCAGAAAGCCAACCGTCTTGCCCTTGTGGACGGTCACGGGTGAGGACAGGTGTCGCCAGCACGAGCACGTTAGCGCGAATGTGTTTATTTTCAGTGGCAATCGTACGTCCCAGCATGGTTTGAGCGGCGGCACTCACCGAGATAGGTGCGGCATTTGGCACAGGGTGCAGGGTCGCGCCACCGTTGATAATGGTGTAGCTCGCACCTTCTGGCAAAACAGGCAAAAAGGTCTTTGCCGTGATGAAATGCGCCGTTAGGCTGTTATCCAGCAACCGTCGCCATAAATCCATATCAATATCAACGAGAGGTTTGCCTTGCCACCAACCACCCAGCGACGCAATCACATGATGCACCTCACCGACAGCATCCCGAATCGCTTCTGCCCCTTCTACCGTCCCGATACTACCCTCGATAGTGATGAGTCTATCTTCATCAGGTTCATCGAGTAACTTACGTAATTGCACTAATTTTTGCGTATTACGTGAGGGGACAATTACCTGTGCGCCTGCGTTGAGCAATTGGCGTACAATGCCCTCGCCTACCTGTCCAGAACCACCCGCAACGAGTATCGTTTGATTATTGAGCTTGGTCATAGTGTTTTCTCTCTATTTTTCTTATTTTGTCATATCAACGAGTGATTCAGCGCGTGCTTTAATTTCTTGATTCATCTGTTGGAAGCCTGGTTCAGCCCCCTTCAATACACCGATTTGCTTGATAATCGGACTCAGCACCCCGCTATAATCCTCTTTATTGACGAGGCGTGTACTATTGTCTGCATGTGGATACAGTTCAAAGATATGTGTGCCATCGAAAACGCCTGCAAAACCAGTGCGCCCGACCCATGCGAACTTTTTAGGCTCATCGAGCGCAATAATTTCTGGGCTGAAACTGTACGCCGCGCCTTTCGGTGGTGTGAGACGTAGCGTGAGTGTTTCGCCTAAACGGGGTGTCCCACCTTCGTAATGCAACATCGTACTCCACGCCTGATAAGCAGGCATATCAAGCAACACATCCCAAACAATTTCAGGTGGCGCATCAATGATAATTTCTGTTTGCACACTGAACACAAGCCGCTCCTTCTCTATCCTGATGATTGCTACTGTGTATTTTAGGCAGACGTGATAGGCTTGTCTGTATGCACTTTTTGGTTAGCTAGTCACTTTTAGTAACTACCCGCAAAAACATATAAAGAGAATATGCAGATGGGCTACACAGAAAAACCACTCGCCTATGTCACCCTCGAATTAGTATCCGATAAATGGGCAATCTTGGTGGTCTATCATCTAGCGGATACCACCTATCGCTATAACCAATTGAAGCGCGAAATTGAGGGTATCTCCGCAAAAATGCTCACACAGACCTTACGCAATCTGGAAACCAATGGTCTCGTTCACCGTGAGGTATACCCGACCATGCCCCCCAAAGTAGAATATTCACTCACTGAATTAGGCAAAACACTCGTGCCACCACTGAAATCATTATGTAAATGGGCATATGATCATCTCGAAGACGTATTGGAAGCACGAGAAACACACGCTGACAAGGCTTGAGACAATGGTCATTGACGGGTTTTCGCAAGAGGCGTAAGGTGAGGGACGGTTAGACGCAGAACATAGTTAGGATTTTCATGATAACCAGTACCCCGAAACCGCGTGGTATCGTCGCGGCATCGCCTGTCTATTACGGTTGGGTGGTGTGGTTTGTAGCGACTATAGGCGTCGTTGCAACTGCACCAGGACAGAGCTTCACCGTTTCACAATTCATCGACTTCTTCATTGAAGATTTCAACATGAGCCGGACAGAAGTAACCGCACTTTTCAGCACAGGCACATTCGTTGGGTCGCTGTGTTTGCCATTTGTGGGCAGGCTCGTTGACCGCTATGGCAACCGTAAAATGAGCGTGATAATCGCGGCATTATTCGCTACTGTGCTGATTTTATTCTCGTTAGTAGCAGGTCCTTTCACCTTGTTGCTGAGCTTCTTCGGCATTCGCATGCTCGGACAGGGGTCGCTGGGCTTAGTGAGCAACACTGTTATTGTGGAGTGGTTCAAGCGTTTGCGAGGACGCGTGATGAGCATTACGCTCGTGAGTTTCGCTATTTTTCAGTCGTTTTATGTTCCTTGGCTACAACGTCAACTAGAGACAACCGATTGGCGCACCGTGTGGATTATGCTAGGCATCGGCGTCGCCTGTTCAACCATTCCGCTGACGTGGCTCTTGATGCGCAACACGCCGGAGGAACACGGCTTGCTACCCGATGGCGACGATGTGCGTGAGCAACAACCCAAGACAGAAGAAGAAATCGCCGCCATCGAAGCCGAAAGCTGGACACTGAACGAAGTCATCAAAAATCCGACCTTCTGGGTATTCGTATTTGGGCGCATTATCTCGCCAGCATGGGGTACAGGTCTGATTTTGAACATGGTATCTATCTTTGACGAACTCGGACACTCAGCGGCAACAGCAGCATCTAATTACGCGCTAATTACCATTATCACAGCGGTGATGTCCATTGTATTCGGCGTGCTAGTCGATAGGTTACGCCCAGGTCTTGTGATGATGCTCCAACTCGCGGCGCTGATTGCGTCTATGGCATTGGCAACCTTCATGACGACGCCTTTCTTGCTCCTGCTCTATGCCCTCACCTTCGGTATTATGATGGGTGGCGGAGGTGTATTCGATGGCGCAGTGTGGGTCAATTTATTCGGACGCGCTCATCAAGGTGCAATACGCGGTTTTGTCTCGACAGCGCTCGTCACAGGCACAGCCATCGGACCCATTTTGTTCGGTCTGAGCTTCGATTTAACTGGCTCATATAACACGGTGCTATGGGTCGGCATTGCGCTATCCGTGTTGGGTATCATCGGTGCGTTGATAATGCCCCAACCTGAACGTGTCGTTCACAATCCGGCACAATAAATTATGTTCGTTGGCGTAACAGGTGGGACAGGTTTTGTTGGGTCGCATGTGGTGAAAGCTCTCATCGCAGACGGACATCGCGTGCGCGTAGTGCATCGGGCAAGCAGTCGTTTGGATGCCCTCACAGGTATACCAGAAAAATCACTCGAAACAGTCATCGCAGATATTAGCGATTACGACACACTCAAAAAAGCCTTCAGAGGCTGTGAGTGGGTGTTTCATATCGCGGCAGTTGCGGATTATTGGCGTGCCGATGTTCAGCGCATGATGCATATCAATGTCGATGGCACAGATACTGTTTTACGGGCGTCACGGGATGCAAATGTGAAACGTGTCATCTTCACCAGTAGCGCCGCCGCTATCGGTCTACCAGATAACCCACGTCAGCCATCCAACGAAAACGTACCATTTAACCTGCCACCTGAACAATTTCCCTATGGCTATAGCAAATCTCTCGCAGAAAAAGTCGTGCAAAAAGCCGTTGCAGACGGTCAAGATGTCGTCATTGTGAATCCAACAGTCGTCATGGGTGCAGGTGATTTAAATATGATAAGTGGTACATACTTGATGCAGGTAGCACAATGGGGGGCGCTTGTGCCACGGTCAAGCGGAGGGATTTCTGTAACGGATGTGCGCGACGTGGCGCTGAGTCATGTAGCAGCGGCAAAACACGGCAAATCTGGCGAACGCTATATTCTCACAACCGCGAATTTCCCCAATTCGACATGGTTCAAAATGTTAGCCGATGCTGTCGACGTGCCTGCCCCGATGATACCTGTCCCAAATGCCCTTTTGCCACTTGGCGCACGCCTCATGCACCACTTACAACAACTCGGCATTGAAACGCCTGTGGATAGCAGTCAGGTTCGGCTGGGTGGGCGTTATGTCTATTTTGATGGTCGGAAAGCGTGGCAACAGTTACACACGCCACAGGTATCTATGCAAGAGAGTTTAGACGCAACAGTGAAATGGTATTGTGAACATGGGATGTTGTAGAAAAGCAGGTGAAAGTAGCAAGGTAAAAGGTGAAATTTAAACATAAGGGCAAAGTTTAAAGGTGAAAGGTGAAATTTTCGTGTTGGTTTTTATACAGCTATGCTCGTATAGTCTTCCAATTGTGTAGGAACGCCATTCTTGGCGTCCGCAATTCAACAAACATGCTATATCACTCAGAAGATGCGTTCACCTTTATTCTTTTACCTTTTACCTGCAACCAATTTCTTAACCCGACCATGCTATCAGATTCATGAAAATATTAGGTAACAGACCAACCCTCACTCCTTATTATCCGTAGCAGGAGTTGCCTCCGACAAAAATTCACCAATCGTAGTGATGAGCAATTCACGACGCACAGGTTTAGGAATATAGCCATCGCATCCGGCGGCTAAATATTTCTCTTCATCACCATACATCGTATTGGCTGTGAGGGCGATAATCGGGATATGGGCGAGATCATCTTGTGCTTTGATGCGTTTGGTCACTTCCACACCGTCTATATCTGGCAGATTAATATCCATCAGAATGAGGTCTGGACGTTCATCTTCTGCCATCTTCAAGCCTGTCATGCCATCTTCAGCTTCCAGCACAATAAAGCCCGCATGTTTCAGCAATTTGCGCACCAGTCGCATATTTTGTGGATTGTCCTCAACGCATAAAATTCGTGCAGACATTCGTCAGCCTGTCTCCCGTCATCTTGTGTGTCTCTAGTATAGCATTGGTTCGTGTCATCTAAATCATAAGGTTGTGTCAGCGTGCGATAAACGAGGACTTAGAAATCTTCGTCACCAGCCCCAACAGGCTCTTGATTTGTCGTAACACTCGTGAGTTGCGGGTTATCCGCACGTAGATGCCCATAAATCGGTTTTTCATTGCGCAAAACATCGACAAAGGTACTCATGTCCATCATGGGCATGAAGATAGACCCTTTATTATTTTCGAGGTCAATTTGTGGCGTTGGGAACTCACCACTGGCATCCAAGAAATACACATCCAATTGATAATCACCATCATCATTGACGCCGACCCCTGTACAACGTACCAAACCGCGAATCGTCGCCGTCACACCACCGAACGCCCGTTGTTCTGATTGACGAAAAATGACCATATAACTTTTTAGTTCAAAGACTGCGAAAGGTTGTTGCTCTGCCATTGTATTTTAACTCCTCTGAGGGTTAATAAGCCGTTTGTTCAGATTATAACGACTTTATGCGCCTTGTGCATACACAATTCGTCAGTTTATGGGTGGCTCTGCCATAGCAAGCTATAATTCAGGGCAAAGTGTTCAGGGTATAACGAAAGAGACAACATGAGTACATACACACTAAACATCGGCTCAATCACTTGCACCGTCATTGCAGAGGGCACATCCGAAGTACAAGCATCCTCGCTCCCACAACGTTATCCAAATGCGACCCAAGAAGAAATCAACACAGCCATCGAAGCAATGGGTGGCGGAGAGGCATTTCCAAATTATTTCAACGTGCTACTAATTGACACCGGCAAGACAAAAATCCTCGTGGATGCAGGTATGGGCGAAAACGAAGACCGTCCGCAAATTGGTCAGACCGTGCCAGTCTTACGCGCAGAAGGCATCGCACCGGAAGACATCGACATGGTATTCATAACGCATTTTCATGGTGATCATTACATGGGCTTGCTGACCGATGGCACACCCACCTTCCCGAATGCTAGCTATATAACACGCGATGAAGAACTCGCTTTTTGGACAAGCGAAGAAACCAAAGCAAAACTTGGAGACCGCGTACAGGGCATCATGACTTATTTGGATGCGCTTGATTTTGAAACCGTATCAGCAGGAGAAGAATTAGCATCCGGCGTCAAAGTGATGGCAATTCCGGGACATACAATGGGACAAAGCGCCTTACTCATCCAAGATGGGGATGAGGCACTCTTACATCTGGTAGATACCTTGCATTCTACGGCACAATTCGCCAACCCACAGTGGCATTTTGTGTGGGATACCGACGCAGAACTGGGTGTACAAACCCGTCGCGCACAGTTAGGCAATGCCGTCAATCGTCAGATGATGACGATGTTTTATCACCTGCCCTTTCCCGGTATCGGCTACGTCAAACGCGATGGCGATGCGTTCGCATGGAAGCCAATCAACGATTAGAGCTGTATGGTATACCACGGATTGCCAGAATCATAAATTTGACAGAGAATATTGTTCATGAAGTGTATATACGAGGTTATCTACAATGGTTGATGTCATTGTCGTTGGAGCAGGATTTTCAGGTATCACAGCCGCAAGAGAATTGAGTTCAAAGGGCTATGATGTGCTGATTTTGGAAGCAAATGAGCGTATTGGTGGGCGTACCTATCGCACAAATCACAAAGGTAAGACATTTGAGCTAGGTGGAGCTTATGTGCATTGGATTCAGCCTCATCTATGGGCGGAATTAACACGCTACGGATTGAATGTAGTGCCAGGCGAAGGTGGCGAGGTAAGCGAAATTCGCTTGTTATCAGAAGGTAAATTTCACACTTTCGACCTAGAAACAGGTTACACATTATTGACTGAAGCCTATCACGCTCTCTACACTGCTGATCCACAACCTTCTGAGGTCTTACCCTTTCCATACAATCCATTATCACATAAAAAATGGATAGACTATACCAACCACTCTCTAGGTGAACAGATAGCAAATTTGACCTTATCTCAACTTCAGTATGATTTGCTCAATGCGATGCTTGCATCTGACATGAGCGCATCTGCTACAGATGCGGCTTTGTTAGAGATGCTTCGTTTGCGTGCCTTGTTAGGCACAGACGACTTTAGCAAATTAGCGGATGTCACAGGCACATACATGATTGAAGGCGGAACTATCGCACTACTCAATGATATCTTAGCAGATAGTGGCGCACAATATCGCACAGGTCAGCAAGTCGCACACATTACCCAAGACGATAGCAGAGTAACCGTACAGACTAACGAGGACGAGGTATACACAGCCAGAATAGTCGTCGTAGCAACGCCACTCAACACATGGGCAAATATTGCGTTTACACCTGCACTGAGTAACATCAAGACCCAAGTTTCAAAACAACATCATGCGGGTACAGGGATGAAGTGCTTCATCCATGTACAAGGTGCTATACCAGAATTACTGGGGCTAGCGCCAGAACCGCATCCAATTTCTTTGTTGACGAGTTACAGTGAAAGTAATAACGGCACATGGCTCGTCGCGTTTGGTCCGACTGCGCCCAATAACTTCACTGTAGAATGGGCGCAGCATGCTATTTCCCAGTTACTACCTCAGGTTGAAGTCACAGACGTATTTGGTCACAATTGGACACATGACCCCTTGTTTTTGGGAACATGGGCAAATTTCAAGGTAGGACAACTGGAACATCTTTCAACACTAAATGCACCCGAAAAACGTGTATTTTTCGCAGGAGCAGATATTGCACTTGGTTGGCGTGGTTATATAGATGGTGCAATTGAGTCTGGCATTCGGACAGCTAACAATGCGTCAAATTTTTTGAGAATAGAAAGTAATCACTCACAAGTTGGCTAATCCGATAGCACGATCACAGGTACCAACGCTTAGTTAGTAAAAATTTACACAGGAAGGATAATTATGATAACCCACCTTGTAATGATGAAATTCAAAGACAAGGCACATGCCGAAGACGTCAAAGCAAGCCTCTCTACTTTGCCTGCCCAAATTGAGCAAATCAAAACCTACGAAATCGGCATTGATGAACTGGATACCGCACGCAGTTTTCACCTATCACTGTATTCACAATTTGATAGCTATGAAACACTGAAAATCTACAGCGAACATCCCGCGCATGTCGAGGTGCTAGACTATATCAAAACCGTTGTCGAAACCGTTCACGCTGTTGATTACACGGTCTAAAGCGCATCATCCGCCGGAAAAATACGCCGTAAAAATGGCTTGATGTCTTTTGCTGGCATCTTATAACTACGCAAAAGTGCCATCATCTCATCAACAGTCTCTTTGCGCTTGAGTTGGGCGAAAATATCGCGTGGCAGATAATCCGGCAAGTCATCCATCGCGACCACATCTGCCCTGATTGATAGCATGAGGTCTAAGCGTGATTCGTTGTCACCATATTCCACACGCCACTCGATAGGCGTATCAGGATTCTGTTGCGCCTCTAAAATAGTGAATAATGCCTCAGATGACTTTTTGTGAGACGCAAGCCATGCGTTTTCGTCTTCTAACAAGGTATTTTCCATCATATGTTTCTGAAAGGTCAGAATGTCAATAAGGGCTTGCACAAGCTCAGGATTTTGCTGATACATAGAACATGCTCCACTATAATTACAATTTCTAACAGATTAGCACGCTATGAGCTTGGCGTGCTTTCACTTTTGCTATATCATGATATTAGATAGATTGTCAAAAATTTTTGTTTTAGGAGACTATTGTTATGGTTACGTATGCTGAACGTCCTTGGACGAAGCACTATGATGAACACGTTCCGGCGTCTTTAGAACCGTATCCCGATAAAGTGATTCATGAATATCTTCGTGAAGCCGCCCAAAAACACCCCAATAAAACGGCTTTAATCACCACTGCAAAATTGCCTCTGCTGGGTCGCCAAGATACCCAACTGACCTATCGTGAGTTAGATGTCGCCTCAGATGCGATGGCGGCGGCGCTCGTTGACCTCGGTTTACAAAAAGGTGATAGAGTTGCCATCATCATGCCCAACACCGTCGCTTTTGGCATTGCATACTGGGCAATTTTGAAAGCAGGTGGTGTCGTCGCGGCAACCAACCCGACCTACCCACCAAAGAAAATGGCATATCAAATCAATGACTGTGGCGCGAAAATCGTTGTCTGCCTGAGCATGTTCTACGATATGTTCAAGTCAATTCAATCCGAAACACAGGTCAAAACAGTCATCGTCAGCAATATCAAAGAGTATCTACCCGGCGCGGCAAAATTCTTGTTCACGCTAGCAAAAGAAAAACAAGATGGGCATCGTGTTGATTTGCACAAAGGTGATGTCTGGTTTCAAGATTTGCTAACACGCTTTGAGGGTAAAACCGTCAATGTCGATGTATCGCCCGATGATGTAGCGTTGTTCCAGTATACAGGCGGGACAACAGGCGTCAGTAAAGGCGCGATGGGGACACATGGCGCGATTGTCACCAATTGCTACACCATGCGTACCTGGTCAGGTTTCTTAGCCGGACACTTTGACCAATACGAGATGAGCTATCTTGGCGCGATTCCGATGTTCCATGTATATGGCTTAGTCGTGCTGTTGACGCAGTGCATTATGGGCGGTGGTTCAATTATTCTCGTGCCAAATCCGCGTGATCTAGAAGAATTAGTAGACGTTATCGGGCATTATCAACCGCGTGTGATGCTAGGCGTGCCTGCGCTCTACAACGCGATTAATCAACATCCGCGTGTGGTTTCCGGCGAAGTCTCACTGAAAAGTTTTGTCCTCAGCACCAGTGGCTCTGCCCCTCTGCTGACCAAAACCAAAGAAGAATACGATGCCCGTGCGAGTGTCGGTATCACCGAAGGCTACGGCATGAGCGAAACTTTCACAGCCGTCACAGGCAATCCCATCCGTGGTGAGCAAAAAATTCGCAGTATCGGTATGCCCTATCCCGATATTGACATCAAAATTGTCCAAATTGATGACCCCGAGACAGAAGTGCCTGTCGGTGAAGTAGGCGAACTCGTCGTCAGTGCGCCAAACTTGATGAAGGGCTATCACAACATGCCCACCGAGACAAAAAATGCTCTGCGTCCTGATGAAAGTGGCAAAATTTGGCTCTACACCGGCGATATTGCCCGCATGGACGAAGATGGCTATTTCTATATCGTAGATCGCAAGAAAGATATGGCGCTCATCGGTGGCTACAATGTCTATCCCGCAACCGTTGAAGATGCGATTAAGCAACACCCAGCCGTGTTTGAAGTCGGCGTCGCGGCAATTCCACACCCTGAAAAACATGGTCAGGAAGCATTGAAAGCGTGGATTGTCCTCGAACCTGGCAAGAGCGTCACGGCAGAGGAACTCATCAAACACTGCGAAGACTACCTCGCCCGTTACGAGATTCCGAATCGCTACTCATTCATTGACGAACTACCAAAAACCGCTGTCGGTAAAACACTACGTCGTGAGTTGGTACGCATCGAAATGGAAGAAGCCGCCGCCGCAGAGATGGCATAACCGTTTTCAGTCGTCAGTAAACAGTTGATAGTTAACTGCAACTGTTCAGGCACACCATAGCAAGCGATACTGAAAGAGATGGGCAAAGATGCTCATCTCTTTTGTCATTTTTGGGCAACTTAGATAGAGGGAACACACTATGAAACAACTAGCTGGCATTTTACTACTGGCACGCAGTATCACGGCGTTGATACTGTTTGTGATTATCATTTTGGCAGTCAATGCTATGTGGGGGCATTTACAAGATGCACAAGCACATTTCGCAGTGGTGAATACTGAAGTCGCTACGATGGCGGGCAATACCGAAAATATCGAGGGCGTTTTCACACAACTCAGCCAGACAGCCGATAGCGCGAGTGCCATCCTAGAAGACGTGCCTGATTTCCCTGAAATACCTACCAACATTGATTTCAGTTCCATCACGCCCGATTATTCTAATGTCCCGCCGATTGCGTTAGGTGCGGTGCAGAGTGTTTTCGGCATCCTCGAAGATATTGATTTACCCATTCCGTTCGCAGAGTCACTCAATGACTTTGAAACCGAATTCAACCAATTTACAGTGGTGCTAGAAGATGCCCTAACCGACATCAGCGCAATGGGAACGTCTATGGATACCACACTCACAGAATTGCAATCTGCCAACGAAGATATTATCGCGGCTTTCAATGCACTCAATAGCTTGCCATTCGGCTTAGGGGCATATCTGCCACTAATTATCGTCGGCTTTGTGTTGCTCTCGTTGATAACGACCTTCGTGGCAGATTTACAGCGTGGGTTGGCGTTGCTCTCTGGAAATGATTAGGGAGTTTGCTGGCATATTGTGATATATGCCAGCAAACAACGTTATGCCTTATCAATTTCAGATTGCACAGTACGCAAGAGATTATCCGCACGGATTTGACCGAGTGTGTAGCAGGGTCCCCCGAGACGGTCTGCTAAGCGTTGGGCAAGTCCTTGGTCAAACGCGACGTGTTCCATGTTAATCGTCACCGTACGAATGTCATTTTCACGGATGAGCTTGGCAATATAATGCGCTTCTTCCTGCGGGGATAAATTCTCACTCAAGCTGACATTCCCTGCGCCATCGGTGAGCAAAATGATAATCGGCATGATGTCAGGATTATTGAGCTTCTCGCGCTTGACCGTCTCATAACTGAGCATCAAGCCTTGTGAGAGCGGGGTTTTCCCACCGACAGGAATATCTTGCAGGGCTTCTTTCGCCAGCGTGACGCTATTCGTTGGGGGCAATACCAGCGAGGCACGGTCTTTCTGAAAAACGACTAAGCCCACACGGTCACGACGTTGATAAGCATCCGTCAGCAGAGACAAAATCGCGCTCTTAGTCGCTTGCATCCGCTCGGAGACAGCCATACTCCACGAAGCATCGACAGCGAACAAAATCAAGTTACCCGCTTTTTTCACGCGGATTTTACGCTGGAGGTCACTCCGACGAAGCGCATACGCCATGCCATTTTGTTTTTTCTGCTCTTCACGCGCTTTTTGATAAGGAGCAGCAGCACGTAGGGTCGCATCAAAGGCAATGTCATTGGTTTTGTTGCCAGCCGGACGCGCCCGCACATAGCGCCCGCGTTTGCGTTCCGTAATCGTCACCGAACGGCGCCCCGATTGCCGACGCGACATTTTATCAAGTTGGGTGTTTAACTGGCGGGTTTCAAATTCATCTTGGCTTTGAATTTGTTTGCCGCCTTCCCACCATTTAGCATCCGAACTCGGAAAAGCATCTTGGCGGGAAGGTTGCGTCTGTTGCGAGGTATCAGGCGCTTGTGTTGTCGAATCGTCCTGATTTACTTCTTCACTTTTTTTTTAGCGTCGGGTGATGCGTCGGCGTTTTGTGGGTCGCCACTTTCGTCTGTTTGTTGGTCGCTGTCCGCGCCGTCTTCTTCTTCCATCGCCGCACGCTGGTCTGCAATCTGGTCTTGCAGATTTTCAAGCTGTGCCTGACCATCCGCAAATGGACCGCGTTTCAAGCGATGCGGAATTGCCAACTGAATCGCCAAGCCAATATCTTGGTCGTTAATATGATTACGCCCTTCGTAAGCGGCGTGTGCGCGGGCTGTCTTGAGAACCACGAGGTCAGCGCGATGACCATCAATTTGCATATTCGCCATCATGCTGGCAATCAAACGCAAATCCCGCGACGAGTGCGAGACGTTATGCAAATTATCACGCGCTTCAGCAATCCGCTCGCTGAGTCCATCTTCGACAGGTTGCCATTCCTCTTTGAATGCATCGGCATCGTCTTCGTAGGCAATGTGACGTTGCAAAATTTCGATGCGCTCTTGGGCATTTTTGATACCTTCTACATCCACAGACAGCGCAAAACGGTCTAGCAATTGCGGACGCAAATCACCCTCTTCAGGGTTCATCGTACCGACGAGAATAAAACGTGCTGGGTGGCTAAAACTGATACCTTCGCGCTCCACAATGTTGATACCCATCGCCGCACTATCGAGCAACAAATCAACAATGTGGTCATCGAGCAAATTCACTTCATCCACGTAGAGAATACCGCGATTCGCATTCGCAAGTACACCAGGGTCAAAATGACGCTCACCCCTTTGGATTGCCGCTTCAATATCGAGCGTACCCACCACACGATCTTCTGTCGCACTGACGGGCAAATCAACAAATGCTGCCCGACGGGTTTCAGTAGGAATATGTTTAGTGTCTTTATCACCGTGCCGTTCGCGGGTGATGTCTGACCATGTATCAGGATTATGCGGGTCATCACCAAATGGTGAATCAGCAACGACTTCGATTTCTGGCAGGAGTGCCGCCAAAGCACGCGCCGCCGTAGATTTCCCTGTACCACGTTCACCACGAATGAGTACGCCACCAATACGCATATCAATCGCGTTGAGTACCAACGCAAGGCGCATCATGTCTTGTCCGACGATGGCTGTGAAGGGATAAACGGAGGGTCGCTTTATCATAGGGCTGTTGTCCTCTGTTAGCTGGCTATACAGAATGAGTAGTATACGTGTGGGCGTCTATCATAACAATTGCGAGAATCCTTAGAGAACCGCTAATGCCCACAGCAATTACGAGAGAGAGGGAATCTCATCTACATGATGAAAGACGTGCAAACCGCGCTCCGTAGCAATTTTCACCATCATATCTGCGCCATTGGACGCACCACCCACCCGCAACACAGCATCACACTTAGTTAACAACCGCTCCGCAATCGGATGAAAAATTTCATTGAACGCATCATCACCAACCTCCTTAGACCCTGCTAATTGCACCATCGGCAAAGCAAACCACTCGCCGACCAATGGAATATGTCCTTTGCGAAAAATCGGCAGGGCGAACGATTCCATAAGCTCAACATTTGCATGCATTTTCTGTGGGTCATCATTTGTACCCGAACGATACGGTCCTGCAATCAAAATCATCATCGGCGTTTCGGACATAGGCGTTCTTCTTTCTGTAGTTTGCAATAAGCCCATCATGATTAATTATCTCTGTTGTCACAATGACCATCTGTGACCATTGGGCTAACGTCGGTTTGCAAGAATTTAACAACAAATCGAAAATTTATTGCTTCTTTGCACCGTCATACTGTACAATATACCCAATCATATAAAAGTATATTTGTGCATATTGTAAAGAGGCTTATGACTATTCAACCCAAAGACGCTAACACAGCATATCTCGCTCAAAATATAGACGAACTCAAAGAAGCAGGTCTGTACAACACCATTCGCACCATTGATAGCCCCATGGATGGACATGTCGTCATTGACGGCAAGCGCGTCATCAATTTTTGTGCGAACAATTATCTTGGTTTAGCAAACCACCCCCGTTTGAAGCAAGCCGCCAAAGATGCCATCGACCAATACGGCATCGGTCCCGGCGCAGTGCGTACTATTGCTGGCACGATGAGCTTGCACGACAAACTTGAACAACGCCTCGCAGAATTTAAGAAAGCAGAAGCTGTCGTCACCTTGCAGAGTGGCTTCACGGCAAATCTAGCAACGATTCCAGCCATTGTCGGGCGCGATGATGTCATTTTCAGTGACCGTCTCAACCATGCCAGTATCATTGATGGTTGCCGTCTGAGTCGGGCAAAAATCGTCGCCTATGAACATAGCAACGTCGATGATTTGCGTGAAAAAGTCGCTGAATATACCGATTTTGAACGGCGTCTGATTATCACCGATGGCGTTTTCAGCATGGACGGCGATATTGCGCCCCTACCCGCACTCTACGAAGTCGCCCGAGAGAACGATTGTCTGCTGATGGTCGATGATGCCCATGGCGAAGGCGTACTCGGCAATGGCGGACGCGGGATTGTCGATCATTTTGGCTTACACGGCAAAGTCGATATTGAAGTCGGCACGATGAGCAAAGCATTCGGTGTCATGGGCGGGATTGTCGCGGGTAAGCAAGTAATCATCGACTGGATTAAACAGCGCGGACGCCCCTTCTTGTTCAGTAGTGCCATGACCGTCCCCGATGTAGCGGCATGTCTCGAAGCAGTTGACCTGATGGAAGAGAGCGACGAACTCGTAAAACGTTTATGGGCGAATGGCGCTTTCTTTAAAGACGAAATGCAAAAAATAGGCTTCGATACCGGACACACCGAAACGCCCATTATCCCTGTCATGCTAGGCGAAGCACACATCGCACAAGAATTTAGCCGTCGCTTGATGGATGAGGGTGTCTTTGCGATGGCAATCGGCTTCCCGACAGTTCCACAAGGCACAGCACGGATTCGCGTTATGAATACTGCCGCCCACACCCAAAACGACCTCGAAGAAGCACTCGCAGCATTCGAGACAGTCGGCAAGGCAATGAGCATCATCTAACACACACTTTGGATGACGGCATATCAAGGAGAAATTGTCATGCACACACACACACGAACGATTCTCATCACAGGGGCAAATGGTGAGGTCGGGCGCGGATTGGTGAAACATTTTGCCAGCCTGCCCGATGCTCCACAGATTATCACACTGGATTTAAATCCACTCGATGTTTCACTACAGGCATGCGTCACCGAACACGTCACTGGCAGTATCTTAGACAAAGCACTGCTAGCCGACCTCAACACACGCTACACCGTCGATACCATATTTCACATGGCAGCGTTGCTATCGACCACAGGCGAAAAATACCCTGCCCTCGCACACGATGTCAACGTCAATGGCACAGTAAACTTGCTCGAATTGGCTGTTCAAGCAGGCAAAAAACAGTCTGCGCCAGTGACCTTCATCTATCCCAGTTCGATAGCAGTCTATGGCTTGCCTGATTTAGCTACCAAAAATGCAGTTGGTGCGGTCAGCGAAGATGTTTATCTGCAACCGACAACGATGTACGGCGTCAACAAGCTCTATGGCGAACATATCGGACGCTACTATGCTCAGCATTATGGTCAATTTGAGGGAAACACCGGACAAGTCGATTTTCGTGGGGTGCGCTTTCCGGGCTTAATCAGCGCCGAGACTGTGCCATCCGGTGGCACAAGCGATTATGGTCCCGAAATGATTCACGCTATCGCACGCGGAGATAGCTACACCTGCTTTGTACGCGAAGATACCCGTCTACCCTTCATGAACATGCCAGATGCTGTGCGTGCCTTGACCCTGCTCGCGGATGCAAATCGTTTCAGCTTATCACGCACAGTCTATAACGTGACGAGCTTCAGCCTAACCGCAAGCGATTTTGCCAATATCGTGCGCGATACCTTCCCAACAGCCAACATCACTTTCGCACCAGATAGTGGTAGACAAGCCATCGTTGATACATGGGCGGCTGACCTCAATGATAGTGCGGCACGGGCAGATTGGGCTTGGCATCCAATCCATGATTACACAAGTGCCTTCGAGAGCTACTTGTTTCCACATATACAACAACGCTACAGCACACCTGAACTCACCTAGTTGCGCCTTCACAGGAAACCTGTTTCATAGGTTTCCTGTTTTATGCTCTCCCAACTACCAAATACTACATGCACAGTGTAATTTTCGAGCTTGCAAGCTTAAAAACCAACACTGTGTAGAAACATAGGCTTGCCCTGTCCGATAATCATACTGCCCACTTGTAAACAAGCCAATTATTTGTGAAGATATTTTTCACTTTACTTTATGCCTCCATACGCCAAGAAACCCTCAACATAGGTAAAGACTAAATACCAGCTTAATAATACGTAAGCTCAGGGTAATTTATTAGCCACGCCAAGCTCATTTTCACATTATGTCTGATTCATAAAGTTCATTTAACATAGCATGCAAACGCATACACGCAGTAAGAGGGAGCGTACAACATGCAACAATTCAATATTGATCCAACATTCTCTGTATACAAACTGACAAAACGCAGTATGCAAAATACAGCATTGATGTCACACCGTAAAACCATGTCTATCATCAGCAACGAAATCGAAAATGCGACCCTGAACGACGATGCGAATACCGTCGTTTTCTCGTCTTTTCAACGTATGAGCCGTTTTCTACCACAGCTAAAACGCTATCGCCAACTCGCCAGCAAGTCAAAACATGTCTATGTATTCGGGGTTGTAGATTGTGAGCTACCAGCCATCGACAACATAACTTATGTACCACTACAGCCTGATGACCAACTCGCCAAAGAGTGGTTCTTGGTATCTTTTGGTCACGATTATTTTACAGCCCTCGCTACCGAAGAACTCACCCACATTGATGACCCCGACCATATGCGCCAGTTCAAAGGCGTATGGACATACGATGTTTTCCTTGTAGGGATATTACACGAATGGCTATCAGGAATTGTTGGTATGCGCCAAGAGCAACGGCAACCCGAACAACACGATTATCAACGCCAAGCTGAAATCATGAGCAACACCATCGGGCGCATGACCGTGCGTGTGATGGATCATGAAGGTGAAAATGATGTTATCTACAATGAGCTACAAAACATCATGGCGAAGAGCCTGCATCCAGCCTACAAGAATCTGAAAAAGAATCCACAGGTTGAAACATTAACCCAAGAAATGCGTTCTGCCGGAAGTGCCTGAGAATAAAGAGTCATTTACAAACCGTCTGTTAAATCAGGCGGTTTTTTGTTAGCTATGAGTATCACCATCAGCAAGGCAAATAGGGTAATCGCCACATCCAGCCACTGCCCCACCCGCAAGCCTGCCCACAGAAGCGCATAATCCCCGCGTAAAAAGCCAATTCCCAAATTGCTCACAGCAATCGCTACCACAGCCATCCAGAACAACCATGAAGCAGGTTTGCTACGCCTACGGAACACACTATGGACAATTAGAACACTGATTCCAGCGACAAGGGCAATCTGTGCGGCAATGCGTTGTGTAGCAAAGCGCGGTTGCTGAATCCCAAAAATATCAGGCGCAATCCATACTTGCCAAGTAGGATAATCGCTCAATCGCTCAACAGATTGCCCATACCCACATGCCACCGCATCGCACGCCAACCATGCGCACACTGCCAGCAACGGCACAACAACACTCGCATCCATCAGCAGAGACTGTACCGACAACTTACGCACCTTTGCCATCATCCAACCAGCGAGCAAAGCCCCCACTAAGCATCCTTGCCAAAGCAAGCCACCTTCTGCATCCAAGCGCCAGATAATATCCGTGCGGTCTGTGAAAAAAGCCCAATTAAGTATCACATGTCCGGCTCTGCCCAGCACGATTGCCCCTATCAAAGAGGCGATACACACATCCAGCCGACGCACACGCACATGCGACTCTGCACGAGCAATCATCCACACAAAAGATAGCCCCACACCAAGTATCAGCATCAGCGTGTAATTTGATACCACATTGCCAAACAGCACACTTGTCGTTTCGAGCATAAACCAACTATTCAACCTGTTATCAATCGTGAGCATTGTAGCCTACCAACAGTCCATGCACATTGATTCATAAGATGCGTAGGGTAAACGCAAAAGCTATCAAAGTGCTATCACTCTCGTATACAAACACAACACTAACTTGCATCTCCGCACTCATCAGCTATAATTAGAACAAATGTTCAAAGCAAGGAGATAGTCCCATGCACTCATTGAGCAAGTTACAAGAACAAATCGCGCTGGATGTTCGCATTGGCTATAAAACCCGCGCCGAAATGATAGCCGACGCCCGCCTACAAATGCCAGCCGATTACACGCCGGAATGGGCAGATGAAAAAGCAACAGCACTCGTAGACGCCCTACTGCAAGCACACCAGGACGAGCAACGTCTGTGGGCATCACCAACAGATTGCGATTTACTGGACGAAGCCTTTGCCGAACTTGACCGCAACGGCATCATCGCCCGCCAGCATTTCACTTGTTGCCAATCGTGCGGGCATACAGAAATTAATACGCTTATCAAGCAAGAGCAAGCCAAGCGTCCCGTGCAGGGCTACGTCTTCTTTCACCAACAAGATACGCAGAGCGCCATCGACAACGGTTATTTCTACATGGCATATGGGTCAGTCTCCGGCAAAGAGCGAGCATCCATACGCATTGCTGAATTAGCATTGGATACGCTTCAACGTGCAGGATTGAATGCCACATGGAATGGCTGGGTACGCTCCCGCATTTGCATCAACGATGTTGTCTGGCAACGGCGACGCATCCCGAGTATTTTTGCTATACGCTAATCATGACTTGCAGAACGTTCGCAGAAAAAGAACATAGGCATATTTGAACTTTCGCTACGCACTGAAGTACGTAGCTAATAGAAAATTTACTATGCGCTGGACGGATTTAAATCCGTATCAGCGCCAAAACTAGGTATGGATAGCCGATGATTTCAATCATCGGTAACTGTACAAAAACTACCAACTTGTTTCATTTACTTGCCACATACCACACGCTAAAACCAGCAATACCCTCATTTCCTACCCACAAACACAGCGCCCAACCTATTGAACTACCTATATGGGTTGGTGCGCGTCGTTTGTGCCTACGATAGACTGCTTATCAACGCTGACTAACTCGATATTTATCTGAGAAAACATTGTAGGGGACGACCTATGTGTCGTCCCGAACGAGCGCAGACAAGGCAATGCCCCTACAAATACAACTCTACGGATAAATTCTAAATAATTTCGTGTTACACCCTGCCGAGGGCGCGGTGGGTTACTGTGCGCTAGTGTGAACACGCTGGCGAATGTCCCAAGAAAACTATTTTCACACAAGGAGTTTATTACATGAAACGTGCATTGATGATGATGCTCGCGGCGGCACTCTTGATGATGCCGGTTTTTGGTAGCCAAGCACAAGATGAACCGATTCGTATCGGTGTCGTAACCGACCTCTCCGGTTGGTTGGGCATTTATGGTGCGGAACAAGTAAACGGTCTGAAACTCGGCTTGCTCTATGCATCCGGCGTAGATGTGAGCGAGTACGAAGATATTGACGCAGCAATGGAAGAAGTCACCGTTGCAGGACGTCCAGTTGAATTGCTCGTGCGTGACTATGGTAGCGAAGACCCCGCCGCCGATGCAGACAACGCCGCCTCCGCAACCCGTGAACTCGTCGAAAGTGATTTCGCAGATATTCTCGTCGGTACGCCCAACAGTGGTGCAGCACTCCAAGTACAAACCCTCACCAGCCCAGAAGAGTACAACTTACTCTTCATGGCAGGTCCAGCAGCAGCGCCACAGTTGACAGGTGAAACCTTCAATGTGAATACCTTCCGTGCATGCCGTAACACGCTCCAAGATGCGTCTTCATTGGCAACCCAAATTGAAGACTTTGGCGATAGCTATGTTGTTCTCGCTGTAGATACTGCCTTCGGACGTGGTACAGGCGCGGCATTCGACCTCGCATTCAGTGCTGCAGGCGCAACTGCCGCCGCAGAAACGATTCTCGTACCATCCGATACAGTAGATTTCACCCAATTCTTGCAACAAGTCCTCGATAGCGACGCCGATATGGTCGTACAAGTTTGGGCAGGTGCAGGTGGTATCGCACTCGCACAACAAACCGTTGAACTCGGTATCCTCGATGAAATGGCACTGGTAACAGGTACAAACAGCAACGACATCATCGCGGCTGCCCCACCACCAGAAGGCACAGTCGCATATATCGTTTACCAATACACCTTGCCAGACAACGAAATCAACGACTGGATGGTTGATAACCACATTCGCTTCTTCAACGATGTGCCAGACCTCTTCACCGAATGCTCTTTCGCAACCGGTCAAGCCATCATGGCGGGTCTGACAGCTACCGAAGGCGACCCCTTCCCAGAAGCAATGGTGCCCGCCCTTGAAGGTCTAACGTGGGATGGTCCTAAAGGCGAATACTTCTTCCGCCCAAGCGACCACCAAGTTCTTGCGCCGCAATACGTCATCGAATTTACGGGTATCGAAGAAATCACACTCAGCGAAGGTGCTGACCCTGTGATGATGCCACAGTACAGCCTCGTAGCAGAAATTGATGGCGAAGCATCCGCACCACCTTGCTTGCTCCCAGAAGCCTTCGCAGAACGTTGCGACATGGACATGATGGGCGACGAGTAAATCTATCGCTACACACACAACAGCATGCCCTCTCTCAATGGCATTATTGGGAGAGGGACTTTTGTGGATGCTTGCGCTAATATGTGAGCATCTACTCGTACACACAGAAAGCTCTGTTTGATTATGAAACCAGATACACAAGCCATCCATGCCGGATACGACATCGACCCGACAACAGGCGCACTCGCCCAGCCGATACATCTGTCCACAACCTTTGAACGGGATTTAGACGGCGACTTTTCACGCGGTTACCAGTACATCCGCAACGCAAATCCCAACCGTGTCGAACTCGAAAACCGTTTGGCAACGCTCGAAGGGGGTACTGATTGTGCGATGTTTGCGTCGGGTTCAACGGCGATGCTCTCGCTGTTTCAAGCACTCAAAACAGGCGACCATATCATTGCGCCCGAGAATATGTATTTCGGCATTCAAGTAATTCTGCGCGAGATTATGACACCTTGGGGCTTAGAAACAACCTTTGTCGATATGGCAGATGTAGACGCTGTGCGCGATGCCATCCGTGATGAAACGCGCATGATTATCACCGAAACACCCTCTAACCCCATGATGACCCTGACCGACATTGCAGAGGTTGCGCAGATTGCAAAAGAGAAAAATATCTTCTTCGTGGTCGATAACACTGTCGGTACATCGCTCTTTCAGCAACCTTTTGATTTAGGCGCAGATATGGTCGTGCATTCAACGACGAAGTTCATTAGCGGGCATAGTGACGTGCTGGGTGGCGCATTGATTGTCAAAGAGCAAGCCGAAAGCGCACTGTGGGCGCAGGTGCTACGCATCCAAGAAATTGGTGGCGCAGTCCCCGACCCACATAGTTGCTGGCTAACGCTACGTGGCATCATGACCATGCCTGTGCGTGTGCGGGCGATGTATGCCAACGCGCTCAAAATTGCGGCACATCTCGAACAGCACCCACAAGTCGAGCGAGTCTTGCATCCAGCACTACCTTCGCACCCTCAGCATGATTTATTTAAAAAGCAAATGAGTGGCGCGACAGGTTTATTCTCGTTTCAAGTCAAAGGTGATGCCCAAAATGCGATTAACTTCACCAATGGCTTACAGATTATCAAACGTGTGACCAGCTTCGGCGGTGTACGGAGCAAAATTGAACATCGCGCCTCTATCGAAGAAGGCACGAGTACACCAGAAAATCTATTACGGATTTCGATTGGCTTGGAAGACCCTGATGATTTGATTGCAGATATTGAACAGGCGTTGGAACGAGTGAACGTACCTGTGTAAATTATTTGCGACTCTTAGCAGACGCGATCTATCGCGTCCCTACAGACCATATTTTTCGTAGGGACAGCATCTATGCTGTCCACGATTCACAACAAATAAATCACAGGCACACCAAGCACACAAAAAGGAACACCATGCAACTCGCACAACAAATCGCATTTTTGCGCGAAATTGACAAGCTGAAAACGGTCATCCGGCAGACGCACATCGCGGACGAAAGCCGACAAGAGAACACAGCCGAACATAGCTGGCATATTGCGATGGCGGCACTCACCTTGGCAGAATATGCCGATGCACCGATAGATATTTTGCGCGTGATTAAGATGCTCCTGCTTCATGACATCGTAGAAATTGATGCTGGCGATACCTTCGCGTTTGATACGGCTGGTTACGAAGATAAGTTCGAGCGCGAACAAGCGGCGGCAAAGCGCATTTTCGGCTTATTGCCAGCAGCACAAGCTGAGGAATTTGAAACACTCTGGCTAGAGTTTGAAGCTGTCGAAACCGACGATGCTAAATTTGCCAATGCCATAGACCGCTTCTTGCCGTTTTTGCACAATGATTGGTCAGATGGTCGCTCTAGCTGGTTACATCACGCGCCGACCTATGAGCAAGTCTATAGGCGCAATGCAACCGGGGTCGGGCAAATTTCCACAGAGCTATGGGCATATGTGCAGAAGATATTAGCGCAGGCTGTCGAAGATGGGTGGCTTGCCGCCCCTGTCAAAGAATAAATTATCTATGGGCTGTGGTCATGCGCGTTAAGAATAAAATACGGGATTTATAGGACGCGCCGTTGTGCGTCCCTACAAGAAAAAATCACATTGTGGACATCCCATTGGATGTCCTATTCCCGTGTTCATTTTGAACGGAACACAAAGATTTATTTGTTAGGTAGATAGAGACAAATTTTATGAGCGATATTATTTTAGAAGCCATTGACCTACGCAAAAACTTTGGTGGGCTAGTCGCTGTGGATGGCGTGTCCTTAAAAGTTGAACGCGGGACAGTACACAGCATCATCGGACCCAACGGCGCAGGCAAAACGACATTTTTCAACCTGCTGAGTGGACGCTACAGCGCATCGGCTGGTCGGGTCATCTTCAAAGGCGAAGACATCACCGCCCTTGCCACACACGAACGCGCTCTGAAAGGCATCGGACGCTCATTTCAGATAACGAACGTGTTCCCTAATTTGACCGTGCTAGAAAATGTGCGGTTGGCAGCACAAGCGAATAGCGATGTCAATTTCCGCTTTTTCCAACGCGCAGAAAATTACACACAATTTGTCGAACGCGCTATCGAAGTGATAGAACTCGTCGGCTTGCACAACGATATGTACACATTAGCAACTGTGTTGCCACACGGGGGCAAACGCAAGCTCGAATTAGCGATTATCATTGCCAGCGACCCCGAATTGTTGCTCCTCGATGAACCAACGGCTGGCATGGCATCTGAGCAAGTGCCGGAATTGCTAGAGACAATTGAGCGCATTCGGGAACAGGGCAACAAAACAGTCATCCTTGTGGAACACAACATGAGCGTCGTCATGGGCGTGAGCGACAAAATCACGGTGATGAATCTCGGCAAATTGCTGAGTGAAGGCACACCCCAAGAGATTGCCCAAGATGACATCGTACAGAAAGTGTATCTGGGTGAGTTGTATGCTGACGAAATGCAAGGAGCAAACAATGGCTGAACAAGCTCTCTTACAAGTTGAAAATATCCATACGTTCATCGGGCAATTTCACATTCTAGAAGGCGTGAGTGTCAGTGTGCCACGCGGGAGCATTCACGTTCTACTGGGGCGCAACGGCGCAGGCAAAACCACCACGCTCAAGAGCATCATGGGCATCACGCCACCCTCGCAAGGACGCATTCTCTATGACGGACAAGATTTAGCTGGCAAACGCCCCTATCAAATTGCACAGATGGGCATCGGTTACGTGCCAGAACACCGCGCTATCTTCGGTGAATTGTCTGTCCGCGAGAATTTGCTGATTGCCGGACGCCACAAAGACGATTTTGCGAAAAAAGAAGATTTCATCTTTGAGCTATTCCCTGATTTGAAACGTCTCATCTCACTTTCGGGACAAAATCTAAGTGGAGGTCAGCAACAGATGCTTGCCGTTGCCCGCGCTCTCGTGCCGGATAACACGCTTTTGCTGATTGATGAACCGAGTGAAGGACTTGCGCCTGTCATCATCGAGACGCTGATGGAAGCCATTCAACGCCTATCTGATAGCGTGACCGTCTTGCTAGTCGAGCAGAATTTCCGTGTAGCGAGCAAGCTGGCACAGCAATTCACCATCATTGACGAAGGCAACTCGGTGCAAACAGGCGCGATGGTCAATTTGAAAGATGACCGTGAACTGATTCAGAAATATTTGGGGGTCGCGTAATGAACCAAGATTTTCAACGCACGCTGGTCGTGGTAGCGATTATTTTTGTCGCGCTACTCGGCACATCGTATGGCGTGGCGATGGCGAGTGGTAGCGGTATCGGCACGTTCGGCATTGTGCTTGTATCCGGCTTATTCAACGCTATGTTGCTCTTTTTGGTGGCGGCGGGCTTGTCGATTGTCTTCGGGCTGATGGATGTGCTGAACTTGGCACAGGGCGCGTATTTCACGATTGGCGCGTATGTGGCATGGCAATTTCACCATGCACCTGCCCTCGCCTTCATCCAGCCAGATTTGCGTTTTGTGCTGGGCGTGTTGTTAGCAACAGCAATCGGCGCGATTCTGGGCATCATTTTAGAGCGCGGTCTGCTACAACCGCTCTATGAACGCCCAATTTTCCAGATTGTACTGACCTTTGGTGTTGGTATCGTCATCGGGGAAATTCTCAAAGCGATTTGGGGCGTGGCGGCAAAACAATGGGTGCTTCCTTTCTCGCTCCAACAGGGCTTTTTCAACGTATTCGGACAGCAATTCAGCATTTATCGCTTATTCGTGATTATCATCGGGGCGATTTTAATTGTGGCGATTGCGATTCTGCTACGCAATACGCGCATCGGCATTATTATCCGCGCAGGCGTAGAAGATGACGAGATGGTAGAGGCACTGGGTATCAATGTACGTTTGGTGTTCACGAGTGTTTTCACATTGGGATGCGCGGTAGCGAGTTTTGGTGGTGCTGTCGCCGCCCCGTTTTTAGGCGCAGGCTTGGGCATTGGGCAAGGTTTCTTACTGGGCGCGATTGCTGTGATTGTGCTGGGCGGACTCGGCAGTTACGAAGGCACAGCAATTGCAAGTGTGCTAGTCGGGTTGGCAGTCCAAGTGGTGATTCAAGTGAGCAATTATCTCGGTACAGTCGATTTTGACCCCGCCGTATTCATGGATGGCAACGCTGCATTCTTAGCAAACATACTCAATGGCATCACAGGCACACTCGGACAAACCGTGTGGTCAAGCATGACGCCGATGATTTTGCTGGTGCTGGTCTTGCTCTTGCGTCCGTCGGGCTTATTCGGGAAGGAACGCTAAATTATGCAGAAACCACGTTCATTTGCAGACACTTTACGCATCACAGTGACGAGCAATTGGTTTTATCTGCTCTTGCTGGCATTCTTAATTTTATTCCCGTATATCGTCGCATGGGTAACAGGCGACCCCGTTGGTGGCGTGGGTGGGCGTCCGCGTGGCGAATCTATCCGCTGGCAAGGCGTGTTTGTAGAGTTATTCGTCTTTGTGATTCTGGCGATGAGCTATAATTTGATGTTCGGCTTTAGTGGTGTCATCAGTTTCGGACACGCGCTCTTCTTCGGCATCGGAGGCTATACAACCGCTATCCTGCTGGGGAAAACGGGCTTCGTCGATTGGCTGACAACCCTAATCCAACCAGCCGTCCTCGAAGCAGGCGGTGAAGCAACCCTCGCCCTGACGATTGCGCTGTTCATTGCCATGATAGTCGCGCTAATAATCGCGGGTTTGGTCGGCTTGTTGATGGGACTTGTGACCTTGCGCTTGAAAGGCGTGTATTTTGCGATTTTCACGCTGGCACTGAGCGAAATGGCGCTAATTTATGTCCGTGTGTGGGCATTCACAGACGCAGAAGATGGCTTCTCGGTGAATGCGCTACCAGATTTTATCAACCCGACGCAGAACCGACTGACGTATTACTATGTCGCGCTGTTTTTCACGATTGCGACCTTCTTGATTATCCGACGGCTGATGAACTCGCCTACCGGACGGGTGCTACTGGCTATCCGTGAGAACGAAGACCGCGCCCAAGCGATTGGCTATAATACCCTGCGCTATAAATTGCTGGCAATTGTAGTAGCATCCATGATGGCGGCGCTGGCAGGCATCATTCATTTTGGCTTCAACAAGCGCGTAGGACCCGAAATGTTCAGTGTGCGCTTCACGATTCAGCCACTATTGATGACCATCATTGGTGGTATTGGCACGTTCAGCGGACCCGTGTTAGGCGCAACTCTGCTCGATTTGAGCGAGGTCATCTTTGACCGCGAGTTTGAATTTGGCGAGTTTGTGCTGAATGTCGGGGAATACTGGTCGCTGATTCTCGGTATCGCCTTCATTGTGGTCGTACTGGTCTTCCCGCAGGGGATTGTCGGCAGTGTGCGTAACCAGTGGGCAAAATGGCGCAGTAACAACCTCAGTCCGCCACCCGACACGCAAGAGGCAAGCGCAACAGGTGATTGAATTAGCAACGCCCTTGTTCAGTGTGAGCAAGGGCGTTGTTGTTTGAGACGCAGAGGAAACTAGAGAGGTCGCATTATCCGAAAACCAAAACTAGACCGTGCGACTGAAGGTCGATTTCCATAACGAGAATCAACACGAGATTCAGTTCTTTTCAAGGAAAAAGATCCCCCACGCAAACAACGTATTACATCTGATTTTATTTCCTCATTCATCGGATCCAATCGTGGATTATTTAGCGAAGAAAAACACCATTCCCAAAGGTTGCCACTCATATCGAATACTCCGTAAGGACTCACTCCTTGAGAATAGGTCATAACATCTGTTGTTTTTGCAACTCCTGACTCGAAAGTATTACTCCTAGTTTCATCAAATTCATTCCCATAAGGATAGATCCGACCATCAGTGCCACGCGCCGCTTTTTCCCATTCAAACTCAGATGGGAGACGAATAAGCCAAGAATTTACATCTTCAATCTCATATCCTCCTCCCAGTTTCCACGATAACCAGCGACAAAAACCAAGTGCATCATACCAATTAACACGTTCACGCGGATGATTGTCTATTTTCCATTCTTGATCACGGAGGTCACTTTCATCTTGTGAAAACCCCTCCCACCACCGTGCATTTCCTAAGCCATCTGGTGCATCCACAAATACTTGGTATTGACTGTAAGTAGTAGGATATTTTGCAATTGCAAAATCAGGTATTGTAAGTCTAGTTTGCATTGTACCAAACAGAAACTCGCCTGCTGGCACTTCGCACCATTCAAACGGTTCACCTATTATGTTGCGTATTTTCTTTGCACTAGTTTCTGTTTGGTACAATGCAAACTAGACTTACAATACCTGATTTTGCAATTGCAAAATATCCTACTACTT
>JBCBKJ010000058.1:0-36455 GCA_038522085.1 Chloroflexota bacterium
CCTTGAACAAAAGGTATTCTTAACTTGTTTGATTTTGATAACGATAGCAATGTATCTGGCATATCTTTTGGAGTTTGTCCTTCGCCTTTGTCAAAGACTACGTAATTAGGGTTACGTTTTTCACCTGTGGCAACAAAACCAATTAAATCAGCCAAATCTCTACGTCTTTCAGTATCAATGTTTGTAAGATTACCTCTTTGAACCGAAAAAAAAGTCTCAACTGCATCGGCTATTGATTGAGGGGCTGATGTGCCGGCAGGATTTATTCCTCGTGCTAGACATTCTCTCATCAGTACCGCATCTATTGAGTTTACAAACTTTTCAACTACGGCTGCAACAGGATGCCCTTGTTGATTACCTATCGCAGACCAATTATTTTCGTTGTCACCGAATGCACGCCAATAAGTTTCATCATGCCAAAAATTATGTTCTTTCATAATCTCTATAACTGAATCTTCGCTTTCAGCTTTCAGCAACAGTAAGCAAAGCTCTCTATTAGATATTTCAGATTGTGACATGATGTTAATTCCTAAAGTATATCTGTTGGATAATAACTCGTTATTTGTTCAACTTGACATAGATTCCATATGGTGGGGAATCTATGAATTAGCTTAATAATAGTAACATCAAAACTAAAATATAAAGTTGAGGAGTAGTTTTAAATGATATTTTTCAATTTTCTTAGAGTAGGTTAGACATTAATATAAGTAAGTAAGCTCAATCTAGAAAATTATAGCTACTATTAGTTAATGGCAAGCCATACCACCCAACAAATTCCCAGCTTCATTGCATGGCACACCATCACCGTTGCTATCAAGACTAGTATTACCTGCCCCTAAACATGCGCGGGCTTCTTCGCAACTGAACAATTGCGCACAAGAGAAACTTAATCCCGGACAAATGGCGAGACTTCGTATAGCATACTCACCCGTTGCATCTATATTTGTGCCATCAAGAGAAGTGCTACTTAATTCTCGTGGGAGATATGCACCACACCCTCCTGCAATAACAGCATTCTGGTCAATGAGTCCGTAGTCATAGCGAATGATAGTATAACCACAATGCCATTCTATCGGTGTATCACATTGATTCAAAAAGCGGGGGTCGTCGTAACAGGCATTTGCTCGGTCATTCACACGCGGGTCATTCGGTGCGCCTGTGTCATCTACACCAATCGCTTGTGCCTGTAGCAATAACGCCATACTCAGCAACATCCCAACCGTAAGCGACAAGACCAATGCCCAAACTGATTTTTTCTGCATTCGATTCCCTCAAATAAGTTATCTACCCACCTGTTAGCATAGGCGCACCCCCCATATTATGCAAGCCGACTCGCCTACATAAACAAAACGACGCAGGCAAATTACCAGCGTCGCTTTACCACAAAAGTAGGAAAACCAAACTTATGGTTTGTCGTTATTTTTATCTTTTTGATTCTTCTCAAACTCTTCTAGACGACTAGCATCTAGCAAACCTGTCTTCTGACCACGCGCTAGGTCAGCTTCGTCAAAGACAATGGTGCCTTTATTGGTCGTCGCTTGCTCGTCTGGTTGGTCAAAAACAACTGTCCCAGCCGATTGCTGATTGTCAGCATCACCAAAATTGACAGTCTTCCCAAGTTGCGATTTTACCTCGTCTGCGTAGGTATAATGTATTTCGACGCGCAACTCACCAAGATGCAATACATCCTCGTGAAACAGTTCTTCTGCCACGTTCGGTTTCATCCGCACACGATTATGCCATGTGCTGTTAACACTCTCTAAATCTTTTACGTAAAAATAATCTCTTTTAGGGGCAATCAGCACATGTTTACGTGACACCCCTTTCTGAATCGCATCAAATGGTTTTAAGTTCACATCAACAGTCGTATTTTTACTGTTGCGTCCCAAAATGATGCCATCACTTTTCATCCGCACCACCATCGGCGATTTAGATGTTCCGATATACAGCGTTAAATGCGTCGCCTGCTCACCAGCACGCGGTATCTTTTTTTCTTGCATGCGTAATATAACTTTCCTCTTAGCCCATTATCCCAATGTAGTGTACAAGATGTAATCTGAGCCACACCTATAACAAATATGATAGGCGCAAACCTTCAATTACACAAATAAGTACAACTATTACATCAAATCGTTTTATCGCATTCTCATACGAAATCCGCATCAATATTAATACGTATTAATTTTACTTTACAAATCCTTTTATATTTGTAAGTATAAAAGCATATATGGCAACTTATAAATAACACACTCAAAAAACAGGAAAGGGCAATAACATATGGATAAGCGGATTGTCAAAACACGCCGCTTATTAGGTGAGGCACTTATAGAAACACTCAATGAGCAAGCCTACAAAGACATCACCATTCGTCAAATCACTGAACGGGCAAATATCGCCTATTCAACTTTCTTTCGCAATTTCGATAGCTTAGATGATTTACTACTTTCGCACCTACGAGATTTCATTAAGACTGTTTCGCTTGCGAAGGTTGCCACAGAGAAACGTAGCTATCGAGAACAATCATTTTTATCCATAAAAAGTCTTTTTGAACAGGTGGAAGCAACGGCTGATATGCACCGTGTCATGTTCGCCACGCCTGCCGCACAACCGGTTCTCAATACTTTACGCGACGAATTAACCTTGCAAAATATCAACATGCTCGAAAACATGGCTATCCCCTTACGTGATAACCATGTACCTATCGAGTTAGTGATGCGCAGTGCCATAGCGCAATTGATGGCGATAATTGAATGGTGGCTCGAAAAAGACTGCCAACCAAGTCCAGAACAGATGGCACATTATCATGAGCAACTAGTGACGATACCCATCTGGCACCATCTATTAGGAGAGGAAGAGGCTTTCTATCGGCTGGGTATTCCAGTCAGTAATAATCAGCAGGATAGCATATGAGGTAAGCTCGTGGTTGCCTGAGAACGCATCAATATTCAGTATGTTCTCAGCCTGTCTGAGTCGCATGCAACTTCTCGACTTCGCGGCGTGCCATCTGGCGTGCTTCTGCGGGGTCGTCTGTATAGAGCCATTCGGTATTTTCAGCTATATCAGGGTTAATTTTGCTCACAATACCAATCATCATTTCAACAAACATGCCCGCATTCAAAAATACAGAAATGCCAGAATTATTGTGTGACATAGATTTTTGGATGACATTACGAATATGAATAGCAGCGTTGGGCGGCAAATAAGAAGATTTCGTCATATCAATGAGAGACACACAGGGAAGCGATACCGTATCCATCATTGCGTTGGCGGCATCAATTTGCGTATAAAAATCGTTCCAATCCCACTTTCCTTCGTATACAAAACGAACGATCGTTTTTGCTTCATCATCCCACAGCACTTCAACACTCATACAAACACCATTTTCATAAGCCTTCACATTTTCTTCATCATATGAAATTGGCTAGGGTTTGTAAAGCGTATGAGCTTAATGTTACGTTACAACTTCGTCACGTTTATCATGATAGCAAAATTCAATTAGCACTTCTTTTTCGCCAGGACTCAGCACAATGCGATGAATCTCGTTCGCTTCCAGTGGTAGCCACAAATTTTCATTCTCAATCAAGAGCGTATCATTGACCTTCGTGCCACCACGACTGTTCACATCCCGAATGACAAAGCCATCCTCGCGCCATACAATCTGGGCATGCGAACGGGATACAGTCTCGGCAACCAGTAACACTTTGCTATCAACATAACGCCCTAAGGTGATATTGTTGTCTAATTTAGTCACCTCGCGGCGATGGTCGCTCATCTCCTCGCGGACAATATGTAGATAAGGTGTTACCCCTTCTGGCAAACTAGGAATCTCTATAATATCTTCGCTGACATCTGCAATTTCTTTATACTCAAATGTGAAGTTACCAACACTCCGCGCCACATCCAACACGTACTGTACCCCTGCTTGGAGATGCTCCGGCTGGTTGGTGGGCATCTGTCGCCGTTCTTGACGCCGCCCTTTCTGTAACCAAGTACCCTCCCTGCTGACATCCATCAGCAAAAATGCGCCATCACGCCACATCAATATCAGATGTGTATCCGATACTTCCTCACTCTTGAGCGTAATATCAGCGTTTTCGCTACTCCCAATGGTCAACACTGTGTTCGTGAGCTTGGTATCTTCCCGTTCGCTCTCATGCCAGATAAGATAGGCATCCACATTTTTTGGCAAAGGTGTGGGGTCTGGCAAGACACCTGCCAGCGGGTCACGTTCGCCTACATTGACACTAGACCGATAACGTATTTCATCAAAGTCAAAATTGCTAATTTGTTGTGTTACATCACGCGGGATAGATTGGGTGACAGCCGGCATCGCATTCACAACCGGATTGCTCACCAATTCCTCGTAATTGCCCGGTGGAAAGGTCGGGCTGGCACTATCTTCAGCAGTACCCAACACCTCTGTAATTTCGGGGTCATCCAAAAACATGGGGAATGGCGTTCCATCACCATATACAAGGTCATCAAGTTCGCTACGACTCATCGTATTGACCATGAACTTGTAATAATGGGATACAACCAGCATCTTCTTAAAATCTGGTTGCAACACATACGGACGGTCTGGCGTCATGACATCATTATCCCAATCAGAGCCATTGAAGCTACCCATATCCGTAAAGGTAAAGCGTCCGATGTCTTCATTGTAGTCAATCCGAACATGATTACCGGATACCCGCGCATCAGGGATACCAATATCTAAATCCATTGAACTCGTGCGGTTCATGGTCGAGCCAATGTAGAACGGGGTATTCTCTGCCAATACTTCCCACTGATACGGTGCTTTGAGCCAATTAGATGAGCTTTCTAGCAAGATGAGAATCAGCACACTCGCATCATCATCGCCTAAGCCATCACCGCCTCCCCCTGCATTGCGTGGGGATGCTGTTTCTGTATACACGCGCGCATCCGATGCTTTTTTCTCGCTTCGTGGAACACGTATTTCTTGTGTTTGACGTTTCGTCATGTCTGCGTTTTCGCCGACACCTGTAAGCGGGTCTTGCATACTACGCCAAACGACAAACACACTCACCGACATAGCAACAATGCCCGTAACGGCAACAATGAGTGTACCCATATCCATTGGATTTGCTGTTGGTGTGCTATCTTGTGCTTGTGTCACTGCTCCCCCGAACAGTAACAAAAACAATAGAAACACAAAAAATGTCTTGCTTATAGAGGTCATGATGGCTCGTGATTATCCCACTTAATGTTATGCCATATTCTAACCGAAAAAAAATATCATGCAAAATGTAAAACCATAATTACCTACAATTTTCAGAGACGCATGATAGATTTCAGTTAGTTTATCGCTTGTGGTGATACGTTCGTGAGCGATATGATAGTTATGGTTCTGTCGCGTCCATATCAAAGACTATCGGACTGGTACGTTCAGGGTGTTTAGGTGTAGTCGCTTCGATTTCCGCACGCCAGCCTTCGATTTCAGCTTCCATATCCCCAGCCGGATGCACGACCTGCTTTGAAATCGTACATACTTTTTTCTCGTAATCAATCAGCGAGAGCAAAATCGGTACCTTTGCCTTTTGTGCAATGTAATAAAAGCCAGGTTTCCAACCAGTCGCTTTCTGGCGTGTGCCTTCCGGTGCGATGACCACAATCAAGCTCTCTTTGCGCATCTGCCGCACCACTTGCATAATCGAGCGTGTCGGACGCGCTCTATCAATCCCGATGAAGCCCACCCAGCGCAAAAAATGCCCAATCACAGGTATATCCAGCATCTCTTGTTTGAGAAAAGTTGCCACACGAATATCCGCTGCCCAAAATGCTACTACCGAGAAAAAGCCATCCCAATTCGATGTGTGGGGCGCACTAATCATGACATAGCTCGGATAGTTGTAGGGTTCATCACTAGCAGGGTCAATACGCCATCCAATCGCCCAAATAATGAATTTGCTGGCGTAGCGCAAAATAGGCGATGGACGAGGCGCACGCCTGTCGGTATCGCTGGAGGTCGTTTGGGCTTGCGTCATAAGTTGGCTCACTTTGGTACAGTTGATTGCGTATGCCTTTGATAGTACCAAGATTTTGCGCAGGGTGGCATGGCGTAGCTGATACTGATACACTTTAAGCGAAAAATTTAATCTGCTACTAAAGTAATCTCGGTCATTTAGAAAGAGCACCCTTATGTCCATACACAAATGGATAATCGTATTCTTCACCAGTATATTGGGCATACTATCCGCCTGCACAACACAATCAGCAGATGCCCTACTCTATGACATCGTGCGTAATGGTGGGCGCGGGGCACCTGACTGCTTCTATCCTATGCCTGCGTTTAGTGAACAACTCACGGATGCTGAAATTTTAGCCGTCCTTTTCTATATCAAAACGATGTGGACAAATGAACAACGTCAGCAACAAATTCAGCTATCCAGTCAGTAAAGGTAAAACAGGCGCAGTCGATAGCCACCAGACAATATACGCACCCATAACCCAATCGACTACGACGCAAAGTGGGATATACCAACCTGTGACGCGTGTCTGTATACCATGCTCATGATGTACCATGTCCCAGACACCATGTCCGAAGTAACCGACGACCAGTGCTATGGGGTTAAGCCATAGCCCAACCACGGCACATAGCGAAAACCCAACAATAGCCCCTGCTTCGACTAGCATATTTCGCGCATTACCATCTGTCACAGCAAAACCAATATATGCCGTTGCAATGCCAACTAAAACCATGCTCAAGTATTCATGCCGTTGCACATCCGGCAACATATGTGCGATGATAATCAAAATAACAGCGAGTAAAATACCCCCTACTATCTCACGTTGATGTTGCATACTAAACCTCAGCAATCACTAGCTACAAAATACCTACGGGGGTATATTATAATATAAGTCAGCATAGTGTGATAATACGCAAAAAAGAGAGATATTGACTATCATGGTAAACACACAAGCAAACAACAGCAATCGTACTTATATTCTTATCGGTATTTTTGTGCTACTGGTCGCGCTGGTCGTTGGTGGCTATTTTGCCTTTGCCAACACACTTGGACGCTTGCGCCTCGCTCCTATTACGGGTGCGGGTTACACAGCCGGCGGTGATTTAACGCTGGCAACGAACGATGGTCTTTGGCGACTAAGTGATACCGGCTGGCAAAGTATCCGTAGTGCGCAAGACGTCTATATCGGCTACAGCGTCACCCAAAACGGTTTTTATGCCAGTGGTTTTGGCGCAAGTGATAATCAACTCGGTTTGCAACGCAGCATTGATAGTGGCAACAGCATCACCACCGTGCGTTTTGCAGAAGACCGTGCCTTCCCGCAAATAAGCGCAGCTTATCAGAATACGAATGTCATCTACATTTATACAACTGAAGTGAACGACGATTTTGCTTTTGGTCTGCACTATTCATTGGATGGTGGTATCACGTGGGAACGCAGTATCATGGCAGATGCGCCTGCTACCCTCTTTGATATTGCCGTGCATCCTACCGACGAAGCTATCGTTGCCATTGCCACAGGCGATGACGGCGCGTTTCTCTCGCGGGATTATGGCGATACCTTTGTGCGCATCAGCAACGCACCAACCGTCAGCGTAGCCTTCGACCCTATCAACCCTGACCGTCTGTATTTTGCATTCCAAGTGCTGACACGCTACACACTCTCCGATGGCATGCTACAAGACATCGGCACACCTATCATGACGCCTGACGAAGCCGTAATACACATCGCGGGCAATCCCCTCAGCGATGCCGTGACGCTCGTCACTAGTGAAAATGATGTTTATCAATGGGATGGCATCATGGGTGGGCAATGGCGCGAGTTGGTAGCGGCTGGAGTGGCGCAGTGATTAGTTTAACATTAGAGAGTTATTACCATCATTATCAGCCCAAAGTTCAAAACTTTGGGTTAAGCAAACTACCCAATTAGCTTTTTTGCAAACATGTTCTAAGTACATTATTTGAATTGTAGATATCATATAATTTGCAACGCAAGCACGAAAGCAAATAAGATTGCAGTCTAAGAATAGAAGAAGTCAATTCGATAAATATCGAATTTGCAACAAATTATAAAAGACAAAATAGGTAACTTATTCTTTCAAGATATATTCTACTATAACCTTTGACAATTTTTCTTCTAACTCACCAATGGAAGAGTATGTAACTATATAAGTAGAAATACCTGCAATTGTTGTTGAGTGTTCTGCCTTTTCTTGCCGTATGTATATCACAGGCTTACCTACACCAATTGCATAGCCTACTTCAACACCTACTCCAACAGCTTTATGAGATACTTCAGCCAGCAAGAAATCACTACGGTCGATATCATTTAGTGATGCAAGCATCATTTTACGCTCTTCATCTTCTTGAAATACGTACTCATCTACAAACACAATTAGTTCTATATCATTTGTATTTGTTACCTCCGCTATTGCTTCAATTACATCTGGAACTGTTTTCCGATGTTTAAAACTAATTGATAGAAACGCTGTATGTTTCACTGTGACATACACCTTTTAAGTTAATGAAAGCGATTATTTCCCAGAGCTATAACATAGGGAACAGGTATCCTCTGGCAAAATATATCTGCTTCTGCTATTTTATTGTGGAAATATAAATTAATTGACTACTTTTCTAGAATCTGCTTGATATTCGCCATATCATCCGCGATGCCCTGTTTCAGATTTTCTTCGACCATTGCCAGCCCAAAAGACATGAACATATTGGCGGGCTTGCCTTTGACACGCAATACGACACGGCTACCTGCATCGGTTGCCTGAATCTCGAAGGCACTATCGACAATCGCTTGCTTGGAAACCGAACGCCACGCCAGCAAACTCGGCTCGGTTAATTTGGTCACGGTGTACTCATTCTTGATGTCACGCCCCATAAATTCGGTGAGTACCGTCCATGTATCACCATTTTTCACTTTCCCACCGTGATAATTTTTCACAGCTTTGAAGCCCGCAAATAAATCAGGAATGCGGGGAATGTCTGTTAGCAACTCAAAGACGGCTTGCGGAGATGCCTGAATATCTGTCGTCATGGTAAATTCAAGTCCAGCCATGATACTGTTTCTTTCTCGCTCTATGTATATAAATGAATACGCCTAGCATAGCACAAAAGGCACTATCATCACGCATCTTCAAATGAAATGCCTTCATAAATATCTGCCAGTGATAATTTACTATCCAATGGCGCAATCGGCACAATAGCATCACGCCCATCGTAGTAAGTCACTTCCCACGCATTTGCTTTGCGCAGAAATAATGTTGCATACGGACGTGATTGCTCGACGACAAGATACGCCTGCACAGATGAGACATTGTAATAATATTCAGCTTTCAAGCCTCTGTCGTAGCTTCGGCTGGATGGCGAGGTCACTTCAACAATCAGCGTCGGATTGGTCAGGGCTGATACATCATCATCTGCTATGTTGGGTTCGCCACAAACCACGATAGCATCGGGATATACATATTTAGTCGCCGTAATTCTTATCCGCAACTCGCCTGGCAACACCTCGCAGGTATCATTGTCTATTTGGTTATCCAATGTTTTCATACATCGTTGAATTAGGCGTGCATGTCGTAGCGTCCCGCCAGACATGGCATAAATTTCACCGTCGATATACTCATGCTTGATACCTGTGGCTTGTTCGTGCGCTAACCATTCTTCGATAGTGATATTGCTGTGTTCTGGTTTTGTAACCATGATAATTGAATACCTATATCTGAGGTTTATGGAATCAGTGTAGCATACAAAACGGAACGACCTATTCTATACAGGTGTCATAGAAGATAGATTCGTCACTCATGAAAGCACAGGAGCATACCATGTCTCGATTCGTCATTCTCTGCTGTGTCCTCTATATATGGATAAATATCTCAATTCTCTCTGCAAACGGGCAAACTGACGCGCCTTTGTCAGTGTCTTTTGCGGGGCAAAATACGCATTATGTGGCAACGCTTGATGAGGCGACTGGTGAATGGCGCGTGGTAGATTTAGGCGCGGATGTGTTACAGGGGCGCATAGATATTCATCGCATTCAGCCTGTATGGTCGCCGGATGGACGTTTCTTGTTTTACAATCGCATCACCGACAACCAAGAAGATAATTTCTCGTTCGTCGCGTCGGAGATTATGCGTTACGACACGGTAGACGATGACCTCATTTCTATCATCGAGCCATTCACGCCGGACGATGTATCATACATTGCCGAAGCGGTTCAATTCGGTGACTTTTCACCAGATGGACGTTATCTCTGGGCGTATCGTGTGGTGGCACAACAGCAGAGCTATCTGCTTGACTTACAGAACAATAGCATCATTTTTTCAGTAGATGGTTGGTATGAAACGATTGATTGGCAGATGGGGCTTTTCCGCACGACTATCGCCACCAGTCTTTTTCCTGACATTGCCCTCGCGCCAAGTATCGTAGACATCAATTTGCCAACAGGCGACATAATTCACCAGCAAACCTACCCTCTCGAAAATACATGGCTGTGGCGCAGTGTTTTTTACTTGCTGGATACCGAGCAGCTATTAGTAGAAGCCCATGATGATACCCTACGCTTAGTGGATTGGCGCACAGAAGCCAACACGGTCATTGCAGATGGCAGTCAGTTACAAGCACACGAGAACGCAAACGGCACGTTGAGCTTTGTCTATCAACAGGATGATAAAGTGTTTGTACTCAACCTATCATCAATGGCATCAACACAGGTCAGCACGGATGAGATGTCTATCGTGCGCTGGGAATTCAATGATGATGGGCTGGTCATTGTAGAACAGCAGGAAAATCAAGATGGCACGATGCGCGTGGATTGGGTGCAGGTCGCAGGCGATGATGAGAGGACTACCACAACAGTATACGCCGGAGATAGCACACAGGTCGCGCACGCTTCGTTGAGGATGCCGATTATCGTTTTGCGGGAACAGCTTTTCGATGATGCAAATCGTGTGCGCTGGCAGATTCACACGGCATCAGAGCTATTGTTTGAGGCAACATTTGACCGTGAACAACGTGCTATCATGACGACCTATCACGATAGATTTGTGAGCCTGAATGCTTTTTCAGATACCAGCCCGGAAGAAATTGTCACCTATGCTCTGATTGACCTCCACACAGAAACAGTCTATATGCCTCCCGAACCGAACTTGCGTGTCATCACGGTTGCACCGGATAGCAGTTGGATTTTGTATGGGCGTTCTGTGCCTGATTTTTACAACACGGGATTTGTCGCGGGTGTTTTTGCCTACCAGCCGGAAACCAACACGCTCATAGAAATCATCAGCGAAGAAGAACACTTCATCATTTTCGATGACCATCACCAAAATTTCATCTGGTCACGATGACGCATCGGTACATGTCCATAAGTGGCATAGTGTGGCTATAGTGTGGCATTAAGCGTATCGCTACACTGACAAAAACCATACTTACGAGGCGTACTTATGATAGAAATTCCGATTTACCAAGCTGATGCGTTCACGAATGTTCCATTCAAAGGTAATCCGGCGGCAGTTTGCCCACTCGATACATGGCTACCCGACGAGACAATGCAAGCCATCGCCGCTGAGAACAATCTATCAGAAACAGCCTTTGTTGTTCGAGAAGATGATGATTATCGCATTCGCTGGTTTACGCCCCGCCGTGAAGCGCCATTGTGTGGACATGCCACATTAGCTACAGCCTATCTACTGTTCACACAGCGCGACATCAATGCAACCGAGCTTCGCTTTCAGTCACTTTCGGGTCCACTAACCGTTACACGCGATGGGGATTGGCTCGCAATGGACTTCCCAGCCTATCACTTTGCGCCTAGCGAACTCCCGTCCGGCATATCAGACGCCTTTCAGATAGCACCCTCTGCGGTGTTCAAAGGTGGCAGTTACGAAACGCGCTATTATTTGCTCTACGAAGATGAGCAAGCTATTCATGATATTCAGCCAAACCTCACCCTTTTGGAATCTGCCGCACCCTACGGTTTTGCTATCACCGCACCTGGAAAGCAATATGACTGTGTGTCCCGTTATTTTTCTCCGAGTGCAGGCATTCCAGAAGATCCCGTGACGGGTTCATTGCATTCCTCATTGATACCTTACTGGTCAAAGCGCCTTAACAAAAAGGATATTCACGCTTATCAGGCATCTGCGCGAGGGGGTGAATTACGTTGTACGTACCATCCAGAACGTGAACGGGTCACGATTCGCGGTCAAGCCGTTTTGGTACTGAGTGGAACATTGAGACTGCCATTCTAACTACGCACTAGATGAAGGACTATCAAATTCAATATCGAGATAGATTTCACTCAGCGGAAGTTGTATATCAAATACTGTCACTGGCACAACAGCATCCAGTCCTGAATAAGAAATCATCAACCAGCCCCTCTCAGTTTTGGTGTGTAAGCGTATATGCGGTCTGCTGTGGTCAACCAATAAAACACATTCCACTGATGGCACTTGATAATAGTCCAGCTTGATACCCATATCGCGGTAAGCACTGGTTGGTGAGATAGTCTCTATGATGAGTGTGGGATTGGCGAACATCGTCTGTTCGTTGTCTGCACAGATAACATCACCACAAACAGCACTGCCATCAGGATACAGATAAATTGTCGGCGTGATTTGTACACGGAAGCGCGTTCCAAAAACTTTGCAATCACGCCCTCTAAATTGCATGTTAAAGTAGGTCAGCACATTCATGTTGATTGAACTATGCGGGAAATTACCACCTTGCATCTCTAAAAGCGTGCCGCTGATGTACTCATAGCATAATTGAGTTTCTATTTCTTTTTGAAGCCATTCTTCAACTGTCCACTTGCCTTCTATTTGTTTCCAATCCATGCGTCGCTTCCTATAACATTTGCAGTAATGATAGCACATATATTCTAAGCATATTGCTGTGCTTGCAAACGATATAGTCTCGCATACGTGCCATCTTGCGCGAGTAAGTCCTTATGCGAGCCAAGCTCAGTGATGACACCCTCTTCTAATACAGCGATGGTATCCGCCATGCGAACCGTACTAAAACGGTGCGAAATGAGTATCGCCGCTTTATTAGCGACCATCTCCGCAAATTGCTCATAAATCTCATACTCAGCTTCTGCATCCAGCGCGGCAGTTGGCTCATCAAGCATTAGCAAATCGGCATCGCGTAGGTAAGCACGCGCAATCGCTATCTTCTGCCACTGTCCCCCACTAAGGTCAGTGCCTTCACTCTCGTCTACAAGCAGATGCCGGCTGAGAACCGTATCGTAGCCTTTGGGTAAACCAGAAATAAACGCATGGACGTTGAGTGCTATAGCGGCATCTGTGATAGCACCTTCGTCGTCAATGATGCGGGTGTTGCCAAAGCCAATATTTTCGCGGGCAGTCAAAGCGAATTGCACAAAATCTTGAAATACTGCCCCAATGCGTTCGCGCAAATCATGGGCGTCGTATTCTCGAATATCAACGCCATCCCACAGAATTTGCCCGTCACTAGGGTCGTAGAACCGTGCCAATAATTTGACGAGTGTCGTCTTGCCCGCCCCGTTCAAGCCAACAAGTGCCAATGATTGACCTTTGCGAAGCGTTAGCGAGACATCTTTCAGAATATAGGGGGTGTCGTCTGTGTAACGGAACGAGACATTTTTTAGTTCGATGCTATGTTGCAAGGGTGGCAAAGGATTGGGCGTCGTAGATGGTACGGCAAGTGTATTGTCGAGTGTCATCAAATTTTCGTAATGGGTGAAGAACAAAGCACGTTCGCTGAGGCTGACCACCTGCCAACTGATACCGCTCAGACTACGTTGCACGGAGCGCATCGCTTCGATATACAACGTGACATCACCTAATGTAATACGGAGCGCGAAGGCTTGCGCGATGATGTACACGTATGCCCCTGTCGTGATTAGCGCATTGAAGCCATTGAGCAAGGTATACGTGCGTGTCTCCTCAAATTCTAACTGACGACGTTGTTCATAATGTAATTCAGTCGTCTCTACATATTGACCGAGCAAATAGCGCCCCAAATTGAACAAGCGTATCTCTTTTGCATACTGCACCTGCGAGAGCAATGAGCCAAGATACCATGCGCGTCGTTCATGTGGGCTATTTCGCCAACTGAGGTCAAAGCGTTTGCGCCGGAAATCCATTTGTACAATCAGCGTCGGAATCGTCGTGATTATCAGAATGAGTGCCAACAATGGGCTGAACACCAGTAAAATACCCAAAAACGAAATTAGCGTCAGGATGCTCCCCAGCAAATTACTTATTTCGTTCAAAATTTGCGCCGGACTCCATTGAATACCATCAGTAGATTGCTTGAGCGTGTCGTAAAAATCAGGTGATTCAAAATAATGCATTCCGGGCAGGCTGATAATTTTGTCGTAGATGCGCGTGGCTGTTAGCAATTGTACCCGTCGCCCCATCTCCCCAATAACATAGGTCGAAACAGCATTGAGCGTACTCGTCACCAATAGCACAACGCCCTGCAACACGAGTAACGGCACAATGTTTTCCCTAAACGTAAAACTAACATCAGCATCGGTTTGTAGCATCACACCTAGCTGGTCGAAAATCAGCTTGATAACAAACGCGGAGACAATCGGCATAATTGCTTGCACCAAGCGAATGCCCAAGGTGAGTGCCAACAAGCGCGGTGCAGCATCATACGCAATGCGTAACATCCTACCGATGCTTGTCATAACATGTTGTACAGATTCCAAACGTGTTTTGGCTTCTCTTTTTGGCATAATATGACCCTTCCTAACCACTTATAGTATACAGTGAATTTTAGTCAGGTTCAGGAAACTGTCATGGTTTGCTCAGAGGAAAGGTAGCGCGTTATAATAGATGTACAAATGAAGAAAACGTTTGGTCAACAAAAAAACGAGACTGTATCAGCCTCGTTTTTAGGGTTCTGCTTGTGAACGTTGTCTGCACATCAGGCAAGACGTTCTGCGATATTCTGCACACGCTCAGTCATTGACTTCATAATATCGGTAGCGAAGGTCGGCGTTTCGTGAACCATCCACAAGAAGCTGTGACGGTCAATCACTGAAAGCTGGCAATCCGTAAGCGCGATAGCCGTATGCTGATAACTATGTTGCCCCAGCATCACATTTTCGCCAACAATATCGCCTTCTGCAATCGTATCCAGTACCTTGCCACCGTGTACCAGTTGCACTTCGCCTGCAAGCACGCCGTACATTACCTCACCAGCATCGCCAGCCGTGAAGATGACATCGCCTGCTTTGATGTCGATTGTCTCTTTTTGTCGTGTCAGATAATTCATGGCAACCATATTGCCCTCCATCTTTATATTATCCGCAAGTTAAAAATTTAACGCGGATTTAACATAAGTATACACTAAAATTGAATGATTTTGTGTAAATACGGTGTAAATATTATCTTTGCTTTAAGAGATAGGGCGTGAAACGTGCGAGGGACAATAAAAAACGATGACATTGGGTCGATGTCATCGTGCGTTAGATAATAAGGTTTGCGTTGCAAAGGCTTCGGGGTCGCTCATTACAAGGCGAGTGAATTAATGCCGTACCCATACGGGTTAGTTCATAACAAGCCCAGTGAGTTAATGTCGAATGTGCTTTGCATTGCGCGTCTGCGACAGTAAAGCGTTGTCGACTACCTCGACCAAAAAGTGGAGGGTCGATCTGTCGTCCGTTGCTCCCTATTTGCCGAGCCAGCATGGGAATAGGTTCGTCATACATGACGGCTGTCTCCTCTCGGACAATTCGACAGGTTCGCTTGTGCCAATTATCTTCAACACAAGGGTGGCTTGTAATATGGCTCATGACTAGCTCCAATCACTACACTTTTCCATAAGCCTATAAACAGTATAACGCACATATTAGGTTCTCAAAGGGTCATAACAGTTATTTTTGGTTACAGTATTGAAACATTCACCATCTGCCCTACTTCACCTGTGCATCACATACCATTTCATAGTAGCACGTTTTTAGGTTGCGTAGGGCGTGCGTGAGGGATTCGATATAGTATTTTTATAGGTTTTAGCAATTGGCTTTTGGAGCATGCTATACTGGATGTACAGACTAATAACGAGGTCATGTGATGGCGCAAGCTACCCGCACCAACGCAACAGAGTATTTCGAGTTGCCTTCTTATAAAGAAAACACTTTTATTCAACTCATCGCTGGCGAGGTGATTGTTGGCATGCCCCCTATTCCAAAGCATCAGGCAATCGTCCGCGAGATTCTGGTTTTGCTAACGCTCTTAGCACGTAAGTTAGGCGGGAGTGCTTTTGATTCGCCTATCGAAGTATATCTCGATGAAGATAATGTCTACCAGCCGGATGTGCTATACCTCAAGCCAGATAGTACCTGTGAAGTTGGCGACAAACGCTTAATAGGTGCGCCAGATTTAGTGGTCGAGGTACTATCGCCTAGCACTGCAAAACATGACCGTCATCATAAATATCAGGCATACGAAAAACACAGTATCGCCGAATACTGGATTATTGACCCCGTTCACGAAACCATAGAAGTGTGGGTAAACAGTGAAGCGAACACATTTGAACGTCTGGGCGCATTCGACAAAGCAGACACATTCACCTCACCTATACTCAACGAAAAAATTGAGGTCGCCCCACTATTTGTAATGTGAACAGACGCTATTCGCTATCGTCTGATTCCCAATTGCGCACTTTTTCTGATTCCAACAATTCTTCCGGCGATTGGTCTAGTGTCTCGTACCAACGTAACAGACGGCGCAAGCCTTCTTGCAAACTCACCTGTGGCTCAAAGCCGAGTAGCGCACCCGCCCGCGAACTATCCGCATACAGACGCAACACATCACCTGGGCGGGGTTCATCATAGATAATTTCGGCATGCTGTTTTTCTGTGACGTGTTTAATCGTCTCTGCCAGTTCTTTAACGGTGATTTCGTAATTGCTACCGATGTTAATGGTCTGTCCGATTGCCTCATCAGATATACCCGCCAGCATAATACCCCGCGCACTATCTTCGACATACGTAAAATCACGGGTTTGCTCGCCATCCCCAAAGATGACCATCGGTTTGCCAGCAAGCGTGCGCAATAAAAATTTGGGTATCACTTCGCCACTATCGCCTTCATGATGGCTACGGGGTCCAAAAGCATTGAACGGGCGCACAACAACCGTCGGGTAATTATACGTTTCATAAAAAGCACGGGTATAACATTCACCGGCTAATTTCGACGCACCATAAACCGTCATCGGAAATGTCGGATGTGCTTCGGTCATCGGGACTGTCCGCGCTGTGCCGTAAACTTCGGAGGTGCTGGTATAGACGAAACGTTGGACATCGTTTTCGCGTGCCAGCCGGAGCAAGTTCAGCGTTGCTGTCGCATTAACTTCGTGATTTTCTAAGGGCGCATGAATCGAATGCCGTACGCCTAAACACGCTAAATGAAACACGATGTCTGTATCTTGCATTAGTGGTGCGATGGCATCAGTATCTCGAATATCCATCTCGTGCAATACCAGCCGTGGGTCGCCAACATTGGCACCTGTACGAATATGAGTCAGGTTTTTGCGCGTCCCATTCACCAAATTATCGACCACATGCACCCGCGCTCCGGCATCCACCAGCAAACGCACCAGCGCCGAGCCAATGAACCCTGCGCCGCCTGTGACCAAAACGCTTTTATTCTCTAAATCAACCATAGGGTGTGATTATCACTTTCTGTATGAAATTGTGTTTTATATGTCATTATACAGGATTGCATCTACACTAAGCGACGCTAAACTTGGGTGCGATTTCACACAGACAGGCAAACGTCATGACCGAGCGCAAACAAGCCAACAACACATTTTATCTATCTGGGATGGTTTTTATTTTATGGATTGCGTATTGGATACGTGTCCATGCAATACCGACTATTCTGCCAGGTATCCATCATGATACAGGGCGTGTGACATGGCGTATCTGGCGCTGGGTCGAAGGTGATGGCTTGTTCATGTACTTCCAAGATTTTGTCGAACCCTTCGATATTATGTTTCGGGGTGTCTATCATCAACTAACAGGTGGCTATGATTTGTTCATGAGCCAAATGCTCACTGTGTCTTGGTACATGTTAGCGACAGCAGCCGTCGCCACTGCCGCACGGGTTATTTATCGTCGTCATCCCCAACGCGACATCATCGCTTTGATGGCGGCACTCACCGTAGCGACATTGCCACCCGCCGTACAATTGACCTTCCATGTTTTCCGTGCGAACACCTTGCCCCTCACGCCGATGCTTGCCTTGACTGCACTCGTGCTGGCTTGGCGCACAGGACGCTGGTTGCCAGCCATACTCACGGGAATCTTCATGGGCTTTGCGGCGATGGTCTACAGTGGCGGGATTTTTGTCCCAGCCGGACTCGGCTTAGTTGCCTTCGTTGAACTCTGGCGAGGCAAAGGTTTCTGGCGACGTTTCCAACAAGGGCTTGTCATGGTCGTCAGCTTTGCGATTACGATGTTGCCTTGGCTCTATTTTTACGTGACCGTTGGCGGTTGGACACATCGCATCCAATTTCTGAGCGATGGACCCAGCCCGCTCTCTGACCCCAATTTGTTTTGGGAAAATACCATCATCACAATCAGCTTGCTCTTTGCGCCTAATCTCGCGCACGATTTACGCTATATGCCCTACACGACAGGCTTCTTGAATCCAGCGTTGATTGTGCTATTTCTAGTCGGCATCGCTGTTACCCTCTGGCACTGGCGCAAGGCATGGTCACTCGCGCCTTTGCTTTTGGGGATGGTGTTACTGTTGCCGGATATTCTCTCCAGCGAACCTTATCAGCCAGTGCGCTTGGTAGGTCTGTTTGGCGCATTAGGATTGCTGGTTGGTTTGGGTGCAGGCGAAATCGTGCGCTGGACAACAGATTACAAACTGGCGAAACGGGGTGTGCTGGCGATTTTATTGGCTATCACCATTGCTACACCGCTCTGGACAAGCTCACAAGTGTGGTATCACTATCGTGAACAGCCGTACATTGGCAATCCTCATACGATACCGAGTGTCGCACGCCATTACCGCATCGGCTTCATGGATATGTTAGTTGATAGCGCGACGCATAGCGAACCAACCTACATGCCACTCATGCACCTGAATACTGATTTAGCGATTGTGGCACTGCGTCCGCGTTTGCTACCGCATGTTGTGCCATATGATGGGCGTCCTTTGCCAGCCGGACGTATGATTTTGCCCCTCAATGGTTTGACCTATGGTTTCTTTCATTATGAGCAGACCCCCGTGCAATACGGGTTGATATTGCCAGAGACAGGTGAAATCATGGTTTTGCCTCCGCTTGATTTAGACACCGCACAATCGCTGAGTGATAGCATTCAGACCGAAGCGTATGTTTATACTAATGAGGAGGGGTGGGAAACAGGCTGGTCAATGCCCATTCCCGAAGCAGACAGTCCCTTCATGAGTAACGCTGTCGATAGCATGTCGACAATTGCACCTGATGACGAACCGCTTGCTATCTTTGATGACACATTAGAGTTGATGGCTGTGGATGCGCCGGATACAGTCATTCAAGATGGCTGGATGCCTGTCACGCTCTATTGGCGTGTGCGCGATACAGGACGTCCGGTGCGCGATTATTTCTCGCGGGTGCAACTATGGGATGTCAATCAAGTGAGTTTTGGCGCAGAACGCACCGCCCCGATGGTCATGGATGCGGCGTCGGTTGATTTTCCGCTCAACATTCATTTCTATATTTACCCAACTGTGCAATGGAACGCTGGCGAAATTATCCCTGATACACGCTGGATACAAGTTTCGCCAGCGATGCCTGCGGGTGCATACCGATTCGCTGTGGGTGTTTATGGCTATCCAGGTATCGTACCGATGACTAACACCGCCCTATCACAAGTCGAACATTGGGGCTTGGTCGGGCGCACGGCTATCGAACCCACGTTTTATATGACAGACGCCCAACCTCCACAGACAGGTCTCCGACTGGGTGATTTATACGAACTCGTGGATTACACAGTGTCATCACCTGTAGAAGACTTGAGCGCAGGCGATACTATCACCGTAGATATAGTGTGGTATGTACACGAAACAACCGAACGCGATTTCATCACAGCTGTCCACCTGACCGATAGCGCAGGTGCATTGGTCGCTCAACAAGATATTCCAGCCTTCAATGGTGCGTTCCCGACATGGGCATGGCAAGCAGGCACACAAATCACACTCAGCTACAGCTTGACCATTCCTGAGGATGCCCAAGCGCCCTTTGCACTCAATACCCTGATGTACACACTGCCAGATGTGAGCCGTTTACCCGCTAGTGATAGTGGCGAATCTTTGCTGAATGATGTCATCCCAATAGAGTGAGGTATATAACTTATCACAACTAATGAGTCAAACTTGTAAAAATTCGTAAACATAACATAATTGAAAGGCAAAATCTTCACTCACTCTCATCTACGTCTGGCATACTTTCTGTCATATTGGGTGTAACTTTATTCACTCTCATACACACAAAGGAAAGTATTTAATGAAGCTCGAAGGTAAAGTTGCAATCGTCACCGGTGGCGCGTCTGGTATTGGTAGAGCCTGTGCAGAACTATGGGCAAAAGAAGGCGCAACCGTCGTCGTAGCAGATGTCAATGAAGAAGATGGGCAAGCAGTAGCAGAAGCTATCAATGGCATGTTCGTCAAGACAGATGTCAGTGTTGCAGAAGAAGTTGAAGCACTGGTCAACGCTGCTGTTGAAGCCTACGGCAAGCTGGACATCATGTTCAATAACGCAGGCATTGACGGCAAACAAGCGCCCATCGCAGATAGCTCGCTGGAAAATTATCACAACGTCATGAAAATCAACATGGATGGTGTATTCTACGGTATGAAATATGCCCTCCTTCAAATGCGTGAACAAGGGTCAGGCACTATCTTGAATACCTCGTCAACAGCAGGCTTAGTTGGCTTCCCGAATATCGCACCGTATAGCGCATCAAAATCTGGCATCAATAACTTGATGCGTGCCGCTGTCGCCGCACATGCTGCCGAAGGTATTCGTGTTAATGCCATCGCTCCTAGTGTCGTCGATACGCCCCTTGTACAAAATTTCATCGAAGAATCTGAAGACCCCGAAGCAACCCGCGAACAATTTGCTAATTTGAATCCCTATCCAGGCATTGTTTCGATGGAAAGTGTCGCCGCTACTGCCCTTTTCTTAGTCAGCGATGATTCCGAATTTATCAACGGTGTCTGCATACCAATTGATGGTGGCTACACCGCTCTGTAATTTTTGCGCTTAAACTGATGTAGAACCGTAACCTCTCGTTATCTGCGAGAGGTTTTTGTTTTGAGATTGTCAAGAAGCCTTGATTTATTATCCCCATATAGTAATTTGGTGATGCAAAATACTTTGAATTGTAATCCGCTGGCATCAGCGAGAAAGAAAAGTGACATAAGATGGTAGTAATAACAGAACATATTGAAGCGCGCACCAAACAATTCGAGACAGTACCCGAAGCCGAAGCCCAAGGGGCTATCATGATGACATGGCTCACGAATCAATTGGCAGATGATACACGTCCTCGTCTCGAAAAACGGGGTATCACCGATATTGACCCCACTGGTTGGTACAATTTTCAGACCTTCTTAGACGTGATGAGTGAAATTGTAAAATCAAAGCAGAACGTATCTATGACACTCGTTGCTGTTGGCAAGGGCGTTGTCGAAAATTTGCCATTGGAAGATTTTCCATCAATAGAAGCCTTCCAAGCCTTTGTGGAAAATTTGCATGGGGCAAGTGTGCGCAACATGCCAGAAACAGAAAGTCATGTTGTCATCCAAGAAGACAGCAATATCTACATCGTCAACAACACACCTGTTTCCAATGACCTGATGTATGGTTTCTGGTGGGAAATGTTGCGCTTGTATAGTATTGGTGGCATCAAATATCGCCCGATTCCACATCAAGATTATCCAAGTAATGAAGTCGGCACAATCTTCTTGCTCCAACCAGAAAAACGCTAAAGTCGTCGTTTTCTAAAGGGTTGTAATTAAAAGCCTCTCGTTAGTTGCGAGAGGTTTTTTCTGTCTAATGTAGTGCCTTCAAGATATAGTCTTGCAACACACGCTCACTCAAAATGTGCATATCGCGCTCACGGAAATTCTCACTCGTGATGACAACGACCATACCTTGCTCCGGCAAAATATAGACTTTGTTGCCACCCATCCCAGACATGAAAATAGCCGGATACGCGACGCCCTCAATGGTGTATGTTTTGCGCCAAAAGAGATAGCCGTAGGTCGTATCATCATCAACAGCGACCTGTGCGTTTAGCGACGCCTCTACCCATTCAGCCGGGATGATCTGTGTATCCTGCCATTTACCACCATCCAGCATCAACTGAGCCAGCTTCAGAAAATCGACAGTCCGCAGACCCAAGCCACCGCCACCCATCCCAATACCTGTTGGGATAAATTGCCATTCAGGATTTTCAATGCCTAATGGTGAGAATAAATGCGCATTGGTGAAATCTGCAAATGTCGTTGGCACAACCGCTTCAATGACTGCGCCCAGCGTCACAACCCCAGCCGTGCAATAACTGAATGCTCGCCCATGGGGACTATCTTCGGGTTTTGTCTCCCACATCGGGAAGCCTTTAATCGGTAAATCGAAAAAGAATTGCACCCAATCTTCTATGAGGTACATGCGCTCTTCGTTACCCCGCGAAAACTGATGGAAGTCGTTACATTCCAAACACGAACTCATCGTCAGTAAATCTGCCAGCGTGATATGTTGCTTGCGCAGGTCGGGGTACACTTGTGGTTGATGCTGATGTAGCACTGATAGCACCGTTTGTTCTGCACTGTCCAGCAAGCCTTGCTTAATCGCAATCCCAACCACCATGCCCGTGATGCTCTTGGTTGCAGAGCGCGTATTGCGCGGTGTCTCTGCTGTGCCATGATAATAGGCTTCGTGAATCATCTCGCCATCACGCGCAATTGCTACACTCGTGATTTGCTTAAAATCACCAGCGCGAATCGCATCATCCATCTGTGATAAAACGGTGCTTTTTATCTGTGCATCGTCAGCATTTTTGATTGTGTCGAACATTTTTTGTCTGTCCTCTAAAGAAAATTTTTTCGTCTATATATCCCCCTACGAGCTAGACAGCCAAAGCGTTCAAAAAGCAAAATGGACAGCCAACCATGACTATCCATTTTACTCAAGAGATGTTTATCGCTATATGAAGGGCAAAAATCTCATACTTCAGATTTTTGAGCAATCGTCGCCCAAACACGATGATGAATCGGCAAGGGATTGGTTGGGAATTTATCAGCAAGGAGTGTAGCCAGCTCGGCATCGAACGCCTGAACACGCTCGGGTTCTAGACTAGCAGCAACCCCAGCACTCGCGCGTATGCGTCCACGCCAAGAGATATGCGTATAGTACAAGTCGAGGTCAAAAGAAAATGTCTCGATATCCTGGAAGTTGGCTATAGCTAAATCCCGCAACCATGCCGGATACATGCCATTACCGCCGCCCATAGACCATGCCGGATTATATTTCAGAATGAGCGCCTCTGTTGCTTCTACGACGTTATCAGGCAGTGGAATCCAATCAAGGTGAGCAATGACGATATAGCCATTTGGCTTCAACAAACGTTGAACTTCTGAGGCGGCACGGGGACGGTCAAACCAATGCCAGCATTGCCCAGCCATGACAACATCAAAGGCGCTATCTGCTAAACCTGTTTCTTCTGCTGGCGCAACACGGTATGCGACATTGACGCCCGCTTCCGTATCCAATGAACGGGCTTGCTCAATAAGCTCTGGTGCAATATCAAGCCCTACGACATCACAACCAGCCAATGCAGCCCCCCGTGCCAACGTACCCGTTCCTGTGCCAATATCTAAGACACGTTTTTGTTTTGCAAGGATGTTGCGAGCGGTTAAGTGGTCAAAAAATGCCGATGGAAAACCTTGTCGATGTGCTTGATAATCCTGTGCCGTTTTCCCAAAATCAATAGTCATAATATTCCCGTTCAGTTACAGTGTGCATTTTAGATGAAGGTCACAATAGCATGTGCAGATAGGTGTTATTTTGCTGTCTAATTATACGCCTAACTATTATTTATGATAAGTTCAATTAGATTTTTTACCAAGCGAGTAGGGCATGTTATAGCATTTATGATGGGAGCATATCTAGCATATGTTGTGATGGTCTTTGTCCATGCAAAACAGCTTGTATGCTCTCTGCGATAGGTAGTTTTACAGCGCGTTCGCTTGCGAAGGTCAGCATGTACTGCAACGTGTAGTAGCCCTCTGGTAGATGGTCATCTGCGATGGTTTTCTGCAAGTAGTCAGGGTTATCGCGCACCGTTTCGCCGAGTCCGCGATTATGGCTATGTGGACTTAGCGCCGTTGCTAAAAAATCACCCATTGCAGGTAGCGCATAAGCTGATGCACGCTGAGTGCCGAGTAGCTCAAAAAGTGTTGCCATCTCATCGAGTGCGCGGTTGAGATACAGGGCTTGCGTGTTGACGGCGCGTGGTACGGGCAACAATCCCAAGCCAATCGCATAGATATTCTTGATAATGCCACCCCATTCTGTGCCAACAACATCGTCTGAAAATTGGGTGCGAAACGTAGACGAACTTAGTTTCTTTGCAATGTGTTGATAGCTTGTCTTGTCGCCACCAGCCAACATAACCTGCGTCGGATGCCCCTGTACAAATTCGTTTGCAATCGAAGGACCCGATAGCACCCAGTGTTGACACTGTGGCAGGGTGTTTTTCAGGATAGTAAACGCAGTCTCGTCCCGTTCTGTATCCATACCTTTTGCGAGGTTCACACAAATGGTATCGGCATCTATGGCATCGACAACATCAGCAAAAACGCCGTGAATATACCGCGCTGGAATCGCAACAAAGATTAACGAGGTATCTGTCAGCACATCATGCAAAATATCCGTTGATTGCAATAAGGGCGATAATTTCACATCTGGTAGATAACGTGAATTGATATGGCTTTGGTGAATTTCTGCCACCACGTCTCTTTGCACATCCCAGCCGATGACAGCGTGTCCGTTGCCCGTCAGCACATGCGCGATAGCCGTGCCAAAATTGCCCAATCCAATCATCCCAATCGTTGCCATGATGTGTGTCTGCTCCGTGTGATTTCAATTAGTGACTATTGTAAAGTGCATCACAAAATCAGAACAACATACAAAAACGGTGATGCTATAAACATTGAAATTACTTTCGGTTCTTCCAGTTTTATAGCCGTCTTTTGACGATGGTGGTTGATAGTATCACGCTAGTTTTCGGTAATAAATCTTTCTCATCTAACAGATACAGAAGCTCTTCGAGGGGTATGAGCGCAAGCGGGTCAAGACCACTAGCGTTGCTGGGAAGATTAGCACCTATATTGTGCTTCTTACCTAATTGATATATTTCACCGCCTGTAACTGGAGAAATCACTGAGCGTAGTATGATGCGCCGTTCCTTTTCAAGAGCAACCCACTCAGCAACAAGGGCATTTGGAACTATATATCTGAGTTCACTATATCTTGTCGGTTTAATCTGAATGACAGCGATTCGTGTATCTTCTAAAAGTGTCTCTAGCCGATTCAACACGCGTTTATCACCCGTTGGATAAATTGAAAGCGAATGTAGTGCGTAAACTATAGTTCGTGCGTCATCTGAGAATAACATTTCAAGTATGCCGTCTACGTCTAGTTGTTTCATCGTTTAACCCACGTCTTTTCAATAAGCGACTATTGTATGCTGTGTCACAAAATCAGAACAACACCCATGAATCTATAATCTACTATACATGAAAATTTTGTACGCTCATTAATGATGATAAGTATTTGCACATTAATCGTGATAAGTCGCGCACTCATTAATGGTGATAAGTAATGACACGTTTTTATGATGTGTGTTTACCCCGTCAGATGCGCTTGCCCCACCTCCCCCACTCGCTCAAATACCTGTAAATAGATGTAAATTTATTAGCACTGTATATATACAGTATAGATAAAACAAGCAAATTGTGTGGTATAATAGCGCAAACGACAGAGCGCGTCGGCTGGTACAGGTGCGCTGACGGGGTGACACACTCAGCAATAGAAATCATCAAAACAAACGAGGATTAAACGCCTCAAAATCCGACGAAGCCTGTACAATGAACGTATCCCAAAAGACGAGCAGAGGAGACATCCACACATGAAGGTCATCACATTTTTGAACGAGAAGGGTGGCGTTGGTAAGACGACACTCGCGGCAACCATCGGCGCAGGGCTGGCAATTATGGGGCATCGCGTGCTGATGATTGATAGCGACCCGCAAGGGCATTTGACCATCGGCTATGGCATAGATAAACAACACTCCCTTTATGATTTGCTGGTGCGCGATGCAGAGTTCAGCAAATCAGGGATTGTGCATACTGTGCCATCAGAACGCTACGCATTGCCCAACGCGAAGATGCCAGATACCGGACGGCTGTTCATTGTGCCAGGTAATCGTGAGACGCGCTTGATTGCGCAAGCAATGGAAGGCGAACCCTTTGGTATCCGCACACGTATGGCAGAGTTGGCACAAGAAGATATTGTTGATTACGTCATTTTTGATACTAGTCCAACACCATCAACATTGCACGCCATGATTTACTTAGCAACCGACCACATCATCTATCCAACGGAAGTTACATATTTGAGTTTTGATGGCTTGGTCGCCAGCATCAACAGCACGACAGGCTATAGCGAACGCAAAGTACAATATGGATTGGGCGAAATTAAATTGGCGGGCATCGTCCCAACCAAGTTCCGTAGCAAGACACTCGAACACCAAGAAAAACTGAAATCACTCAAGCAATCACCCTATGGTAATTTGGTCTGGCAACCGTTGCCCATGAGTGTCGTCTGGGAAGAAGCGATGGCACGCAAACGCAGTATTTTCCGTTACGCATACGACCACCCCGCCGCCGCCGACGCATGGAAGATTGTCCGCATAGCCAAAGAGAGAATTAGCAATGTCTCGTAAACGCAGAGAACGTGGCGAAAATCTGGGTAACGATTTGATGAGCGAACTCGGCAATAATGATGCGGATGCCAATGCGAATCCCTTTGATGGCTTGGCATTTGGCACACCGCCGACAGCTTCCGATATTGCCGATGCAGGTTACGGAAGCACTATCGGCGCGGATGCTTTCAAGAAGCTCGATAGCAACCGTGAAAAAATTATCAAGACGCCGATTGAATCTATTGTGCCGAATGCCATGCAACCCCGTCGTGCTATCCCAGCCGTCGTGCGTCACCACTGGTCAGGCTTATCCGATGCCGAATCAATCGGGGCATTTTTTGAACTTTGGTTGGATGAAATCAAAAGTGAACGGCAAGAGCTTTTTAAAGATGCCACGCCCTTCCCGCTGACTGCCCATCTCGAAAGCCTCAGCACAGCACGCGGTCAGCAATTACAACAAGAAAATGATTTAGAACAAATCAGCCCGTCAAAAGCGATGGGTCCCAAAGAAGGGGCGCTGATGCCGATTGTCGAATTAGCGGCAAGCATCAAACGAGATGGTCTGATAAACCCTATCTCAATCGCGCAAAAAGACCTGCTGTGGGAGATTGAGACTGGCGAACGACGCTGGTTAGCCTATCAGTTGCTAAATTGGCGTGAAGGTGCTGGCAACGATGAGTGGGAACGCATTCCAGCGCGGCGCGTCTCGGATGGCATCAGCATCTGGCGACAAGCCACTGAAAATAACACCCGCTCGGATTTGAATGCCATTGCCTCAGCGCGTCAATTTGCCTTGCTGTTGATGGCGTTACGCGTAGAAGAAAAAGGTGACCAATTCAACGGCTTCGATGCCTTCGAGCATGAGCAAGGTTTTTACGCGCAAGTCAAAGATGGCAATGCGCATGGTGTCCCTTATGGCAAAGGCGAAATGCTCATCAATGCGATGGGCATCAGCGATGTTGGACAGTTGCGCCATCTGCGGCGACTGTTGCGTTTACCACAAATTGTATGGACGCTCGCCGATGACCTCAACTGGTCAGAGAATTTTTTACAGAAAAATATCATCAGCACTGATGAAACAGAGACGATCCGTAATGGCGTAAAAGCGGCGCTTAACGCTGGCTACCCTCCTGATCGGCTTGACCAGTATGCAGAATTGCTCAAAACGCCTGAATCCGCGCCAAGCAAGCCAAAGAAATTGCGCTTTACCGATATTCAGCAGACAACACTCACGAAGCTAGAAAAGCAACTCGGCAAGCTCGGCAAAAAAGACCGCGACGCCGCCATTGATTATTTAGAAGGCTTACTCGACGACCTCAAAGGCGCATAACAAGAAGCGTTAGTGCGCTAACGGTTTTGGAGAGCTATCAGCTTTTAGCGCGTCAGCCATCAGCCAGAAACTTAGAAACGTCCGACACAGAAAAGTGTGGGGCGTTTTTTGATGCTATACTTTAACCAGTGAGTAGCGAGGATAAATCACCTATGGTCACACGCGAGAAACTATACACGGCTGAAGAATTTTTCGAGTTGGCACAGCAACCAGAGCATGCTGATAAATGGTGGGAACTCGTAGACGGTGTGATTGTAGAGATGCCAAAATCAAATATTCGACATAGTGTTATATCGGCTCGGTTGGCTTATTTGATGGGACGCTATGTTTACGAAAATGATGTCGGATTTATGGTAGGCATCGGTGCTGGCTTTAAACTGAGTTCACATACGATGCGCTCCACAGATGTTGCTTTTATCTCATATGAGCGAATGCCGAAAATCCCAGAATTTTTGGATGGAGCGCCAGATATAGCTGTTGAGGTTGTCTCACCATATGAGGATATTTTTCTTAAAGCTAATGAATATTTGGATGCTAGCACATCGCTTGTATGGGCAGTCTATCCTGATGATGAGCGCATCCATGTTTTGCAAAAAGCCGAACCCCGCTGGCAAGAACTCGGCATTGAGGATACGCTGACAGGGGGTGATGTATTGCCGAATTTTTCTATTCTGGTGAAACAGATTTTTGACAAGAAGCGTTAGTGCGCTAACGCTTCTCGCTTATACAGCAAATAACGTCCTGCGAAAGTGGGGCGTTTTTTATTGTCATAAATCAATCGGGAACTATTTGCCTCTGACGCACGTTATCTATAGCGAACACACATAATGCCCAAGGAGGCAACATCACACATGCGTACTTTTTTGAAAACCCTATTCGTCATCAGCGCGATGCTAGCACTCATGATTACTGGCGTCAGCGCACAGGAGACAGACAGCGTGGATAATACAGAACGCACCATCACTGTAACGGGCAATGGTAGTGCTTTTGGCGACCCTGACATCGCTGTGATTGTGCTTGGTGTCGAACAATCAAGCGCCTCCATCAGCGAAGCCTATGCTAACGTGAATACGCGCTTAGATGCTATCGTTGCAGACCTGACTGCACTCGGCATCGCTGAAAACGATATTCAGACGATGGACTTAAATATCTTCACCAATCAAGGCATGGGAAGTATGGGTGGTGCATCACAGGTTGAATATTTTGTATCCAATCGTATCAGCGTAATTGTGCGCGATTTAGAGATGCTAGAAGATGTGATTGATACCGCTGTCAGCGAAGGCGCGAATAATGTCTTTGGCTTGAATTTCTTGATTTCGGATACATCAGAATTAGAAGCGACAGCCCGCATTGATGCGCTGGAACAAGCCCGTGACCGCGCTCAACAAATTGCGGATGCGCTCGGTGTCGAATTAGGGCAAGTCCAGACAGTCGTTGAAGATGGTGGCGGGTTTGTACGTACAGCCAATGAATCGGTAGAGATGGCAATGGGCGGAGGCAACGCCACTATCGAACGCGGACAATTATCTGTGTCTGTCAGTGTGCGTGTGACGTATAGCATCGCCGACTGACAAGAAGCGTTAGTGCGCTAACGGTTCTCGAAAGCTATCAGCTTTTAGCGCGTCAGCTATCAGCTAAAAATACAACAACGTCCTATTACGGTAGGACGTTTTTCATTTGGGATATTTGGGTAAAATTTTGTGAATTAGGTGTCGGTTTTCAGTAGATAGATTTCAGTCGGCAACTTCGCTGATAGCATTGCGTGAGCCATACAATGACGACAATACTTCCAGCACAAAGAACACAACCAGCAGAACCAAACTCAAGCTACTCAAAAAATTACTGGGTGAAAATGTGTTGATTACCACACAGATGCTCACACCTAATAAGCTGATGCCTGCAACCAATGAAGTCATTCCATAAATCATAGCTTTGCGACCACTCAAGTGTTTATGATATTGCTTGTATACATATCGACTGCCAAGTGTAACCTCACGAGTGTACAAGACTTTTGTACTGTGCCAAATGTCAATTATAGCGATGCTACCAATCACTAAAGCTATCATTATTGAGACTGGTGTATCCAATGTTTACACCTCCTGAACGAGTCTATAAACGTAGTACCCAAAACCCCTTTAGGCGGTTTACCAGAAATCTAGCAGTATTCGGTTTTGAACCGACATGCGACCCAGAGCCAACGAAACGGCACGAATACCGAATCCATAAATAATATCAGTAGTTTATATGCCTATCATGACCAGATATGCAACCAAATATATCCAACAAACATCAAAAACGTTCCGAAAGAAAGGATACTCCCCAAAAGCAGCCCAAACAAAACTGAGCGTATAAAAGAGGTGATGGCATTCTGCTGGCTATTTTTGCGCTTCGTTTTCATAGCTATTTCTACGCTCAGGATATTTTTCGCAAGCGTAAAAGCAAGTCATTGACGATACTTTGCCACGCTTCAAACTCGTCCGTTTCTTCCCACAATTCGCTCAACTCGGAATCCGCCAAAATATGCTGAACGGCACTGATAATCGACACAACTTTCGATGTATCTACAGCCAGAGCCTCGTTCCCTTTTAGTGCTTCAACAGAAGGTGGTAAATTATCAACGGGAAAACCGGATAGCATCGCCACAATTTCGCTACCCGCTAATATTTGTCCACATTCATCGACTTCAATGTAGTAGTCACTGTCCTTAGCGCGATTTGTATTGATAGACACTGCCAGCTCATAAATCGGTGTCAGGCTATTTGCTTCCTCAATTTCGATTACAAAATCGAGTGCGTCATCGTTATCAAAATTGCCTATGTCCCATGCACCCATAAAAATCGCTCCTTTGTTTATGACAGTGTAAAATGGGCTGGCTCAAAATCCAACGTAGCAAAATAATCGCGTAGGGTTTCTGCCCGCCGGATACGTTGAATCGTGCCATCTTCGCGCAAGAGCAATTCCTGCGGACGCAAGCGCCCGTTATAGTTAAAGCCCATCGCATGCCCATGTGCGCCTGTATCGTGAATCACCAGAAAATCGCCCCTGTCTATTTTGGGCAAATCGCGCTGAATCGCAAATTTATCGTTGTTCTCGCACAATGCGCCGACGACATCCACTGTTTCCATATCATCAACTTCCGTTAGCGCACTAACGCTTCTGCCGTTTTTGACCACTTCAATATGGTGATACGCGCCGTACATACCCGGACGCATCAACGCAGACATATTCGCATCCACGCCAATGTACGTGCGATAGCTCTCTTTGCGATTGATTGCCTTCGTGACCAAAACACCGTGCGGGGCAGTCATATAGCGTCCGGCTTCCGTGAACAGCGCCACGTCTTGCAGATTGTGTTCTTGCCATAGCGCATGGATGCCAGTCGCAAGCGCATCCAAATCAAGCGGGGTATCATCAGGATGATATGGCACACCCAGCCCGCCACCGATGTTGATAAATTCTAGCGTGATGCCAAGTTGCTCACGTAATTCGTCTGCTATCTGACACAGCATTTTCACAGACGCGAGATGCACCTGATAATCGCGCTCATTAGAGACGACCATCGTATGCAAGCCAAAGCGTGTAATGCCCCGCGCTTTTGCTTCTCGATAGGTATCTATGATTTTATGACGTGGCACACCAAATTTCGCTTCTTGGGGCGCACCGATAATCGTGTTGCCTGTCTCTGTACCAAGATTGACACGAAAGCTGATGCGCTCTGGTAACTGAGGCAGATTATCGAGCAGAGAGACATCATCCACATTGATAATGCTCCCGCCGTCTGCCAGCGCCAGCGCAAAATCATCACGGCTGGTATTGTTGCTCGTGAACATGATGTCATCGCCACTCGCGCCCACACTCCGCGACAAGATGAGTTCCACGACACTACTACAATCGAAGCCACAGCCTTCATCGCACAAAATCGCCAACACACGCGGATTCGGCAAGGCTTTAACAGCAAAATATTCAAGGTAATGAAAGTGAATAAATGCTCTCTGAATGGCGCGGGCGGTCTGCCGGATGCCACGTTCATCGTAAATATGATACGGCATACCAAAATGCTTTTCGATTGCTGGCAAATGTGGATACAAGCGCGTGCGGAAATCAGGCGAGATAGGCATAGTATTGTCTCATGTGTGGTTGGCTAATCAGAGAAGATAATAGCATACATGATAGATAGTAGCGATAATACTTATCATTATTAATAACATCAAAAAAAGCATCCAGCAATTCCGCCGGATGCACAATCAAAAATAACTTGCCACTAGTAGCTATTCAAGCGTCTCATCTGTTAGCAACCACAGCAAATCCAGATTAAGATAAAACTCAAACCAAGTACGAAACGCATCATTGGCTGGCGCAACAATTTCGCCATTATAAGTTTCTTCTGTAACGATTGTTCTCGTACCATCAAGACTCAGTACCGTGCCATAATCAACTAGTGATGTTTCGAGATGAATACGTGCCACATAATAATCACCTGTGTCATCAGCAAAAATAGCACCGTCTACAAGCGTCAAATCACGTCTTGCAAACACCACCGCATACGATACCCGAGAGGGCGCTAATGATGTCGCATCCTCCCCACTTAAACGTTCCATAACAACCTCAGTTGCTGTAGTCGCGTCTGCTTCGTTGTCATAGAGCAGATAAAGTGTGCCACGTTGAATATTGTCGTCTTCCGAAATCGTATCTGCGAAAGCAATTTGCTCAAAAGCAGGTATACTCTCGGAACGGTTACTGTCTCCTTCTTCATCGCCAAGTATCAGGTCAACAAAGGCATCTGTGTTTAACACAAAATGAGCCACACGTACCTGACCATCTTCTGCCATGGCATGAGCCAACGCATTATAAGAAGGAGCATCCAGCAACGAAGGTGTCTCATCGCCGTAGGTCGCCAATAAGTCATTAGCAACATCTTCAAGTGGGGTAGTATAAAATATTGTATCACTGACAGCCACTAATTGACTAAGCCCACGAAATCCGCCAAACAGATTAGTCGGATCATAATTATCAGGATTAGCCTCTATTGTCTGGTCACACCCATCGGCTGGACACAACAATGACAAAGGCACATCATCTACGACTGCATAATCGCGTGTTTCATAAGCTGAAGTAACCGTCTCAACATCAAAATCACCTGTCATCAGCAACGTATACTCTGGACCGGTCTCATCCCAGACAACCTGATTGATGCTGAATAAATCAACCCCTGTTGTCTCGCTCACCTCATCTGCACGGTTAAAGAGTGGATAGAAATTCTGCGGAAGTGTTGATGGCACACTCGCTAACCAATTTCGTTGGGCGAAGTCACTACGATTCTCCCAATCAGCAATACTATCAATAGCAATATTGCGGGTGCGTGTTGCGAGTTCGATATCTGTATAGAAAATATGAAACGGAGATGCACTATACTCTGCTGGCACGTTTTCCAGCATCGCAAAGAAAACCTCATTGTCGTTAGCAGGTGTTTGTGCGGTTACATACAAATGAACACTTAGTAGTGCTATCAGCAATACCATCACTACACCTGAAACCATTAAGCCTCTTTTTGTAATTGCCATAAAATGTCCCTCAGTACACATAGTTTACGTTGTCAGTATAAAACCTAAAAACACATTGAATACAACGAGATTGTTCAGAGTTATAAAAATAAGCGACAAAAAATGCTGTACATAATCATGCACAGCATTTGCATTATAATTAGAGCTTGTTGTCTTTTACTCGTTAATACTCAACCATAGAAAATTATGGATAGATGTCCACCTGAGCGGGTGAATCAAATTTCAATTTCTACGTTGCCATCGTCGTCCATCTCAATATCGGAGTCAACATCTTTACCAGCATCTTTCGCCGCTTGGCGCACCATATCAAACAAATCTTGTTTTGTCTCTTCGCTGGAATTTTGCGAATTGATGACAATATGTGGCGCGGTCTGGATATGTGTGTTGTGGCTTTGCATGTTCACCAATCCCGTTACCGATTGCAAATGCGCCACAAGTTGTTTGCCTGCCAACAACACTTGCGACACGATTTGCTGTTCGGTCAGGTCGCCGTCGTCAATCGTCAGCAGAGTCACATAATCGTCATCAAGAATAGTGGCGACTGTTTTGTGCAAACTGGTATAGCTACGCCGTGCCAGCTTACCCGTGCCATCAATGATTTCGAGGTGCATCTGTCCTTCGAGTTCGTGCAAAAAAGTCTGCAAGGTCGTCAAGGTGCGGATGAGTGTCTGTAATTGGCTGGTAGTCAGGTCATTCATGGGTATTGCTCCTAATCAGTATCTGTCCGAAAAATGGGTGTAGGGGATGACCTGCGTGTCATCCCGAATAGGCGCAGACATAGCAACGCCCCTACGAAAAGGATATATGGATATAGTCTCAGCCATCATCAGCGATGATAGCGCGGATAATATCGGGAGGCAGAGCGCGTACCAATTTTTTGCGGGCATTGAAGATGCGCGTTTTGACCGTGCCTTCAGGAATGCCCAGCATTTGTGCGATTTCGCTGTAGGTCAACTTGCCTTCATGGTGCAATAGCAAAACCTCGCGCTGTGGAGCAGGTAACTTGTCGATAGCGTCTTGTACCTTTTCATAAAGTAACAACCAATGCGCATTATCTTCTGGCGATGTATTTTTCGCAGGGACAACCTGTGTATGCAAAGAGACTGTCGGGCGTCGGCGTTCGCGTCGCAAAAAATCATAGCTTTTATTGCGAGCCACCCGAAACCCAAATGCACGCATATGTGCCACTGACGTGAACTTTTGCAGGTTCATGTACATCGCTATCATCGTATTCTGCACCACATCATCAACCGTCGGCTGGTGTGCCAAAATGCGCCACAAAAAGCGTTCCAATTGCGGACGCAGTAGGGTGGTCAGGGCATCAAAGGCTTTTGTATCTCTCGCTTGTGCTTTCACAAGTAGCGCATTCAACACAGCATCATCGGTCAGGTCTGGCACGTTTTCTGTCCTCCCCTACTGTGTTATTCGCTAATCCCTACAATATAGTTCATGAACAAAGCATTAATGTGAACAGATAACCTTCGCCTCAATATTGAATATTATCTCGCCACACAGCGAAAGTTAATACCACCATCACGCTCGGCATAGATATAGCTGGTAGACTAATTACACTGATTAACAGAGGTACGATAGATACCTCATTTGTACAATAGGAGTTTGACATGCAAGTAGATATTTCTGGACAGAACGCCCTGATTACAGGGGCATCACGCGGGATTGGTCGCGCATCTGCACTAGCATTTGCCAAAGAAGGCGTCAATGTTGCCGTCACAGCACGCAACGAAGAACAACTCGCCTCATTGGTAGAAGAATGTGAAGCAATGGGCGTGAAAGCATTGGCACTACCAGCCGATGCCACTGACCACGAAGCGGTTTTTGCAAACGTCGAAAAAGGCATAGAGACATTCGGGCATTTTGATATTTTGGTCAATAATGCGGGGGTCGCAAAATACGCAGATGTCGTTGACCACACCATTGATGATTACAACTGGATGATGGATACCAACATGAAATCCACATTCATATTCACGCGGGCGACACTTCCGCAGATGATTGAACGCAAAAGTGGGATTGTGATTTTTGTATCCTCGCAAGCAGGGGTCGCAGGTTTTCCGGGCGAAGCCGTCTATTGTGCGACCAAACACGCCCAAGTCGGCTTTGCACATGCGCTGGATGGCGAAGTGCGCGAGAAGAATATCCGCGTGAGCATCATTGAACCAGGTGGCGTCGGCACAACCTTTGCCTTTGGCACAGGGCGTGAAGAAGGCATGCCCGCCCTCGATGAGATGAGCCGTGCTGAAACCGTTGCCGACGCGATTGTGTTTGCATCGAAAGTCCCGCCACAAACCCGCATCCTCGAAATTGGCATGCGCCCGATGAGCGAAAAACTCTACGGCGGGGCATGAGCCTAGATAACGTCTGGTATGGGGTGGTACCTTGATGATGCCACCCCAGAGCCAACAATCTATAAAACCTCAATTTCGGATAAGAGAATGCCTATTTTGTGAGCCATTCTGAACCATAGAACCCTTGTAGGGACAACATCTATGCTGTCCGCTGAGTAGAAATTTTTATAACCTGAGTTTCGTTTAAGCATAGAATCTTGCTTTTGATTGGTATCAAAAGCAAAA
>JBCBKJ010000059.1:0-35688 GCA_038522085.1 Chloroflexota bacterium
AAACTGTAGATACAACATCATCTAAAGAACCGACATCTTCCCCTTCTCCAACCACTAACACTGATGATATTGTATCTACAGTTTGTGTTGCGCGTTTTTGTTCTTCTTCTGTAAGCACAATGTCGTCGATTTTACGTGTTTTGTCAAATGAGTCATTAGTGTTGATGGGCATCGTCTCATTTAGTGTACCTGTCATAGTGTCGTCATCACCTGACGTATCTGCATCCGTGTCAGTTTCGTGATTAATTTTCGCTTGAGTCTCATCAACCGTAGCCGTCACTTCTGCTGTCTGTGGTGTAGCTTGTGAGTCTACCGCATCGTCTACTGCTTCTTTGCTGCTGACTTGGTCAGCTTTTGCTTCACCAGTGTTGTCATCGCCTGATGTATCTGCATCCGTGCCAGTTTCGTGATTGATTTTCGCTTGTGTCTCGTCAACCGTAGCCGTCGCTTCTGATACTTCTGTGGTATCTTGTGTAGCCTTAGCAAGTTCTTCGGGAGAAGGAATCGGCTGTGTATTGAGATGTGATGTGTCAACATCGTGCATGATAGGTGCTTTGTCCGACGATTTGGCTGGTTTATCTGATTTTGTGCCGTAGGTTTGGAAAAGCTCCAGCAGGCGCGGAATGGCAAGTGGTTTTGCCATGTAATCGTCACAGCCTGCCTCAATACATCGTTCGCGGTCTCCTACCATTGCGTAAGCTGTCACTGCGATAATAGGTATAGTTACCCCGCGTCCCCGCAACACCCGCACGACATCTAGACCTGTTTTTTCGCCTGCTAACTGAATATCCATCAGCACGAGGTCAGGGGCAATCGTGTCATAATTTTTGAGTGCCTCGTCTCCGTCAATGTAATTGACAATCTCATGCTTGCCCATCCTAGCAACACGACGGAGCAAATAGACATTTGTTGGATTATCTTCTACGTAGAGGATTTTCATGAGGGCATTCCTTCGCGTGTAAGTGGTTCTGTCGCATCGTTATCTCTTATATTCAAATCCTCAAATACTTTGACTGTAAACGAGAAGGTACTGCCAACACCGGGCGTACTTTGCATCCAGATACGCCCATCCATCAATTCCAAGAGTTGGCGCGAAATCGCAAGCCCTAAACCAGAGCCAGCACGTGGGTCGCGCCCACCGGATTTCGCTTGCTCAAATTCTTCAAATAGTGTGCTATGGAACTCAGGGTCAATGCCAATACCTGTATCAGCGAGTGAGAATTGAATCTCGTTTGCTGGCTGTATATGTTTCACTGTCAGCGTAATCGCCCCCTCATCTGTATATTTGCACGCATTACTATACAGATTAAGTAGCACTTGGCGCAAGCGTGTTTCATCTGCATTCACGGTAGGCATGTTTTCAGGTAAATCGGTTACTAATTCGACAGGCTTGTTACCCAGCAGACCTTTTGCAGTCGCGCTCACCGCATTGATGATAGGCATTGCATTCACTTCTTGCATGTGAATCTCTAGCTTACCGGCATCTACACGCGCCAAATCGAGAATATCGTTAATAACATGTAGCAATTGACGCCCACTATTATAAATCTGTGCGAGGTCGTCTTTGTAAGCATCTGGTAGTGGCTCATTGTCATACATAATCGGGAAATTGAGCATTGTCTCGCTAAACCCGATAATAGCATTCAAGGGGGTACGTAGCTCATGGCTCATATTTGCGAGAAATTGTCCCCGAAAATGCTTTGCTTCTTCGGCATCTGCTTTCGCTTGTTCAAGGTCTTCGTTGGTTTCCATCAAGCGTTCGCCAAGTACCTCTGCACGGAGCAGACTCTTCTTGAGTTCTTCGCGTTTGTCAAACAATTCGACGTTTGTGCGTCGTTGACGGCTGTAATTTTCTAATGCCCATTGCGTTACTTGATACAACTCACCTGTGACCAACGCGGCAAGTCCAGCGGCGACTAAAATCAGCAGAATTGCAAAGCCCTGTTGCACTATGAATCCGACACCTGCCGAACCTAGACCAGGCGCGAAAGCTACCAGCAAACTACTCAAGATAGCGAGAATAGCTGTATCTGTAGGTGATAACAGCAAGCCACCGATGAAAACGAGTAGTGGAAACACAAAGGGAATGAGTTCAATACTCGCCTGCCCGCCATACATCATCAGAATCGTCATGGATATGCTTGGGCTGATAATAAACAGCCACGCAGGTATATCAAATCGCACACGATTTAAGAGATAATTGGATAGCCAGCACCCCAACAGGGTGATGCCGACAGCCAACATGAGTCCAACATTGAGTGCGGCGTCCATATTTGCCAGCGTGCCAAATGTGAGTAGCATGACCATCACGATAGTACTGACGATGATGGTGAAATAATTCAGGAGACGTAATCGATCCGTTTTGATTTCTTCAGCGAAGGTGTCGTTAGAAGGAATGGGCGCAGCTGTTGCCATATTTGACTTCCATAATGTTGTAGATAATAAATGTTTTTGTGTTTAACCGTATAATCAGGTGTTAATCACTTTAACGTGTCCTCATTGTAATGCAAGTTCGTAGGTATTTAAGCCTACACATCTTAATTATATGGATGAAACAACTGAGTTCAGACATTTCTTAACAAAAATAGACAAAAAGAGCAGGATACTTTTTCCTGCTCTCAGAAATTGACGATTGATGAAGCAATTGTGCCTTAGCTACAACTCGCCGCCATCAGGACGGTATCGCCATTTGCCCCAGAGAAGCGAGCTTCAAATGCAACATTTGTGTCAAAGGTGATTGTTAGGCTACGTCCCTCACCAGAGCTGGCGAGAATTTTGCCATCAGCATCTACAAGTTGGATGTAATCGCCTAACTCAGGGCGCAACATACCACCTTGCGTTGTATACGTGACCGTCGTGCCAGCCGTTGCTGACCACTGCCCACCAATGACCACGTAAGTTTCTTGACCATCCGATGTGGTTGACCCCGTAATGGCTGTGCCATCGCATGTCAGTGGGGCAAGGCTTGAACTCACCAAACTTGTACCTATGCTGGCTGTATCATCTGTTGTATCGGCTTCATCAGTAGCCGGTGTTGATGTCGGTTCTGGCAAAGCAGGGGGTTCAACAACAGGCAATGTTCCACAATTGCCACTTTCTTCAACGGTATCTACACGTATCCAACCGCCATTCGCTGTCTGATACCAAGTGAGGTTGAATTCCTGTCCCGTTGCTTGGGCGACAGCTTCTGTGGTTTCGCCTTCTTGCAACACCTGTACCACATCAAACACTGTACTTGCACCTGCGCGGATATTACGCACGGCTGGCGCAGTCAGAATACAGGCTTGCCCAGAGGCGGTGTCAGCTTGTGAGGCAGGTGTTCCGAAACCACTTGGCACGGCAGTTGGTTCAGCAACCGCTGTGCCACTATCAAACACAATCTGACGCGGAAGCAAGCGCGTTGGCACAATGCCCAAATTCGCCGGATTGAAACTCTCCGTATTAGGCGTACCCAGCGGCGCTAATTCGCCAGACATGGCTACGATGACGGCATTGTTGGCGAAGGCAGTGGCTGAACTACCATCGACTGTTGCTGTTGCACTCCCTTCTAACACGTTCACACGCAAATCTTCGCTTGCCTGCGCCGTGATAAAGACTGTTCCGTTGATTTCTAGCGCCACGCCATTCAGTTCAAGGCGCATAGCATCTGGTGTGCCGGAAGGTGTCTGGAATAACACACCGCTCACGGCGCGGTCTCCTTCACAACCGTCTGGGATGGCACCTGTTGTCAGGCGATAGGATTGCCCAGGTGCGAAGTCAGGAGGTGTCAAATCTGGTACTGGTGAATTGACAGTGACAGTAGGCAAGGTATCCACACCATTCTCGACTTCCATATAGGGTGCATAGACCCAGCCAGTGCCAGCAAATTCATTCGGAATCACTATCCGTATCCATTGGTCATCGGCTGTGATGCCAGTTACAGTGATGATTTCACCCGCGCCCAATTGCCATACAACGACACCTTCATTGCCAGGCGTACGACGCACGTTCATACCACGTTGCGCGATGACTGTACCTTGTTGGGCATCCGTGGAGGCGACCCGTCCGGTATCTTCCATTGTGACGTTGCCGTAAGCGTAAAGTGTCCCTGTCGCAATATCCCCGCCATCGGTGGTTGCTAAACGAATCTGCGCACGCATTGCTGTCCACGTTGCTGTGGAATCAAGTGATAGTTGCGCAACAGACATCAAGATGGTGCGGTCACCAGAGCTTGAGAAACCCGTGTTAGCGGCTTCGTTGCCAAAGACAGCACTGATACTGCCGTTCCCGATGCAGGCTTCGCCCGATGCAAGGTCGCCACAGAGTAACTCAGTTGCCGTAAATGCATCCTGTACGCCTACTGGACACACAGGTGCGGCATCCCCAATCGTATCAGGAGCGGCAACATCTTCTGCAGATTCGGGCGCAGGCGTACTTTCGACTGCTGTTTCATCATCTGTGACGGTTTCTGTGTCTGCTTCTTCTGTTACTTCAACTGCGGATACTGTGACCACAATATCAACACCGGGGGCAGCATTGCCACTATCGTCATCTTCGCCTTGCACGGAAATGGGTGTCGAAGTCGGCGCTTCGCCTTGTGCAGACGTGGTGGTTATCAGTAAAGGTAATGTCATCATCACACCCATCAGGCAAAACACGAGCGCGATAGGCACATATTTTTTCAACATAAGCACTCCCAATCTGTTTTTAGTCTGTACTGCCTTTAGTATAGCGAATAATGCGCTTTCTAACCTGTGCATCGTGTAATCGTATGGCAAACGCTAGAATAGCCTCACATTTATTATTAAACACGAGAACACTAGAGGATACAGATATGCACATTCTCATTGCGCCTGGTGCATTCAAACATAGCCTGACCGCGACCCAAGCTGCTTACATTATTCAGCGCGGTATTCAAGCGGGCTTGCCTTCTGCGACAACCGCCTTATTACCAATTGCAGACGGGGGCAATGGCACGCTTGATGCGTGGTTGGCAAATGGTGGTACGCGCTACAGTGTTACAGTACATGACCCCCTCATGCGTCCGATTGAAGCCGACTATGGCATTCTCCCTGATGGTAAAACGGCAATTATCGAGATGGCACTCGCCTCTGGTATCGAGTTACTGACCAATGATGAACTCAATCCACTCATTGCGACCACTTTTGGCACTGGCGAACTGATGCGACACGCGCTCGAAAAAGGTGCGAGGCGTTTCATCATTGGCATGGGAGGGAGCGCGACAGTCGATGGTGGCTCTGGGGCTATTCGTGCGCTGGGTGTTAAATTGCTCGATGCCAATGGTGCAGAGATTCCGCATGGTGGAGGCAACCTGACCTCATTAGAGACTATTGATACGAGCGACCTTGACCCACGTTGGCAAGACTGTGAAATCATCATTGCCTCTGATGTGGATAACCCGTTATTAGGCGAACAGGGCGCGGCGGCTGTCTTTGGTCCACAAAAAGGGGCATCGCTGGATGATGTACAGACACTTGAAAGTAATCTGGCGCATTTTGCCCGAGTGATTGCTGACCAGCACAACAGGGACATTCGGGAAGTCGCTGGTACGGGCGCGGCTGGGGGACTTTCGGCTGGCTTACTGGCATTTCTGGGTGGACGGATTCAATCTGGTATTGACCTGTTGCTAGACCATGCGGATTTTGACATGCTACTTGCCAATACTGACCTCATCATCACGGGGGAAGGGCAAATGGACGGACAGACCATTCATGGCAAAGGACCGATAGGCATTGCGCAACGCGCCCAAAAAAGTGGTGTGCCGACAGTTGCGCTGGTCGGGGGCTTGGATGTCCATGATAAAGTGCTACATGATGCTGGCATTCAAGCCGTGCTACCAATTGTCACAAAGCCGATGCCTTTAAGTGATGCGATTGCTAATGCTGAAGACTTGCTTGAACGGGCAGCATTTCGCTTAGTTAACATACTGTCAATAAACTGAACTGATGCCAAGGAGTTGCAAAATGTTTGATGAAAACATCATACATAACCTTCTCAATCAGGTTGAGCAAATAAATCCTAGAAATATAAGTGATTATAAGAAGATAGGCGAATTGGCTACGAAATTACGCCCGTTTGCCGACACTGTAATTGATGTTATACGTCCACGTCTGTTAGGGCTGGCAAAACCTTGGCATGAACTCACACCTGATGAAGAGGTGTTGTGTCAATCATATATCTCTGTACTGATTGACTTGCAAACAGGCTCTGCTTGCCAAACGTTGCTAGAAGTGAAAGTGCAATTCGATGAGTCAGTTTCACTTTGTGATGAATTAGATGAAGGCATTGCTTACCTCATAACATTACCGATATTGCCCCCAGATGCGCTTACACTAGAGCTTACAAGTGCGGCGTTTCGCGCAAAAATAAGAGGTAATGTAAACGCGATGGTGGGAATTTGTATAGAACTAAGCGCAATGCCTAGCTATGGTCATCCATCGGTGCAGGTTTTAGAAAATGTTCGTAGTCTGTTGGTAGATGACGACACGTTAATTTGTATGCTACAGCCATTGATTCTACACATAGCTGAGAAAACGCAATTGCCGGAATTTGAAGCGTTTGGAAGCAAGGCATCTGAACTTTGTAAATGATGCTTTGTATGGTCATCTTATTTGCGGTAGAGCGCAATTATGCAATAAAATTAAAAAGTTGGTTTGGTTTCACTAACATTAACTGTGAAAAGGGCTTGCCGTGTTTTGGGCGTGCGCGATGTTTTTATTGCCGTATACGGCAATAAAACAAAAAAATTAGTCGGTATTTTTTAACTTTTACCTGTTTCCACAGGGTAAATATTGGATAGTTGGTAAGGTACGCTCTGGGATAAGTATAGGCGATAATGGGTATGTTTTGGGGGTCATATACCCGTTGATATGATTTTTTCTCATGAGTGGTCACTTTGAACCAACAGCAATTTAACGAAATCCGTTTTACAATATAGATATACTATTTTGACCAATCACACACGAAGGGGATTACATGCGTAAACTAGGTGTTTTCTTTGTAGCTATGCTCTTTACTTTAGCAGGGGTTGTTTCTGTATCCGCACAAGAAGTGAACGAAACGTACACGGTGCAATCTGGTGATACGATTACCAGCATTGCCAATGCGTTCGATGTTGATGTGGATGCGATTCTGATTGCTAATAACATCATTGACCCGAACCGTATCCGCGTTGGTCAGGTACTCACGATTCCAACAGGTGCATTGACTGTCCCACGTACACACGTCGTACAAGCTGGCGAAACCCTGACCGATATTGCGATTCGCTATAACACCACAACTGAGGCATTGATTGCAACCAACACGATTGCCTCACCAAGCAATCTGACAGTTGGACAAGTGCTGACTTTGCCCCCTGTCGGTGGACCGGCGACTTTCCCACGCACCTATCTACTCGATATTGGTGATACGTTGCGCAGTGTCGCGGAAGAATTTGGTACAACATGGCAAGCACTCGCCGCGTTTAACAACATCGCAACACCAAATTATGTACAGGCTGGCACAGTCATTAATATTCCACCAGCCGACTACGTGCCACCTGCAACGGGCGGGGCAGTCGTCACACAGCCGACTACACCCGTTGCGACCACACCTGCACCTGTGACCTACGTCGTGCAACAGGGGGATGTTCTCGAATTGATTGCACAAAGTTTCAATGTCACTGTCGAGAGCTTGCGTACATTCAATGACTTAATGCCATCGGATGCGATTTTTGCGGGTGATGTACTGGTTATTCCGCCAACGGGTGGAGCAGTCGTTACGCAACCTGTTGTCGTAACCCGTCAGGCAATCAATGGTGTGTATACTGTGCAAGCAGGCGATACCATGTTTGCGATTGCGTCTAGCTTCGGGGTGAATGTCTATACACTGGCACAGGCAAATGGCATTCTGAACTTGAATAGCATCTTTGCGGGTCAACAACTTGTCGTTCCAGGAGCATAAATCATGGCTGAGTTAGTTTTCATCGGTGTTCCATATTGGCTCGGCAAAAAAGATGATTACAGTGGCTCGGTGGATATTGTGAAAAATGCAGGGGTCGCGTCGCAATTTGACGCGGCTTGGGTCGATATTGCGCCGGATTTTGATGCTTACGATCATCCCGTGAATGCGGTTAACAGTGCCGTTGCAGAGGCTATTAAGATTGCTGTAGCAAACAATCGTGTTCCACTCATCATCGCGGATGATTGCACTGTTTGCCTTGGCAACATGAAAGGCTTGGAAGATAGCGACCCTGATGTGTTGTGGTATGACGCGCATGGTGATTTCAACACAGAAGAAACCTCACCAAGTGGTTTTTTAGGTGGGATGCCCCTTGCGGCGATGGTCGGGATGGGTAATCAGAATCTTGTCACTGGCATTAACTTCATGCCGATTGCTTCTAGCAAAGTGTATCTCACTGATGGGCGTGATTTAGACGAGGCAGAAGCACAATTGGTCGCGGATAGTGATGTCACACATTGGGAAAATGTATCTCAAATACAGTCTCATGCGTGGGATAAGCGTCCGCTTTACGTGCATTTCGATGGCGATATTTTGCGCTTAGAAGACCACCCAGCCGTCAGTTATCCTGCAGAGGGTGGTGTATCTGTCGATAACGTGTTGTCGTCTGTGCAATATGCGCTGACCCATGCGAATGTAAAAGCCGTGCATTTCACTTGCTGGAATGCGAAACTCGAAGGCGCACCACAATCTCAAGAGACGATTTTGCATTGCATCCGCACGGTAGCCCAAGGATTGCGCGGTTGACTTTGCAAGACATTTTTCCTGCGTGGGCAATCCGGTTGTTACTCGCCGGATTGTTCGCGTTTGGGAGTGAAATTATCCTTTGGACACAGTCATTCACGCATAGTCCGCTAGAATGGCTCGTGCGTATCGCGGGGTATATCCTCATTGCAACGTTGGCACTCGACATCGCACAACGCTATCGCATACGAGATGGCTATGATGTGATGGTACTCATTGCTGGAACAGCGATTTTGCATAGTGTCCTCATCAACCCTGCAATTAGCTGGCAAAAACTCCCTGACGACATCATCACGCGCATTATCGGTTCAGACGCGCTGGTACAGGTGATTCTGTGGGGTGTCTTTATTGCGTGGCTGAATGGCAAAAATAGTCGCTATGCGATGTATCAACTGGTTGGGGCTGGCTGGCTTGGGATGTTCTGGGGCTTCTGGATGCGCTGGACACCTGAATTGCGTGGCACGTTTGAGGCTGTCCCGCTGACACAAATGGCGTTGATAGCGATTATTGGCTTTGGCATACCCGTTGCTATTTACTTGCTCGCAGTTATTCCGACTGCTCGCACGCTCGAAGCGCCGGATTTGATGTTGCCACGCTTGGGCTGGGCGGTTGCGTTGATACCGATTATTTTGTTGTTTCTCTATCAGGTGTCAACGGGTGCGCTGACGACAACGGCGCTCTCGGTTGCGATTCTGTTGCTGACACTGTGCTGGCTCATTTTGTGGCTACGGCGTAACGACGAAAATGAGCCTCTGCTAGAAGGCTACCTCCCCATGACACCGCAGAATCCTGTATGGATTGGTTTGATGGTGGTCATGTTTACGGCTGTATTCTTTACCGCGTATACCTTGCCACTGATAGAAGATGCTGCCATTTTCAACCAGCTATGGCTGATGGAATTTGGCTCGTTCGCTGTCGGGATACTATGGTTGCCCTTCGTATCGGTTGTGATTGCTAGTCGTTCGATTGACCGCATCATGCGTCAGGGCGATTTGTGACCTCTGTGCTCATATCTTGGGTATTAAGATTGGTTTACTAGGTCAAATAATTTAGGACGAAAGGCATGTAAACCCGAACTAATTCTCTGTTATGAAGTCTGCCCATTTATATGGATAAGTCAAATAGTTTGCTCTCCAGTGGTGGATGCGTTCGATATAATACTCTTTTCGCTTCTCCACAATTTCTCTGCAATTATCAATACCATACTGTCGAACTATCGCTGTCAAATCGTAAACAGGAAAACCTATCGCATGACTTTTGACATGCACCACCCCGCAAGCCTGTCCTACTGCATGACATAATGCAATATCTTCAGGTGTATCAATTTCTTTTGCTACCGCATGAGCACCTAAGATTGCCTGTTTTGCAAAGGGCATCTTCACCTTGCCCGAAGCCCAATCTTTTGTTGCTGTTACCGCTTCTTCAAAACGTTTTTCGTCGGGATAACGTGTGATTAGCTTTTGAACGGTTTCATCAGCAAATTCAAATGCCCATAATACCATTGTTCTACGATTTTGTTCTTGGATTAAATCCGTCAAATCTTGTAAAAAAACGCTATATTTTGCAAAAAGAATTTGGTTTTTTCTTTTTATTCTATCCCGTACCTCATCAACCCAGTTCATTTATTTTTTCTTTCTATAGACTATCTGCGCTTGTTATGAGTATCTGAGACAGCCACATTGGGCTGTCCCTACAAAGCACGCTGATTATCTGCTTAATCCAAATGCGTGATAATCGCCTCTGCTAAGGATTCGCTGATGCCTGCTACTTGCATCAGTTCTTCACGGCTGGCTTTTTTGACTTCATCAATAGAATGTCCGAAGTGCTTGAGTAATGCTTTGCGCTTTTTGGGTCCGATGCCTGGCACCGTTTCTAGTCGGCTACTCATGCCCATTTTTGTGCGACGCTTACGATGACTCGTGATGGCGAAACGGTGTGCTTCATCACGCACGCGCTGTACCAAGTACAAACCTTCGCTCTTACGAGGTAAGATGATACTTTGGGCTTGTTTTGGTACGAAAAGCTCTTCAAACCGTTTTGCTAAACCTGCGACAGGTACTTGCCCGAACAGACCAAATTCCTCTAACACTTCAACCCCTACATTCAACTGTCCTTTACCCCCGTCAATTAAGAGCAAATCAGGCAGTAAACGCCACGTCATATCTTTATCTTTGCCGTCGGGCGTCTCGACAGTCTCTTCTTCTTTTGCCCGTTGCCAGCGCGCAAAGCGTCGTGTGAGTGCTTCGCGCATAGACTGAAAATCATCAGGTCCGCCGTGTTTTACGCTCCGAATATTGAAACGGCGATACTCGCTTTTCTTTGCCCGACCCTGCACAAATACGACACGGCTGGCTGTGATAGCTGTTCCCTGTGTCGTGCTGATGTCGTAACACTCAATGCGATTAGGTGGTTTCGGTAAGTTGAGGGCTTCTTGAATTTCTGCGAGTGCTGTTTCGTGTTTGGTCGTGTCAGCTTCGTACTGCGCCCGCATCAACCGGAGAGCATCTGTTGCATTTTCTTGTGCTAGGGATACCAAATTGCGCTTGTTGCCGCGTTGCGGGACTGTAATTGTCACGCGCTTGCCATTGCGTTTGTTCTGTAACCAGCGTTCGATGATACGCGCTTGCTCAATGTCATCGGGCAAAATCAATTCACGCGGAATATCGCTTGCTTCGCTGTAAAATTGAGTTACGAATTGCTCAAGCACAGATTCATCACGTTCGTCTTCGGTGTTATCCAGCATACGCGAATCACTGCCGATGAGTTTGCCGTTGCGAATAAACAGAATTTGTACGGCTGCTTCACCTTCGTCGCGTGCCAGCGCAATCACATCATGGTCGGTCATCTTCGGACTGACTGCTTTGTGCTTGTTGGTGATGAACTCTATCGCCTGAATTTGGTCACGGATGACTGCCGCTTCTTCAAATTTCAATTGCTCGGATGCGCGTTCCATTGACCTGTGTAAACGCTCGACAACGCCTTCTGATTTCCCACTCAGCACGTCCATCAATTCTTGTATCATGGCGCGATATTCTTGCTTATTGACCTTGCCAATACATGGGGCGTTACACAATTTAATATCGTAGAATAAGCAGGCGCGGTCATCTTGCCCATCAATATCACGGTCACAGGTCAAATACGGGAAGGCTTTTCGTAGCACACGCAGGGTATTCTGTACTGCCCACATCGCCATATAAGGACCAAAATAACGTGCGCCATCATTTTCTATACGGCGCGTCGTCTCTACTTTCGGATAGTCATCTGCCCAACCTACACGAATATAAGGATAGCGTTTATCGTCTTTCAGCAACACGTTGTAGCGTGGCTTGTGCGTCTTGATGAGCGTCTCTTCGAGGATGAGTGCCTTCACTTCGTTTTCAGTGATGATATATTCGATGTCACGCACTTTGTTGCGCATGGTCAGCGTTTTGGATGTGCCATCGGCGTTGGTCGTGAAGTAACTGCGCACCCGATTTCGTAATTTTTTCGCCTTGCCAACATAGATAATTTTCCCGTTTTTATCTTTCATTAGATAGCAACCGGGCTTTTGAGGCAAGTTATCCAGAATCGTTTGAACGTGTTCTGTGGGGGAATATGCCATAAGATTGATTTAGTTGGTATTTGGTCGGATATATGTTCTATTTTAGCGTGTTTTAAGTCACTTGACGATAGTTTTTATGGGGTTGGTGTAAATAGAATTTGCCACGCACTCAAAGTACGTGGCTAGTAGAATCAACATAGAGATTAAGCATGATATGAGCTAGTCAGACGTATTTTCGTCGCCAAAAATATCAAACTCAATCGCTAAATCAGCATCGTAGCCATCCAGCGTATAGGCGCTACTGAATGCCCAGACAGCTTCACTTGCATTCACATCCATGTTCACTTCGCCTAGAAGGTCGCTCTCGAAATCATTCACGCCATGCCATACATGCCCACCATCAATGACAACGTAAATTTCTATGCCACCATCCGCAGGGCAATCTGTATACGTTAGGTAGCTCACGCTGGAACCCGTATCCTCACTAGGTATATCACGTTGTTCGTAGGCTTCGCCACAGCCATTATGTGTCAACCAGAAGCCGAGTGTATTTGGCATAGGTGCTATAGCATAAAAACGCTGTCCTGTTGCGGGATTGGTCATTGGTAGACCATGCCAAGGAGAGATGTCATCAGCCGTGCCATGATAAAACATAATCGGTGCAGGATTACCATTTTCACATAGATCTGTTAATCCATAAGGTGCTGTCGCTGCTACTGATGCAAATGTCGCGTAACGGTCACTGCGTGTACAGGCTAAACGATTTGTCATATAGCCACCGTTTGATAAGCCATTCACATACAAACGTGACATGTCGATGTTCAAATCGAGTGCAAGGTCATCAATGAGCCTATCCAGAAAGACATCATCATCCCAAGTGAGCGTCTCTATGGGCGTCCCAAGATTATAATTCCATACGGCATCTGCCACTTCAGGATTGTCGTAGTACGGATCGTAGGCTTGTGGATACACGACGATGAAGCCGTATTGCTCTGCCAACTGATTGAATTGTGTGGTGAATGCCTGTCCAAAACTATTCGCCCCACGTCCATGCAAAGAGAGGATAACAGGCGTGGGTGTGGTGGCATCGTAAGTCGTAGGGACATAGAGCGCGAAACTGCGGGCAAGGGCAGTCGAGAGCGTTTCTTGGTTTGTTAGTGTGACCCAATCTGTGTCACGCTCGAAGAAGGCACCGATGAGTGCTGTTGCATCAATCCCAGTGCGGTTGAGGCTGTTGTCATCATTACGAAACCATGCACTCCCACCCGTAAGTACGGTCAAAAAGGCTACCTGACTGCCACCAGTACAATTTTCGTATAAAACTAATGTGGAATAGCGTTCACCAATGTCACTCGTATCCCCACATAAACGGCGCTCACCCCAAAAATTGACTGTCTCAATTGCACCCATAATACGCTGTGGATTTTCAGCAAAGGCAATCTCGCGCCCCTCATACCAGAAGCGATGGTCTTGGTTGCCAATCATGAATAGGACATCAATGCTGTTTGTAGCATCAGCTAAATCCTCGCAATATGCTTGCTGATATTCCCACATCAGCGCCCCGACAACAGCAATCCCATCATAGGTCGTCGGTGATTCGCATACAGCCCGCATTGCCATCGTTCCACCTAGACCAAAGCCCGTTATGTAAACAGTGTCTATATTATGGTCTGCACGTAGGGTAGTCACGAGGGTATTCAGATAGCCGACATCATCGACTATGCCATCATTTGGTGACAAGCCATTTTCCACGCGCCCATCGTCCCAATAGTCATGGATGGCTTCGGGGTAAATAATCATCCAACCGCGCTCGTCTGCAAGCTGATTCAAATCACTAATCGCTTCCATTGCGCGTGCAGACGAAAAAAATGGATGAAGTGCAATCAGGGCGGTGTTGTTAGTTGTATCATTGTCAGCGTCATAAATATGTGCGGTGCGCTCAATGCCATCGTGTGTAATGGTCAGTGGATTATAAGGATGGGTAGCAGGCGCAGATTCCTGTGCGGTTGTAACGACACCCAATAACAACACTGCTATCAGAGTACAAAATAGACGGTACATATATAGTTTTCCTCATCTCAAGCCATTTCTAGTACCCTAACGCGCACTTATGGTGAAGTGATGAATACATTGCTCAGATGTTATGGATGACAATCACATTAAGACTGAGAATTTGCTCATGATTTGCCCTTGCAAAGTGACAGCATCTTACCTGTTGTGTGTTATACTCACTGTAAATAATCGTTATATGGCGCATAGTTTCTTTTAGGGTGATTATTGCATGTTTTGGGGCGAATATTCGCATCAAGTAGATAATAAGGGGCGGGTTATCATCCCTGCACGCTACCGTGAATTGTTAGGAGCAGAGGCTATCCTCACACGCGGACTTGACCACAACCTCGTTATCTATCCCCAAAAAACATGGCAACAAGTGGTTTCGCAACTGAATGACTTGCCTCTCACACACCCCAGCGGGCGTGCCTTACGACGCTTACTCTTCTCTGGTGCGATGGAATTGACGCTCGATAAGCAAGGGCGCATCAATATTCCGCAATATCTGTTAGAATACGCCTCGATAGAAGATGCGGTGCTACTCGTAGGGATGGAAACTTTCATTGAATTATGGACGCCGGAACAATGGCGCATCACCCTCGATAATGTATCCGCATTGCTTGCAGAATCCGACCATTTGCTCACTCTGAGCGTGTGAACCATGTCCCACATTCCTGTTTTACTTGATGAAGTTTGCGATTATCTCATTCCTGATGATACGCCGATTGAGCGTGTGATTGATGGCACACTCGGCGCTGGCGGACATACCCGTGCGCTCCTTGAGGCAGGCGCAACAGAAGTCATGTCGTTTGACCTCGACCCACAAGCGATTGCGATAGCGACTGAGAATCTAGGTAGTTTGCGTGAGCGCGTGCATATTGTGCATGATAGTTATCAGAATATGGCGGTGCATGCGAAGCAACACGGCTGGGGTGATGGCGTAGATGCGATACTGCTCGATTTGGGCGTATCGTCGATGCAATTGGATACCGCAGAGCGTGGCTTTGCTTTTCGCTATGATGCCCCGCTCGATATGCGCTTCAATCCTGAGAGCCACGCACCGACTGCTGCTGACATTGTGAATAGCTGGGATGCGGATGCGCTGGCAGATATTTTCTATAAGTATGGCGAAGAACGACATGGCAAACATTTAGCGAATGTCATTGTGGGTAAACGTCCCTTTGAGACAACCCAGCAACTGGCAGAAGTCATCGCTGAAAATATGCCCAAGCGCCATACCCTGAACATTCATCCCGCAACGCGCATTTTTCAAGCATTGCGCATCGCTGTGAACGATGAACTACGCACGATAGAAACGACCTTACCCCTTGCCATAGATATGCTAAAATCAGGGGGACGGTTGGCAGTCATTAGTTTTCATAGTTTAGAAGATCGCATCGTCAAACATATTTTTAAAGACGCCAGCACAGAAATTATTGCACCGCCCGGTATGGCATCTATAGAAGAGAAAGAAGCAACGGTTGACCTACTCACTCGTAAGCCGATTGTGCCATCCGAGGCAGAAATGAACGCGAATCCACGCAGTCGCAGTAGTAAAATGCGCGTCGTGGAAAAACGCTGAGGACATATCGCATGTCTAATTGGTTTCAACATGCCCTGAACCGCACTAACATTCGCCCGCAACAGCAGGCGGCATGGCTGGTGGTGTTGGGGGTTATCATGACACTCATTTTCGGGGGGATTTCCCTCTCACAAATTGCAAATTATGCGAGTACCAACCGCGCTATCGAAGATTTGATTGACCAGCGCGATAGGCTCGAATTAGAAAACGAACGCCTGCGGGCAGATATAGCCAGTTTGCAAACCGTGCCGCGCTTGCTCCAACGGGCAGAGGAATTGGGCTATCGTCCTGCAACCCCTGCTGATATTGAGTATCGCTTTGTTGATGGCTACGACCCGAACCGCATTGAAGATGTAATTGAACCTCAAATGGCAGATGATTTTGAAGCCGTACCCCAATATGACGACACCTTCTCTGGCTGGCTACAACAGCAGTGGGATAGTCTGGTCGGGCAATTTCGCTCGTTCGGAGGTAGATAAAAGCTATGCAACTCAACACCGTAGAACGACAACTTGATGTTATCAAATCACGTTTGCCTATTGTCACAGGTGGACTTGTAATTTTGAGTGTGTTCATGCTTTTGGCATTGGCACGCTTGCAACAATTTTCGCCAGCTGTGCGCCAAGAATTCTTGATTCGTGGTGAAAATAACACACAATCGCCTTTGCGCTTGCCTGCTGTGCGTGGTGTTATTTATGATCGTGAAGGTGTGGAACTGGCATTCAATGTGTTGCAGTATGGCGTGGGTGTCAGTCCGAACCTCGTTACGAACTCGGAACGCATTGCCCAGCAATTAGGGGTGATTCTTGATAGAGACGAATTTGAACTCTATAACCTCATTGAGCAAGATGTGGGTTGGGTGCAGATTGCGCGTCCTGTTAACGCAGAGCTAGGTCAGCAAATTGATGATTTGGAAGAAATTTCGATTACGATTGACCCGCTTTTAAGTCGTTTTTATCCGCAGGGTGAACTCGCTGGACCGATTCTCGGCTTTGTGACGGAGAGTAATGATAATAACAATCTCGGTGTGATGGGTATCGAGGCATCTTATAATGATGAACTTGCCGGACGTCCCATTGACCAGACGGTGAGTACGATTCCGATTGATGTGCCTGTTGCCGCAGATACGCCTGAAAATCAGCGTGGGCGTGATGTGGTGCTGACGATTGACCGTGATTTGCAATACTGGATGGAATTATTACTTGCGCAAGGGGTAGAGCAATATCAGGCGGATGGGGGTGTCATCATCGTGATGGATCCGCGTAACGGTGAAATTTTGGCGATGGCACAAAATCCGACGTTTGACCCCAATAATTTTGGAGAGAATCCTGATAATTTACGCAATCAAGGGATTGCTTATGTGATTGAACCTGGCTCGGTAATGAAAGTTATCACCGTTGCTATCGGCATTGAAACGGGTGCTATTACCCCTGATTGGACGTACAACGATACGGGGTCACTAGAAGTTGGTGGGATTCCCATTGTCAATTGGGATAGACGCGCTTATGGGGTGGTTGATGCCTCTAGTTTGCTGGTCAATTCGCTCAATATTGGGGCAACGACTGTCGCGCTGGAAGTAGGTCCTGAGTCTTTTTACACATGGATGCAAGATTTTGGTTTTGGGCAACTGACGGGCGTGGATTTACTGGGCGAAGAAGTCGGCATCATGCGTGTGCCGGGCGACCAAAATTGGAACGAGGCAGATTTTGCGTCGAATGCGTACGGGCAGGCTATCAGCGTCACGCCTTTGCAGATGTTGACGGCTGTTTCGGGGATTGCGAATGATGGCTTGATTTATGCGCCTCATTTCATGCGCTATATCGTGGATGGCGATGAACTGCGTCCGGCACGTCCGGCGGTCAATCGGGTTATCTCATCAGATACAGCAAATGCGGTGACAGATATGATGGTCACGGTCATTGAAGAAGGCGCGACACTCGCGCAGGTGCCAGGGTATACGGTTGCCGGGAAAACGGGTACAGCACAAATATCAACGCCACTCGGTTATGAAGATGGTATTCGCGGGCAGACGCGCACCTCATTTGTAGGCTTTTTTCCTGCGGACGACCCACAGGTTGCGGTGTATATCATGCTTGACCGTCCGCGCACCAGCGAATTTGGAAGCCAAACTGCCGCGCCACTCTTCAGCGTCGTAGCGCAACGGCTCGCTCTGCAACTTGGGATTCCGCCCGATGATGTACGCCTCAGCTTACAGGCTGAAGGCGGCGCGATTAACGAGAGTCCGTAGGAGACATTTGGTATGGATCCTCAACTTCCTTTATCGCTGACTGTCGGTGGTGTGACATTCTTGCTCGGTGTTATCTGGGGCGGACCGTTTGTCGAGATTCTGCGCCGTTTGCGTATCGGTAAACAAGTCCGCGCTGAATTGTTGGATGACCACAGCGCCAAAGTGGGTACGCCGACGATGGGTGGCATCATGATTATCATACCCGCCGTGCTGGTGACGCTGGCGCTGAATATTGCCAATATCGTGCAATCGGGTCAGGGTGCGAGTATCTTCTTGCCACTGGCTGTATTATTAGGCTTTGCTGTGCTGGGTTTGATAGACGATTGGGAAGGTATTCAGATGTCGCGGGGCGCCATTGGCGAAGGTATCAGTGCGCGAGCGAAACTGGTCGGGCAAATCACGCTGGCAACAGGCGCGGCAGTGACGTTTTCGTTATATGATGGCGGTTTCCAATTTGCGAATGCCTTGCAACTGCCACTCCTTGCTGGGACGATAGACATTAGTCCCTTTATTTTTATACCTATCATGATTTTTATCATCATTGGCATGTCTAACGCGGTCAACTTGACAGATGGTATGGATGGTCTGGCAGGGATTATTACCGCGAGTGCATTTGCTGCTTATGGGGTGATTGCGTTCATTCAGGAACAGTTTTTTGTGGTGCAACTGTGCTTTATCTTGGTAGGCGCTTGCTTTGCGTTCTTGTGGTTCAATGCGCATCCCGCACAGCTTTTCATGGGTGATACTGGCTCACTGGCTTTGGGCGCAACGCTGGGTATGGTTGCTGTGATGACAGGGGAGTGGTTACTCTTGCCTATCATTGCAATTGTACCTGTTACGGAGACACTGAGCGTAATCTTGCAGGTAGCGTCTGCGAAGCTATCTCGCCGTTACTTAGGCGAAGACAAGCGCCTGTTCAAACGTGCGCCGATTCATCATCATTTTGAGAAGGTCGGCTGGAGCGAAACGCAAGTGGTTCAGCGATTTTGGCTGGTGGGCTTGCTGAGTGCCATGATTGGCGTCGCCCTTGCGTTGCTCTAAGAATCCATCCGTAAATTGTAATCGTTTGGTTCGGGTGCACTGTAGTACGCCCCTACAAAAATCATTTTTCGGGTAGGTTGTAAATGTTAGTTATATTCGATAATTTGTAGAAATTACACGCGCTATGCAAACAAAAGATCCGCTTTCTAATATACGGGTACTCATCATTGGCTTTGGTCGACAAGGTAAAGCTCTCGCTCGTTGGTTGCCCAAAGTGGGCGCTCATGTGGTCGTCAATGACAGTCGCACAGAAGAAGAACTCAATCTCAACCCGCGTGATTATCCGGGCGTGCGTTTTATCTTGGGTGAACATCCCGACAATGTCATTAACGGCATTGGCTTAATATGTGTCTCTGGGGGCGTCCCGCTCGATTTGCCGATTTTACAACTGGCGCAACAGCGCAACATCGCTATCACCAATGATGCGCAATTGTTTATGGAACGTTGTCCTGCGCCCATTATTGGCATTACGGGCAGTGCTGGTAAAACGACTACGACGACACTCGTTGGCGAAATTGTACGGCGGGCAGGTTACAAAACGTGGGTCGGAGGCAATATTGGGGATGTTTTGCTAGATGTGCTAGAAGATATTCAGCGCGATGATGTGGTGGTGATGGAACTATCGAGTTTCCAACTAGAATTGATGACCATCAGTCCACAAGTGGGCGCGATACTTAATATCACCCCGAATCACCTTGACCGTCACAAAACGATGGAAGCCTATGCTGGTGCAAAGTTCAATATCATCAAGCATCAGAATAGCAGTAACATGGCAGTGCTTTCTGCGGATGACCAGATGACACGCCGTTTTGAGGAACTTGTGGTCGGTGAGTTAGCGCAATTCAGCAACCGAAAAATGGTTCTCAATGGCGCGTTTCGGATGGGTAGCCGTCTGATGGTATCCGGCACTGCAAGCTATGATTATGTCCCGCATGTGCTTTGTGAAAAAGACGAAATTCCGTTGAGGGGTGAACATAACATCGCAAATGTGCTTGCCGCTTGCGCAATTGCTGGTTCATTGGGCTTGGCGGCTGACCGTCCTGGTATTTCGCCGGATACGATGCGCGAGGCAATCATCAATTTCAAGCCTGTGCCACATCGGCTAGAAGAAGTCGCCGTCGTGGACGAGGTGAGCTACATCAATGATAGTATCGCCACTGCGCCGGAACGCTTGGTTGCCGCTCTGCGTAGCTTTGATGAACCGCTTGTCCTGTTGCTGGGTGGGGCAGATAAAGATTTGCGCTGGGAAGAAGCCGTGCATATGTCGCTTCGGAAAGCGCATTCTGTCATTCTATTTGGCGCAGAGGGTGAAAAACAGGTGCGCACGAAAGCCCGCCGTTTATTCAACCTTATGGGTGCGACTGACCGTATTCTGCATGAAGTCGATGATTTAGAGGCGGCGGTATCAAAGGCGCATGACGTAGCAAATGCAGGGGATGTGGTGTTGTTGTCGCCTGGTGGCACGAGTTACGATGCGTACAAAGATTTTGCCCAACGTGGCGAACACTTCCGGCAACTCGTCGCTAAACTCCAAGCCTGACGGTTAGATTATGGTGATAATCCAAACAATTGTTCGATTTTTAGAGCGCAAAAATAGCTGTCTACGGTACAATACATTGTAGCACGCTGAGATTATAGAGTGAGGCACTCGCATGGCAGACCAAACGATATATACTGGCGCACCGCGTTCTCGGAGAGCGCCGCGCTTCATAGAAGAAACGCCGGAGACGACGCGCTCCTCTGAGAAAAAACTCAGCTTTTTAGCGACGCTTGATATTCCGATGGTGCTGATTACGGGCTTATTGCTGGTGATTGGGTCGGGGATGGTTTTCAGCACGACCTTTAACTGGAGTCTGGAAGATTTTGGGTCGCCAACGTCGATTTTCTTACGTTTGCACATGCGGAATGTCGCGCTGGGTCTGGCGGCATGTGCGATTTTTGCGATAGTGGATTATCGTTTCTGGCGACGCTTTGCGCCTTTCTTGTTGCTGATAACCTTCGGTGCGTTGGTCGCGGTGAACTTCTTCGGGGATGATACCTTCGGCGCGCGGCGTGCGCTCATTGGTGGTTCGTTACAACCAGGCGAGTTGGCAGAATTTACGATGGTGCTATACATGGCGGCGTGGCTGGGGGCAAAACGCACCCGACCCGATAGTTTTCTCTTTGGCTTGATACCGTTTGGTATCTTACTCGGCTTAATTATCACGCCGATTGCTCTCCAGCCGGATATTTCGACGGTGGTTATCATCGGTTTGACGACAGGTGCGATGTTCTTCTTGGCAGGTGCGCGAATATTGCATCTCGTCATCGTGGCAATTGTGGCAATATTACTTGGATGGGTACTCGTGCAGAATTTGTCCTATGCGCAAGACCGTGTGGACACGTACTTAGCATCCCTCGCTGACCCTACTGAAGCGAATTATCACACGCAACAGGTGATTACGGCTTTCGTCACAGGGGGCTGGACAGGCAAAGGGCTAGGTCAAGGAACACAGAAATTCAACAATGCGTTGCCCGCGCCTCATACAGATAGTATTTTTGCGGTGATTGGCGAGGAGCTAGGCGTGGTTGGGGCATCATTCGTAGTGTTCTTATTCATCGCTTTCGTTATTCGAGGCTTGCAAGTTGCACGGCGTGCTATTGATCCCTTTGGGGCATTGCTCGTCAGTGGATTAACGCTGTGGGTCGCGGTACAGGCATTGCTCAATATCGCGGTTATGACAGCGATTATCCCGACATCAGGGTTGCCGTTGCCGTTTATCAGTTATGGTGGCTCGGCATTATTAGTGACGTTAATTGGTGTCGGACTGATACTGAATGTCAGTCGTGTGGCAACCATACGTGAAAATGAATCGAACCGGAGGCAGAATGGCGCGTCTAATGATAGCGGCTGGGGGAACAGGCGGGCACGTCTATCCCGCACTAGCAGTCGCCGAGGTGCTACACAAGTCAGACGCCGCGCATAGTCTACAGTTCGTTGGCACACAGGGTAGCGGTGGCTTTGAAAAACGGCTTGTAGATGCCTCATCTGTGCCGTTTGAAAATTACTATGCTGTGTTCGCGGGTCCCGTTGTTGGGGTGAATCCTTTCCGTGCCTTAACCAGTATCCTAAAAATGGTGCTGGGTCTGTTACAATCATTATGGATATTGCTCACCCAGCGACCTAAAGCGATTTTGCTGACGGGTGGTTGGGCGAATGTGCCATTAGCAGTAGCGGGGTCAGTGTTGCGCGTGCCGATGCTCATCTATTTACCCGATATTGAGCCAGCGACGACGATACAGGTACTCAGTCGTTTTGTGGACAAAATTGCGACAACAGTGCCAGAATCTGCACAGTATTTTCGTGCAGATGACGCGGAAAAATTGGTCACGACAGGCTACCCATTGCGCGATACGGTCACATCTGCTGAACGTGACGACGCTCTAACACATTTTGGCTTAGACGACACGCGCAAAACGATTCTTGTCACAGGGGGCAGTCGGGGCGCACGCACAATTAACATAGCTATTGGGGATATTTTGCCCGCGCTATTAGATGAAAATGTGCAGGTGATTCACGTAAGCGGTACATTCGACCATGAGCGCACCCACAAACAGGTTGCTGATATGCTTGCGCATCCGCATTATCACCTGTTCCCGTACCTTGATAGTGCTGATATGGGACGTGCCTTTGCCGTTGCGGATATTGTGGTCGGGCGTTCCGGTGCAAGTTCAATCGGGGAATTTCCGTATTTCGGTGCGGCGTCTATTTTAGTACCGTATCCCTATGCGTGGCGCTATCAGCGTGTGAATGCCGACTGGCTGGCAGAACGAGGTGCGGGTATCCGTATGGATGACGAGACAATGGCAGATGAACTCCTGCCGACTTTGCGCGATTTACTTACGAATGAACAACGCTTAAATGAGATACAACAGTGTGCGCAGGCACTCTACACAGGCAATGGTGCAAAGCACATCGCGGATGAATTATTAGCTTTATCAAAGACGAGGTAACAGAGCATGATTCAATTAGCTGTCATCATCTATTTATTCGTTGCCTTCTTTGCCTATGTCGGCTGGATGCGTGGCTGGACAAAAGAGGTGATTTCTTTAGCTGGCATCACCTTAGCGATTTTCGCTCTGTGGGAATTTCGTAATCTTATCACAGGCGTTATCTTTAACGACTTGCCACAGGGTAATGTGTTCTATATTCAGACAGCAATTTTTGCCATCATCGTATTTTTCGCGTATCAAACCCGCGCTCTCGCACAACGTTCTGGTCGGCGCAATAATCGTCAAGAATTACAGACTAAAGTGCTGGGTGGCATCGTTGGGGGCGTCAATGGTTACCTGATTTCCGGCACAATCTGGTTTTTCTTGGATTTCCCATTTCGCACGGGCGTTACGCCGAATTATCCGCTTGCGCCACTCGTGGTTGCGCCAGGTGACGGCTCAGTGAGTGCCGGACTGATTCAGAATTTGCCCGTTTATCTGCTAACAGGTACACAAGGTGACGGCACATTGTTATCGTTGCTGGTTGTTGTTCTGTTTGTGGTTGTGCTGGTACTCATCTAATCCGAAGGAGCGATTACTATGATGCAACTGACGATGTTCATGGGCTTTCTCGCGGCGTTCTTTGGCGTGCTGGGATACCTGCGTGGTTGGCAAAAAGAACTGATTGCCTTGGTTGGTATTATTTTGGTGCAATTTGCGCTCTTTCGCTTCGACCCATTCTTGCGCACCCTCCTTTTCGGCTTCGACCCACAACAACTTTTCCTTGTAGAGTTTTTAGCATTTATTGCTGTGGTGTTTTTGGTATATCAAGCCGAGCAAATTGGTGGTGGGGGTGTCCGTTCTGATGATGATTTGCAAGAAGGCTTAATCGGGAGTTTGTTCGGTGCGGCAAATGGCTATCTCATTGGCGGGGGTATCTGGTACTTCTTGGATATTCATAATTATCCCTTTGACCAATTTGTGACTGCGCCGGCTGCTGGTTCTCCCTCTGCACAAGCATTAGGTTGGATGCCGATGATGATTCTCGGTGGGGGCGCTGATGGTACAGGTGGCTTGTTATCCATTGGTGTCCTCGTGCTGGTATTTGTCGTGCTAATCACAATCTGAGGAATCATTTATGCCTCCTAAACCGCGTCTCATCCCTGGACAACATATTCATATTATCGGTATTGGTGGGACAGGGCTATCTGCTATTGCGCGGGTATTGCTCCTGCGTGGCTTCCAAATTACAGGCAGCGACCTACACACAAATGCCAAAACCGATAAGCTCCAAGAACTCGGCGCGACGATTTATCGGGGACATGATGCTGCGCAGGTGATGGGGGCAGAAATTATCATTCGTTCCTCTGCTATCAAAGATGACCACGTTGAAGTGCTATCTGCGAAAGCCCAGCGTATTCCCGTTTATAAACGCTTCGATATTATGTCAGCAATTATGGATGGTAGCACGCCGATTGCTATTGCAGGCACACATGGCAAGACGACGACTTCATCTATGACTACGCATGTGCTATTGGAGACAGGGCAATCACCGAGCTATATCGTTGGTGGTGTACTCGCTAACACAGGGCATAATGCCGATGTTGGTAATGGTGAAGCATTCGTCATTGAAGCGGATGAATACGATAATATGTTTCATGGTCTGCGCCCTCAAGTAGAAGTCATCACCAGCGTTGAATATGACCATCCTGATTTTTTCCGCACACCGAATCAGATGGTGGAGTCGTTTTCGCATTTTGTTGGCTTATTAGCAGATGAAGGTCTACTGATAGCCTGTTCTGATGACCCTACCGCGACGATTTTTGCACGTAATCGCTTGATTGTGCATTTGCCTACGACAACTTATGGCATTGCCCTCCCTGCGGATTGGAACGCGACCAACATCCGCTATGAAAATGATATGACGCTCTACGATGTCATTGTTGATGAGAAAAACTTAGGTACAGTGCGCTTGCCTGTGCCGGGCAAACACAATATTCTGAACTCACTTGCCGCGCTGATTGTCGCGGATTCACAAGGTGTTCCCTTCCGGCAAGCTGCCGATGCACTCGCTACGTTTAAAGGGGCGGGGCGTCGTTTTGATATTCTCGCCGAAGTTGAGGGCGTTGTCATTGTGGATGATTACGCACACCATCCGTCGGCTGTGCGTGCTACGGTTGATGCCGCCCGCCAACGGTATCCTGAGCATGATTTGTGGGTTATTTGGCAACCGCACACGTTCACACGCACCCGCACGTTGTGGGAAGATTACCTCCGTTCTTTTGGGGATGCTGACCACGTTATCGTGACAGACATTTTCCCTTCCCGCGAGAAAGCAGAAGATTTCCCTGACGTGACAGCCGATAAATTTGTGGCGGAACTCTTTCATGAGCGCAAATTCCACATCAGCGAATTTGAAGATGCGGTTACGATATTGCACCATAACGTCACATCACCAGCCGTCGTCCTAACACTGAGTGCGGGTGATGCGCCGATTATCAGCAAAAAATACCTGCACCATCTACAGGCACAAACCTCATGACTGCACTTGCAAAACTCAAATTGCCGACACTCCAACAAGATATACCCCTCGCAAAATACACAGCTGCACGGCTTGGTGGTAAGGCAGAGTGGCTCTATGTTGCTAAAGAATCTGTCTATGAATTAGCGAAAGTCGTACAAACGGCTTGGGCAGAGGATATGTCCGTCACTGTTATTGGTGGGGGCGCGAATGTGCTTATATCTGATGCAGGGGTGCGTGGTTTGGTTGTTGTCAATCGTGTTGCGGATATTGAATTTGGAGATTGGCATGATGGGCGCACTGTGTCCGCGAGTTCAGGGACAGGCTTATTACGGTTTGCGCGTGCCTGTGCTAGTCAGGGCATCGCAGGTATGGAATGGGCAGTGGGTGTGCCAGGAACAGTTGGCGGGGCAGTTGTCAATAATGCTGGCGCACATGGCGATGATATGGCGGCGAGTGTCGCAGAAGTTGTCGTGCTAGAAATAACGGGTCCGAAGCTCTATACCAACGAGGAGATGCACTACGATTATCGTCATAGCATGCTCAAAGACCGTGCCGCGAAAGGGGATCGTAAATTCCTCGTATTGCAAGCGAATTTTATCCTGCCGCCCGATGACAAAGAGGCTATCGAAGCACGCATGACTGAGTTCAATGCTTATCGTAAACGTACCCAGCCACCGGGCGCGACACTCGGTAGCATCTTCAAAAATCCGCCGAATGATTACGCCGGACGCCTCATTGAAACGGCTGGACTCAAAGGACATCGTATTGGTAATGTGGAAGTATCGGATGTGCATGCCAATTTCATCGTCAATCATGGTGATGCAACAGCAAGTGATTACTACGCACTCATCCGACACGTACAAGAAACCGTCATGAACGTTCATAGCGTCGCCCTCGAACTTGAGATTGAATTGATAGGGTCTTGGTGAGGCTATGCATAATCGCAGGTGGTAAAATTTTCAGTCTGAATTAAACTCTATAACTATATCGTCCTTAGCAATTTTTGTAGGCATCGTATGGCACGAAGACGCACACAACGCGGTACGTCCTATACAGGTATCATCCGCAGCGACCGTTCGCGCACAATTGAAGACCGCAACACACCTAGCCAAATTGAACAACCGAAAGGCTTCAATTGGCGTATCGTCAGTGGCTTTATGATTTTGCTCCTGTCGGGGGTGCTGGCGCTCTTTTTTGTGTCGGATGTTTTCTACGTGAGTACCATTCGTGTCGGTGGTGTCGATTACATTGGTGTCGAAGAAATATTCACCTACTCGGATATTGCTGATTTTCATATTTTCTGGGTCACGCCCGATGAGGTTGCCGAAAATGTGATGGCATATCCGTCAATTGCTGATGCAGATGTCCGCATTGGTTGGCCTCCTAACATGGTCACGATTACCATAGAAGAACGCGAACCTGCCCTCATCTGGGAACAAGATGGGATCGCCTACTGGGTAGATGTGCAGGGTAATGTCATGGATCAGCGTGAAGAGCGCGATGACCTTGTGCGCGTCATTGTCGATGACCCGGCTGTAGAAAGCCCTGTCGGCACAAGCGAAGGTTTAGCTGATGACATCGTTTTTGGCGTGCTACAATTGCACGACTTGCGTCCAGACATTATGACGTGGCGTTATCATCCTATAGATGGCTTAGGCTGGCGTAATGCCAACGGCTGGGATGTGTGGCTAGGCACAGGCACGAATATGGACGAAAAATTACGTATCTACGACGCGCAATCTGCTAGTCTCATTGCGCGTGGGGTACAACCTGGGGTTCTCAATATCGTGAATCCCGATGCACCGTACTATACCGTCCTTTGGGGTCGTTAAAGCATGAATGACATTGTTGTTGGTTTAGATATTGGCACACATAAAATTTGTACGATAGTGGGTGAAGTGCGCCCTGATGATATTCATGTGCTAGGCGTGGGTATTGAACCCAGTCGAGGCATGAAAAAAGGCGTCGTCAACGATGTGCAAGCCTTGATTGCCGCGATTGCCGCTTCTGCACATAAAGCAGAAAAATCGAGCGGGTATCAGATTCGGCGGGCATTTGTCAGTGTGGCAGGGAGTCACATTTCCTCCCTGACCAGCCGTGGTATGGCGCCTGTCGCGGGTTCGCGCAGTGTCAACGAAGATGACCTTGACCGTGCGATGCAAGCCGCTCGTGCGATTGCGATTCCGCATAATCGTGAGGTTCTGCACGTTGTCCCGCGTAGTTACACACTCGATGGGCAAGAGGGGATTCGTCACCCTGTAGGTATGCACGCTTTTCGCTTAGAAGTGGATGCACACATCATTACGGCGGCATCGTCTAGCCTTGCTAATCTCGAACAAGCGGCTGAAGGTGCAGGTATTCTCGTTGACCACTTTATCTTAAATCCCCTTGCCTCTGCGGAAGCCGTACTAACTGACCAAGAGCAAAAAGCGGGTGTGGTTATCATCGACATCGGTGGTGGCACAACCGATATGGCTATCTACGTTGATGGAACAGTCTGGCATACAGCCGTGATTGCTATCGGTGGCGACCATGTGACCAATGACATTAGCTATCTGCTCAACGCACCAATTGAACTTGCTGAAGATGTGAAAATTAAACATGGACACGCCAATCAGCGGGCAGTCAATGAGCTTGAATCTTTCTTGGTCGAGCCATTTGGTGATGGTATCCCGCAAGAGATTGCCCGCCGTGACCTTGCTATGGTCGTGGAAGCGCGTATCGAAGAGATGTTTGAATTGGTACGCAAAGAAATCAAGCGTTCTGGTTACGATGGACTTTTGCGAGCAGGGGCAGTCATCACAGGGGGAAGTTCACAAATTGCCGGTATGAAAGAAGTCGCTTCGCGTGTGCTGGATAGTCCTGTACGCATGGCAAAACCAGAAAAATTAACAGGCATCTCAGAAAGCCTCAGAAATCCATCCTATAGCACAAGCGTTGGCTTGTTAAGAATGGGCTTGGAAGTTGAGGGTGCATATTATGACGATGCGCCGAGTAACAACGGAAGCATGCCAGGCAATGGCATTGGGCAGATGATAGGCGATTTTTTGCGTCGCTTGCTCCCTGATGACCGTGATATGTGAGAAAACCTTGCTAGAGGTGTGAAATTCTCACAAAATGGTTATAATACGCTCATACAGCAATAGGTTACGCTTTGCTACTACACAGGGCAGGGAAGCCAAACAAAACACAAACCCTTATAACTATTAAACCTGTGTACTTGCACATAAAGGTGCAATTTCTAAAATTAAGTGAAGAATGCGCCGTAGAATCTGTTCGGCAATATTTTAATAGGGACGCGGAATCATGGAAGATATGGAATTAATGTCCGGCGAAAACTTCGCCCAGATTAAAGTAGTTGGTGTTGGTGGGGGTGGCAATAACGCTGTCAACCGTATGATTAATGAGGGGCTTGGTGGCGTCGATTTCATCGCTGTCAACACCGATAATCAAGCACTGATGCTTTCCAAAGCAAAGACACGCGTCCGCATTGGCGATAAGCTGACACGCGGGCTAGGTGCAGGTGGCAACCCCGAAATTGGGCGTAAAGCTGCTGAAGAAAGCCAAGAAGACCTGCTCGAAGTGTTGCGTGGTGCTGACATGGTATTCATCGCTTGTGGTATGGGTGGGGGTACTGGTACAGGGGCATCGCCTGTTATCGCGCAAATCGCTAAAGAACTTGGCGCATTGACCATTGGTGTCGTGACACGTCCTTTCACTTTTGAAGGGTCACGTCGTGGTAAATTTGCCAACGAAGGCATCGAAAATCTTAAGAGCCAAGTGGATACGCTCATCGTTATCCCGAATGACCGCTTGCTACAGATGGCAGACAAACGTGCCACACTCCAGCAAGCCTTCTCCTTGGCAGATGATGTTTTGCGTCAGGGTATTCAGGGTATCTCCGAACTGATTACTGTGCCTGCCCTCATCAATCTCGATTTTGCTGATGTACGCACCATTATGTCAGAAGGTGGCGCGGCACTCATGGCTGTTGGTCGTGCAGATGGTGATGACCGCGCTCGTAGTGCTGCCGAGATGGCGATTAATAGCACCTTGCTTGATGTCACGATTGATGGCGCACGGGGTATCCTGTTCAATATCACAGGTGGTACTGACCTCACCCTATTCGAGATTAACGAAGCAGCCGCCATCATCAAAGAGAGCGCCCATCCCGATGTTAACCTCATCTTTGGTGCGCAAATTGATGATAGCATGGGTGATGAATGCCGGATTACGGTTATTGCAACGGGTTTTGAGCAAGGGCGGGCGGAACGTCGCATCAATGCGGAACGCCAACAAAGTGCGCCAGTACAGCGTGAACGCCCACGCCAACAAGCACCGCGCCAGCAAGCACCGCGTCAACCACAGCAACAACCTGTGGAACGCCAAGAACTACCCCAATTTCAACAACGGCAAGCACCACCGCCACAACAACAGCAACCACGTCCGCAACAAGATGAGCCACGCATTTACGACGAGAGCAACACCGATATTCCCGCGTTCCTGCGCCGTCGCAACAACCGCTAATAGGCTCTGATACACAAAAACATGTCAGGGATATGACACCCATATCCCTGCTTTAATCTCGCATTCCAGCTTAGAAATCATGCCAATAATTAAAGAGTAATCCGTTTCTATGTATCAATCATCATCCCTCATACCACCATTTTTATGTCCTGTCTGTGGGAGTAAATTTGACGGCACAATCGTTGCAGAAGAAACTTTGCCGGATGAATCGCGAGTTGCTGTGCAAGTGTGTCCTACGTGTGGTTTACATATCACGTATCCACGGCTTGAGAATCCACAAGAGGCGTATTCTGATTTGGATGAGGCAAGCTGGAACGCTAAATATGGTGGTATTGATGCTGGACGTTTTAAACATGACCGCTATCAAAATTATCTAGAAGAAGTCGCTACAATTCAGACGTATGTGCCAGAAGGCAAAATTCTTGATGTTGGCTGTCACTCCGGCTGGTTGCTAGGTTATTTACAACAAGCAGGCTATACTGAGCTTGAAGGGATTGAACCCACGCCATTTTTAGCATCGGTAGCGCGTCGTCGTTTGAATATCACGATTCATGAGATGTACTTGCAAGACCTCACAGACCGTGACAAGGCATACGACGCGATTATTGCGACGGATGTCATTGAGCATGTGAATCCCGAAGACCAACCTTCGTTTATCCGTGCGATTCATAAACTCCTGAAACCAGAAGGCTATGTCTTCATCAAGACGCCTAATGTGCATTTCACTAAGCTGAAAGCGAATATCAGCGCAGGTTTGCCAGAGTTCATCAACAGTCGCTTGTTGATGCACCGTGATTTGTGGGATGCAAAAGAGCATGTTGTCTTATGGGATGAGACGACGCTAAGGGGGATTTTCCAGCATAATGGCTTCGAGATTGTGCGGACTTTTGTGCCGATGCCTGTGCAAACACGTAATAGTCCTATCTTGGCGAGAATCGCCCGCGATACGCTTTACACAAGCAGTTATCTTGTTGGTGGGCGTGCTTCAATTCCATCGCTTGCACAGGATATTTTCTTGGTTGCACGTAAACAAATGTCCTAACACACTACCAAACTATCTGATACATTATGACTTATCATGACCATTTATGACCTGATAAGTGTTTTCTTCCTGTTATACAAACAAACCTTTTTATAACCAAAATCGTTCCCAAATTTAGTGGACAAGCTATAGCGAGCGTGATATAAATGTTCTATAGTTAACTCGCACAAGCAGAGAGACATTCGGGGGAAGCACGGTGAAAATCCGTCACTGTCGCGCAACGGTTATAGTCCGAGTACCCGACTCTGTTACAAACTCGTTCATGTGCCTTCGCGCTTAACAGAGGTCAGCGAGTCGTGAGAGGTCTCGTCATTTCTACACATAGACACCCCTCACACATCAGCAATTCATTAAGAACTACATTCTGAATACAGCATCATCTTCGGTTGAACTTAATGTCGGCTTCAACCAGAGGGATGTGTGTTCTCTATCGACAATCTAATTTATCTATTGAGGTGGGAAAGCATGGCACAACCCGGCAAAACTAAACCCAACGAACTCCACGATTTAGGCTACAAAATTTTTCTTGATCGTTATGCACAAAAAGATATGACCCGCGAGACGCTGGCTGTGGGTGATACCGTTATTGTTGTGGTGGATGGCAGTACAGGACAGCGCGAAGTCGGCACGGTCACAGCAATCAATTTGCCCAACGTGACGATTAAGCTCAAAGCAGGCGATATTGTCGAACGCGACATTGAAAATGTTGATAAACCACTCGAAACCGACCCTTCACAGATGATGGATCGCGTAGCGCGGGGTGTTGCAGAAATCGAAGCGACACAGCAACTCCGGCATGATTGGCAAAAACATTTTCGTTGGATGTTAGACGATTGGAAATTTGTACCAGGTGGGCGTATTCTTGCCGCCGCAGGTACAGATCAAGAACTAACGTTCTATAATTGCTACGTTATTCCATCACCTGAAGATTCACGTGAAGGGATTATGCAAACGCTGACGCACATGACGGAGATTATGTCGCGGGGTGGTGGTGTTGGTATCAATATTTCTACACTTCGTCCGCGTCATTCTTATGTTAAAGGGGTGAATGGTCGCTCTAGTGGGTCAGTTAGCTGGGGTGCGCTGTATAGCTTTGTGACAGGTCTTATTGAACAAGGTGGCAGCCGCCGCGGCGCTTTGATGCTCATCCTCAATGACTGGCATCCTGATGTGTTTGATTTCATCAATAGTAAGCGTCAGGCTGGGCAAATTACCAATGCGAATATCAGTGTGGGTGTGTCGGATGCGCTCATGGAAGCTGTCAAAAATGATGGCGATTGGGATTTGGTGTTCCCTGATTCCAGCGACCCTGATTACGATGAACTCTGGGATGGCGACCTCGATACATGGGTAGCTGCCGGACGCAAAGTTGTTCACCATGATACTATCAAAGCCCGCGACCTCTGGAATGCGATTATCGAGAGTGCATGGGCATCCGCAGAGCCAGGCGTTTGGTTCCGCGAACGCAGTAACAAAATGGCGAATAGCTGGTACTTTAACCCACTTATCAGTACAAATCCATGTGTGACAGGTGATACGCGTATTTATACGGATGCGGGTCTAGTGCAAGCACGCGAACTTTTTGATGATGAAACAGACATCAATGTAGCGCTGGATGGACGTTTTGGTGTGGAAAATACACTCACACCGTCTACCCGTGTATTCATGACAGGTGTGAAACCTGTATATCGTTTGCAGACCAAAGAAGGGTATTTCATTCGTGCTACGGCTGACCACCGCATCATGACGCCACGTGGCTGGGTTGAATTACAAGACCTAAATGAAGGCGACCACATTCATATCATGAACCGTAAAGGTGGCTTCGGACAAGCTGGTTCCCTAGAAGAAGGGCGTGTTCTTGGCTGGTTGGTCGGTGATGGCACAATGAAAGCTGACCGTGCTGTATTGTCATTCTTTGGTGAAGAAAAACAAGAACTCGCGCCACAATTCGCTAAATACGTAAACGCGCTCGTTGAACCAATGACCGTTGGTGCGCGTACATACGAAGTTGGTGTGGTAGACATTACTGGACGTGATGAAGCGCGGGTATCATCTGACCGTCTGCGCCAACTAGCAACCGATTACGGCTTAGCAGAGAACAAACATCAAGTACCAGAAGTTGTCTTCAAAGGTACAGAAGATATGCAACGTGGCTTCTTGCAAGCATTGTTCACCGCAGATGGTGGCTTCCAAGGCGACACGCGAAAAGGATCAAGTATCCGTCTGTCTTCTAGTGCGCTTGAATTGCTCGAACAGACGCAAATTCTGCTTGGTAACTTCGGGATTGCAAGTCGCATCTATCGCAATCGCCGTGATGCCGGCTACCGTGAAATGCCGGATGGCAATGGTGGCATGAAAGAATATTGGTGCCAAGCACAGCACGAACTTGTCATTCGTCGTGCAAACCTGGGCATCTTTGCTGAGGAAATCGGTTTCTTGATGAATTACAAACAGGATGCTCTTGAAGCAAATCTTGCGAACCGTAAGCGTTCACTCTACAGTGAAAAGTTCGTTGCAACAGTTGAATCTATCACTTATGAAGGCGAAGAAGAAGTATTCGACCTCACCGAACCAGTCACCCATAGTTTTGTTGCTAATAGTATTGTAATACACAACTGTGGTGAACAGCCGTTAGGCGCTTGGTCGGTCTGTAACCTTGGGGCGGTCAATTTGAGCCGTTTCTATGATGCAGAAAAGAATGATGTCGCATGGGAAGAACTCGACAGAACGGTACGTGTGGCGACCCGTTTCTTGGATAATGTCATCAATACAACGCCCTACTTCTTCCAAGAGAACCAAGATACACAACTCAACGAACGCCGTGTTGGTTTAGGCACGATGGGTATTGCAGAGTTGATGCTCGATTGCGGGATTCGTTATGGTAGCGATGAATCGGTAGATTTCATCGACAAAGTGTACGGTGCAATCACGACAGCCGCTTACGAAACATCTGTTGAACTCGCTAAAGAAAAAGGCGCGTTCCCGATGTTTGACGCTGAGAAATATCTCGAAAGTGGCTTCATGCAAAGTATGCCGGAACATGTGCGTGATGCTGTGCGTGAACATGGTATCCGTAACGTGACGCTCCTCACACAAGCCCCCACGGGTACAACGGGTACGATGGTCAATACGAGTACAGGTATTGAACCCTTCTTTAGCTGGAAATACTATCGCAAGAGTCGTTTGGGTCTGCATGAAGAGAGTGTGCCAGTGGTCGAACGTTTCTATGAAGACAATCCAGATGCAGAAGCATTGCCTGATTTCTTCGTCACGGCGATGGATTTAGCACCAGAAGAACACGTCAAAGTGCAGGGTGCATTCCAACGTTGGATTGACAGCGCAATTTCTAAAACCTGTAATGTCCCGAATGAATACACGGTTGAGCAGGTCAGCGACCTCTATCAACTCATGTATGACTTGGGCTGTAAAGGTGGCACGATTTACCGCGATGGTAGTCGTAATGAGCAAGTGTTGATGCTCAAAAAAGATGATGAAGAAGAAACGGAAACAAAAACTGCACCAGAAGCGACCAATGTTCAGGAACAGGTAACGACACCGCATCGCGTCTACCCACGCCCGAACATGCTGAGTGGTTCAACCGTGCGCTTTAACACGCCGTTTGGACGTTCGTATATCACCATGAATAGTGATGAACTTGGCAATCCGTTCGAGGTGTTCATCACGGTAGGCAAAGCGGGTAGCGATATTCAAGCGGATGCGGAAGCACTCGGACGCATGATTTCGCTCCAGTTGCGCACGACTGCACCGAATAATCGTCGTGAGATGCTCAAGCTAGTTGTTGAACAACTAGGTGATATCGGTGGGGCGCGTCCGGTTGGCTTTGGTCCAAACCGTATTTTGTCTCTGCCGGATGCTGTAGCGCGTGCCTTGCTGACACACTACTTCAATGAGCCTCAGCCACAGCAACTTGGCTTGCCGATAGCGCCTAAGACAGAACCCGCCACATCTGAGATCGAAATACAGGATAGTGGCTTCGCAAATGGTGCAGATATGTGTCCTGAATGTGGCACAATTAGCCTCATTCGTGCCGAAGGGTGCCGTAAATGCCTAACCTGCGGTTACAGCGAATGCTAATTTAAATAAGTGAAATACCACGATAAGGACAGTCCACTTGGGCTGTCCTTTTTGTTTTAGCTTACCATCACTATGCACTCATCTCATACTATTTTTCATTCACCTCTCGCTCATAAATCAATCATGATATATCAACTTGTGTTCCGTATCTTAATCATAAAGATTGGTGCTTTAGGAATAGGGGCTTATTTTGCAACCACGACCAGAGAAAAAAGATACACAACTCACACAAGCATCAAAAATTAACAAAGCACTGAAAGACGCACCTGCTATTATCGTGGGCAATGTGGCAGACGACAAAGAAACGCCTACGACCAAAGCA
>JBCBKJ010000060.1:0-35121 GCA_038522085.1 Chloroflexota bacterium
TCTCTCCTGACTTCCATATATCACACAGAAGCAAGAGAGAGACAGCTCAAATTGCTATACTGATAGCTTAGTTACCAAGCAACGCACACGCTGGGCAAGAACCATCTGGACGGATAATTGCGTATCCTGCCATCGGGTCTGCGCCATACTCCGTGAAGTTGACATTCCAGACGATAACCATGCTCACACGCCCGCTTCTTGCCGCACGGGTCATGACTGTATCCAGCCAGCTTGCCTGCTGTGCAACGGTCACGTTTGATGCCCACGAGAACGCACCTGGCAATGGACCAAAGCCTTCTGGTGTCAGATAGCCAAGCTCTGTGAAGCAAATCGGACGCTGACCACCGATGATATTCCAGTAGGTATTCACCATACCGTCGTAGTAACGGGTATAGTATTCACCACGCGGGTCGCCACTATTCTGTGTTGGTGGAACGATGCCTTCGTTGTAGTGTGCGCCCACACAATCTAGGTAATTCAACGCACCAGCCGCGACCATCCCTGATAGATAGGTATTGTCATTGACAACCCGTCCCGGGAAGGCAGCTTCTGCACCTGTGGGTGCCATTGCCGCGCTGATAACGTAAGTATTCGGATTGTTTGCCTTGATGCTATTGTAAGATGCCGCCAGCAACTGCGTATAGCGCACAGGGTCAATCTGCCCGGTGGGCCATTCACGGTCAAGGTTGGACTCATTCCATACTTCAATCGCATCCGCGCCCAATGCTGCTAAACCACCAACAAACGACGCATAACTTGCGTCATACCCTGCATTACCAAGTTCATTCGGTGAACCAACAACACCCAGCAAAATACGGAAGCCTTTGCCATGTGCATCATTGATAAGACCAGCAACGCCGTTCGGGTCTGCACCTTGTCCATAACGAACTTGGTACTTTGCCCATGTCATGCCGGCACTGCGCATGTAATTGACAGTATTATCATCCAACCCGCGTACATGCCCACCGTAGCTGAAGCCCGTGATAGGTGTGTTTGCTATGATAGGCGCGGCGGCTGGTGCGCTTGCAGCAGTCGTATCGGCTGGAGCAGGGGGTGCGCTCACATCAAGGGCAGTTGGGGCGTCTGCCGCAATGATTGGCAACCCAGAAATTTCGTTGAATGTCGCGGCAATGAAACTACTCGATACCCAGCCCAAAACGCCATTGCTACTCACACCACGTACCCATGTCAGGTCACCGTTACGCCCATCAAGTGTCAGGGTTTCGTTGAATAATGCACCACCCACACGGCTAAATCCGATACCTGGACCACTACGCATATTTACATTGGCAGTGGCGTTGGTCGTCAAACTGCTAACGGTTGCTGGAGCGGCAGCAGGTGCTGCCGTATCCGCAGGTGCAGAGGCTTCACTTGTGTCGGCTGGTGGTGCTGCTGCTTGTGTGCCAGGACCTGGTCCCGGTGCGCCAACAGTAATCGGTGCTTCGCGCTCAATCGGTGGCAATGTTCCCGCTTGTTCTGCCGAGATGTTCAAATAATTGTAAGACATCCACCCGACCAGACCATCTTGCGAGATACCACGCACCCAAACGCCGTTGAATGTGTCACGCCCATCGAGGTTAATATTCGTGCCTTCTGGCAACACATCTAATCCGCGCCAATCCGTACCAGGACCCACGCGAATCCATACATCATCGGTAGTGGTAGCGACAATGCCACCCTGCGCACTGGTCAACGCTGTAGAGAGCAATAATAGCGTACCCAATAACGTTATCGTAAATAGTCGCATTCGTTTCATAAAATAGCTTCCCTCAAAAATTTATCCTGCTTAATATATTGAGCTACCCGCTCAATGGCTACCCTGCAATAGCGTCATTGCCACGCAAACGGCGGCATTGTAGCAGAGCGATTATATTATAGCAATTATTTCTCGGCTATATACTGACGAGTGGGCTACGCTATCATGTACCATAAAATTTGAACCTCAGCATAAGCGAATACGTATGACTAACTGCAAGCACTTTTGCCCAAAAGTGTCTTGCCTTCTCTAAATTTAGGGCAGTATCCCAACATAGATACTGTCCTATCTTGACTGTGTATAAGATTGACTTGTCCAATCCTAATATCCTAAGCTACACTCATATCCATGACAGAGACACTTCTACTCGATAAAAAAGATAATGGCGTGCGCGTCTTGACGTTTAACCGTCCCGATGTTCTCAACGCCCTCAATATGGATACGATGACAGCCTTTCTGCGGGCTATCACTGCGCTAGAGCAAGATACAGATATGCGTGTGCTGGTGCTGACAGGGGCAGGTGATAGGGCATTCAGCAGTGGGGGCGACCTCAGTGAATTACGTAATCACCTCAGCGAAGCAGATGGTGCATATTTCACGCGCATCGTCACCAACACACTCCAACGCATGGCAGAACTACCCGTGCCAGTCATCGCCGCAATTAATGGCTACGCACTCGGCGGTGGCAGTGAAATCGCACTTGCCTGTGATATGCGCATCGTGGATGAAAAAGTGAAGATGGGCATGGTACAAATTAGCATGGCACTCACGCCTGGCTGGGGTGCAGGGCAACGCTTATTACAACTCGTTGGCTACCCAAAAGCGATGGAACTCCTGCTTACAGGCGAAATCTTGCGTGCGGATACGCTCAAATCACTCGGACTAGCAAATAAAGTTGTGCCGACTGGTTTAGCACGTACCCATGCTCTGACCTTTGCCAACCAAATTGCTGAACGTCCGCCTAAAGTCGTAGCGAGTATCAAGCGCCTTTTACGCGCCGGACTCACACAATCTAAAGAAGACGTCGCACAACTAGAGTATGACCTCTTCGCGCCCCTATGGGCAGACCAACCGCACATAGATGCTGTCGAGGCGTTCTTTGCGCGTCAGGCGGCAAAAAAACAGGATACGTCAGATGCTTAGGATGTTGATTCGCAGTGTGGAGTTAAGTCTACTAGCCATTCTTATCGTTGCATGTGGCGCAGCACCAACCCCTGTTGCGCTACCGACGCAAGCTCAATTCTCGACGCCAATTGTGGTAACAGCGACGCCGCAAGAGATTAGTCAGTCACCAACGGCACTACCAACAGAGACAACCATCCCATCTGTCTCATCAACGCCAACACTCATGTCGATACAGAGTACATCTGAGAGTGCATCTAGCAGTAGCGTAGTTGTCACCAATACGCCGACCTTGCGACCTGTCATGGCGACAGCCACCCAAGAAATAACGCCGTTTCCAGTTTATAGCGATGCACAATATGCTGAGATTACCTACCAAGAATCACTCGACCTGCTGGCAGATACACCGCGCTATATCATGCCCATCGAGCATGTACGCCTCATTTATGCACGCGGACAAATGCGTGGTTTAGATAGCAGTTTTATACTCAGTGTCGGGGATTGTAATACAGAATCGCGCTGGTATCTGGAAAGCCTGCTTGATGATGAACCTGGCGAAGATGGTGTGGACAGTAGCTTCTTCCAGACAGATGCTGTACAAAGTACCGTTAGTTATTTCAGCCAAGCGTTCGGCTACAAAGGGCAATCGGTTAACACAGGCTTGAACGCCGCCTCCGTTATGGATCCATTTTGGTCAGACGTTAATCTCTGTGCATCTGGCTTGTCCCCCCTAACGTGCGATTATGATAATCTTGACCCTTTTGCGTCGCTCATTATGTTTGGTGCAAATGACATTAACGTCCTCAGCACAGCCGGTTATGAACGTGCTATGCGCAACATCATCGAAACGACCTTAGACCGCGATATTATCCCGATTCTCAGCACTTTCTCGGTACGGCGCGTTGATGGTGTTGCAACCGATGCGTATATCGCAGGCGTTCGTTTCAATGCTGTGTTGGTACAATTAGCTATTGAGTATAACATTCCACTCGTTAATTTTTGGGGGGCTAGCCGTGATATTCCGGGCAACGGCATCATGGAAGATAATGCTCATCTGACGGTGGCTGGCTTCAATATTCGGAATCAGATGACCATCGAAATTTTGCAAGAATTACAAACACAAGTGCTGACTACCAGCACATTTACAACGGAAAGTGAGGATTCGTGAGCGCCTTTTACGATACTATGGCTCGCTACTATGATGCAGAAGTGGGTATGCGCACCGATGACTTAGAACTGTATTCACGTTTAGCAGAAGACTACGGCGCACCGATTTTCGATGTTGGCTGTGGGACAGGGCGCGTGATGTTACATCTTGCGCAAGAAGGCTACGATGTGCATGGTATAGATGACAGCCGTGCTATGCTAGACCGTCTTGATAATAAATTAGATGCTATGCCTCACCTCGCAGAACATGTCAGCTACACCCAAGGCGATATTCTGCAATTTGAGAGTGAGCAAAAATACAAACTCACGCTCCTCACCTACAATGCGCTGATGCACTTTCATACCCAGCACATACAGATGATGCTCCTTGATAGACTGCATAGCATCACAGATGAAGATGGCTTGTTGGTGCTGGATTTGCCCAATGCAGGGGATGCCTTCGCTACACAAGAAACCGATGCCCTTTTACTAGACCGTGAATTTATAGAGCCAGAAACCGGACATCTCGTGATGTTGCAATCACATAGCTACCTTGACCGTGTGACCCAACTTCTACACGTCACATGGATTTACGACGAAATTGCAGGCGATGGCACGCTCAAGCGCCTGCGCGTCCCACATGTCATGCGCTATGTCTTCTTCCCTGAACTCAAACTACTGCTCGAACGCTGCAATTTCGAGGTTGTAGGTGTTTATGGGGATACTGACGAATCACCTTTTGCAGATGGTGCAGAGCGCATGATTGTCTACGCTAAACCCGTTAGCTGACTTTTCTATAAACGGTCTTGAATGTATCAAATTCGCCTGTTGCCTCGTCCCATTTAGTATCAACCCCTGTGACCTTGGCAGCCGGCGACCCTTCATATAGCCATGCCTCAAGGTCTTTTAGCGTAGACTCGTCACCTTCTGCGATGACTTCTACCGTTCGGTCAGGGCGGTTATAAACCCAGCCTGTGATATTCAATCGTTTTGCTTCCAATGTCGTGTGATACCGAAAGCTGACTCCCTGCACCCGACCACTCACAATGGCGTGTAAACGTTTGTTTGCCTCGTTCATGAAATTGCCTCTCTGATGATTGCTCTACGATTGGTAGTAACGATTGCCAGCGACTATAATTTGTTCTATACCTGATAGTCACTCATTGGCATCTACTGGATAAACCATATGCGCCTCATATCTAGCGCCCTTATCAGTTTACTACTCATTTTGACAGCATGTAACGCGCTCCCGCAACAAGCCGAGCCGACAGCGACCCGTCGTTTTTCTGCGCCTACACTTCAACCCAGCCCTATCGTGCAGATACAAAATTCTGACGAAATATACGGCGATTCTGTTCGGGATGGGCAAAGTGACCCCACTGCCGCCGCCTTGCCTGTGGATTCTGCTTTGCCACCGGCACAGGTTGGCTTGAGCGATGATGGCATAGCACAAGTCGTACAAATCGTCATCACAGATGCACTGACGGCGACAGGCACATTATACGGCAGTGGCTCAACTGATGACCGTTTGCCAGGTTTGCTCATTGTATCGGGTGCTGGTGATGCATGGGGGGCGTTTCCACAGACGGTTGCTGATGTGGGCTATAGTGTGCTCGTTGTTGAGTTACCTGTACCAGCGACAGCTCATATTATCGGTGTGTTACTCAATTCATTTACTGAAACAGGGCGCGTAGACCCGGCGAGAGTCGTTGTTATGGGGGCGAATGCTACTGCTGATACCGCGCTCATAGGTTGCGCGACATATATCATTTGCGATGCCGTTATTTTACTGACGCCTGTTGATCGCAATTTGATTATCAATACCTTGCCAGACCTGAACCCACGTCCTATATTTGCCATCGCCAGCCGAACAGATGCCAACAACGTTGAGACAGCCTCGCTCATTGTTGCGAGTGCGTCCGTTGGTTCGGAATTTGCAGAACAGGCGTCGGGTAATGGGGCAGGAATGTTGGCATTAAATGGAGGACTTGCTGATAGTATTATCGCGTGGCTGAGTACCCTCTGGATAGCGCAATAGCACTCAGCGCGTTTCTAATACGTTGCTTTTGTGTTGCGCAATGATGTCGCATGCTTGGTCAAACGTCGTGACGAAATGATATTTCTCAATCAACCATGTCAAGCGATTCACTTTACCAACCGTATTCAACAAGGTAGAGAACAGCTTATTCGTGCCAACGAAGATGCTTAAACCTTCATTATCAGCGCGGGTGTTCAGTAAACTGCGCAAGTGCGTGAATAATTTTTCATCACGGTTAGGCATGCGTGGCGAAGTCGTGAAAGCAAATATCGTATGAACGGTATGTGCTACCGTTTGCATCATCTCTACTTGTGTTCTGACAATATTATGCGCGTCTTTCCACGTCCAATCTATAGGGTCAACTGTCACCAACAAGATTGTTTTGTTATCGTCATGCCACTCAATAGTGTAGCTCATCATAATCATAACACCTTCACTTGATTGACATACGTATTGTAATAAATCAGCAGTCAATTGCAAGCAGTTTTTATACGTTTTGTAATACTTGTAACAAATTTGAGAGTAGTATTACGCTATTTTGACACATTTTGGGCGTAGCGTTTATTGTTACAGATAACAAACCTTTTACACATTTTTATATTTCGCACACCCGAAAAATAAAAAACACCCACTACATTTTGCATGTAACAGGTGTTTTTGTGCTGATGGCTTGTTTGTATCAGCTACGCAGTTCCGCGTCGATTTGATGTTTTGCTGCCCCGATGATTTTCTTGCGTGCTTTCTTCACTTTTTTATCGGAGAGCGTTTCATCCCCTTGATACTTAATCGCATAAGCGAGGCTTTTATATCCTTCAGGGATGCTATCGCCTGTATACACATCGAACAACGTAACATCCCGCACGATAGCGCCACCTGCCTTGCGAATAACTTCTTCAACTTTGGAGGCAGGCACATCATCTTTGACCACCAGCGCAATGTCTTCTAATACAGGTGGCGCAGTCGGGAGTGCTTCCACACCGTATAAGTCAGGTGTTGCGTTGATGAGTGTGTCTAAGTCCAGTTCAGCAACGAAAACAGGTACGTCGGTCAGCGCGAATGCCTGTGCCACACGCGGATGCAACTCGCCGAAATCACCAACAGGCTTGCCCTTTATAAGTAATGTCGCGCTACGTCCCGGATGCAAACTACTGTGTTCGCTCCGGCTGATGCTGTAATCAGTGATGTGCATCCCAGCGACAATGCCTTCGATGACACCTTTCATGTCGTAGAAATCGACAAGCTCAACCTGATTGCGCGTCCAATCCGTCGCATCGCGTCCCCCCATCATCAAAATCCCCAGCCGTCCGGGTTCATCCGGCAGACCCGCCCCATGCTTGAGGTACACACTGCCCAACTCGAATACTTGCTGGCGGGGCATGTAGCGGTCATTATTTGCCGCATTGATGAGCAAATTCGTCAGCAAAGTATGGCGCAACACGGTTTTGTCAGATGCAATCGGGTTTGCCAGTGTGACGTAATCTGCATCCGGCAACGATGAGTCTGTACCTTTTGGCGTTAACAACGCTTCGGCTTCTGGTGTCGTGAAGCGGTAACTGATATTCTCATTCAGCCCCAGCGTCACCAGTAAATCACGCAGATGTTCCTCGATTTCTAAGCGACGATTGCGTTTTTGCTCTGGCATTTCATCTGCCATAATCGTCGTTGGAATCTGGTCGTAGCCGATGATACGTGCAATTTCTTCGACCAAATCTGCAATGCCAACGATGCCCTCGCTAATGTCTGTGCGATAGTCTGGCACAGTCGCGTGCAACACATCGTCCTCAATAGTGATGTCGAACTGCAAACGGGTCAGCACATCTGCCGCTTGTTGGATGCTGACATCAATGCCTAGTAGACGCTTTACTTCGCCAATTGGCAAAGAGACAGTTACAGGCTCAGGCTTGTTAGGATAGTCATCAATCATGCCTTTTGCGACTGTCCCACCACCCAACTGACGCATCAACTCGATACCGCGTTTGTTACCTAACACCGTCCGCGAAGGATGCACGTTCCGGCTGAAACGAGTCCCTGCTTCCGTGAATACTTTTTGTGCTTGTTGTGTTTTACGGATGTTGATGAAGTTCCAAGCTGCCGCTTCGAGCAACACATTAGTGGAGTTCTCGCTGATTTCTGTTTCTGCACCCCCCATGATGCCACCGAAGCCCAGCGTCCCCTGTGAATCGGCAACCATGATTTGGTTCGCGCCAATCGTACGCTTGACCTCATCCAGCGTTTCAATGTTTTCGCCTTCTGCCAATCGTGTCACCAGTGTTGGGTTCTCGCCGTTACGTTTTACAAGTTCATCGTAATTGTAAGCGTGCAATGGCTGACCAATCTCGAACGTGATGTAATTTGTCACATCCACGATATTATTGATTGGACGTTGCCCAATCAGCTTGAGGCGCAATTGCATCCAATAGGGCGATGGTTTGACTTCTGTATCTTTCAGAAGCATCAGCGTAAAACGTGGATTCAATTCTGGTTCTTGAATATCCACACTCGCCTGACCCTCTATCACATCGCCTTCCATGACGACCTCGTAGTTTGGTTCATTGAGTTCTTTATTCAGCAATGCGGCGACCTCGCGTGCCACACCCAACACACTGAACCCGTGTCCGAGATTCGGTGTCAATTCAATATCCAGCACCACATCGCCCAAAACCTCGCTCAATGGTGTTCCTGGTATATATTTTTCGTCATGATCCATCAGGATGATGCCTTCGTGTTCCTCACTGATGCCGAGTTCTTTTTCCGAACAGACCATGCTTTTATTGTAGATGCCACGCAATTTTTTGCCTTTGAGCGTCATCAATTTTTTCTCGTCGCTGTGTCCATCCCAGACTTGCGCCCCTTCCATTGCGAAACCTGTCCACAGTGGTGGATTGAGTTCTCCCTTGCCTTTATACGCGAATAGGTTCGGCGCACCCGTCACACATTGTTCGAGTTCGTCGCCGCCATAATCGACCATCGCTAGCACTAACTTATCGGCATCGGGATGGTCTTTCACTTCACGAATAGCACCAAGCAATAGCTTTTCATCATCCCATACGAGATGGTCACTTGGTGGAACGCGAATGCCTTCAACTTGATTTTGTGGCACGCCAATATAATCAATCGTGCCAACCTCGAAGCCAGCCGTCGTCAATTTTTCTGCCAGTTCTTCCGGCGTAATGTCAATATCTACGTAGTCTTTCAACCATGAAATCGGTACGCGCATGGTATTATCTTCTCTCCTCTATGGTCCGTGTTGATGTTGCGAAAATTATGTTTTTGTAGGGACGCCCTTCTGGACGCCCGCCGATTTTGAATGTTTAGAATTGCTCCAAGAACCGCAGATCATTGCTCCAGAAATAGCGAATATCCTCAATGCCATGTTTCAGCATAGTGATACGCTCTGGACCCATACCAAATGCGAAACCACTCCATTCACTTGGGTCATAACCACCGTTGCGCAACACGTTCGCATGCACCATACCACTGCCCGCGATTTCGAGCCAACCTGTATATTTACATACACGGCATCCCTTACCATCACACAAGAAGCATTCTGCATCGACTTCCATGCTTGGCTCAGTGAACGGGAAATAGGACGCACGGAAACGCACCGCAACATCAGGCTTGAACATCCGTTTAGCGAACTCCGTAATCGTGCCTTTGAGGTCACTCATGCGGATGTTGCGCCCAATAGCCAAACCTTCTACCTGATGGAACTGTGCTTCACTACGCGGGGTAATTTGCTCATAGCGATAACACATGCCTGGCAAAATCACACGAATTGGCTTTGTACCACCCTCACCTAATTGTTCCATCGCATGTACTTGTCCAGGTGAGGTGTGCGTACGCAAAATGACATCTTTCTCAGTTGTGTAAAAGGTATCCTGCATATCGCGTGCCGGATGGTCGGGCGGGAAATTCAGCTTGGTGAAATTGTATTCATCCAACTCTACATCCCGACTGCGGAAGACCTGAAAGCCCATATCTGCCCAGATGCTGTAGAAATTACGCAATGTCTGCGTACTCGGATGAATACGCCCCGTACTACGCGGACGCCCCGGCAAAGTAACGTCAATCGTGCCAGTTTCGAGGTCGTGCTTGAGCAATGCTTCTTCAACAGCCACTTGTTTTTCTTCAAAGGCAGTCGTCAATTCGCCTTTTAATTGATTAACACCCTTACCATATGGACCACGTTCTTCCGGTGGTAATGTGCCAATTTTACTCAGCATCCCACGAATGATGCCTTTGCTACCCAAATATTGACTGCGCCATGCACTTAACGCTTCTTGGGTGTCGATAGGTGCAAGGGCGTCCATTGCCTCGCTTTTCACGGAATCAATTGATTTTACGTCTTCTGCCATGCTTGGCTCCCTATGTGTGTGTTAGTGATACGATACGATTTTAGACAGTGGGGTAGGGGTAACAAAAAACGCCCTCATCCCATGCTAGGGACGAGAGCGTTGTCAGAATCAAACAAAGTCGCTCACGCGGTACCACCCTAATTCAGACCGTGTATATGTACACAATCTGCACTTGGTCGCCTGTCACGTTCGGCTTACGGGGTCAACTATTCAGCAAAAAGTGCTTTTCACTGCCCAACTCGGAAGGGAATTTCACAACATGTACAGGCTAATGCTCTCAGTCTACGGCATTCAGCTCCCTGACCATACATACGCTTCTTGCGCCTGTGTGAACTGTCTTCGTCACTGTTTTTAGGTCGAGTTATAGAATTTTCAAACGTGTGAACAATATACTGGCAAGCAGATAAAACTGTCAAGTATTCATTTTCTAATCAAATATCCTCCATGAACCCTTGCGACACTTTAAAACTTGTTTAAAATAGAAGTACACTCTTGATGACTGTATCAAGCCATGTTAGCTTATAAATAAGGAGAAAAAATATGAGCAACGATGCACAGAAACTTCATATTGAACCCGGAGCAGTCTATTCCCGTCAGGAAGCTGCAGAAGCACTCGGTATCAGCCTTAGCACACTCAAACGCCTAATTAAAAAAGGGCATCTCACCGTGAGTAAACCGGCTGGTATGCGCCGTGTGTTCATCACTGGCGAAAGTATCCAGAATATGCTGGATCAGACCAAAGTTGAAAAAGGTGCGTAAGTTGCTTGACAAAACACTTAAAAAAGTGTTTTAATAACAGAGGTGGACTATTCCACCCGTCAATAGCAAAAAAGTATGAGACGAAAAAAGGTCTCAAAGAGTAATAATCAATCAATAAATAGATAACCAGTACAGGAGTAAACGCGAAAGCGTAACCGACCATGATTTACACGACGATGACATACAACACAGCAAGACTGCGCAATTTGCGCGGCACAATGCTGTCGATATGCCAGCCAGAGGGATTAGATCCTCTGCATAATGGCATATTTGCGTGTGTTGAATCACGTCGTAGTGCGCAACAAACTGGTTGGGCGCTCCTGAATAATGATGCGCTTAGCATTATCGATGTCGATGCACGCGTGCTTGATGGTACCGCCAAAGCCAATGCCTATGTAGGCGTAGAAGGTGGCTTTAGTGAACCGTCACACAGTTGGTCTCGGTCTCGTATGAGAAAGCGAAAGCAGGGTAAGCAACAAACCTGATAATCGCTGACATAACGAGGCGACCTCCCAAGTAACGATTAGGTTACGATAAGGGGTACGAGACCAGAAGCCGGTCTCGTACCCCTTTTTTGTTTTTTTAGCGAAATCCGTTTTTGAGGTGAAGCAATGAGCCAGAATCGTACCGTCACACAAGAAACACTGTCGATGCTCGATAGCAACACGCTTGATAACGTGTTGCAATACATCGACCTGTTGCACACCGCTGTCAGCGAAGGTGAAACACGCCAGTTGACGGAGCTTGACGAGGTTGAGATGGTCAATGTCCTGCGCGATCTTATTTACACCGCGCAAGAGACCATCACCGAAATCGAGGTTACACGCGCCAAGCAACAACGCAAACGCCTGCAACCGATGCTTCGTATCCTGCCAAAACAGGTCGATAAAGCCGGTTAGCACTCGAACTTATTCACGTTACCATTTGCACATAGCAAAAAAGAAGATACCAACAGGACGAAAGAAAACCGATATGTCAGACGAATGTTCAAGTTACGACGACGGTAAAAACGCACATGAACGCGAACCTTTCCTGATTGGGTGTCTCGGTAGCAACATTAACGGGACACAACGCTAAACTCACTAAAATGATCTAAAGTGTCCTAATAGGCATTGCACTAAATGAACTGGCTAACACCTAGCAGACCACCATCGACATCACCGTTATGGCAACACAAAGCATGACGACAAAAGTAATATATGTAACAATACATGGTAAAAAGACACAGAAAAACAAATAGGGAAGGCACATGCACAACCCTTCCCTGCACACAAAGGAACTGATGAATGCACAAAGCGATTATTGACAGGGATATTTTAAGTAATCGTTAGAACATTCTGACTAGCTCTTAACAAACGATTTGCATTCAATTGATGCAGAATTTCACACAATCGTGTATTCTAAATGCAGGTTAATGTATACACGTTACACTTTACGAAGTATGCAGTAAGCAAACGCAATCAATTGGTTAGTAGGGAGAAAATGGTATCCCGTGTCAACCAGTGCAGTTGTTCAAAAACGTGTGTTACTCCTCAACGGTAGCACATGGGAACCCTTATCTGTCGTGAGCGTACCCCGTGCGATGAACCTCATCTTCGCTGGCAAAGCAGTCGTCGTCGAAGAAAGTGGCAAGTTCATCCGCACTGTGCGTGACCAATTTTCCGTTCCATCTGTCATCGCATTGCGCACCTACGTCAATGTACCGCGTCGCCGTGCGCACTGGAGTCGCAAAGGCGTTCTCATTCGGGATGAATATACCTGCATCTATTGTGGGATAAAGCCCGGAACCATCCAGAAGGGGCAGATACTCACCAAATCCGATTTCACGATTGACCACATCTTGCCAAAATCCCGTAGTGGAAAAGATACATGGTCAAACACAGCCGCCGCCTGTGCCGCGTGTAATCACAAAAAAGGGGATCGACTCCCACACGAAGCGGGCATGAAACTCCGCTGGGAACCCAAGCGCCCGCGCACAAGCTACCTTGTCATTGCGCTAGGTACGGGACCTTCTGTGTGGAAACGCTATATCGAAGTCTGATAGCGTAACGATTGCCGACTACAATTCAACACCCAACACACAGGAGCAAATCCCCTGTCATTGCTTCTGTTATTCAGTTGACCCTCTGTTTAATCCACTGACCTCATAGCGTATGCTCATCTCTGGCTCATCTGTAAAGCCCTTCCGTGTGTGATAATAAAATAATAAGTGCATTTACATTTACCTGTGGAATCGCTGGTTGCAGCATAGGGGAGTGTGTTCGTTTCCACAGGCGAACTGTCAGAGGAGAGATATGTCATTACAACATATTTTGTTGGGTCTATTATCAGATGAACCTGGTTCAGGGTACGACCTCAACAAACGATTACAAGCCGAAGGACAACATTTCTGGACAACTGACCAGAGCCAGATTTATCGCGCCCTTTATAAAATGCAAGCCGAAGGGTGGGTTGATTACGAAACCGTCATACAGCAAGATAGCCCCAACAAGAAAGTGTATCATGTGACTGATAACGGCGTAGAGCAATTGCAAGAATGGCTACATACCGAATTTGACGAAAGTCCACCTGGCTTCATCTGGTTGGCAAAACTCTATCTTGGGCATGAACTCGAAGCTGATGATGTGCAGAAAATTCTGAGTGAACGGCTGGATACGATTAAGACGTTCAAATCATGGGCGCAACGCTCATATGCTGAACTATCTAGCAATGGCAATGGGAGCAATGGTACAGATAAAATTCATCGTATTCGCTTGATGACCATCGAATACAAGCTCCAGATGCTCAATGCCGAAATTACATGGCTAGAAACGCAATTAGAGACGATTAAGCATCTGCAAATTAGCTGATGTATGCTTGTCTATCGTTGCCTGCGTTTTACAACCGAATAATAACTTTTTATCTAACATCAACTATGCTACACTCCGTTGCATAGTCGTTATGCTTCCATATCGCGCACCGTACACACACACATTAACCAAGCCTAATTGCCTTTTTGCCTTAAATGAGGACATCACTTGAAGGCTTGCATCGCGTGGAGGCGCAAGTAAATAAACGGAGTAAGTATCTCATGGTGCAAGCAGAATTACATTGCATTCACCAACATTATTTAACCAATGGCATCCACAAGCTGATTGCCAAAGATGGTGGTAAACAAGCAGTCGATGATGCTCTCGTGCATCTCACGCATATTCTCGATAGTCATCCAGTAGAGGAAACACTATTATTGCTGATAGATGCGCGTGCGGGTGTGCCACACTTGCCATACTTCTTCAGTGAATTGCGTAACCTATATGGGCAACGCGAGCAATTACCACCGATTCGCGCTGTATACATCTACGAAGAGAGCGTCGTGCTTTCTGCGCTACAGATATTCTTCAATGCCCTACGGATAAATGCCAGTCGTCGTTTTATCAAAGGTGGGACAGAAATCGAAGCGCAAAATTGGTTACTGTCAGACGCAACTGAGTAAACTTGCAACTAACAAGACGATGATTGTTACCATCGTCTTGTTTTGTCCCTTATTCCCAATCGCGCAAGATGGCTGCCATCAATGCCGCTTTTTTTGGTAGGCTATTCACCAACACATGCTCGTGAAGGGCATGTAAACCACCCCCTTCTGCGCCCATGCCATCGAGTGTCGGGATACCCATTGCTGCTGTGAAATTGCCATCACTACCACCGCCTGCACCATCTTCTCGAATCGTGATACCTTCATTCGATGCAATTTTCTTCGCTTGCTCAAATGTAGCCCCATCACGTTCCATCGGCGGGCGATAATGAAGGCGTTCAATATCTACTTGTGCGCCCGGAATGAACGGCAAACGCTCCATGATTTTTTCATGTACACGCTGATAAACGTTGTCTGTCATCGCCCGAACATCAATGCGAGCTTCTAAATTAGCGGGAATAACATTGGTCGCTGTTCCACCTTGTACCGTCGTCACAGATACCGATGTGCCATTCTTATAGTCATTGAGTTTTGTCAGTTCCATTGTGTGTTGCGCGAACTCGACAATCGCATTGACGCCCATTTCCGGCTCATTCCCAGCATGTGCGGCTTTGCCTGTGATGTTCAGCTTGTAATTAGCGACGCCTTTGCGCCATGTCTTGAGCGACCCATCGCCTGTTGGTGGTTCTGTCACGAGTACGAGCGCCGCCCCGTCGGCTGTCTCTTCGATGAGTGCTTTGCTGTGGCGACTGCCTATTTCTTCATCCGTAGTTGCTACATATATGATAGGGCGGTCTGGTAATTCGTCACGGTCAAGCAAGCCCTTGATGGCATATAGCGCAATGACAATACCCCCTTTCATATCGACAATGCCAGGTCCATACATACGCCCATCATCTTCCAAGCGTATGGGACGTTCCGCAACTGTGCCAATATCCCACACCGTATCGACATGTGAGAGTATCACGATAGGTTTACCACTTGTGTCTGCGTTCCATGTACCGATGATAATATCGCCTACTTCTTCGCGTGGGACTCGTTCTACACTGGCGCCCTGTGCTTCAAAAAGCGCCGCCATTTTCGCAGACATATTATCGACAGCCAATTTATCTTTTGATGGGCTTTCGATTTCTACGAGGTCAGTCAATAAATCCAGCATATTCTGACGCTGTGCATCAAAATACGTTTTTAAGTCAGTCATAAAATGTCCTTAATTGCTTTGTTGTTCAGTATGGGCATAATTCAAGCGCAGAGTACGTTGGGCTACGGCTACCATAACGATTGATGAAACCGAGTGCTTCTTCGCGTTCCGTGATGATTTCTTGCACAGCAAGGCAACTTGTGTGCAAATCGCCACTGACAGTCAAGCTATCCACAAAGACATTCGCTAGATGTACGTAAACAGGCGCATCTGTAATTTCTTCACCTTCTGTCAATGGGAAATCTGTATTCATCAAGCCAAGTGTGTTCACAATCCCTGCGCTGTTGCCTGTATACGCATACGCCAGAATTAAGCGATATTGTGCATAGGAAATGGTATTGATAGGTCCATCGTTGAACCAGTAGCGCAAGTCATCATCGGCAAGCGCCGCCTCATAGACGGCAATTGCTTCTGCCATGCGCTCTTGTGAGAACAGCCTATCACCTTCGTGGATGACCTGTATGCGATAGCTTGGTGATTGCAATTGGATGATCGACAATACATAAAATTGCCCATCCCAATCGTAGATATTTGTCCCCTGACGCAGTGGACCTGTTGCAATTGTGCCGTTGTCATCTAAATTGATAACAAGTTCTTGCACTTGGTCATTATCAATATCGCGTAGCGTCGGCGGGTCGATTGTCAGCACTGTATCCGGCAATAAATTCAAAAAGCGCCCGACAGTGAAAGCCCAACCGACTATCTGCGTTTGTATCTCGCATGCTTCGGGGTCGCTACAGATGCGCCGTGTGATGACCACTTCTGCAGGTGCGCTATTATTGATGTCGGATAGCGTGAGAATCGTCGGTGGCGCAGTACCATCGCTATTGCTCTCGAACAATTGCACGTAGCGCCCTGCCTGACAGCCAAAAATGAGCATCGTGCCGACATCACCAGGCGCAACGTAGCCCAGCACAATATCAGCCGTGCCTTCGCCTGTTAAATCGCCTGTTTCCAGATAACCATTTTCGCCAAAGGCATCCCAATTACTGAGGATTTCTTCTTGTAGACGCTGTGGTGTGCCACCATCGTTCAAAAATTGCAATATCAAGGTAATGGCATCAACACGGCTGGTAGGGAAGGGGTCTAGCACCGCGTCCTCTGATGGGAACGGGCAACGTCCACTATCAGGGGTGGCTGTTGGATTGTTGACACCCACCGCACTGCCGTCCGCATTAATCGGTAGCAAACCTGTTCGCGCACCGGGCGTTGGCAAATTACCAGATAACTGTTGCCCAACTGTCACGGTCGGAAATGGCACATCCGTCGGCAAACCCGTTGTAGGTGCTGGTTGACAGGCAACAAGGGCAGACAGCACAATGAATGATATGAGTAGAGAAAGCGTTCGTTTTGTCATAGCAGGAAGTATAAAAGAGAGGCGAATTGAATGCCAGAGTTGGCAATCACTATCCGCGAAGCACGCGCCGAAGACAGCGAAATAATCAAGCAGATGGTATGGGCAGAACGCCTAGACCCTACTTCATTGAAATGGCAACATTTTCTCGTTGCTGAACACGAAAGTGAGATTGTAGGCATCGGGCAAATCAAGCAATATCCGGGTTGTGAGGAACTCGGTAGCCTCGTCACAAAAGCTGAATATCAAGGGCAAGGCATAGGCAGGCGCATGATAGACGCCCTAGAAGCCCGCGCCGGACGACCTCTCTATTTGCTTTGTGCGGAAAAGATGGAAGCCTATTATCTGCGTTTTGGGTACGAAACAATTACATGGTGGGATGCACCCGCTTTCCTCAAGCTCAAAACCAGCCCCTTGCTGATTTTTCAGCTATTTGGGGTGCGCGTATGTATCATGCGCAAAAATGGGTCAGACCCTGTTGCCTGACCCATAAAATATTTATGCGTTCTCGTCTTCTGCCAATTGCTCTACAAGCGCAAGGTCTTTGCGTGCATTCTGGAAGCGCAACCAGATACTAGCAATCAAGACTAGCATAATTGTTGCTGATATACCCAATCCCAAGTAAAGGTATTCGATGTTATTCGGGGTGATGACGAAGCCCAAGAATACAGAATCAAAGGCATCCGATAAGATTGCGGCATCTGTAGCATCACCTTCTACTAGTGTGATGTAAACGATATTTTCGCCCTGTGGCGCGAATAAATATGATACCGTCGTGATGTCATCAGGATAGGTTGCTTCCACCCACAGTATATTATCTTCTGCTGGATTGCGTGTGGATAAGGGTTCTGTGTCGTATGTTTCATCAATGAGGGCTTGCAATGTATTTTGCGATGCCTCATTGATAATAACAGGCACATCATCCGGCGTGGGGTCAGAAACGGTGTTACGGACAGGGAAATGTACCGCATCGTAATCAGGTGATTCTTCTGCAAATAACACAACGTAATTTTCATCGCTCTGCAACAAGGCATATGCAGTGATGCTCGTCGTGCCATCGCGGAAAATACGATAGAACCATGTGCCATCCAAGCGCCCGATACGCCCTTCGACATCTGGCTCAGTGACTTCTAAAGTCAATCCCAAATCAGCAATTGCCGCATCAATGGCTTCGATGCTGTTAATCGTATCAACTACGCGCACGTAAATTTGTGCATCTGATTCTTCGCGGGTGAAAAGCACGGTTTCGCCTTCAATTGTGCTTTCCCAACCGATAATATCCGGCACACTGAAATTCGTGTTCAGGCGCAAATACGGAATATCTTCTGGCTCTTCGTTATCTTCTTGTGCTAATGTCAGCGTTGGCAGAAGCAACAGAGCAAAAATGAGTAGGAGTAGTTTGCGCATCATTGGCTGAGTACCTGCGCTTTCCGTTCTTCGACAAAATCAAGCATATTTTCAAGACGAACACGCCACCACATCAGCGTAATTGGCACAATCGTCGTGTAGAAGAGCAGTGCAGGAACCAAAGCGATGATGACACCTGTGGTTGCATCAAACTCACCTTGCGCATTTTGTGGGCTTGGACCAATCACGGCTGGGTGAATGGTATCAGGGCGAATGCGAATGATAACCAGTGTCAGCACCACTGTTGTAATAGCGAGAATGCCATATACAGAGGCAAAGCGTCGGCGTGTATCAGGGTTTTCAATGCCTGCACGCAACATCAGATACGCCGCATAGGTCAATACCATGATTGCCGCTGACGTTAAGCGTGGATCCCATAGCCACCATGAATTCCAAATTGGGCGCATCCATGCAATCCCTGTCAGCAAGTTCACCAACGAGAGTGCCAAACCAACCTCAACCCCTGCGACTGCCATTCTGTCCCATTTTGGGTCACGGCGCACAAGATACATAATCCCGCCAATGACCGTGCCAATGAAGGCAGTGAAAGCACCAAAGAAAGATGGCATATGAATGTAGAAAATGCGTTGTACAGGACCTTGCGCGACGTCTGTACCGACGTTGAACAAGCCCAAATAGAGTGTGATACCAAGCCCGAAAATGGTTGCCCATGTCAAAATGCGTAACCCACTCGGTACATCACCCAGACGAATACTGTCATTTTTTTGTTTATTAAGCGTCATGCTTGTCATAGTGTATTTCCCTCAAAGCTATAAGCTATGATTTGCAAACAAATTATTCTTCAATGACGTATGCAAACGTCAGCATACAGATAACTAGATAAATCGTATTGACTGCCACCAAAATTGAAACCCATAAGCGCCAATCTTGAATTGGCAAATCACCAATAATGCCATTTGTCGAAGTGACTGCCGCCAACAAAATCGGCAACACAACCGGCAACATCACAATCGGCAATAGCGATTCCCGCGAGCGTGTTTGTACTGTCATGGTTGATAGTAACGTACCCGTGATACACACGCCCAGCGTGCCTAGTATCAACACGCCCAACAACCACCACTGCATCAAGTTCATGTTGTAAAGCAGGGTCATCAAGGGCAACAGGAGCAAGCCAACAGCAATCGTAAACATGAAATTGCCGATGAGCTTGCCTGTGAAAATCGCTGCCCGATGAATCGGAGACATCAACATGGCATCTATGCTGGCATTCTCTTGTTCCATCGCCATACTGCGGTTCAGTCCGAGCAAACTAGCAAAGACGATTGTCACCCATAGCACACCACTAACCGCCTGCTCTTCGGCAACGCGATTTAGCTCCAGCGCAAAACTGAATACCAACACACTTAGTAGAGAAAATAGCAACATAGTCGCTATCAATTCCCGACTGCGAAATTCGGCACGGAAATCTTTCTCGATGATGGCAAGCACCACTGTCACAAAAGAAGTTGTCATCGGGCAGTCGCGGCTCCTGTGATGTCTGTGTACAGTGCCATGATGTCGGTATCTGATAATGTCGTTGTATCGTCGTAGCCAATCTTACCCCGACTGATAATCACGATACGGTCGGCGAGGTCTGCCGCCCGTGCCAGTTGATGCGTCGCCATTAAAATCGTATGTCCTGAGGCATGAGCATCGCGTAGCAAATCATCTAAGACTGTCGCTGCATCTTGGTCTAAGCCTGTATATGGCTCATCGAACAACAGCACATGCGGGTCATGGAGCAAGGCACGCGCAATGCTCAATCGCTGTTGCATCCCGCGTGAAAATGTCCGCACGAGACTATCCGCCCGCTTTGCCAAACCAACATCTTCCAGAAGGGTGTCGATGCGGTCACTATCTCGCATGTTGTAGAGCTTGCTGAAAAATTCGAGATTTTCACGCGCTGTTAAATTGCCATAGAGCAATGCTTGATGGCTCACCATCCCGATTTGACCACGTACTGCTGGGGCTTCTTTTGGCATTTGCCAGCCCCCAACGCGGATTTCACCCATATTCTGCTTGACGATACCTGCAATCATTTTGAGTAAGGTCGATTTCCCGCTACCATTCGGACCCAATAGTGCCACAAATTGACCCCGCTCAACCGAGAGCGTCAATTTTTTCAGCACAGGCATGTAGCCATACGCTTTGCTCAAGCCCTCAATTTCGATGATAGGACGCTCACTCATGCGTCATCACTCTCATTAGTGGGTGTATCACGCCGTACATAGAACAACACGCTCAACATAACCAACACGACCATCACACCGACAACTATCAGAATCGGAATCAGGTCGCCTTGTGTGACAACACCTTCGGATGCGCTCGCTTGCCCACTAGTTACACGCCCTTCAATGTCAAAGATGAGATTATCACCTGCCAGTAGATTGACATCGCCACTGAAACGCCGTGCCATCACAGGGGCTTGCTCTGTGCCGATATTTCTTTCCTCAACATAGGTCAACGTCTCATCAACTATATTTAGTTCAGGAACAATCATTAGAATATCGACTGTGCCACTGAAAGCGTTATTCATCACAATATCGACAGTCTGCGCGTTATTGTCATACGGCAGGAAATAGCTCGTGCTGATAGTGTGTGTACCAGGATAAACTGGACGGGTATCAATCAGAGCGTATTGTTCTTGGGCAGGGATGAACGGACTTTGCTCGAAATCATCCAAGAAAAGCGAACCAATAGGCAAAGATGCCAATAGCGATACGCGCACATCCTGTCCCTGCGGTGCAAGATGGAAAACATAGTCTGTTGTGTTTTCATACACATTTAGCTGACGTGCAACAATACCGCGCCCAAGTTCCGGCACTTCAAGATACTCGATGATAATTTCCATATTGGTCATCGTCACGACATTTGGCGCAGTTGTTGTCTCATAAATCGTGACATCAACTGTGTTATCAGCCGTTAATTCCTCTGCTGGAATCGCATCGCTGACGAACGCACGCCCATCATAGAACGCAACTGCGAAGTATGTGTTGCCTGCCTGCACGGGAATATCCGCAAAGCTGAATTGATTATCTTCTGTCAGTGTTCCATCGAGCGTTTCTGCTGTGTTGATGAAATCGCCATACTGTAATTGCACACTCAAACCACTTGGTACTGTCGCGTTCGGAGAGCCATTGATAATCGTGCCACTGAATGACGCGCTATCAATTGCCATTGTCGGCTGTGGTTCGGGTGTTGCTTCCGGCGCACTATCAGCGATAACAATCGCCTCTGACCAATTTTGCACGGATTGCACGCGCTGATACGCCACTGACGCAAAAGCGTCTTCACCCTGTAATGAGAGGGCAGTCGCTAACTCGGCATCACTTTCTAGTGCTAACGTTGTATCAACGCTATCACTGACCAATGTTTCGCCTTGAGCAATTTGCTCTTCGGTGTAATGCAGGGTGTAGGCATACATCAGCACATCCCAGCGTTCCTGCACTGTTAACGATTGCCAAGGTGGCATTAAGTTAATCAGGTTGCCGTTGGTGATGATGTCGTAGTAGTCGGTCAGGCTTTGTTGGCGCATGTGCGATGCTTCTAAGAAAGAAGGCATACGCGGAATTTGCCCACTCTCGACCAAGATACCTCCGCCTGCACCATTCTCACCATGACACGAGGTACAATTTTGGGCAAAAATCGCCGCGCCATTAGCAACATCCGGCATAGCAGGGGGCAACTCTAGGGGCAGTGGGTCAGGTATATCTGGTACGCCTTCGTCTTGTTGATTATCTGCACCCATAGGCGCATCTGTTGGGAGTTCTGCTACAATTTCAGGCTGACCTGCCAAATCACCACACGCGACGAGTGCCAAGCTCAACACAGCGGCTAACAGGCTTACTCGTGTAAAACGATTTGCGAAGATATATAGCTGTCGCAAGAAAAAAGTCATAAAAATTAGCCCACCTCAGTGGCGCGTCTCTGAGCGCGATGGTCTGCAATAACCCGTTCGATTTCATGGTCGATGTCCGCGTTTGTGGCGTTATTTTCTAACCTTTCAGAGACGTTGTGTTTGTGGTCGAGTTCGTCAATCATCTGCAAAATTTCCACACCACGATCCATCCATACATCGCGTTCAGTGTTGTATTCGTCTCTGTGGATTTTGCCCGTAGCGAGGTCATCATCCAAATCACGCAGATTAGTCAGCACGCGCTCGTAGTACGCCAGCGCACGCTCACGTTGTTTGCTCCGAAAATCGGCGGTTGTTTCGGGTTCTTCAAAGAGCAATGGAAAGACGACGATGATGAGAAATGCCACCACCATCGCTAACCCAATGCCCAGCCCAATAATACTCATGATTCACCTGCCAGTGCGGTATCAATTGCCCGCGAGAGTTGGTCATAATTTGTACCACCGATAAGCGTTTCAACGACGATGCCATCGCGCCCGATGACGAATGTCTCTGGCATACCTTGTACGTTATACGCTTCGTAAACACGCTCGCCAAAGTCCGGTGCATTCGGGTAGGTGAGGCTGTATTGATCCACAAATTCAAGTGCGTCACTATCAATATCTAGCCAGTTAACACCCAATACGACGACCCCATCAGATTGATAGTCTTCGTAGATAGCTTGGAAATCATCGGCTTCTTCGTGACATGGACCACACCAGCTTGCCCATAGGTTCAGCACCACAATCTGACCCTCTAGTGAGTCGAGTGTGATTTCTTCACCATCGTAAGTCGTCACGGCAAAGCTAGGGGCGCGGTCACCTGGTAGCGGACGCCCCTGATTCTGATTAAAGAGTTGAATGCCCATCACAGACACAAATACAATCACAGCCGTCATCAAGAAAATGTTCGCTGGTGTGAAAAAAGTTGTGCTTGTATCGTCTGTTTTTGGCTTGCCATTCTGCAAGAACTCGGGTTCTTGAATCGTTGTATTCTCTGTCATGATTGCATCAAATCTCGCTCAATCTGTGAACGGTAATTGTCATTTTTGGGCTTATCAACACTCGTTTGTGGCTGAGGCTTGGGTTGCTGTTGCCAGCTACGAAATGTGAAAAAGCCAATTATCAGCGCGATAATCGTGCCAAGTATCGGCGCACCAAAGGACAAAGCCCGCAAGAACGGGTCTCGTGGCACGCTAACTACATGCTGTCCGTAGCGGTCTACGAACGACGTTTGAATTTCTTCTGGCGTCATACCCTGCGAAAGCATATTCTGAATTTCGCGTTTCCACTGAATACACGTCGCGTTGTAGCACTGGTCTAGCGGTTCATTTTCGCAAACAGGGCAGAACATGGACGAGGCAACCTCATCCACATCATCCTGTGTTGCGGTAGTTGTTGTGGTAGTGTCATCTTGTGCGTAAACGGCGAAGGTTGCCAGCAATGCCAGCAACAACACCGTGAATGTCCGAGCAATCATCGTCGTTTATTGCTCCTTCGTTTTATTACCCGTGCGGATGCGTTCTGGCACGATGTCTTTCGGATAGGTTGCGGCAATTGTCCCGATAATCAAGATGATGCCACCCCACCATACAAGGTTCACCAGTGGGTTAATGTAAATCACGAATGATGCCAATTGTGCTTCGAGGTCATAGCCATCCATTAGCACGTAAAAATCGCGTCCGATAGTGCTATGCGTACCTGCAATCATCATGCTCATCTGTGGGAAAACATCAATGCGCGGATTGACCGTACTCAAGCGATTACCGTTTATGTCCATCAATGTCATCGTTGCACGGTTGAGAACACGGTCATTCGCCGTTGGATTTTCAACTTCATATCCGCGTGAGATGTCGTCATAACGCAGAATGTATTGGTCACGAATCACTACGCTTTCGCCCATCGGAATAGTACGGCGTGTCTCAAATTGAAACAGGGTGCTACCGATAATGCCAATGCCGATGACCACGATGCCTAAATGCACTAGATAGCCACCATAACGGCGTTGATTGCGTCCGAACAGCGTTGTCACTGCTTTTATCCACGATTCATCGCGTGAGTTGACCCGTGCTTTTGCGCCTCTGTAAATTTCATACAGCGCGACATATCCACCGAGCATCACGACGAAGTAGCCAAAAATTGACCCAGCCGACGCATGCACAAATAGCGATATCAGCGCAACACTGATAGCCGTCAGCACAACTGGAATCAGCAGGGCTTTACCCAAACGCCCAGCCGACGTAGCACTCCATGCTGTCAGGGGGGCAACCCCCATTAAGATGTACAGCGCAATGAATAGAGGTGTCGTCACTTGAAGATAGTATTCTTCACCGAGCGAAATCTCTGTGCCGAGTGCTAATTCTGAAGTGATTGGCGCACCAAAACTGCCCCAGAAAATCGTGACGGTTAATGCCATGAAAATGACATTGTTCAGTACGAACATCGTCTCGCGGCTGAGAATGCCAGCAAATTCATGTTCGTCTTGCAGTTCGCCCCGTTGCCAACGCCACAAAATCAAACCTGTGCCGATGAGGGTCATTGCGCCCCAGAAAAATAGCATCGGGAAGCCAATTTCTGAGCGAGCGAAACTATGTACGCTCTCAATCACGCCACTACGGGTTGCGAATGTACCAAATAACACGGCGCTGAACGTACTCATCACGAGTACCATATTCCAGACTTTGAGCATCCCGCGCTTCTCTTGAATCATCACGCTATGGATGAATGCTGTCCCGACGAGCCAAGGCAAAAATGCCGCGTTCTCTACCGGATCCCAGCCCCAATAGCCACCCCAGCCGAGAACATCATATGCCCAGCGTCCGCCGAGAATCAGACCTAAGCTCAGGAATAGCCAAGCGACCAGCGACCAACGACGGGTTGCCTTAATCCAGTTGGTAGATAAATCACCACTGGCAAGCGCCGCCATTGCAAATGCAAACGGCACAACAAAACCGACAAAGCCCAGATAGAGCATCGGCGGGTGAATAATCATCCCAAAGTGACGCAGTAGGGGACTTAGCCCATTAGCGTTATCGGCTAACCAAGCATCGCCCGGGTAAACCGCATCATCAGGGACGAATAGGGCTTCAAAGATTTGTCCGTTATCAGGATTTGCCCAGAGGCGCATGAACGGATTCTCGATAAAGAGCGTGATACCGATGAAAAATGCCACTGATGCCATCATGAAAGCAATTGTGAAAGGCATCAGACGACGGTCACTTTTCCAATTGAAGACAATCGCGCCGAATGCAAAGCCCGCCATCAAGAAATCCCAGAATAGCAATGAGCCTTTTTGTGACCCCCACAATGCTGTGATGCGGTAAAAGAGGGGTGTCGCAGGGTCAGCTACCGATGATACATAGGCAAGGTGATATTGTTCGGTAATCAGCGCAATCAATAATGCACCTGTGGAGATAGTTAGTAGTGGAAATACAGCCAGTGCCGCATTCCGTCCACTGATGATGAAGCGATTGGAAAAACGCAATTCGCCATAAACAGATGCAATAATCGAATAGATACTCGCTATGAAAGCTAGTGTGAGCGAAATATAACCAATTTCAGCAAGCATGTGTTTTAGCCCTGTTCGCTATCAGCTAACATGTTGGGCGTGTGTTCCTCAAAGCGTGTTGGGCATTTCAGGTTGAGTTCTGTTGCATAGAACACACCATCATCGCCAATTTCGCCTGTTAGAATGGCTTGTGCTTCATGTTGGAGTAAATCGGGCATTGTGGTATCAAACATTTGCACGGTTAACAGGGTGGCATCAGCATCATTCGCCGCAAGGTGCAAGGTTTCTGCGAGGTCTTCAAATTCACGCGGGATGTGCGCGATGGTGAAGCTCAAATCACCTGTTTCAAAATCATAATTAATTGTATCGCCCAAAACAGCCCCTGTCAGGCGCACGGATTGTCCAGCGTATTCATTGGTAGCGACGACTTCATCAACCGTGATGAAGAACCGCGCCCCGTTAATCGTGCTGGTATATGCCAGATAGATAATCGCGCCTAAAATCAGCAAGCCACCAACTAAGAATTTCCAGCGGTCACTCTTGCCTTGTAATTTTTGCTTCTCGGAAGCGTCGTTTTCTGGTGTTCTTTCCCATGCCATCTCTGCCATGTTGTAACTCCTACCTACTAATGTTCGTTCATGTTGAAGGTGCTTTGCCCCTCGTTTTGCTTTTTGTCTGTTGCAATAACGAGAAATGGTGTGCGATAAGACGGCTTAACTTATACTAATGTCTCTATTAACTAATAACACCATTATACGAGATTGTGAAGTTTGTCACAATTGTTAATTGGTATATTTGACATTAGCATAAGCACTATGCAACGAGAAAGTTACATCCGTATGAATAAAAGTGACGACCCATCAGCCGCCACATATCCGCATGCTAATTAAGCAGATTCGCTTACGTTTTCTTCATCCGCTTGTTGAGCAGAAATAGCACTACCCAGCCCCAAAATGACAAGAACACCCACGCCAACAATAGCTATCATCCAACCTGGACCACTATTAGCAGCTTCGGCTACGGCATTCGTTTCTTCTTGCCCGAGAACGCTACTAACACTCATTGCCAGCAAAAAAAGTGCGATAATTAGGCGCGTTAGGATGCTACGTACTATTATTTGCATATATTCCCTCACATATATGATATTTTAACTCATTGTACCTTAATGTCGCATTCATCAACAGGTTAGTCGCGCAAGAATGCAAGTAAGTCTGCGATGTCTTGTGCCGAAAGTTGCTCTGCATAGTTACCTGGCATTACACCTTCGGTATACCCCTCTGGTATATAGTTATTCGGATGAATGATAGCTTCAATCACAAATTGCTCTACCGAATAATCTGCAAAGTCTGAAAGTGTTAGGCGTTCATCTATTGTGCGTTGCCAAGTGCCTTCTGTTGCTGGACCTAAAACCCCAGCCGTATGACAGCCTGCACAGCCCAATGCCATCCCAAAAGCAGGCAAGGTCGTGCCGTTATACAAACCCTCACCACGTAAATCATTGCCTGTTAGTTGCGCGACTATCTCTGTGCAACCCAGCACATCATCTTGTGAACAAGTTGCCATCGGGTCAACGTCAGTGGATGCAGTCTCATCACCCGCATCAGCCTGAGCTTCACTGTCATCTAGAACTTGGTCTTGGCTTTGTAAATATGCCAGCAAATCAGCGAGTTGTTGTGCATCTAAGCGACTGCCATAATTCGCAGGCATGATGACATTTTCGTATTCTGGTACGATATAATTCGCCGGATGAATGATGCTCTCGATGGCATATTGCTCGGCTGTATAATCCGCAAATTCTGGCTCATTGAGACGAATATCTACAATGCGCGTCCATGAGCCTTCTGTGAGTGGGGCGGCTTCGCCATTATGACAGCCTGCACAGCCCAATTCTGCACCATCCAAGCCAACTTCTAGTCCGTTATACAACAATTGCCCTGCTTGCGAGTTGCCTTGAATGTCTTCTAATTCTGCCAACGCAACCTCAACATCGCTCCCAATAGCGGACTGTGCAATGATGAACGACAACGGCGCGATAGATAGCGTGCGGTCAATCAGTGTTTCAACCTCAGGGAAGCTCGGCTGGTAGCCACAATCCAGCGCAAATTGCACCTGAATATTGCCAATAGCAAATAGATACGCAGGATCAGCGTCTTCTACAGCATCGGGATTCGCTTCTAAAATGTCTGCTGTACCTGCTTCGATAGCCTCTGCCAGTCCCTCTGCTGTGCAATCAACAGTTGGTACGTCCTCATCTTGCCCCAGTACCGGAAAATTAAAAAAGGCGATAATCACTAGCACCACCAGCGACCATCCTATATGTGTTTTCATCAATATTTGCTCGTTTACTTTTGCCAAAAATCATGCCCTGCATTGTAATCAAAAAAGCCTCCGCTTCAAACGAAGGCTTTTCGATAGTAAGGCAGTCGTTAGCTTATTGGTCTTGTGTCTGCAAGTAAGCCACGATGTCTGCAAGTTCTTGGGCGGTGAGTATGTCGCCATAGTTATTATTCATGACGCCACTTGCATAACCATCTACAATGTAAGCGTTCGGTGCAACAATAGATTCTACTAGATATTGTACACCAGTATAGTCTTCAAGGTCTTCTAGACGGTCATTTAAGGTTCGTGTCCATGTACCCATCACATCGGGTCCAACAGCACCACCTACATGACAGCCAACACAACCGAGGCTACCGTTATAGAGCGTTTCACCATTGGTAGCATCACCCTCTGGCAACTCTGCGATGATGTTGGCTACGTTTACTCCAACACCGTCTTCGCCCGAACCGCCATCAGGGTCATAGGCACTGTGAACAATAGCATACTGACCAACAGCGTTGAAATCATCAACTGTCCAGTCATCACCTTTGTCCCAATTAAGAATGAAAGCTACCAGATCGCCAATTTGGTCATCACGCAGAGGACCACCCGCACGTTGTGACCAAGCAACCATCACATTACCATTCCAGACCGTGCCACTACCTGGACGACCATGTACGAGCGTCGTATCGACATAACTTGCGAGTGACCCACCGTATTCAATCTGTGCCAAACGATTCGATGATAGACCGATGTAGTTTGTTATGAATAACCCGAAGTCATTTTCCTCTGCTAGGTCGATATTTTCTTGCAGTTGTGGCAAGTAGCCAAGTCCGAGTGCTGTTTCAAGTTCGGCTAGTTGAGCCTCACGTTCTGCCAACAAACCCGGATTTTCTTCTGTGCCATCACCATTGAGCAGAATGTCAATTTCTGCTAAACGGGTTGGGATATTGCTCTGTAGGGCAGTCAGACGGGCATCAAGCTCATCTTCGTCCAGTTCAGGTGCCATATCCTCTTGTAGTGGCGCACCGTTTTCGATAGCGGCGATGCGTGCTTCTACTTGTGCCGTATCTTCACTCAGACGTGCTTCGATATGTCCGAGTTCAACCAGTGACTCACGCGCTTCTTCATCGCTGAGTACCGCAATTTCAGCTAACAATTCGTCACGTTGATTTTCTAGTGTCTCTAGTATTCCTTGTTGGTCTGGAATATTGAAACCAGCCAAGCCTTCTACGCCATTGATGTCTACGAGTTCAATTTGTAACTGAGCAATCTGTGAATTCACGGTATCTAAGTAGCTATAACCGAAGAATTGCGGATTGTTCAGCGCAGGCGCACGATTACCAATACCATAACCGTCTGCCCCATGGCATGTCGCGCAGTTTGCGGCGAACAACTCTGCACCACGCTCAATTGAACGTGCCGTGTGTTGCTCCTCAAATTCTGCCATCCGTGCCGGTTCGTTGAGAGCCACCCATCCAATCAGGATCATGATGCTGAGGAACATCACAATACCTAGTGTGATACGTCCCTCAATGCTCTCGATAATTAAACGATCCATAAAGCGTTATCCATCCCTCTATTGCTCAGTCTTATTCGAAGTAAGCAGCGTCTTCGTGCAAGTAAATGTGTCCTGTGTAGATACGTTGTTGTTGCACAGTTGTCGCTGTTTCATAGGTGATACGGTTGCCAGCGTCATCGAGCAAGGCTTCACCTTCATCATCAATCGCATAGAATTCGCCTGTTTCAGCATCCATCAATGCGAGATTTGGCTCGTTGCTATCGTCCATGATGATGTTACCTTCAGCATCTGTTTGGAAGTAAAGGTCTTCACCATTCAATTGATACACGAGTTCAATAGCTTCGCCATCTTCACCAATGACAGGTTCACCAGCTTCAAGTTCAACACCGTCCCATACAATTACGAGGTCAACACGGCGCAAACCCTCTTGCCAATCACTCACGACCATAAGACCGCTTGCATTGACCAACAGTTCATCGGCACCGTGCAACAGATGACCGAACTCTTCGAGAACTTCTTCAAGCATCGGCGCATCATCTGCGACGAGGCGGAAACCAGTCGGCATATCATTTGGTGCGAGATGGTCAACATCAATGAGATAATCGCGCGTCATTTCATATTGTGTGGTAAAGCCACTACCATGCTCATACACCACCAAATCACCTATCCCATCGGCATTACCGAAGGAGGCTTCAAAGTCTTCCAGTGCAAATCGTGGATTCTCACCATCGAATTGTGCAATCGCATACGCACCAGGCGCAAGCTCGTCGAACGGAATTGTCCGTGCGATACCCACATGGCTGTGTGCTGGCTCGAATGTCAATTCGTGTACGATTTCAGTTTCTCGTGCTGTTTGTACAGCAAATTCTGGCAGACCCATGTAGCTGAGAACCGTCATGAAACTGATAGTCAGCATTGCCAACGAAAGCGACACGCGACGGTGTGCATAACGACGGCTCTTGGTCACATCGAGGTATGGCATCACTGCGAAAATACCGACGACAACTGTTGGGAACAAAATACCCCAAAAGAATTTGTCACCGAGTTTCAGCGCACCCTGAATCCATAAGAAGTACCACGGCGCTGTCGTACCCAGTGGGGTAGATTGCGGGTCAGCGTGGCTTTCAAGCGGTGCATGATAGAAGAACACACACAGCACAACCATGATAAAGGTCGTCACACTAATCCAGACAATTTCATTCGTCATGATGTCTGGAATGAAGTAAACACGTTTATCGAGTGGTACACGCTTCGCTGTATCTTCGCCAATGTTCTCTTTTTGTGGTGGCAAACTGTGACCATGAATAATCACTTTGTAATAATGCACACCCGTAAAGATGAATAGGAAAATCGGCAAGCCAAGTACGTGGAGCAGGTAGAAGCGCAATAGACCGTTCGCCCCGAGTTCCGGCGCACCACGCACGAGCAAGTTAACTTCTTGCCCAATAACGGGGGTCGCCTCCGCCATCGACGCACCAATCGTCACCGCCCAAAGCGCAAGCTGATCCCAAGGGAGCAGATAACCAGTGAACGACAGCAAACCTGTCAGCACGAGCAGAATAACGCCCGTGAACCACGTAAATTGTCTGGGTTTCTTATAACTCCCCGTTATCCACGTTCGCATCATGTGTAATGAAACGATGAGAACCATCGCTTCTGCGCCTAAACGGTGCAAATCGCGGACAAATTGACCCAGTGGCACGTTACTCAAAATATTGAGCATGTTGCCATACGCAATTTCAGGTGCGGGGGTATACCAGAACATGAGGAGCGCACCCGTAATCGTCTCGAAAACGACGAAATACGTGGAGAGCCACCCCAAACGGAATGTTGGATAAACGCCTGTTACATCTTTATGGAAGTAACCAGGGCGCATATGGAGCCAGAAGCCATCGGCATGTGGCGACAAGCGGGGATTTGGACGGCGGCTGGGGTTTTCCCCACGAAGCGCCTCACGAATGTCCTGAACATTCATCCCTGCTGTCGAACGTTCGACAACCTCGTCAACCCCTTCCATGATGGCTTTACGCCACCCTTTTTCTTGGACATCATCCAGAAATGATGGAAATGGAAGTAACGACATGAACAGTTTCCTTCTCTTCGACTACCAATAAATCTATGCGGACGGACCTGTAATACGTGAACCCGTGTCGATGCCAATTGAGGCAATCGTGCGGCTCGGGTCAATACGGAGTGGACCACCATCTTCTGGTGTGTCTACTGATGTCCCGTCACTGTACGTCACCGTGACCGGAAAACGATCAAGACCACGCGGTGCAGGACCTTCGATATAAGCGCCATCGCCCTCGAATTTTGACCCGTGACATGGACACTCAAAGCGTGAGTTGGTGGTTGACCATTTTGGCAGACAGCCAAGATGTGTACACACACCATACAACGCTAACAAACCATCTTCTGTGTTGCTCACATGGAAGCGACCACCCGCAATCCATTCAGGCGGAGCCGTCGTCGAAGGAATATCTGCTGGATTAAATGGGAAAACACCACCAAATTCACCTTCGCGGAAACGCGGATAAGCAAACCAGAGTAATCCAGCCGTCACTTCGCCGAGTAACAACACAATTGAAGCGCCCCAAATGTAATACAAAAACTCACGGCGGGATGGGGCATCCACCATGATGCTTGGTACAGAGCTTTCTGCTTCTGCACTCGGTTTCGCAATGCTCGCACGCGAGTCATCGCGTTTTGCGGGGGTTGCTGTAGCCATTGACAATTAACTCCTCTGAAAACTGAGGTTCTACGACAATTTAAGTTTGGATGCAAGCCGTCTGAAATTTGATACCCATCACCCTAACTCATATTGTTCTAAGCTATATGCGAAAAATATCACAAACTATACGTGAAATATAGCACAACTAACCTTGACTGTCAAAGCTAGATGAGCGTTCATCTACATGATTATGATAGAATGATGAGTGGAAAATCTCAAGCGCAAACTGCTGTTAATGAATATTAAAAATCATTATTTGTAACTATCTGTACAATAGCTTGTCGTTTAGCCTAGAACGTGTCAGCTTGTATTTCGTGCGTGTATTCATCTAATTTGTGCTGATACTAACAAATTTAAGCTATTGCCACACCTGCTATTCGCCTTCATAATATGCACATGGCGATACAATCAATGACACATGGGCGCGTGACGTGGGTAAATATTGTGCATCCGACACCTGCGGATGTGAGTGCTTTGCGTGAACTGTACCCGTATATCCATCCGCTCAATCTCGAAGATGTACAGAGCCACATGGAACGCCCCAAAATCGACGAAGACCAAGATTATCTATTTGTCGTGATGCACTTTCCACAGTGGGATGCGCAGAAGGCATTGTCGCGTCCCCGCGAAGTGGATGTATTTGTTGGGCGTGGCTATGTCGTGACCGTGCATGATGGCGTGTTGAATCCGCTCACAAATTTGTGGATGGCATGCGAACGCGACGAAGACCAGCGCGAAAAACTCTTTGCGCGGGGGTCAAATTATGCTTTTTACCAAATTATCGACAAACTCGTAGATTACATTTTCCCCATTCTGCGCAAAGTTGACGGCAATATCCGGCGTATAGAAGAGGATATTTTTACTTCCGATACGCGCCTTACTATCCGTGACATTTCACTTGTGCGACGTGATGTGATTGCCTTGCGACGTATCATTCGTCAGCAAGTGCCAATTATCGAACGGCTCGAACGCGCTGAACATCCTATTATTCATGATGACCTTGAAGAATACTTTGGTGATGTTGCTGACCATCTCTACAAAGCGCGTGACATCATCGACGAAAATTACGAAGTTATCAGCAGTCTCGCGGATACAGCCGACACGTTGGCAAGCCATCGTATTAATGAAGTGATGCGCATCCTCACGGTGATTTCAGTTATCATGTTGCCTCTCACTTTGCTCACAAGTTTTTATGGTATGAATATTCCATTGCCTGGACAGAGCAACTTCGTTGTCAGTGATGAACCCTTCTGGGCATTGGTCATTATCATGATTGTTTTAGTCATTTGTTTGCTTGTATATTTTCGGAGGCGTGGTTGGCTTTGAGCAAGGAATTTCCACCAGCAACATACATTGACACAACATCCCAACTACGAACCCTCATGGATGAGATTTTGGCAAGCGAGCCACAATCTGTCGCCATTGATACCGAATCTAACAGCATGTATGCCTATCGTGGGCAAGTGTGTCTCATACAGCTTTCGACGCGCACTGCCGATTACATCATCGACCCCTTCCCAATAGAGAATATGCAAGCCTTTGGTAATTTACTGGCAGAAAAGCGTATTGAGAAAATTTTCCACGCCGCAGATTATGACCTCATCTGTATCAAGCGTGATTTCGATTTTGAAGTACACAATATCTTCGATACGATGGTCGCGGCACGCATGCTTAAAGAGGATAAATTTGGTCTAGCTGATTTGCTTGCCACATATTTTGATGTGGAAGTCGATAAGAGCCACCAGCGCGATGATTGGGGAGCGCGTCCCTTGCCAAAAGACAGTCTAAAATACGCACAAATGGATACGCACTATTTACATGAATTGCGTGATTTGCTTTACGAACGGTTGGCAGAACAGGGGCATGCCGACGAACTCCAAGAAATATTTGATGATGTCCTACGCATCGAAGTCAAAGACCAATCTTTTGACCCACATGGTTTTTGGAAATTGGGACGTCCCCGTTCGCTGACCCGTCGGCAAATGTCGCTTTTGCGCGAGTTATATATCCTGCGCGATGACCTTGCTAAGGAAGAAGACCAGCCACCATTCAAAGTGATTAGCAATCGTGCGCTTGTGAATATGGCACGTCGGCAACCACGTAATTTTAGCCAACTGTATCAAATTAAAGGCTTGGGCGCGAAGGCTGTGCGTTACTATGGCGATGATATTTTGGACGCCATCGACACAGGCAAAGCGAATCGCCCACCGAAACCGCCACCACCAGACCGTCCCGACCCTGTATTGGCAGACCGTTACGTGGCACTGCACGCATGGCGCAAGCAAACAGGCATCGAACGTGGCTTGGATTCTAGCTTAATACTGAGCAAAGATACGCTCTGGGAACTTGCCCGTGAAATGCCCATCACAAAAGACGAACTCGCACAAATCGTCGGTATCGGTGAATGGCGTCTTGCTAATTATGGCAATGACCTGCTTGCACTCATCCGTACCCTCGATTAAACAAAAATCACGTTCTTGATGTTAGGATACCCATATCTGAATTTCCACCGTTTTCGACACACTACTATATAATCCAAAGGGCATCCTAACATCAAG
>JBCBKJ010000061.1:0-35073 GCA_038522085.1 Chloroflexota bacterium
TGGAAACTCAACATATATTGACGATTGATTCATATTTATAACTCTTGTTGACAGCTAGCATCACACTGGGAGGTTTGAGTGGTTTAGTAGGTGCTATTCAAAGACAAAACGTTGCAAATGAAATAGATATAGCCCGTATTCGTGTTATTGTATTAGTTAGTCTTGGTCTGACAGCTAATGTAATGTTTATATATGTATGTAGAATTATTTTTGTAAGTAGTCAGCTTGATACGAAAAATATTTGGCGATTCGCTAGTGGATACCTAATTTTATATATCATCATAGCTATTTTGTATCACATTCCCAAAATTGACATTACTCGAAAGTTTTTTATACCTGCTTATAAATTTGATGAGCGAGTTTATTATCAATCAGGTAATGCTATTTTGTCATGCGTTATTTTCTTAATATTCGGTTTTACTGTTTTCCTTCAATTTTTAAACCTTTCGTACTCTACTGTGAATTTAGTCATTGTAGGACAGTTTCTTGTATTTATTTGTGGCTGTATTCAATTTTGGTTATTGATTTCAGATAATGTTGATCGAGAGAGAGAAAACAAAGATTTTCGATCTATTGGCAGGAATCAAAGATAGTACACGCCCAATATAGTTCTCAGAAAATGGTTGTGTTATGTCGGGAGCGCACATAGGCACTCCCCTACGCAAATGATGGTGTGTGTAGGGGCAAAACCCTGTGGGGTTACACAAAGGCTTTGCGCATGTCAGTTTGGGGTAGAATGATTACTTTAGTGCTGGGAGATGTGCCTCTCTCATCTAAAGTACGTCTTACTTGCGTAATTTATAGATGAGCGTAGGGCAAGCGTTTAGCATCTACACTGAAAATGCTTTATCCTATTCGCAATAAAGTGAGATGATTCGTATCCACAGAAAAGGATATTTAGGTATGAAACGACGTTTATGGATTTTGAGCGCGATTTTGGCGTTGCTGATTGCTGGATTGACCGCACAAGCACAAGACATCACGCCGATTGAACCCCCAGCCGACGATGCTGAATTAGCGATTACATTTCCGCCCCCTGTTTGGACATTGCGTGGGGCTGTGTCGATTCGTGGGACAGTCGATGTGGTGAATTTGAGCAGTTATGTCGTCGAGTATCGTCAGATTGATTTGCTTGCCGAAGACGAAACCGAAGTAGAAGATGATGACGATGATGCGACATCCGAACCCGCCACCGAAATGTGGTTCGAGGCGACCTTGCCTGGCAATGCGGTTGTCGTCAATGATGTACTCGGTACATGGAATACCACGTCTGTTGACGATGGTTTGTACGAAATTCGCCTCAAAGTGACAAGCATCGGGGGTGAGCAAGAGACCTTCAGAGTAGGTCCTTTGCGTGTTGCCAATGACCTCAGTGCGCAGGGTGTCGAAATTGTTGCTGTGCCGACACTATTCCCGACGCCAACGAATCTGCCAGGTGGCGCACCCGAAATTCGCCCTTCGCCAACGGGACTGAATACAACTGACCCGTTCGTCACAGCCTTGTTGGATGCCAATATTCGTGCTGGTGATGCGCCGTCTTCGCCTGTGGTCGGCTTCTTGCTGGAAGATGAAGAAGCGATTGTATTAGGCGTCAGCACATCTGGTAGTGGCTGGCTGTATATTGAAACGGTGGATGGTATAGAAGGCTTTATCGCGCCAAGTGTTGTGGCATTCACTGGCGACTTTGATAGTTTAGCGCCTGTTGTCCCGCCACCACCACTCGATACACCCACCCCTGAACCAACTGCCACGCCACAGACAACGGCAAACTTGCAGGTAACGGGTTTGCGCTTAGAACCAGCCGTTCCGCAGTGTGGGGCATCCTTTGATATTTTCGTCAATGTGACCAATTCAGGGACAGGCGCGACCAGTGCATCGGGTACATTGAGTGTCGCTGACCGTGCAGACCGTCCGCAGACGATTACCGCAAGTACAACAGGTGGTTTCCCTGTGATTCAGCCGGGTGGTAATTTTGTTGTTGTGGCTACGCTCACTGTTGATACGTTTACTAACGAATCACACACTATTATTGTGAACGTCGATAACGGCGGTGCGATTCCAGAGACGAACGAGAGCGATAATTCGCTGTCTACAAGTTATGTGCTGGGTCAGGCGAGTTGTGGATAAAGTTGTAGGCTAGGTTATAGATAAAAGGGAAGGTTGCTGAATGCGCTTTCCTTTTCTCCCTCACCCACATGCTCGTTCCTCGCGGGGAGAGGGAACTTTTGTAGCTCTTAATGGGTTATTTGTATGCTTGCATCGTTCACGAAGTAAGCACTTGTCTGATTTAAGCTCGAATGTGTGTCCTAATAGCATCCGGCGCGATGACAGGCACACCTTCGGCAGCAAGACTATCAAGGTTGCGTTGCATATCACCAGAAAGTGTTTTGGTATTTCCCTGCACAACAAGCGTGATGTTGTCAAAATCGCTTGCTTTGAGGTTACGGGTGCTGGCAAACCGAACGCGTTTACCTGCCATCAGCAATTGTGTTGCGGCGTGGTCAATAGCTTGTCCGTCGGCATCAGTCAGAAAGAGTGTAATCATGTGGCAACGTATCCTGTGATGTGAGCATGGTTGCCATCATGATACCCCAAAAATGAGTAGAAGATAAGTTGAGGTCGGTTCTGGCTCGTTTTGATTCGGTGATGTGTATGGTGTTGGAATCGTATGCACTACGTTGAGGTGAAAAATTAAAGGTGAAAGGCGAAGTGTAGCTGGCGCGTGTTTTTACCTTTCACCTTTGTCCCTTTTACCTCAGCCAGTTCACTTGAGCGATTTTGTATACCATGCGGATGCTACACTCAAGCCCATGCTATGCAGGAGTTGTTCCTTTGCTCTGTTGTGGCTGTGGTTGACGACTACGGCTTGCACTGCGCCTTGCTTTTTGGCGTCTTCGATGCTGGCAACCAGTAATTCACGCCCGACGCTCTCCCATAATTTATCATCTGATACATGAAAATCATTGATGAGGCAGGTATAGCCAGGTAGGTCGAAGATGGGGGGTGGCACTTGCAGAATGGTAATTGCAAAGCCATTAATGCCGTTCGCACCCTGACTGACCATCACGGTTGTGTGGTCTTGCTGAATATACTGTTCATAATAATTCATCTGATGGGTGGCACTGTCTTTTGCTTTACGCCAGAGGAGGGGTTCGTGTCTGGCATCTTCTATCCGTGCGACTTCCGATAATTTGACCATTTCTGGCACATCGCTGTTAACACCGCATCGAATCGTCATCGGCTGACCTTTCTGCGTTAGGTGAGTTTAATGAATACCTTCATTATACACAGTTGCATAAGTGACAGATGATTCGATGACGATTGCTATATGTTTGCGCTTGCTCAGTCGGTGATGAGACTCGCTTGCAACTCAATAGGCACAGCGGCAAGTGCGTTGCTGATAGGGCAATTGTCTTTCGCAATTTGCGCGTGTTTCTGGAAATCTTCAGCACTCATATCGGGAACACGCGCTTGACAAATAATCGTGATTTTAGAGATTTTCATCCCCAAGCCCGAAAGTCCAAGTGTCACTTTGCATTGCGTGTCGATATGCTCTGGTGGATTCCCTTGCCCACTCAGGCGCACTGAAAGCGACATACTATAGCAGGCGGCTTGCGCGGCGGCGATGAGTTCTTCGGGGTTAGTCGCTGTTTTAGATTGTTCTTCATCAACGACGCGGGTTTTATGGGAAAATGGATAAGTACCGATACCAAGTTCGATGTTGCCACTACCATCTTTGACTGTACCTTCCCAATCGGCATGTGCGCTTCTTGTGGGCATAAGTGTTTGCTCCTTGCTAGGCTATGTAATCTATAATGACTATAGCCTATTCGCTAAACCTTGCGAGGAGCTAAAATGGCTTATGAAGGCTTACCCTCAAGACGTAAAAATGGCACGTTCCGCAAGCGTTCGGGTAGCATCGGCTGAATGATAGCGATTTCGTGCGGGTCAAGCGGACGTAAGAGCAACAACACACCCAGATAGACCACACTCGCTACGATGAGCGCCAGTAGCATATTCACAGGCAATAGCAGGACAGTCACAGCAATCATCGCTAACGTCGCCACAATTGGACGCCAGATGATATGCCCCCACGCCACCGATTCGCCGAAGCCTCTGTGCATTAGTATCCCAAATGGTACAAGCAACACCGCTTCACTGAGAATAGTCGTCACGGCGGCGGCTTGGAAACCATAAATCGGAATGAAAATAATGTTGGTCACGATGTTGAATGTCACCGCGCCGAAAAATGCCCATGTGATATAGCGTTGCAAACCCAGCGCCACCAGTGCATATTGCGTTAGGCTATTCATCCAGCCAATCGGGATGCTCCAAATCATAATCGTCAGGGCAATCGCACCATTCGGCAGATAAGTTGCCCCTGCTAGAATGAGCGTCAGTATCTCCGCTAACACTGTGAACCCTACGGCGATAGGTAACGACAGCGCAATCATCAATTTAAGCCCAAACGTATAGGTTTGCTTGAGCGCAGTTTTGTCTTCTTCTGCTTGGCGCGACATCAACGGAAACAGTGCCTGTGTGAAAAACGCTGGCACGATATTTAGCGCAAGTAGCCATTTGTACGATGTGCTGTACTGTGCAACCGTCACTGCGCCACGAATCGCTTGCAAGATAACGATGTCTATCTGAAAGAAAATCGTCGCCAAAAAGTGATTGAGCATCAGTGGGTAGCTTTCGCCCACCATCTCGCGCACCAAGCCTGTATCCGGCTTTTTAGGCAATGCTTCAATAAATCCACGCCCTGCCCATGCCAATACGCCGAGCGTGATGATATTGTTGACGATGCTCACAGTCGCCAGCCCGATAATGCCCCAGCCGAGCAATAGCACAATCACGCCAAAAATGGCTTTGTTTATGGTGGTGATGGTCGCAATGGCGGCGGGTTTTTCGGCTTGTTCTTGGGCATAGAAAAGCGAGGTCATGCCTTTATTGAGGCTTGCCGGAAACAGCCCTATATAAAGAAGGACAATGGCTATTAAGCCTTCTTGCGGTAAGGGTGTAACGCTATTTTGCCAGCCCAACAAAAACAGTATCAGCAAACCGAAGCCGACAATGCTCAGAAACAAGCGCAAAAAAGATGTGTTGAATAAATAGAAACCCCCGCGCCCTTTGTTCTTGCTCACTTCGCGCATCAAAAAGAGGTCGAGTCCGAAATTCGTGAAAATATCGAACCACACAAACACGACCACTGCGAAGTTATAAACCCCCACCATCTCTACACTGAGCAAGCGATACAGCACAATCGCAAAGACAAAATCAATGCCTCGATTGAACAAATTCAGAATAATCGGTGCGACACTGTTACGAGCGACTTTCGCAGTCTGCGAAGAATCCGCTGTATTAACGCCCACAAACATGCGCCATAGCCACATACCCACCAACAGCGTCAGAATAATGGCGGTGATAGCACTCCCAAAAAAGCCAACTTGCACACTCGTCGGGCTATAGACCATCCGCACAGTGAAATCGCCGTTGTTGAGGGCAGTGCGGGCTGTTTCGCTCAAATCACTATCAGCATAGTTTTCGTTGATGTTATCCAGCGAGAGGTCTACACCCTGCAAAATACCAGCAACCTGCGTCACATCTAGTTGAAATTCTTGACTATCATCTGCGCCTTGTGGACGCACAAACGCTCGCCAGCCGGGTTGCATATTCTCACTGATAACGAGCCAATTATCCCCGCTGAGGGATACCTCAATGAACGTCTCGCGTCCGGTGGTGCTTGTAATGGTCGCAGGTGTGTAATCCGGTATCTCAAAGCGCGTGATACCATCAGGATAATCATAGTCGCCTGTCGGGAGCGTCATCTCATCCGCATTGACCACAAAGGCACGCGGGACAGCATCAGGATTTTCGTAGATGACCACGCTACTATCACAGCAGACCGCTTCCCAATCTCCAAACGGCACAATCGTCTCAGGATAGGTGACGATATAGCGTACATTGAGCAAGTTCAGGAGCGAGCTATCGAGTACCTGCGTGTAATCGGGTTGTGGATGATTGTCATAAAAGGCTTCGTTAGTGAAGACAGGCGCGACACGGTTAAAATCAAGTTGTACCTGTGGTGCGAGTTCACCCATATACGACACATAACTCAGGGGAATGATGCTATCGTACCCGCGAATATCATCTAAGCCATAGCGCCATGTTAGATTTGCATTGAGAATCGGCGGTGTATTCGGGGGTTCGAGCGTCGTATAACGAAAAGCCCCGTCTTCTTCGTAGCGTTCTTGCATCCATTCAACAGGCTGAGGCGTGTAATCTAGCAGAAGCGGGTCACTCGCCGGATTGAACCCCCACGACGCAATCATCAAATCCATGACTACGATAGCAACAGCGAAAAATCCCCAGCGATGCACCCCCTTGTACATTCGCATGCGCCCAATCCACACGAACAAGATACCCGATAGCAACAGCACAAAGGCAAAGACAGCCATATTCTCGGCTTGATAGCTGAAAAATAACTCAGCCGTGCCTTCTCCAAAAGCGCGACGTGCCAGCGCAAGGCTATCGAGTGCGCTTTCGATTGTCGGGGCGAGACGGTCAAAGAGCAGATACGCGCCGACCAAACCCGCAAAAATCAACGCTGATAAACCGATGAGCGCGTAGCCAATCCGTTTTTCCCCTTCGGATTCCGATTCCGCCGCCCGACGCTGTAAGGCATCTAAGCCAAAAGCCGATAACACCGCTACCGACACACTCAGCGCATAAATCCAGCGGAACGGCGAATTGAGTTGATTAAAACCCGGCAAAACATAAATCATGCGGTAGAGCGGTGTCCCGAACATGAACGCAAGGCTCAATAATGCCAGTATCGCAAAAATAGCACGGTAGGGCGGTTCGCGCATGAACATCTTCACCAGATTCTCGCGCTGAGACATCATCCACATGCCACGCTCAATCAAGCCATAGAACGCGAGTATCAAGGGCAAAATCCCCAAATACAGTGCGCCCTCCACATAATTCTTGATGCCCCAATCAGTGTGTGTCTGTGGCGCGAAATTCTCCGTGTCGGTTTCCCATTCACTGACCCATTCGCCCGTGAATAGGTTGAAAATCTCATGATGCGTGGGATTGCCATAAAAATTAGGCAAAGCAAATTGCAAAACATCGCGGGTGGGATGCGCAAAACTGACGACAGTGGCGTAATCATTGCGCTCCGCACGCCAATTCGTCTGCACAAAATCATACAAAGGAATGAATTGCAGTGCGGCTAAGCCCATCCCCAAAACAACAACCGCGAGCATCCAGCCGGCTTGTTCTAATGTATGGCGTATATCGCGTACTCGCATCGCATCGTGTAACCAGCGAATCCCCGCGTAAAAGCCACTGATGAGCAAGGTATACAGCGTCAGTTCGACGTGTCCGGCAAGCACATTCATCGCCAACGCAATCGACCCAATCGCCACCCAAGGAATCACCGTTTTTCGCCCGAAAAGCCGTTTTTCGCGCAGAATATATTCGAGCATCAGCAATATCAGCGGCAACCAAGGCAACGCGCCTATCATCATCTGGAAGACGACGCTTGCCAGCACAAAGCCCCCTAGCTGATAAATCACCCCTGATAGCGTCGCGCCAGCCCGTCCAATGCCCAATCCCCGCGTGAAAAAATACATGAACACCCCAGCCAGCCACAGGTTAATCACTGTGAACCAGCCATACGCAACCCACAAAGGCATCACATAATAAATCACACTCAATGGATAGAGCGCACTGTGTTGTCCGGCGGCAAGAAAGGGAATGCCAGCAAATTGATGTGGATTCCACAGGGGTACTTCGCCCAGTTCGATTTGAGCGCGGGTGAAACTTTTCCACTGGTAATTTTGCAGGATGAGGTCGCTCAGGAGATGATTGTGCGGGCGTTCTGGTGCGCCAACTGCCTCGCGTGCGCTGGCGTAGGGTTCGTACTGAAACGCATTTTCTGTTGGTATGAGTGTTTTTCCGCCCAGCGTTTGCGGCAAAAATACCACGAGGGGCAACACAAACAGCGCAACGATGACGATAATATCTGGCACAGCACGGCGCAAACCCTGCATAACATTCAAACTCCACTAGCATCAACCTGACAAAAGAGGATACACACCGACAGGCGATTTGCAAAGATGAGGTCAAGAAGCGTATGGAAAATAAGATTGTAAAAATTAATAAATAGTGTTTTATAGTGTCTTAATTAATTTAAAATCAATTATTTGATATACTGGATTTATATGGATAACAAACACAGATTATAGGTAAAAACGCTCATGGTGATGACTTCCCCTCGACAAACACAACGACAAGATGTGATGCGCTGGTGGCATCAGACACGGCATTATGCGCAACTCAGCGATAAACTCACCCGTACTTCTGCGCAAGATTTAGGGCGCGTGCGTAATATTGACCGTGTGTTGCTCGAACTAGAAATGCAAATGCACACCGTTGAAGACATCTATTGTCCTGAATCGGCTACCAAGCTCCAACGCGCTCTACTGGCATTCATGACGAATCTCGTCGCGGCATTGCGCCACACACGTATTGGCAACGATGATGACCGTAATGTGATTTTCGACATTGCGATGGTCGATAAACAAATGCTGACGTTGTACCTTGATGAATATGGGCTTTCTATGTAGGGGATCGTTTTCAGTCGTCAGTGAGCATTTTTCTGTGTCACAACTGTATAGCACTGCCTGAGTGAGACGCGCCCGATAGTGAGGTGTGGCTCATGCTTTAATGTGCAATTCTCAACAAAAGTTCAATTTGACTGGCTACATCTTTCTTTAAAAATGATATATATCGTGAATGACTTTTTCGATTTCTTCTTCCATTTTAGGACGAGCGATGCCTTGTTTTCGACTATCAATAACCTCTTTAACGCGCTCATTGAGTAGCTTGAGAGCGTCATGGCTGGGATATATAAAAGGTATTTTGCGTATATATTTTGCCGAATTGTTTGCAGATGGATTAATAGTTCTGATGAGTGTGTTGCAAGTCGGTGAGTTAAAAAAAGCGAGCAGATAATATTTATACATATCATCTTTCGGGAAAATACCCACAATTGATTGGTCGAATAATCGCTTGTCTAAAATGCTGGCAGTTATTCGTGATGAAGAAACCATAGGCACAGCAATCCCATCTCGGAAATAATAAGAAGCATTTTGAAACCTAGCTTTCTTACTTTCTTTATAATGTGCGACTGCTTCCCGAGTCCACAACATAAACCATTCATCAGGCTTAACATATTTGCGGGCGCCCCCTTTTACAATAGGAATATATTGTTTCCCATTAGCCAAACCGTCTATGAGATGGCGCGTGTTTGGCTGGTCATAAACCTCAGATGGCAAAATTTGTTGATAACGTTTCCTCTCAAGTTTTGTACGAAGATGAATTTTGTCATTACCCGAATAAAACCCCGTAACACAGTCAGCTATATCCCCGATGCGACTCTTAGCATTATTTATCAACGCCATAATTTTCGGATTGTCAGATACAAATAGAGCATGGTCGATATTGGAAATAACATCAGCTTGATGAATAGTATAAGCACACCCCGCATTTTTCTGATTTTCGAGATGTGCCACTTTCTTATAATTCGTGAAGAGTCTAAACGAGGTACTATCGTCATGAGCTTGTTTCTGTAGCGAAATAATACACATATTCGCGTAACCAAAACTAACATCTGGAAAAAATGAAGACGGAAACATACTAATTTCTTGTACAGTTGTCGTTTGGAGTAACCACCGTCTCAATTTAGTGTGCATGTGTAAATTGAGAAAAGTATCGGGGATGATAAAAACCAAGATACCCTTATCTTTTAACAATTGAATACAACGATACAGAAACACACCATAGGTCTCTTTTATATATATAGTGGGATACTTTGCTTTTAACTTCGCTCGTTTGTCATAGTCTAACCAGCCACCATACGGCGGATTTGCAATGATACGGTCATAATATCCCCCTGATGCAACGTGTTGATCTAAAACAGGGTCAAATAATGTATCCGAAAATACAGTCTCTACATTGGACTGATTTCTATATTTCTCTTCTAATATCTTGTGTGCGTCAGGGTCGATTTCGTATGCTTGTATGAGGCGTATTGTTGCGTCTTTGATACTCAGCAACGCATCTATAAACACACCTGTGCCGGCTGCTGGTTCGAGAATCTTTATATTATCTTCTATTTTTAGAGACTTCATCATGTACTGAATTATAGGGTCTGATTTGGTGTAATAAGGTTGAAAGACTTTTTTGTCTACCATGTCAGATACCTCAATAAATTGTTATGCGCTGCCGTAAATCCGTTGTGACTTCCATGTGTTTCCTAATTGTGATAGCAACTTATGTGTAAAATATAATGCACGCTAAAGTTTCTTGATAGTTGCCGTAAATCATCAAGTAATAATCCTTAGCAGAGCTTAGTCTGAAAGCCGATAGCTAATAGCCAACTCGCTATATATCTCGCTTGTTTTAAAGGTGAGTATTTGATAAGATTGTGCAAAGTGTAACAATCAAAATGTGACATTTTGAGGGTGGGCAATAATAGACGCTAACGGGCATCATAGTGTATTTGTGATGTTGTAGATTTTTTCTCCCATCTTAACGATTGGTAAATGGGTTTATAGATAGGGTACTTTTCGTATGACGACTATTCCGCAAGAACAACAATCCTCTGGGGGGTTGAACCTCGTGCCACTCATCGCATTTGGTGTCATGAGTCTCGTGTTTGGCTTCATTGTCTGGTTACTATTGCCAGTGATGGGCATCCTGCCGGAAGCCGCTTCGGTAGAGGCGACGCGCACAGATGGGCTTTTCCGTGTGTTGATGGGTATCGGGGGTGTGGTCTTTTTCCTCGTACAAGGCTTAATTTATTATGCAGCCGTTGCCTTCCGTGCTAAACCAGATGACACGTCCGATGGTCCGAACATTCATGGTAATGTGATGCTCGAAATCGTGTGGACAATTATTCCGTCGCTGATTGTGGTGTTCCTCGCTATTTATAGCTATGCCGTGTGGGTAGAAAATACGGCTGTGCCAGAAAGCCCCAACGCGATGATGACGGCTGATTCTGATGGCGAAAATATTGCTATCAACGCTATTGGTCAACGTTACGCATGGAGCTTCGAGTATATCACCAACGATTTTGGCGATGTCATCAACGATGATGAAAGCGTGACCGAAAACGCAGGGGATAGGCTGATTATCCGCACAGGCGACCTTTACATTTACGCAGGTCAGAGTGTTGATATTGAGATGAACACGATTGATGTGATTCACTCGTTCTGGGCACCGGAAATGCGCGTCAAGCAAGATTTGTTGCCAGGACGCACCACCAATGTGCGCTTTACCCCACAAGTGCCAACGACTAATGAAGGTTGGGACTATGTGATGGTACACACGCCTGTCACACTGTATGCAGAGCCGAGTTTCGATGCGGAAATTGTGACGGAGATGCCACTGGAAGACGGCGCATTGCCTGAACCTGTGGAATTGCCACTCTTTGACGCAACCCAGCAAATCAACATTGCAGAAGGCGAAATTGACTGGTTGAGTGTGATGGACGAGCGCGGACGCGAAATTTTCTATCCGCTTTCGGGTGATGAAACCGTTGGGCGCTACAATCGTTATCGCCTCATCTGCACTGAATTGTGCGGTGGTGGGCATGGTGATATGTACACCGACATCATCATGTTCGAGAACCGCGAACAATTTGAAACTGTGTGGTATGAACCAACGATTGACTTGCTCAGTGTGCCAGCAGGCGACCCCTTTGAACTAGCAGACAATGTGATTGATGTATATCCATGTTCTGGCTGTCACGTTCTGAGTTCACGCGAGGGTTGGGCTGGTGCGCAAGGTCCATCGCTGGATGGTATGGGTTCGCGCAGTGGGCAACGGGCGCAGGCATCGGGTGATGCCATTGGTAACGAAGTTGACCCGAACGCAGAGTATATCGCACAGTCAATTCGTTTGTCGCAGGATTACTTGGTCAGTGGCTATGGCGCTATCATGCCATACTATCATTCCGGCACAAGCACGGGTGAAATGCCACAAGAAGATTTGAATGCGATTATCGCTTACTTGTGTACACAAACCGCAAGTGAAGACCCGAATGATAGTGATTGTGGCTTCGTGAACTGGGAATTTAACGACGCAGGTGAGTTCACAGGCGATGTCGATGCACTGGTCGAAGAACTGAACGCTATCACTGACCAATACGAAGATTAACAGGTCGTATCTGTCTGATAGGGGGGTCCCGAACGGGCGCAGACACAGCAACGCCCCTACGAATTAACGGACAGATTCATAGAAAACGTTATACTTGTATGGGCGTACACCTGAACTTGTGCGCCCCACACACTGCCAATACATAAACAAGCATTTTTGACGTAAGAAAGGTCTATGCTCATGGCTACAATCTCTGTTCCTGCCGGGCAACAGATCGAAGAGAATCCGCAGAGTCGCTTTCCTTCGATTGGTGAATTGCTGGGGTGGACGGTTGACCACAAAATTATCGGTCTGCAATATGCAGTGACCGCGATGTTCTTCTTTCTCATTGGTGGCGCACTCGCCCTGATGATTCGCTGGGAATTGCTGACTCCCGAACTCGACTTTATGGCGAGCGGGCAAGCCTACAATCAACTCTTTACGATTCACGGGACGGTGATGATTTTCTTGTTCATTATCCCGATGATTGGCGCACTCGGTAACTATGTCGTGCCGTTGCAATTAGGCGCGAAAGATATGGCGTTCCCTTGGCTGAATGCCTTCGCGTTCTGGCTCATTCCACCAGCTGGCTTGCTCTTGATGGCTGGTTATTTGTTTGGGCAGGCAGAAGCCGGTTGGACATCGTATCCGCCACTTTCGACGGTGCTTGAATATAGTGGCGATGGTCAAACAGCGTGGGCGATGTCGCTTCACTTGCTGGGTATTTCGTCTATTTTAGGGTCGATTAATTTCATCGTGACAATTCTCAACATGCGTCCTAAAGAGATGAGCTTATGGCAAATGCCATTGCTCTGCTGGGCTGTGTTGGCGACGAGTATCATCGTTGTGATGGCAACGCCGTTTTTGGCAGGTGCGCTGACGCTTCTCTTGCTTGACCGTGTCGCAGGGACAACCTTCTTCCTCGCGGAAGCGGGTGGTGATGTGTTGCTGTGGCAGAATATTTTCTGGTTCTACAGTCACCCAGCCGTGTATATCATGGTGCTGCCATTGATGGGTGTATTGAGCGATGTATTGTCCGTACATAGCCGTAAACCTGTCTTTGGTTATCGCATGATTGCGATGTCCTCAATGGCGATTGCGCTGATTGGTTTCACTGTTTGGGCGCACCATATGTTCACCAGTTTGCAACCTGCGCTTCGTATTCCATTCATGGTCACGACGATGATTATCGCGGTACCGACAGGCATCAAGATTTTCTCGTGGCTGGGTACGATTTGGGGCGGTAAGATTCGCTATACCAGTGCGATGCTCTTCTCGCTCGGCTTCTTGTCGATGTTCGTTATTGGTGGTATCTCCGGCGTGATGCTGGCGGCTGTCCCTTGGGATGTTCACGTACACGATACCTACTTCGTGGTCGCACACTTCCACTTCGTCTTGTTCGGTGGCTCGGTATTCGGTGTTTACAGTGCGCTGTATCACTGGTATCCGAAAATGACGGGACGCATGATGAACGAATTTTGGGGTAAGGTGCATTTCACACTGACCTACTTCGGTTTCTTCTTCACCTTCTTCCCAATGCACATGGCTGGGATGCTCGGTATGCCGCGTCGTGTTGCGGTTTACACACACTCACCAGAGTTGCAGACACTCAACATCATTGCGACGATTTCGAGTATTGTTCTTGGTGTCAGCACGGTTGTGTTCTTGGTGAATGCAATGGTGAGCTTCTATAATGGCAAGTTGGCAGGTGCGAACCCATGGCGTGCGTTGACGCTCGAATGGGCAACGACCAGCCCGCCGCCACCCACCAACTTCGATGAAGACCCGATTCCGTTTGAAGACCCCTATGGTTACGGTACAGAAGCGGCAACGGCGTATCTCGATGCGATTGACCGTCACTTCGGCGTGCCAGACCAAAGCGTGCGTCATGGGAATACCAGTGGTGGCTATCGTGTGCCAGCACCAGCGCCTTCCGGTGACTGAGCGACACACGACCTAGTTTGCTAATTTCAGAGAGGATGCGCCTGTATGGGTGTGTCCTCTTTTTTTGTTAGAGGTGAAAGGGCAAAGGTAAAAGGTGAAGCCAGACTAAAGCATGCTCTAGGTGAATGTGGGCAAGGGTTTGTCCGAAGAATGGTTCGGAAGTAGCGTGAGTGTGCTTCAGCACCCAAAAGATGTTAGCCATCATGCTTTAGCATATGGCAAAGAATGCCAACACCCTCAATCATTAGGGGGCTATCACGGCTGGTATCTTGATAAACTGAAAATAGCCAGAATAATTTTGAGGATACTATGTCGCGGATTTTGCTAGTCAGTCTGTTCTGTTGGGTGCTAATCGGATGCTCAACACAAGATGACCCAGAAACGATCCACGCTGTCTTCATGCTGGATTTAGCTATTGAGTATCCGAGCAATTGGTCAAACGGCGCGGAGTCAGGATATATCTGGTTTTACAGTAGCATCATCAGAGACGACTTTGGTACATTCTTCCTCATTTCAAACTACGATGCCTATGATGATAGCACTGTTGAACAATCCATTAGGCGTGTCTATGACGCGAATGAAGACGTAATTGAACTTGAATCACCCAACAATGGCATTCGTGTTCTACGGGTTGACGGAGAGCCAATAGAGGTAGACCCGCGTGAAGCCAACCTACTCAATGTTGACCCAGAATCTGAGTTGTATAGCTCACCCGATGGCTACTATATCTATTCAGCTTATTTGTCAGAAGACCACACGATTGTTGCTAGAGTTCCTATCGTGCCAGAGATAGAATTGCGTGAACAAGCCTTTTTGAGTATGCTTGATAGCGCACATACCTTGTCTGATAAGATGAATGTATTTTCATTCGTCGGGGGCATGACTTCACTGGTGTATCCCCGTGATTGGGAATTACGCCTAAATAATGGTGTGTCCTTACCTGTCTGGCGCAGTGAGCAATACAGCGTGTCTATCAGCATAGATATACAACAAGGTATCATAGACGCCCAAGAATCATTAGCCCCAGACACAAGCTACGACAAGTTTATGGCGTTCATGCTTGATAGATATGCTACTGATATTGACTCTGAAACTGTCACATACACACAACGCCACGACACACGCATAGCAATAATGCCAGAGGACAATCGAATCCGTGTCTATTTTGGCATTGAGGCTGGCATTTGGTTTTGGGTGTGGTTTGTACGTGCTGATGGCTCATCAATACAAGAAACTGACGAAGTGCAACTCTGGCAATTGGTGGATAGTATCCTGCTCAATCAACGTGAGAGTTACTATGATCCTATCGAGCTAGTGATACCGTAACGGAGAAAACATCATGCGTTCATTGCTGATACTATTAATCATCTGTGTATTCGCTATATCGACATCAGCACAAGAGGCAACCCCTGAGCCAGAGCAACCCATTGAAATCCTTCTCACCAGTGGGTTAGTTGTCAAATTTCCTGCTGGAATACGTATTCAACCTATACTTGGCGGTGGCGAAACTATCATAATGGAAGATGATTTCGGACGCTATGTTCTCATAGAAGACCCACGTTCGCACGAGACAAGCGAAGAATCGTTTTATGAAGACAACGACAATATCGTGGCACTTGTTACCCCAGACGGGAATCGCATGTTGCGGGCAGAGCTGTCTATAGAGCCAATCCCTGATCTTTTTGGAGATGTAACGAGTGTTTACATCTACCTAGCTCTTTTACCAGAGGGGCATGTGCTGAGATTTTTGATAGCTCAGGGTGATGTTGCTGAATCGCAGGAAACACGCATTATACAAATTGTAGATAATACATCTACCGTGACAGATGAAGTGAATATTGTCAGCTTCCACGGCGGACTTACCACAATGGTCTATCCGCTTGAATGGGAATGGGTGACATGGGAAATTGTTGGTTTCGCTGCTACGTTACGCCATGAGATGTACTTTACATCTGTTTGGATGTTTACAGAAGCCGAGTTACAACAACAGATTGATAGAGAAAATCCTGAAACCGTAACCGCACAGGACATTATTGATGATGTATTTGACAGATATACGCGATTAGATATAGAAAACGTAATTATTGAAATGCAAGTCCGCTATGGTCGGGATATTTATCTCATCAGTGTACAGAATAGGCGCTATCTTGTTTTCAACTTGGGCAACAATGATAGTGACGACTTCTGGTTTTATATGCAATTTGCCCGCACAGACGAAGAACCTTTCGACGAATCCGACGAAGCGCAACTCTGGCAATTGGTGGATAGCATTCTGCTCAATCAACGCGAGAGTTACTATGAACCTATCGAGCTAGTGATTCCATGACAGACATGAAAAATAAACAACCCAATTTCGTAACCGTCATCATCAAGCATACTATCGACAACAAACCACATATTTTGATGATACTGGTGGATGTCGATGATATGGACGCGCCCTATTGGACATTGCCAGGCGGACGGGTCGAACAGGGCGAAATAGGTGTGCAAGCAGCTATCCGTGAGACACAAGAAGAAACAGGCATCACGATCACAGAACTAGAGACGCTTGCTTATCATGTGCAGGTTGATTTTGACGATGTAGAAACACACGCTGATATTTACGTCACGGATAAATGGGAAGGCGAGATACAGCCCAATGACCCTGATGGAAAAGTCGTCGGCGCAAAATGGATGCCGCTTGCGCAAGCCATCACACACCTCAGCAAGATTGATTACCCGCCAATGTCCGAGCCGCCAGTGGCGTATTTGGCGGGTAAAGCCGAGCAGGGCAGACAATGGTACTATCGCGTAGATGGTGATGGGGCGGTTTGGGTTCGCAATACCTAACGCTTTTTTTCAAGTTTCTGCTTGCGCCATTCTGCATGTGCGCATCATAATAGCGACATGGATGCAATCAGATAGAGGGTGAAGCTATGCACAAACGAATCTTATGGCTGATATTATTGAGTCTGCTATGGAGCGGGGTCGTCTTCGCGCAGGATGACACGGATGCGTTTAGCGAAGGCTATACTTTTGTTGATGGTACAGTGTTCAATTATCCAGCAGATTTCTTGATATACAGCGAAGACTATGACAGCTTGTTTTTGGCAAATGACCAAATTGATATGTTCTTCTTCATCGTGTATGAACGCACGATTCTCTCGCAAGAACTGAACGATTTGCCGACGATTTTGCGCTGGTATTTACCTGAAGAAATTGACTACGAAGCAGGCGACGAAGATGCGATTACGCTTGGGGAGCGTGACGGTATCTCATTCAGCTATGAAGTTGATAGCTCACCGGATTTTGACCGTGAACTTTACCTTGTGCCTGTTGGGGATAATGGCTCGGTGGCAGTCGTGCGCGTGCAACCTAATATTGAGAACGATGTTGAAGCACTCGAAGATGATGACCGCGACCTCGCCTTGAACATCATAGAAACACTCTCTTTTGTCGATTTACGAGGCGATTTGAGTACGGTACTTGGCAATAGTATCACGTTCGATGGTCAGTGGATGATTGAATACCCTGATGATTGGCTGGCGAATGGTGTAGCGCAGACCTTGCAACGGGGTGAAGCAACGACCATCGCTGTATCTGCGTATTCACCGGAAGAAATTATGGCGCTTGACCTCAAAGATGACCCGATAGAATTGCTCTATTATGATTTATTCGCGCCTGCGGATACGACTATCAGCTTTGACCCAGAAGGCGTGTCGTTTGTGAATGTACGTGGCTTAGAGGGTGTACGCTATTCTTTGCTGGATACCGTTGATGATAGTACGATTCAGCGCGTGTACTTCCTTGCGCCTTTGCCGGATGGCTGGGTGCTGGCAATGGATATAACCACACCTGTCGGGACAGCGATTCTACAAGATACGACTGTGCAAGATATGATTCAGACAGTGCGCCTTGCTGGAACGTTGCCTCCGATAGCGATGATTACAATGGAAAATGCTTTTATTTTGCCCGGCATCGGACAGATTAATTTTCCTGACTTCTGGACAGTGCGCGAGACAGAATCTGGCGGGGTGTCGATGAGTACAATTGACATCAACGTGTTCTTGTTTGCCTTTGATGCGATAACGGCTGCGGATGCGGGGTATACCGATAACTTAGGCGTTGCTCTGTTGGATATTGTTGACCCCCTTGACGGGAGTGTGGTCATCAACCCAGATGATGTCATTGTGACGACGCTCCAAAATGGCAATCCAGTAGCAGAAGCATCGTATATCGAGACGAGTGACAGTGGGCGCAGTTATACCCGCGAAATCCGCTTGATTCAACTGGATAATGGGGCAGTCGTGTTCGTTGGCGTCATCCCGCAACCGGGCATTGATGAAATTCCAGAGGCGTCCTTGATAGAGACAATTGCGATTTTGAATACACTTGTGCCGTAAATAATCAGAAAGAGAGCATGGTATTTAGCCATGCTCTCTCGTTACATTGCTTTGCAGAGATTTAACCCCACTTTACTTCAAAAACAGCGCGTTCTTTATTGCCAGGATAACCTGATACTGGGCGAACAGTGAATTTCTCCCGCGCTTTGACGAGGCGTCGGCAACTTTCCCACATGTAACCATAAATTGTATCGTTATCGGCTGGTATATTGCTGGCAACACGGAAATGTTGGTCGTCTACTTTTTCAACGATATAGCCCATGTCATCTGGAATATTGCGGAGGGCGCTTTTTACGATGCGTTCCATCCAAACAGTTAAAAAGTCTTCGATGTCTTTGATTTCGTCTGTATTCAGATTTTCAGCGATGGATTTTCCATTGGCAACAAGTGCGGATTGCCCGCCTGGTTGGTTAGCTACCTGGCGTGTGAGGTCGAGTGCAAGCTGATACGGATACCATGCGTTATCGTCAATATCACTTGCTTTGAGGTCATATTTTTCAAGAATAGGATTCCATATTTCAGGGACGAGGTTGGTAAAGTTAGCACGAACCGCTAACCCGATAATTTCTGAGCCTTCTGGTGCGACAAAGGATTCTGCTTTATATGAAACAAGTGCCATTTTGTTACTCCGATACAATTATTATGCTATAGCATAATTGTAAGGGAATACAAACTTAGGAATAATTAAGATTCGTGATAAGTTAATGAAAAACAGACGCACAATTAACTTTTGTGCGTCCGTTAGTCACGATTTCAGACTATTTGCCAAAAATTAGTCCCCAGCCGGCTCTTCTTCTGATTCTGCAAATTGATAATCTTGGTAAGTTTTGCGTAGCACTTTTTTATCGAATTTGCCGACGCTGGTTTTTGGTACTTCATCAATGAACTCAATGTCATCTGGTAATTGCCACTTAGCGAAATTTTCTGCGAGTAAGTTGAGGATACCTTGTTTGACATCTTCTTTTTTCGCTGTTGGGCGCTTGACCACACAGGCGAGTGGGCGTTCTTGCCATTTTGGATGCGGTAGGGCAATCACAGCGGCTTCTAGCACATCGTCGTGTGCCATAATCGTATTTTCTAGCTCGACGGTGCTAATCCATTCGCCACCACTTTTGACCAAGTCTTTCGTGCGGTCAACGATGTTCATGTAGCCTTCGCTATCAATGGTGGCGACATCGCCTGTGCGGAACCAGCCATCCATGAAGCTATCCGCACTGCGCTCATCGTTGTAGTATTCGCGTACTACATGTGGACCTCGTACCTGTAATTCGCCCATCGTTTCGCCATCCCAAGGGAGTTCTTCGCCTTCGGGACCTACAATGCGCATTTCAACCGTCGGCACTGCCCAGCCTTGCTTTGCCATTACATCGAGTTGGGCATCGTCGTCCCATGCTTGCATGTTGCTCTTGAGTTGTGCGACTGTGCCGATGGGTGCGAGTTCGGTCATGCCCCATGCGTGGATAATCTGAATGTCGTATTTTTTGCGATAGGTATCAATCATCGCCCGTGGCGCGGCAGAGCCACCGACAGGCATTGCTCGTACTGACGAGACATCCAACTCAGGATTTTCTTCTAGCACTTGTAGCAAGCCAAGCCACAGCGTCGGAACACCTGCCGTCATAGTCACTTTATTATCGGCAATCGTCTTAGCGAGGTCAGCGGGTGCCATATGAGCGCCAGGATATACCAACTCAGCGCCGACCATCGTTGCCGCATACACCAAACCCCATGCCATCGCGTGGAACATCGGCACCACAGGCATGATGCTGTCACTATTGCTCACTTGCATCACATCGGTCATACAACATGCCATCGTGTGCAAATACAGCGAACGGTGTGAGTAGAGTGCGCCCTTGGGATTGCCTGTTGTGCCGGAGGTATAACACATCGCGGCGGCGGCATTCTCGTCAATATCTTGCCAGTCGTAATCGCTGGATGCTTCTGCGAGCAATGCTTCGTAGCTGAGGGCATTTGGCAAGCTGGTTTCTGGCAAGTCACCATCACACATCACCACAAAATGCTCAACGGTTTCAAAATGTTCGACCATTGGCTCAATCAATTTGAGCAAGGTGTCATCTACGAAAATGATTTTGTCTTCGGCATGGTTGACAATATAGGTTAGTTGGTCGGCTGGTAAACGCAAATTGAGCGTATGGACAACCGCACCCATGCACGGCACCGCAAAATAGAGTTCTTGGTGACGATAGCTATTCCATGCAAATGTGCCGATACGGTCTCCGGCTTCTACACCGAGTTTGGTCAGTGCGTTTGCGAGCTTGCTACAGCGGTCATAAAAATCACCATAGGTATGGGTGTGATAGCTATCGCCGAAGCGCGTGATAATTTTTTTATCGGGATACAGTTGCTTGGCACGTTTCATAATCGGGGTCAGCGTGAGCTGATAGTCCATCATCAGACCAGGGATACCTTGAAGCATAATCATTATTCCTCTGTCATTGCTAAACAATAGTTGGCTTGCCTACAGATAATGATGCTTTCTAAAAGTGATACAGAAATAACGGGTAGTAGGGACAATGCCTGCATTGTCCGCCATTCAAACACCGTATTGGGTTCTAAATTTGCATCAAAATCTGCGAGCAAAAAGTATTTTCCCCGTAAGTATAGCACGAAAATACATGCTATCACCTAGCACAAATTAAACGCACACACTCGTGCAAAATTTCACAATGTTGACATAGAACAGCAGACTGCTTACTATTTAATCGTTAACCCAATTATGCGGGTAAACAAAATATTTAAGTAATTGTCTTTTATAAGGAGTGTTTTATGACGACACAGACCGCTCTGACGACGGAGAAAATCATGCAGACCGTCACTATTGATGCCCCAATGGCGCATCTTTGGTCGATGCTGAGTAACCGCGATGATTTGTGCGATTGGCTCTGCTACGATGCCCATGTACATTTTTCGGCTGATGATGGTTTTGCGACCTTTATCTGGGTACGCAACGAGCGTCATGTTTATGGGACGTATAATGCCATCGAAGAACATAAGCTGGTCGACATGTCGTGGCATGATGGTAGCGAATGGGTGACGCGGGTAGTGTTCAAGCTAGAAGAAACGGATGCTGGCATCACCGTCACGCTCAAGCACAAGGGCTTTACCGATAGCGACCACAAAGCGAGCTATGAATCCTTTTGGGAAACGCATCTTGGCGACTTGAAATCTATTTTGGAGACAGGTAGCCGTCCGAGTATTACTGATAGGGTCCTTGTGGGTGTCATAGTGGATAGTAGCTATGAAGGTGAAGGTACGCGTATTGCACGGTCAGTTGATGGCTATAGTGCAGCGAATGCTGGTATCACGGCTGGCGATATTATCTTAGGTGTAGATGGCAAATCAGTTAATGATGCCCGGAATATTCATAGCATCATCGGTGATAAAAAACCTGGTGATAGTGTGCCGCTCACGTATTTACGAGGCGATGAAGAGAAGACCGTTGATGTTGAGCTAAAAGGGCATTTCGTACCGGAGATTCCTGCGAATTTTGATGAGATGGCTGACCAACATCGCGCTGAATACGAGCGTGTGAATGTGGCGCTCAAAGACGCACTGGACAGTGTATCGGCTGAGGATGCTAAACACAAACCTGCGGATGACCAATTGAGCATCCGTGAAATGGTTGCACGAATCGTCTTACAACAACGGCATACGCTAGAGTGGCTTTCCACTTATGCTAATGGTCCGCGTCGCATCAATGGCTATGCACACGAACAAGAACGCATTGATGCCATCCTCGCTGTTTACGGTACAACCGATGCGCTTGTGAGCTTGCTGGAACGCACCCAAGATGAAACTATTGGTATGATTAATGCCTTTGACAAACGCCTGCAAGAACGCAAAGGGCATTTATGGTGGATGACATTTGAAATCTGGTGGACAGAAGATTTAGCGATGCAGAATATCACTTATATTCGCAATTTACGCGACAGTGTTGCTGCATAACAAGGTGGTTGCAGGGACGATGTATCAACGCCAATCGAGACTCGTCCCTACAGAGAAAAAACGCCATCCTCTTGCTGGAGGACGGTTGTTTTTATTTTATATCAGAAATGTACTTGGCGTGCATCATGCACTGTAAAATTGTACCGTTTCCAGCAGATTTTGTGGGCGCACAGGTTTATGCAGGACAGCCGTGATGCCTCTATCTAAGCAAGCACGTTCGAGTTCGTCGCTATCATCGGTAGTGAGAGCAACAATTGGTATGTTGGAGAGGGCAGGCATCGCTTTAATTTGCTCTGCAACATCCATACCGTGCATGTCTGGCAGATACATATCCAGCAGAATAACATCGGGATTGATGTCTGCGGCAACCGTGATGCCTGTTCCCCCGTCCGTCGCGCTCACAAAATCGCAATCAATCACAGTCAGATAACGCTTGATGAGTTCGATGTTTGCATTATCGTCTTCAATATAGAGTACAGTTGGCACGCTCGTTCCTTCGCTTCATTTTTGCATGGTTTGTTGTGTATATGCTCACTTTAATATGAATCGCGTTGCTATTCAATCCTACAGGGGTTAAATTTTGTAGGTAAGTCTGAATGCTAATTGTAGCGTCCTAGAAGTTTTTAAATTGTAGGGATAGGGCTGTGTCGCTGTCCGAGTGGGCGCAGACACAGCAACGCCCCTACGAAATTTGTTTTATTTTCCAGACTCTACAACATATGTAGCAAATACGTGATAAATAACATGAGGCAATGAGATGACGCGACGTGTGATAGTAACAATTATCTGTGTAGTGATAGCGATAGTGGGTATAGCCTATGGGTTCTGGCAATACACGTTGCAAGCGACGCCCCTCAGCGTATCGACAGCCGATGACATCACTGAAGATACTGTCGAGAACATAGGCGAAGGCATTCCCGATGGCAATCCCCCGCGTGATTTACTCGTCATGAGCGATGTTGCAGGTGATTGGGATTTAGTGTTGTTAGGCGCGGATGGGAGCGTGACCAATCTCACAGCAGATGACAGTGGCGCACAGGATATTTTTGGTGCGTATGATTTGGCAGGGCAGACGATTAACTGGTTGGCAAATCGCTCTGACCCGTTGGATTTAGGTCCGATGACGATGAATGCTGATGGGACAGAACAAGCTGAACTGAGTATCATGAGCGCGATTATGGGTTATGTGCGACAGGGTAAATTCGATTGGGATGCCGTTTGGTCGCCGGATGGTCGCATGATAGCGTGGTCGTCGGTGCGCGATGTGAACTTAGAAATTTATACAGTTGCTGTCACTGAGGATGGCACACTCGATATAGACGATGCCACGCGCCAAACGAACCGTCTCCCGCGTGATTGGTATGCTTCATGGTCGCCGGACGGCACACGGCTGGCATTCAATAGCGATGATGGTGGTAATGAAAATATCTATACGATAGACCTCGCTACAGGCGACATCACGCAGTTGACGACCCACGAAGCCGACGATTTACACGGTTTTTGGGGTTACGGCGACGCTAACCGTGAAGTTGTCTATTTCATCAGTGAACGTGAGGTCTTGGTTGCTGATGTAGAAGGTATCCCACCGATTTATCAGTGGGATAGCGCAACAGGTGAGGTGACAACTGTCCCATCCGACGCCCAATTTACGGCTGACCCTGTGTGGTCGCCTGCTGGTACGCACGTCGCGTATATGTCCAACGAGGGCGAGAATGGTAATTGGGGCGTGTACGTTTCGCAAGCAGATGGTAATAACCTGCGCCGTGTCACGCCTGATAATGCCAATTATATGTTTGCGGTGTGGGTGCCATGATTTTTCGCCACCGAGACACAGAGAAGACTATGCTTGCACATCCTGCTCTGGCTGTTCAAACTTTCCTTTGGCGGTGTAGGCTGCTACGAAAGGTGTCATTAGATAGAACATGCCACGTATGAAATCATCCTCGATTTTGAACATCGCCAACTCGGTGATATTGTCAATTGTTAGGGCGATATTTCCAAATAGAAGCCAACTCTCTGTTATATCGCCAACAATCAGTAGAACCGTAGCAATGATAAATGCCATTATCGCATTTATCATTGTTCCTTCGCCCTCGAAATTAAATCCTCGGATACCAGCACCGACACCAACGCCAATCAGTATGACAGTGATGTAAACTATCATGTCAAGCAACCAGATGGGGAAAAGCCAGAGAAGTAGCCCGACCATTCCGCCTAGAATTGCATAAACAAGGCGCAAAATAATGTTGGGTGCTTTTGCACTGTCAATTGAATTTTCCATATTAGAACTTTGTCCCTAAACTTAGATTATTTAAGTCTAGTATAACATAATAGGTTTTGTGTACTTAGAGATTTTTATATCAATTGAAGCACTGTAGCAAGCTACAATCATGGAAGTAGTAAAAGCAGAATAGCTGAACAAACTCACAACGGATAAACTGGAATCCCTAATGCCTGACCTGCCACAACCATCAGTGGCGCTATCACGAGGGCAGGGAGGAAATTAGCAACACGCGGTTTCTTGATGCCCAGCAACACAAATGACAGCGCAATCAGCAAGACGCCCCCGACAGCGGTCATCTCGATAATGGCGGGATTGGTGGTCAGGGCGTCAATCGTGCTGGTATCGTTCATCAACGAGACGAGTAGCATACCCAGCAACGCCAAACCACCTTGTACCACAAGAATTGTCACGGTAGTGAATAGCACGCCAACGCCAAAACTTGCCGCGAACGCCATCGCCGCAAATAAATCGAGCGTGCTTTTGATTGCCAAAAATTGAAAGCCACTCTGCAAGCCCATCCCATCTTGGATAGAGCCGACAATCGTCAAAGGACCGACACAAAAGACGAGACTTGCTGTCACAAAGCCTGTGATAAAACGCTCACGCGGGGAGAGTGCGTCTGTCTCAGTGGGGGATTCGCTATCGGTTGGTGTGTCGCCAGCGAAACGTTTTTCTAGCCAGCCAGCGAACGATTCGAGCGCGTGGTCAATGCGCAACGCCTCGCCAATCAGCACACCAATCACCGTCGCCAACAAGGGAATGATGATATTGCCTGTGGCGAAGGCATTCTGTAAGCCGACAATCAGCGTGATGATGCCCAAGCCAATCACCACCGATTCTTGCATTTTTTCTGTAAAGCGATTGCCCACCGACATGCCAATCAGACTGCCGATGAGTACCGTCACCACATTGAGGAGTGTCCCGCCCATGAATTACCTCACTATTCGCTGAATCACTCGTTGAGCGTCGCTTCGTAAATCGTCACGTCATCGAACTCAGCGGCGACTTGCACACTATCCGGCGAACTGACAACCAGCGACATCACGCCTTGTTCGAGCCAGTCATGGCGTTCTTCCGCTACAAATTGCCCGTTGATATACATGGCGAAATAATCATCAATGCACACAGCACGAATCGTATTGGTGCTATCTTGTCCGGTGTTAATCGCGTTGTGCTGTGTCCAAGGGACGAGTACGCGCACACGGTTCGATTCGCCAATGCGGATACCATACGAGCCATCGCTGGCAATCAGGAAATAGTAGCCAATAATTGGATTTGAGGGTTGCGAGCGACAGATAATGCCGAAAGCGGTGTTCTCACTCGAACTGACCTGCGTCACCGTTGCTTCTAAAACAGCGTTGCTATGTGTTTCGCCGTTTGTGACAGGAATATAGCCACCCCCAGCCGAGACTGCTGCGTACTTGCCATCTACTACGCCGAATTGGGTTTGTACGTAACCAAATGATTCCCATGAGGTGGGGTCATCAAACGCATTTTCGTATATGAGGTCGCCTGTTTCGTAGCTAACGCTGGTCTGCTCACCTGTGCAGGCGATGAGTAAACTGCTGAGTATGAGTACCAATGAGAGCGCCGTAAGTCGCTTAGACATGATGTGCCTTGTTCAAAAGATAGCCTATTGAGTAGGCGACCATGATAACCGTGAAAGGGCAATCTGTCAGCCTGTTTTCGTAGATTAATGCTAGATAAAAACAGTGTGAGAGGCTTCACAAATCACTTTACAAGGGAGGCTATTACGCATACCATATAGTTATATTCACAACTTTCAGAAAATTTTGAACGTTGTGTGTGTGCGAATGGTGAGGCAATCACTTTTGATGGTAGAACCAAAATGTGCAGAGCGTGTACTGTTAGCTTGGTATGGTTGCCTTCGCAAATGCTTATGAGTACTCCCCCTACTCATAATGCAGTACCCGGACGCATGTCTCCCTCCTTGATAGCTATGCCTGTGCCTTAGGGTGCAGGCATAGTTGTTTAATGTGCCTTTGGAATTAAGCATTACCGAAAGCCACTTTTTAGTACCTCGTTTACTTCGTACAAACCGATTTTTCTAGCAATATTCACCTGTCACTCTGCAAAATTTTATGCTTTCAGGCTAACTTGTTTTCTATCATGATAATAGTTACTTTCACAATGGATAACACACTATGGAAATTGTTGAACGCATCGAACGCGATGGACTTAGGTATATCTACTATGCCTCAGAGATTCACGAGTTTGTTTTCACGGGTGGTAGTGATGCCGGGCTAGAAAACTTCTTCGAGATTGCGCGGGATTTGCTGGATGCTTCTAAACCAGAAGATACGATGCGCTATATCATCGACACGACCCAAAGCACGACCAATAACCAGATGGGGAAGTTGGTACGTGGCTTTCGTAAACTGGAAGCGCAGGTTGGTGAACGGGCGGCTGGGCGTACCGTTATTCTGCATGATGGGTCAGTCTTGTTGAGCCTTGCGGATACTTTCTTGAGTACGCTTGCTCCGGCGAAAGACAAAACGCGCTTTTTCACAGCAGATGAACGCGATAACGCAATTGCATGGCTACTGAGTGAATGAAGCGTTGATTACTCATCTAGTGCTAAACTTCCTCAAGGGTTTATGAGGCATATTTCGAGTACAATTTGTCATAAACACACAAAAAACACATATATTTTTTGGAGTAAATAGACAATGGCTCGTCAATATCCATCCAATATCTATATTGGGCAGAAAGTGACCATCACAATCACAGCCGGCTTGCACTCGATAGAGGCGCTGGTTACGAAGATTGATTATGATAATGGTCGCGTACATGTGAACCCGATTGGTTACAAAACGCGCTGGAGTGCAAAACCACAGTGTATCAGCAACCGCGAAGGTAAAATTTTGCGCTTCGAGAATAACGAATTTACCTTTGCCAATCGTCGCGCTATCTGATTGGTCACAACAAAAATACAATTACTTTTCATAAGAAAACACGCTACAAAGGATGCCTTGCGCATCCTTTTTTGTTACGTACTGGTTATTTTATGACAAATGCTCATGACGTGCCTATCAATTTTCGCTATGATAGATAAGCAGGTTGTGCTAGGCTACAGCCTGCACATATTCATTCATACCATCACCGAGGCTTTATGAACGATAGACCGTCGATTTCAACACCTAGTCGCTGGCTTGTGAGCATCTTAATCTGGTACATGTTGTTCATTGTCGTGTATTTGCTAGGGCGCTTTGTTGTGCCTGTTGAATGGCGTTTTATTGCATTTCTGAACAATGTCGCGCCGTATTTATTTTTCCCTGTCATTATTGGCTTGCTGATTAGCTTGCTCTTACGTGCCCCGCGTTTGTCGGGCGTGTACTTGCTGGCGTCGCTCGTTGGTGTTTTATGGATAGGACCTGCGCTCTCTGCCCCGTTCGTCAATCCACCCTCCGCTGACCCCGATGCTGAGACATTGCAAGTTATCTCTTTCAATGTGCAACCGGATAATGCCAACACAGAGGTAGCCGTTGATTGGCTATTGGGCTTCCAACCTGAGATTCTTGCTTTACAAGATATGCCTGCCCCTGAAGATTTTGAGGCGTTTGATGCTTTGATAGAGGCATATCCTTATCAGGCAACCCGTCAGGAACGTTCTGGTGTGGCGCTCTTTTCACAGTATCCCATTGTGGAAGCTGAAGACATCATGGTGAACGAATCACCTGTGCAACGCGCTGTGCTGGATATTGCAGGGCGCGAAGTTGTTGTCTATAACATCCACGCATGGTTTCCTTTAAATGATAACGAAGGCGCGTGGTTGCCGTTGCGGTATGACGAAAGCGAACGGAATCAGCAAATCCGCGACCTACTCGACATCATTGCAGACGACGAATCCCCTGTATTACTCATTGGAGATTTGAACCTCACAGAATGGTCGCCTATTTATCATCGGATTGCGGCGCAACTGACAGATGGCTATCGTTCGTCATCATGGGGGACAGGCGCAACATGGCCTGTTGGCGATGGTACAAATGAAGACCTCGGCAGAGGCTACCCGCGTCTATTCCGTCTCGATTATGTATGGCACAGCGACGATATTACCAGCTTATCGGCAACGGTGGGTGCGCCACTTGGCAGTGACCATCTGCCATTGATTGTAGACATAGCCATTCCATGAGCGTGTCATTGCGTGACCGTGTGACGTGGTTCGTCAATGCGTATAATTTGTTTTTAGGGTGCTATTTACTACTGCGCATCGTAGGTGTATCAACGAATGGCTGGTTGGGCTTGCTCCACACTTTTGCGCTGTGGCTGTTCGTGCCTTTACTGCTCATTTTACCTGGCATGGCGCTCTGCCAAGCGAAACGTACCGTAGTGATTGCTTGTGTGCTATTGGTAGTAGGCTTTTACCTCCTCGCACCAAAACCTAGCCTACACCAATCGGATGCGCCGCATGATGTCCGTTTACTGACTTACAATCTGCGTGACCGAAACCCGACTATCAACGAAAGTATTGATTGGGTGCTGGAACAAGATGCGGATGTGATTATCTTGCAAGAGCTAATGGGAACGCACCAACGCGAGTTACCGCGTTTAGCAGCGCAGTATCCCTACGAAGCCTCCATTCCGAATAATATCTACTTGTTTTCACGCTTTCCGCTCATCGAAAGCGAACTCGTCGTGCTTGAAGAACGCACTGAGAATAGTGGGCGGGTTGCCTTGCGCACCGTTTTAGAGATTGAGGGTACGCCTGTTGCTATCTATGGTGTACATCTGACCTCACCGATTGCACAACGGCATGTCGGGCGCACTGTCACTGGACGCCGTTCGCTCGATTCGCTCCTGAACTACAATGAAGCGCGTCGCAATGGGCAGATAGAAACGCTCGTTCAGCTTGCTACTGATGAAGATATGCCTGTTATTCTTGCGGGTGATTTCAACCTGAGTCATACATCGCTTGCGATTAATACCCTGCATGACGCTGGCTTGCAGGATAGTTATCGGCTGGTAGGGCGTGATTGGGGCATGACATGGTCGTACCCGTCACTCCGCTTGCCAATTTTGCGTATCGACTATGTGTGGTCTAGCGCCCCTATCACCCCGCTACGCATGTATAGAGGCGATTTTAGTGGCAGTGACCATTTGCCTGTCGTTGTTGATTTGCAGATTGGGTCTGAGGATACTGTTCTCACCAAAAGGCGCTAGTAAGGTGACGTACCATGACACCACCCACTAGCTAAGATTACAGCGTCTCTATTTATGGATTGACGGTAGCCGTCACTTGGAACGCAGTTGCTTCGGGATTAACAGGGGGCAACAAGTCTAAACGGAATACCCCAGCCGTATATTCCCCACTCGTTGGTATAGTAAATGTTGTCGAGAGCGTATCACCTGTGACCATGCTCGTCTGGAAAATGACATTGCTATCGGCATCAATCACGACTAATCCCAAATTGAGATTACCAGACAAGCGTGCAAAATCGAGTGCAACCGTATCGCCTTCGCTGGCTTCAAATACATAGCCTAGAATTTCACTGCCCGTTGGGGTGATAGCCCCACTGAGCGCCACCCCAGCCGGAATCGGGATGCGAGCGACAGTCGAAAAATCGACAGGGACAAGTCCTGGAAAGCCAAAACCAGAGAAGGCAGGCGCAGACGTGGGTGCTGAATCCGATGAGCTGTCTGTTGTCGTTGTTGTTTCAGGCAATGAATCGCCCGGCTCTATAATCGTACCATCGCGCAAAGTACATCCGATGAATAGTGAATAGACACCTGTACCTGTTGTGTCATTTGCGCCAACACTCCAATAAGAACCATCTGCTTGCCGATATTCAGCCTCAGTAAAATTGAACACTTTTATCGTATGAATGCCCCGACTTCCCAGCGTATCTGTTTCCAATGTCGGCTGTGTCGTTGCCTGTAGCCAAGCACCATTGCCACTTGGATACCCACTTGCAATCCAGAGGATAACGCCCGTTGGTCCAACCAAGACCATATCTGTTTCCAGCCCGCTACCTAAGGGGATAAGGCTCACATTCAATGCGGTGCCAGGCTCTAAGTCAATTTCATAATTTTGCTCTGTAAAGTTGGAGGTAAATTCTGCTTCTATGATATTGCCACATTGTACGGGGATAGCCCCTTGACGGAGAACTTCTTGCGCAGAGATAGATAGGGTAAATAGCAATAAAATTGTCAGCGTAAGTGAGAAACGAAAGATTGATTTCATAATTAAATTCCTCTTTATAGTGTTTAGGCAAGATAATGTGAGATAAGTATTAAGTAGTCGGTGTAATCCTGCATCTTATTGGTTGTATCATAAGATATAGTACGCAATTATAGCGTGTACGGCTTGGGACTGACATATTCTGCAAGTAACAGGCACACTTGTTAAAATAACCGACATAATTTTCTGAGAACATACCTGAAACATGCTATCTATATCACACTAAAGGAAAGTCCATGCCCACCAACGCACAATCCCCACTATGGCAACACCTCAAGCAAGATAAAGAGAATCCCCAATTGTTTCAGCAAACCACAGATTACGCGCTTGCCTATTTACAGACTATCGCGGCGCGTACCGTGTATCCATCGGAAGATGCCCTCGCAGATTTAGCGCATTTTGACGAAGCACTACCTGATGAATCCCAAGAGGCTATCACGGTGCTGGAGCAATTGCATCAATGGGGAACACCTGCAACTGTCGCGCAGGGTGGTGGACGTTATTTTGGCTTTGTGAATGGCAACATCATTCCGACGGCGTTAGCGGCGCGTTGGTTGGCGGATACATGGGATCAAAATGCTAGCTTATTTGTGATGTCGCCGATTGCTGCCAAGCTCGAACAAGTCTGTGAAAATTGGCTGGTAGATTTATTTGGTTTGCCGGAAAACACAGTTGCAGGCTTCGTGACAGGCACATCGGTAGCGACAATGTGTGGTTTGCTGGTTGGACGCAACACACTCCTCAGCAGGGCAGGCTGGGATATTGCTGAACGCGGGCTATTCGGTGCGCCACGCCTCAAAGTAGTCATGTCAGAACAGGCACATAGTACCGTCCGTAAGGCACTCGCTATTTTGGGCATTGGACGCGAGCAAATTCAGCTTGTCCCCGCAGATGAACAGGGACGGCTGGATGCGAGTCATCTGCCAGAACTGGATGCACTGACACTCGTTATTCTGCAAGCAGGGAATGTCAACTCGGGCGCATTTGACCCCGCGAAAAGGGTCTGTGAACACGCAAACGAGGTCGGTGCATGGGTGCATGTCGATGGGGCGTTTGGTCTGTGGGCGGCGGCAAGCGAGAAAACTAAGTATCTCACAGAAGGCATAGAGCTGGCGGATTCATGGTCAGTGGATATGCACAAAACCTTGAACGCACCTTATGATTCCGGCGTTGTACTCTGTAAAGACCGTTCTGCGATGGTCAGTGCCTTGCAAGCAAGGGGGTCATATCTGCAATTCAGCGATGAGCGAGACAATAGGCTCTACACGCCGGAAATGTCACGACGGGCGCGGGGCATCGAACTATGGGCGTTGCTTAAAAATTTAGGTCAGTAGGGCATAGATAGTTTGATTGCACAATTGGTCGAGAATGCCCAGTTATTTGGCACATTGCTCGAAAAAGAAGGTTTCCGTGTACTAAACGATGTTGTTTTCAATCAGGTAATCGTCGTGTGTGATACGCCTGAACACACCCAGCGCACGCTACAACACATACAAACAAGCCGTGAATGCTGGTGTGGTGGGTCATCGTGGCAAGGCGAACCTGTGATACGCATCAGTGTCTGCTCATGGGAGACAACGCCAGATGATGTTGAACGCTCAGTACGGGCGTTCGTAACTGCGCGTGCAGAAACAGCGGATTAAATTTTGTCCCAAACGTGTTCTTGTACCCATGCGATACGTTGCATGACGGCTGGTAGAAATTTTGGAAATTGACTGATGTCAAACTCGGTAGCGGCAAAGATGAAATTGAGCAAATGCAAGCGCCGTGCCAAGATATGCACTTCTAATTGTCTTGGATAGCTCTCTATCCAAGGCGTCACTGATTCGTAGCCTGCTTTGAATGCTGTCAGTAGCGCATCATAATTATCATCCAGACGATTGTAATAGAGCGAGACGCCAATATCCTGAATAGGGTGCGCCCACATAATATCCTCAAAATCAATCGGACTGACTTTGCCACGCGCTATACGTACATTCCAATGATGTAAATCGCCGTGTGTGACCCGTATTTTATCACTTTGTGTCTGATGAATATCGCTGATTTCGCGCTCAATGCGTTCTAACGCCTGCCTGATGAGGTCGGCTTCACCGTCTTTGTAGGCATGACGATTTTCTGGGTTGAATAGCACATTGTCTTCCGCAAACATGAAAATCGTATCGTAAACAGGGATGCTAAAGTCTGCTGATGGTGTGAAATCGCGTGCTGCTTCGTGCATCAACGCCGAAAGCTCTCCGAATGCACGCCAGTTTTCGGGTGTACGACGCTCGCCTAAATCTACGCCAGGAACCCATGTGAAAATAGAGCAATGGCGTGGTTGTGGAACACCGTGCGCCGTTTCAGTGACTATCCACGCGCCATTTTTTGCCTTGATAGGTTGCGGTGCATTGATGCCTGTAAGGGTTTTTAAATGGTTGAGCCACATCTTCTCAGATTGAATCTCAGCGAGGCTATGCCCAGCATCTGGCATGGCGACTCTCAAAATGTATTTTTGACCATCGCTGGTATCAATGCGAAAAATGCCGTTTTGATCGTTCGATATGAGACGCAACTTACGGATGTCGAGTTCGTAATGTTTTAAGGCATTCCATGCTAGTACACGTAGTCGACGTGCCTTGCCACGCAACGTCAATTCATTGTAGGGTTTCATAATCGACCTTTCTTGACCTTTTAAAAGCTAATTTAGCCTTTTGAGAAATATAATACAAGCCCTTTCTCACAGATACCTGTAGATAACACATTAATTTACAGACGGTAAATACGCACATCGCTCAACATAATTACTTGAGACAAACACCACATTGAAAAAACTTGCAAAAACGACCATACGCTTGCCCTACGCGCCCCCAAAATGCTCATATCATATATGCTTGATAGCAAAATGCACGGAAATAGAGGCAATCATCAGCGCGAATAGCCATGTCGTGCTAAACTTGCTAACACATACTAACCTTGCGTGCAACGCAACAGATTTAACACACAAATGAAGGAGACCGTATGCGGCGTTTAGTAGCAGTATTTGCGCTTTGTATGATGATGCTCTCGGTGGGCGTGGTCGTACAAGCACAGGAGGACAGCGATAGTCCGATTGTTCATGTAGTTCAGAATGGCGAGAATCTCTTCCGCATTGCGTTGCGCTACGGCGTATCTCTCAATGATTTAGCGGCGGCAAATGGCATCAGCAACCCGAATCTGATTTTCGTCGGGCAACAACTGACGATACCAGGAACAACGGGTGGCACGCCTGCGCCACAACCGCCTCCAGCCGATAACGGGGGTACAACTGAACCGCCACCAAGTGATGGTGGTGGCACAAGTACCTACACGGTTGCACCTGGCGATACATTGTCATCTATTGCACGGCGCTTCGGCACGTCTTTTACACAATTGGCGGCGGCAAACGGCATTGCGAATCCGAATCTGATTTTTGTTGGGCAAGTGCTTACGGTCAATGGCACGGCTGCACCAACGCCTGCGCCCGGTGGCGGTGAAACACCTGTTGTCGTGAATCCACCTCCGAACACTGCGCCTATCACAGGCTTTGAACTCGGTGGACAAGTGACACAATCAAACTATCCATTTAGCGACCTGATGCGCCAAACAGGCATGACATGGGTGAAACGACAAGTACGTTGGACGCCTGGCACACCTGCCAGCAACTTCCAAGGCGAAATTGATGCTGCGAAAGGGCGTGGTTTCCGTGTCTTGTTGAGCGTTCTCGGCGACCCCAACGACATCGCAGGCAACCCAGCACAGTATTACCAAGAATTTGCACAATTCTTGGGTGGCTTGGCGGCTGGTGGCGCAGATGCTCTCGAAGTATGGAATGAACCGAATATCCCACGCGAATGGCCCTCTGGCTTAATCAGTGGGGGTAACTACACCCAAATGTTGAGCGCGGCATATCAGGTCATCAAAGCGAATAATAGCGCGACCATCGTTATCAGTGGCGCACCTGCACCTTCGGGTGGTTTGCCAAATAACGCGCAGGGTGGCTACAACGACGATGCTTTCTTAGGTCAGATGGCGAATGCAGGTGCAGGACAATTCATGGATTGTATCGGTGTTCACTACAACGCAGGCGCAGTGCC
>JBCBKJ010000062.1:0-34905 GCA_038522085.1 Chloroflexota bacterium
AAGCTCAAGAATGATTTCATTGCGATTGCCAGCCATGAATTACGTACCCCGCTCGGTGTTATCATGGGCTATGCGAGCTTCTTACAAGAAGAGGAAAGTGAATCTGCAAAAGAGCATGCGGGCAAAGTGCTAGAGAGTGCGCTCAAATTACGTAAAATCATCGAAGATATGGTGAACCTACGTTATCTGAAACAGAATCGTGCTGACTTGCACATCAGCAATATTAAAACCTCCTCACTGATGAAGGCTGTTACCTCAGATTTGATTGCACTGATGGATTTACAGGACTACGATTTCAGCTATGAGCCACCAGAAGAAGACAAATTACTGGCAGTTGATGCGACACGCATCAGCATGGCGCTCACGAATTTGATGCACAATGCCATTAGCTTTACCGATGATGGTGGCAAAATTACGCTGAAAGCCACACTCGTCAGTAAACGCGAGATGCACATCAGCGTGACAGATAACGGTATTGGTATTGCGCCTGAACAGATTGATAAAATCTTCGGGGAGTTCTATCAAGTTGAAGACCATATGGTGCGTAAACATGGTGGGCTGGGTATTGGCTTGAGCATTTGCCGTGCCATTGTGGAAGCACATGGCGGGCGCATCTGGGCGGAGAGTGATGGTGTCGGCAAAGGCGCGACATTCACGATGGCATTGCCGACGGCTGATAGTTAAGCAAGAGTGTCTAGGAAAACTATTTTGAGGATGGAGCTTGCTCTGTTCTTTTTTTGTTGAAAGCAATGGGATTAATTATGAGTGATGAGCTGAGCAAAATTGACTGGAAATCTTTCGGCTATCCAAATCTGAACTATCAACTACGTAAACTTCTAACTTCAACAGGTGAGGAAACAGACGCTGTTTATGATATTTTGTTTTATCACAGATTACATGAATCGCGTGCTATAACACCCTATCTCGTTCCATATTTTATTCATTTACTACGTATCCCAACAGTTGCGGATAAAGACTTACTATTAGGTGCAATTAGAGATTGGATATACACGAGCGGTGGCTATCCAAAAACACTTGAACAATCAGATTACACGAAAAATCTAATAGCGTTAATCAGAGACGCCACAGATACCTATACTCATATTCGTGACCATCATGAGGATGAAGAAACTAGAGACGCGGCTGAGGAAGTGTTTACTCTCTTAAACGATAGTAAAAAATGATACGAATACACTCAGCACTCATAACTCAGTACACTCTACTCCCATTAAACAGACAAACCCAACGTGAGGGGGGACACGCTGGGTTGCCTAGAGGGAAGGGCTTATTGGAGTGATTTGGTGACGCTAATCCCAAATCACCGTTTGCCTGCATATCTGATATAAATCAGATTTCACTATTAAATATAGGTATATGCCCTGAACGCGCCATGAACTTGTTATGAGTCGATAGTGAGAATGTGAGCGTCAGTCAATCATCGTCTGAGCGTAGGGCAACACAGTGGAGCTTAAAACGCCCGCACGGTACACTGTCGGTAGATAGTGACAAATAACGCATAGGGATGCGTGTATGCGGTATAGATGGTTTTTTGGGATATTTCTCGCTTGTATGACGAGCATTTTGTTATGGGGGACGATGCGCCTTTCTGCGCAGGTGGCGTGGTCAGTATGGGTATATGACGCATCGACAGGGCAACTTTTGCGGGTGGATACCGGTGGCAATACGATTGACGCCCAACAACTGCCTGTCATGTTCAGCAACACGTATCCTGAAAAAATCATTCCCTCACATGATGGCACATTGTTTGCTTATATCAATCCGACCCATGATGCAATTCGTGTCTATAGCACAGCCAACAACAGTGTTATCAGCACGATTCAACGCAGTGACATTGGTATTGCCCATAACCGCGATGACTGGTTGGCGCTCAGTGACGTGGCGTTTGATTTGACGGATGAACATATCGTCTATACAGAATATCTTGGCGGTATGGGCTGGCAGATTCATGTCTACAACCTCGCACAACAAGCTATTATCAGCACATTACACTATCGAGATGCTGTGTCGAATCCTCATCGGGCGCTACATGGGGCTGTTGTCCCTCAAATTCGGGCGATACAGGGCGAACAGATCACATTTGTTGTAGAGACAGGCTTTCCAGTGGATACACGCAGTTATCACTGGTTTTACCTTGCGGATACCTTGCGCGAAACGGTTGCTGTACCGGATACCATCAGCCAAAATTTTATCCCAACAGGTGAGGTCATCACTGCGGTGCATGATTATCGCTATCCAGCCGACACTGAACTATTCCCGATGTCCACTATGCAGTTGAACGCGCTCCATGCTTATACAATTGCACAAGGACGCCGTCCGATTGCGACAGTTGCTGATGCGAGTTACGAGCAACTATGGTTTGTACAAGGTGGGGAACGTCTGCTAGCGCAAGCACAGGTGAGTGATAGTGTACGGGTGCGTGTATTGTATGGGCGTGATGGCGCAGAGATACGGCGCTATCCGCTGGTTGGGGATTCGCTGGCTGGTACGCCGGATGGGTTCGTCTATACAACCGAAGTCAGAGAACAGACTGCAATAGTCGATGTCCGCACGCGCACGGATTCGGCGGGGAATACGCTCTGGATACAAGCAGGTGACTGGCAAATTGCATGGGCAGGGGAGAATACGCCGTTTGAACAACTCACCGCTTTTACAGCACTCGCGCAAGCAGAACAAGACCCGCCCAACGCGCTCAGTAATGATGCACCGCAACCGACTGTGACCGCTTTGCCATCGTATCCTGCTTTTCGGACGATTGGGCAAGCGATACAGATTTATGTGCCAGAGGATGGTTATCTGAATATGCGTGCTGAACCGAGCTTGACGGCTGGTGTGGTGACACTGTTGCAGAGTGGCACACGCGGGACGATTATTGCGGGACCCGAAAGCAGGGACGGCTATATATGGTGGCAAATTAGTGTCGGCAGTCAAACGGGCTGGATGGTGGAATCACTGGAAGATAGTCTCGCGCTTATTCCGCCTCAGTTGATACCGAGCATCACCCCGACGCCAACACAGACTACGATGCCATAGAACACTGTTACCTCATTCCGCACTAACATCAGTATCGCCTTTGAGTGTATCCATAGCGTTACGATGAACGCGTATCTTGATTAGATTGATATATGTCACAGGTGTCAGTTCTGCTAAGGCTTGAATAGCTAAATTGTGTAAAGTAACTTGGCGCTGAGTACCCAGCATTGCATATGCTACAGAATGAAATAGGCTGTTGTTAAATTCATAGAGCGTATCTGAAACCCGCTTCCAGACATTGTGCCATTCGCAAAGGTCTATTGTCGCTTGTAAATCATCATCGTCTTCTACGATGCGCCTCAACAGACGACTATCGAATACAAAGCCCAACACTGCACCGGCTTGAATCACTGTTTTTGCGCGTAAACCTAAGCGGTCAATGCGCGTGACAATATGTTCTTGCAACGCTAGTGGGATTTCGGTATCGTTCATCTCTTGGACAAAGTGCCAGCCAGTATCATCTTCGTAGATGAGATTTTGCTCTTTTAAATCCAATGTCAGCAAGTGAATATACAGTGAATTGCCACTCGATTGATTGTGAATGACGTTAGTGATGTCTGTATCGACATCTTTGCCCAATAGCGCCCGCACGACATCCCGTGTATGACGCCTTGATAGGTGCTTGAGGACGATATTCAACACTGCGATACGGTTCGATATAGAAAAAGTATCTAAAAACACCTCGTTTGGACGACTTGACAGAATGATCGCTACTGGAAAGTCATCATTGTATTCAAATAACATCTCGGTCAAGGCAAATGAATCTTGATCCATTGCGTGGCTATTCTGAATTTGAATGATGATACGTTCTCTGAGGCTGATTGCACGTAAGAACCACACCATAGCGATTCTGAGCTTGCTAAAATTCATAGTAGAAAAACCTATGCTGCGATTGGCAACCGTTTCAAAAGCGACAACTGTGCGTAATAGATTCTGATAGCGAGATAACGCTTCTTCCATCCTATTGCGCATCTGATCGGATAATCGTGGGCTGGTCTGTACAGTGAAAATGAGGTCTTGGTACATTAATGAGAAAGCATCGTCATCTGATTTTGTTTTTCGCTGATATGACTCATAGTACCGTTGAAAGATAAAGCGATATGGTGCGAAGGGCAGTACCAAAATATCGTCACAAGATGCTGTGAACCACGTACAATCATAAGACTGTTCGATGGTTTTACGCACAGCTGCCGCTAAGTAGGTTTTACCCACGCCAGTCTCGCCTTGTAGTATGATGAGCTGGGCTTCGTCATGTTTTAGGTACGTTGATAACGCACTGTGTAATTGCATCCACTCGCGCTCGCGTCCAATCATTGAATTTTTGTCGATACGAGGCATGGCAAGCGTGCTAGTCGAACGGTTAGTTTTACCTTCTAATTTACCAACTACAATTGGATCACTTTGTCCTTTGACAGTAACCTCATGTAAATCAGTATAGGAAAATAAGCCTTCTGTTTGTTGTATTACAAATTCAGATACTAGCACATCTCCTAATCCGCTGTGCATCATCAGGCGGGCTGCAATGTTAACCTCATCTCCTTGGACGCCATAGGTATGGCGACGGGGGCTACCGTATGTCCCAACCCGCATCAAACCTGTACTCACCCCAATTTGTGTGCGGAAAGGTAAGTCGTCCGGTGGAAATTGTAATTCTGTAGCTGCCTCTAAGGCACGCGAGGCATTATTATCGTAGCTAATAGGTGCGCCAAAAACGCCATATAAGTATTGCCCTTTGTCACCAAATGTTAATTGTAATACATTACCTCCGTACTGATTGATAATACGCTGAACCCAGTGTACGAAGCGATTCATTATGGTATAGGGTGGGTCTTTTATATCATCGTATAGTTCAAAGCGCATGAACAATGCAATGACCATGCGTAACTCCGTCAAATCGACAACGTTGGCTTCTAAGTGTGAATCGACTACAGGGAGTACCCATTGCATAAATACGTCTTCATTTGCTGTAATATCGTTGATAGCATCCCATGGATTGGGTTCAGCACAGGGTATATCGAGGCGGATACGCCGGAATATGTGTTTCTCATGTTGCATCGTATCAAGTACAGAGACAAATGAGGCAGTTGCTGTATGTGTTCGCTCATCTAAAATAATATCACCTGCCACTGCCATAGCCTCGGCTGTTGATAAGCGATTGATAGGCGCACCTAGTATCGTGTCAATGAGTTGAATATCTGGCGCACCTAATATCCACCGCGATATAGTCCCTGTAGCCAAGGTAATTTTGATGTTCAATTGTATGTTACTTTCATCTGGTAGTACGATGCTTGCCATTTGCGAAAGCGCATGTTGCATATTATTTGCTGCCATCAGAGCCGATTGTGCTGTTATATTTGTGTCGCCTAACTGTTTATCATCAAACCAGCATGTGAGAGCATCACCACTAAAGCTAATCACACTTCCACGGTATTGGTGTATGGCATCAATCAATACCGTGAACACTTTGTTCAAATGTTCGATAAGCATTTCAGCGCCAGCTGTATTGCCAAGCTGATACCGTAATTCTTGTGCGAGTTTAGAAAATCCAGAAATATCAGCGAAGAGTGCTGTTCCTGTCTGTTCTTCTGGCAATGTTGTTTGTTCGATAACTGCTACTGCACGGTCATGTGGCAGATATGCCATTTTTTTGCGTGTGAGCATGTGGTGCGCCTGATAACTGTTATGTGATGTTTAAGACCTTGCCTGTATTCTACTATTTTTGTGATGACGTGCTATTATGCGATCAGTATTTATTCTCACTAGTTATAATGGGGTTAGAACGATGCGATACGTTGATTACTTCACCAAACATGATGATTTTGTCGTATATAAAGCTGGAGAGACTATCTTCAATGAAGGCGACGAAGCGAACAAAAAAATGTACGCAGTACGTGCCGGAGAAGTGGAAATTGTTCACAACGATGTTCTACTAGAAACGGTGCGTCCGGGGTATTTCTTCGGGGAGATGTCTTTGGTTGATGCCGCGCCACGCGCTGCGAATGCCATTGCGAAAACAGATTGTGAAATTGTAGAAGTGGACAAATATCACTTTCTCTATTTGATAGGGGAAGCACCTATGTTCGCGCTACAAGTTATGCATATTATGGCAGAGCGCATCCGTAAATTGCACGAGCGTGTGAAATAGCTAGTAAAAAATATACAACAAGCACCTTGTCGTTAACCGCGAGGTGCTTTCCATTTGCCTGTGCTTGGCGGCTCTCTTGATTTACTACTGATGTAACAGTCGTTAGAAGGTTCATTGGTTGAGGTTTAGTTGTCTTTAGTACGGTCTGCTTCGATGATGGCGAGGGCTTCTTCGAGCGTGGCGACAACATGGTAATGGTCGCGTACAGCGGGCGAAAATGGTTTTACGAGGTTAATGAGTGTACTGGCAAGCGGGTTTGTAGTGACAATCACTGTTAGATACCAATTGGGATTGGCTTGCCGAACGTGTGCTGTGATTTTAGGTAAGTTCTGTACAATGCCTGTCGGAACGGCATAATCTGCGTTCAGATAGTCCACAAGCACATAGAGCCGATGCGGTGCTTCTAAGCCCATCTCAACACCACGCTCGTGCATATCTAAATAATCTTTCCACGTCCACCGACCACTCACAGTCGTCAGAAGAATCCCGCGCTCTTGGTCATACCATTCAAATGTAATGGGCATACCACGTTCTCAACTTCATGTTACCTGATGTTACCTGTGTTATAAGATAGAACACGGTATACCAAAGATGATAAACCGTGTTCTTGGGACAAATATCAGGGGGAACTTACGTAGTAGCTATAAGCTACTGTTGTTAATGTAACGTAATGTAACTAATTTGTCAAGCAATTTGCGTAGGACTTTAGTCTACTCGTGATGAATACTCGTCCCTTTTGTACGGTCTTTGTCTTGCCATGTGTAGGTATCACCACGAATGAATGCCTCGACCATACCGCGTGCGGTTTCGTCGTCCGGCTGGATAGGTGGAGATTTGAAGAAGTAGCTACTGGGTGCTTCGATTGCGCCACTCAAACCTCTATCGAGCGCGATTTTGCCACAGCGCACCGCATCCATGATGACACCTGCACTGTTGGGGCTATCCCACACTTCGAGCTTGAGTTCGACATTCAACGGTACATCACCGAAGCTACGTCCTTCTAAACGAATGTGCGCCCATTTGCGGTCTGTCAGCCAAGGGACATAATCACTGGGACCGATGTATACATTGTCATCTTCAAACTCGTAGGGGAGTTGGCTGGTGACACTGTTGGTCTTGCTGATTTTTTTACTTTCGAGGCGTGTACGGTCAAGCATGTTATAGAAATCCATGTTGCCACCCACGTTGAGTTGGCTGGTGCGTTCTAGTTTAACACCACGCGCCGTAAATAGGTTGGTCAACACGCGATGTACGATGGTTGCGCCTACCTGTGATTTAATATCATCACCGATGACAGGCAAGCCAGCTTCTTCAAAGCGTTTTTGCCAGTATTCTTCGCGGGCAATAAAGACTGGAATCGCATTGACGAATGCACAATCGGCATTCAGCACTTGTTCGACGTACCATTTGGTTGCTTGTTCGCTACCAACAGGCAAGTAATTGACGACGACATCGGTTTTGGTATCTTGCAAAATCTGGGTGATATTCGCGGTTGAGCCGGGTGCTTTGGTAATTTTTTCTGCTAAGTAGGTACCAAGTCCGTCGTGTGTCATCCCGCGATGCACAGGCACGCCCAAGTGCGGTACGTCTGCAAATTTAATGGTGTTATTCTGTCCAGCCCAAATGGCTTCGCTGAGGTCTTTACCGACTTTTTCAACATCAATATCAATCGCGGCACTGAATTCAATATCGCTGACGTGGTAATCGCCCAATGTGGCGTGCATCACACCGGGAATAAAGTCATCATCGCCTGCGTTTTTGTAATACTCTACGCCTTGCACCAACGAGTTGGCACAATTGCCAACGCCGATGATGGCTACGCGAACGGGTTTATCTCCCATGAGGCAAATCTCCTATCGTGAAAAATCAAAAGAGTAACTTAGTGATTATACTCCTTGAGACGATTCTTACGAAGTGACACTCATCAAATATTTCAATTATGCGCATATATGCAAAGTCAGGTACGCGTGCTGTCATTACCATGTACGCGATCCATAAATTCGTCGATATGGACGATGTAGCGCACATGGGTTGCCGTGCCGATGAGGGCTTTCTCGTCCCATGCACGGATTTCGAGGTGTACTCGTTTGCCATCAATGCGGGTGATTTCTGCCATAGCGGTTACACCTTCGCCAATGGGGGTGGCGGCAATGTGCTTGGTGTTGATTTCGATACCCACGCTGGCGTAGTCTTCTTTGAGGTAGGGTGCGAGTGCAGATACAGCCGCCGCTTCCATCAAGGCGACCATCGACGGTGTAGCGTAGACTTCAAAGCTCCCACTGCCCATCGTGAGTGCGGTTTCTTCCATCGTGACGCTGGTGATTGCTTCGCCAATTAGTCCAACACGCAAGCCTTTTTCAATCATGTGCTTTGTTCCCCAATTATTTTTGTAGATATTTTATGATTCTAATCTATGGTTATGAACACAATATTATTTCTATTATACGTGTTGTCATGTGTTTCTTGTGTCCTAGTTTCATATCTATTTGCTCAATCAAAAAAGGACACCTTAGTGTCCTTTGATTTTGCATGCTGAAATGTCTGTGATTAGCTTATTCCACCGTGTAGCTATTGCCCGGGTCAATCACAATTGGTTGTGAATTCGTATCGCGGTTGATGCGGTCTGCCCAAGCACCTGCATCTTGTACGATGGGCGGGAAGGTGTTGTAGTGGCAGGGGAGGACGGCTTTCGCGTTCAGCATTTTTGCTGCTTTGATGCTATCATCCACGCCCATTGTGAATACATCGCCAATAGGCAGAATCGCGCAATCCAAGCCTTCTTCGGCAATGAGTGCCATATCACCAAACAGACTGGTATCGCCAGCATGGTAGATTGTTTTGCCATCCGCACGCAAAATGAGTCCGTTAGGTTGCCCGCCATAGCTACCATCCCCAAAAGAGGAACTGTGGAAGGCTTTTGTGAATTTCACGTCTACCCATTCGCCACGATATGTCCCGCCAGGATTGCCCTGAAAAACATTTTCGACACCGTTGTTCATGAACCAGTTGCCCATCTCAAAATTGCAGACAACCAATGCGCCTGTGCGTTGTGCAATGGCAATCGTATCCCCAGCCGGACCTGCGTCGCTGTAGCCTACGTGGTCGCCATGTGCGTGTGTAAGCACAATCAAATCCACATCCATATCATCCGGCGTGGCTTCTGTCAGCGGATTGTTGGTCAAAAACGGGTCGATGATGAGTTTCTTGCCATCGCTTTCGAGCGTAAAAGTTGAATGTCCGTACCAAGTTAACGTGATGCCCATGCGTGCTGTTGCTCCTCACGAGGAATGAAAATAAACTATGCGTTCTATCTTTTCAGTCTAGCACAAATGGTCATTACAGGTGCTTCATGTTTCATTAGGATAGACAAACCATTTGCGACGGTATTCTAATTCGTGTTTTAGGATGTCTGTACACGGTCTCCGAGACGCCGTTCTGTGCCGGATGCCAAGCGTTCGATATTTTCGCGGAAGCGCCACACAATCAGGATGGCTAGTAAGCCGACGTAAATTAGATAGTAGTTGCTGACTAAATCTGTTGTCAGCGCCCAAACAATCGACCAGATGAAGCACACGGAAAAGGATACTAGCACCGCTAACGAGGCGAAGCGTGTAATAAGAGCAACTGGAATCCCGACAGCAAGCAACACCACAGGACCGACCAAGGGCAAAATCATGAGCATGCTACCGAAGGCTGTTGCCGCACCTTTACCACCACGTATTTCAAAGGTGTCGTTGTAATATGAATAGAGGAGGGTCGCAAAAAGTGACCAATTGTGTCCTGTGACAGCGCCCACCGCCCCGACTATCGACGGAATTAGCAGTGCTTCACCTAAGCCGGTTGCCATTGTTGGGCTAAAGGCGAGGGTCGCAGGGACGAACCATTGTGCGACGACAACGGCTAAAATACCTTTGAGTGCATCCAATGCAGCCGTAAAAATCCCCCAATGCAAACCGAGTGTGCGAGCAACATTCGTGCCACCCATGTTACCGCTACCGACTTCAAAAATATTGATACGTTTGACAGCGAGTGTCACCAGATAGGCATTCGGAATAGAGCCAATCAAAAAGCCGAGTAAAAAGATAAGTAGTAAGGTTGCGATAGTCATGGTGTGTGTTACTCCGTGTGTGTTTATGTGTTACATAATCACTATTTAAAACAATTTTGCATCGTATTCGTTACGCATAGGATAGCACTGCTTTGTGTACTACGGATTAACGTTGTGCAAAATGGCTATACCTAGCGTTTTCATAAGAAAAAGCCCTCATAGTGGACATGAGGGCTTTTTCTATTTGTAATCGAATGTCAAATATAATTATGTTGCGGGTATATTTTCTTTTTTGGCTAATGCCCGTTTGAGCGCGGCGTTATACCCCGCCCGCATGCGTTGGCTGATACCTGCCATCGGCGCAAAAGATTCGCCTCCGTGGAACATACCCGCGTAAACTTCTAACTCAGTTGGCACACCAGCCGCCATCAAGCGTTTGGCATATTCAATGTCTTCATCACGGAAAAGGTCTTCTGTACCAACAACCACATAAGCAGGAGGCAAGCCCGATAAATCGGTGGCACGGAACGGCGCACCATAAGGCGATACATTGTCTGTGCCGTATTCATCGCCCAGATACATCTTCCAGGCTTTCAGCGAGACATCCCGATTCCACACGCTAGGGTGGGTCACTTCATAACCGGATGCGGTTTCGTGTGTGTCATCAATCATCGGGTAAATGAGCCATTGAAAAGCAATATCGACGCCATCATGGTCACGATTATACAGAGCGAGTGCGGCTGTTAGCCCACCACCCGCACTCGCGCCCCCAATAGCAATACGCTTTTTATCGACGCCCAACTCATCAGCATGCGCTACCATCCACTTGAGCGCGGCAAAGCAATCTGCAAGGCTTTCTTTGTAGGTGACGTCCGGTGCCATGCGGTATTCTACTGACACAACTGTACAGCCGACATTTTCAGCAAAAGAAATACAACTCGCGTCATCTTCTGCTGACCCGATGATATAGCCACCCCCATGTATCCATAGCAAGCCAGCGCGGGGCGCTTCTTCTGTTGGCTGGTAAATAACTACTTCGAGGTCGCCACCCGGACCCGCTATGACTCGTTTCTCTTTGGTCACATCGGTGGGGGGTAACATATCTGTCATTGCGGCAGTCATCTGTGTAAACATTGCTCGTGCAGTAGGCGGGTCGTCACCAATGGCTGTTATGAGTTCCGGCGGGAAAGTATCTAGGACGGGGGCAAGTTCGGGGTCAAGTTTAGAAACAAAATCCATTTGTACACCTCTAAAAAATAGTTGAGTAAAACTATTAGATTGTAATAGTTGCCCCTATCTGTACCATTTTTAGACTGAGCTTGTCAAATAGTTCATGTATTTTTCATTCTGTGAATGACGCAATCAAAACCAAACCGAATGGCTATCCTCTGCGTAGGCTAACTGACGGTAGAGAAACCGTTGTTTGTCTCTGTGTTGGGCGAACAAAAAACACCCACGTTGCCGCGGGTGTTTGCAAGAAACTAAGCTGAGTGGTGTCATTAGTGCGCGTTCTAGATGTTTAGATACAGGCGTATAGATTAGGCTCAGATGGATTTTGACTGGCGGTTGTTCCGGGTGCATTAGCGTTACAGACTAAAGTTGCGGCTGCTTGTCCATCGAGGCTAAAGACTGAAGGCGTACCGACATATGTGATAATTGTAACCGAACCCGTGCATCCTGGGTTTGGGTATTTTTCCCAGTTCTCACCAGTATTTTTGAACGAGTTGTTGGGTGCATTGATGAATGCACCGTTACCATTAGGCTGACAATTAGGCGTTGTAATAACAGGCGGAACGGTTGATGCTTGTGAAGAATCGGTATTCATTTGTACAGGCTCGGGTTCTGATGGGAGATACACACCACAACCAACTGTTTCTAACGCTTGATTATCAAGTAGACCATAATCATATCGAATGACAAAATAGCCACATACCCACTCGATAGATGTGTCGCACTGATTTAAAAAACGTGGATCAGTGTAACAAGCATTGGCACGGTCATTGATGGTGGGGTCATTGGGGTTGCCTTGGTCATCTACACCTACATCTTGGGCGGAGATAAGCATAATACCTATAAAGAAGCTAATAGATAGTAAGAGCAAACGACGTGTATGGTGAAGTATCATATTTCTACCCTAAAAATAATCGTCTTGCGACGCTCAAACAATGTGTCATAGATACTATACAGTGGCACATAGAAAATGCAAATCAAACAAGGGCTTTTGCGTAGGCTAACTGACGATAGAGAAACCATTGTTTGTCTCTGAACGTGATTTTGCTAAAATGGCATCTATGATTACGAAACGAACTTTCATCACAATTTTTATATGTACACTGCTTATGAGCGTGACATCACTTACGTCTGTTTCCGCACAGGGCGTCGCGTCGGATTTGCTGGGACGTATCAATGGCTTGCGGGGCGAGTTGAGCCTTGCGCCGTATACCCTCAATTCAGCGTTGACGGCTGCTGCGCAATCTCATGCGCAATGGATGGCGGATACCTCGCAGGTGACACATGTGCAACCCAATGGCAGTACACCAAGTACCCGCGCACAAGCCAATGGCTATCAATCTTCATGGGTTGCAGAGAATATCTACATGGGCTTGAATGCCACCGCAGATACGGCATGGACATTTTGGGTCAATTCGTCGATTCACTATGCCGGACTGACGAGCAGTAATTTTCGGGAGATTGGCATTGCGTCGGCTACGGGCGAGGGCGGGCGAGCGTATGTGCTGGTATTTGGCAATCCGGGGGGACGTGTGCCACAGACAACGACTAGCAATAACGGTGGGGGGAATAGCAGTGCCGCGAATGCTGCCCCAGCCGCGCCTCCGGTAGCGATAGTTGGATACGATGATGTCGGCAATATTCAGTATGAATTACAAGCTGGCGAGACATTAGGCGATGTGTTGTTGCTATTTGGCTATACATGGGATGATTTGTATACCTTGCTTGACCTGAACGGCTTCACGGATGCCGATATTCGCACGTTGAGTGTTGGGCAGGTGATTCTTGTGCCACCCCCGCAAGGGACATACACGCCGACACCACTCGTCACTGAGCCGGAAGCGACGCCGGAAGTCGAAAGTACATCCCCAGCCGAAGCAACAGATGAGGTAGTTGAACCAATCACGGATGAGATTATCCCGACACCGAATCCGAGTGGTATTTTGCCAACGCTGGATACAGTTGATGGGATAGCTGGCTTTGATTTTGTGACAGAAACGCCTACTGCCACCGCATCCCCAACGGCACTCCCGACACGAACAAATGAACCAACAGCTATTGCTACGCAAATAGCACAAGTGGCGTCAGCAACAGCGATAATTGCCGAGACAGCGACACCGATTCCGACGCTGGCGGTTAATAATAGTGTGCAAGACGCGACTAGTACCCCGCTTGTTATTGCAGAGGTCAGCACAGATGTCCCGACGCCCATGCTTGTTACGACAGATGCCCCTGTATCGTCATCACGCAATCTTCCACCGCTGTGGTTGATAGGCGCGATTGTGTCACAGGTCGGTGTGTTGATTTTTGCCAGTGTGCAGTTCATTCGGAATAAGCAGTGATGTGATTGAATCTATACATTTGTGAGGCATATTATCTGCTAGTATGAACGTATATTTGATAGCATATTGAAAGTAAATGCGTTCCGTTTATGGATACAGTGAAAAAACTTGTTGACTGGGCGAAAAATCATTTCTTGGTGACATTGAGTGTGCTGGTGGTCACTGTAACGTTGGTTATTTTCGGGATAGTGTATGTTGTGAGTGCGCCCAATCAGATGGCGAACGCTGCACAAGGCGCCTTCATCATGGGTGATTACACAACCTCCATTGAAGAATTTACGACCCTCATTAATGACAATCCAAGCAATCCAGAGTGGTATATCGGGCGTGGGATGGTGTATGTAACTGTTGAGAGTTTCGCTAATGCCCAACGTGATTTTGAAATTGCCCTAGCGCTTGACCCCACTATAGAAGATTCGCGTGTTTACCGTGAATTAGGGTATATTTACGCGGCGAACGACAACCCACAACAGGCGATAGACTATCTCACTATCGTGATTGATGAAGATACTGTAGCACGTCCAAGCGACTTCACGGCGCGGGGTTATGCTTATGCGTCTCTACAAGAGCCTGATTTGGATGCGGCACTGGCGGATTTAGAATTTGCCGTATCGTTGCCGAATACCTCGACGGAAACCTTTGTGTACTTAGCAGATTTACACTACGCACTTGGCAATCAGGCAGCCGCACTTGAAAATTACAATATGTATACGGAACAAGGTGGTGAATTGGGTGATGTTGGGATAGCACGGGTTGAAGAATTGGAAACAGCACTTGGTATACAGAACAGTGGACAATGAGTCGGATTGCCCCCTAAATAGGGGAGATTGCTGTTTCGCCCTTTCGTCATTTTTCGTTTGCGACCATAATGAGGGCAGACTCGTTGAAAAAAGCTAACTTCCTTTATGACCCAAGTTTCTGCCGCTGATAACCATTCTATAACCACTGTGCAAGGGCGCTGGCGCTTGCAATATAATGACCGTCCGCTTGCGGAAGCATCAGGACGAGGTTTTCGCTATAGTTCACGTTTCGGTATGACACGTCGTTTGCCGGATGATGGCACATTGCGACGCGAGCAGATTAAACAGGTGGTACTGGGTTGGCAACACACGGATGAATCTTGGCATTTAGGCTTGGTATTAGATCCCGAACTCGCAACAGAGCGGGGTAGTCGCTGGTGTGAGTTGGTACATTGGCCCGACCCCGAAATCAGCGTATTTCAAGACCTCGCGCAATCGAGCGGACAACGCCTCGCCCAAGCATTAGGCGTGCCGTTTTATGTTATTCCCCCGCAACCTATTGAGAAAACTGTTACGATACGCGATTTGCCGAATTTGCCTTTGACCTTTGGTGATTGGCAGATGGAAAGAGTCGCATCGGATAAACGGCGTTTTATCATCAAGCGAGCGAATAGCTGGGTAGTACAGCGTTTGATGGGTATTGGCTGGTATTTATTCTGGTGTTTGGTGTATATGGGCGTGTCACTTGGTACACTGCTCAGTGATATTGCACTCCCGCGTACAGGCACACTCATCCCGAATCCTGAATGGTTGCCGTATTTAGGCATCGTGACGAGCATTGGCTTACTCATTAGTGTGCTATTTCGTATTTATCATACGTTCACGAGTATTGACCGCATCTTCATTGATGGCGTAGGCGGTGAAATCAGTGCTAGACGTGGCAAACGCACGCGCTGGTCTATCTCGCGTATGGATTTACAATCTGTATTTGTATCAGAAGTCGTTAAGAAGCGTAAATCACCCCCTGCAACCGAATATGGCGAATTGAACTTTCATCTTGGCGGTGGCAAATTCAAGTTTGCGCTCAAGCAAGATGCCCCCGAAGATAACGATGCGATTCCTCAGCCGGACGCTATGCCAGAGCGCACGAAAGGCGTGCATCCTGTCAGCCGTGATACAGTGCATACCGAGTTACAAGCTGCTGCTATGTACATCGCAGAGACGATGGGCAGTGTGCCAGTGTGGAATGATGTTCGGCACGGATAACAAAGAAGGTAGTTATGCCTCTTTATTCGCTTTGCACACTCGCATAGTCATCTAGAAACTTTCGCACTGCATGAGCTAGATATACCATAGTCCCAATTTGTGTTATCAAGAAGATACCCCTGCTAAAAATGCGCATAATAGGTGATGCAATCCAGTTATCAATCAGAACAAAGAATGATAACGTGAGCATAAAGTCGGCTAGTAAAAGCACACTCATAATGAGTATCGTGAACCATTTGTCGAACAACTTTGAACCGATATTCTTTGATATGGGATAGGCACTCCACCATAATAAACTTCGTATAATTGGCAAGTTCTCAAAATAAGCATCAATTTCTGAATCACTTAGGTTGAAGCGCGACTTGTAATGTGCAATTACAAGAGATGCTAAGGTCGTGTACGCAAAGAGGCTGACGGTTATTTTGCTGACTGCGCAGGAAAGTAAATCGCCCATGCCTAATTAATCCTGTATCAGCTTGATAAACCCATTCACAGATTGCAATTTGAGCAGACGTTCGTGCAGAGAATGTTGCACGTCTAAATCGTATGTTTCTGCGATTTTGTAGCAAATGAATTGGCTGTGTCGGCGTCCGCGCACACTGCCTTTGACTACGGTTGGTTTGTTATCCACGTCAAAGGTACGAATCTCAAATGGACGAATGTTAATGCCGTCTTGACGGTCTGTACGTGAGGTACGTTCCATCCGCACGGAAACAGAATGAATTTCTTCGCGGGGGATTTTCTTGGTCGTGAAGCCAATTGGAAAAGTACGACGCCGGAGTTCAGTGGGGGTAATGTGAAAGATGGTTGTGTTGAACCCACGCATAATCAGCGAGATAAGCACGCCAACTGTGACGAGTATCGGCACAATCAAAAAGATGATGTTTGTATCATCCCCTGTGAAATCGGCAATCGTATCTGGCTGGGCGAAGATAAGCGCGTAAACGCCTATCATTCCCGCTAATAACAGCGCAAGCACGACTCTGCCCCAAATTGCCGCCGCCGCTAAACGTACAATCACTGTATCGCCATCTTGTTCAACACGAATGCGCGGGGGTGTTTCGATAGTTTCTGCTACCATGTTCTGCCTCAATGTGAGCTACCAACGTGATTAGATTTAGTCTAGCTTGTGTCTGGCTTCCGCGCTATGACAACAGGCTGATAATAGCCACTTTCTTGAGGCATCAACCATGTAATATCGACAAAGCCAGCATTTTTGAGTGCCATTTTGAGAACACGTCGGCGCATTGCCCAGTAATGCGTTGTATAGGTACGGGTTTGCCACTCAGCGTTATGGGTGTCACGGGTCAGGATGAATTGTGTTACTGTGTAATCAGTATCACTTGTCCATTCCCATAGTTGAAATGTGATGCGCTTACTCGTTTCTGTTTGCATCAAACGTTGCGACATCAATTCAGGCTTTTTGTAGTTGTCCAGCAAATCGTCATAATCACGGATACTTGCTATGAATCGTCCGCCTGCTTTCGTTATGGCGAAGATGCTCTTGCCTGCTTTTGTTAGTTCGCTCGTATCAATTAGATGCGGAAGTGCATTATCAAACGCCACTATGCAATCAAATTGACCGTCTACTTGTTCATGAAGGGTGCGCATATCTGCCACGCTAAACGTTATAGACACGCTCATATGCTCGGCTTCTTTTTTCGCTCGTGCGATGGCTTGTGGACTCAAATCAGTACCATGCACACGATAACCTAACTGTGCTAAGCCAATCGCTTGTGTGCCAATCCCACAGGCACAATCTAGTATTGTCATATCTGGCGAGATGTCTGTGAAAACGTGCTCAAAAATGCCTTTTATCTGCTCGCGTTGCCGTTCTAATGAGGTTTTCCAATCAGCAAAAATGAGATGATAGTCATCTGCCATATCGTCGTAAAATTGCTGGATACTATTCTGTGACAAACGCATATTTCCTAATCTCAATACTTACAACTCGCATCACAGCATACCATAAAAAACAATTGATAATCATACGATGGAGCTATGCTGATGCGCCGAATGCTGTTTGTTTTTGCTATGCTATTAATCCTGGTTGCGCCCCTCTCTGCGCAAGAGATTTACCCCGATGATTTGACCGAGTTGCTTGAAGATTATGTGTTTGATGATGAGCCGAGTGTTGTGCTGTATGTCGATACAGGTGATGAAGCGTGGATAGGGGTGGCTGGTTTAGCTGACCTCGATAATGAAACGCCTGCGGATACGGATGACCTCTATCGCATTGGGAGTATCACCAAACCGATGACAGCGACTATCATTTTGCAATTGGTCGATGAAGGTGTGATTGACCTTGATGCGCCGATGAGCGATTATCTGCCGGATAGCCTTGATATTGACCGTGTAGAGAATGCAGACATCGCTACGGTGCGTCAGATGTTACAGATGACGAGTGGTATTTTCAGCTATACAGATTCGGATGCCTTTGATGATGCTGTGTTCGATAACCCATCTACGATGTGGACAGCCCTTGATACGATTGAATTTATCTATGATGAACCTGCTGATTTTGAACCAGGCGAGGATTATGTCTATAGCAATAGCAACTATAACCTTGCTGAGTTGATGGTCGAAGCGCAGACAGGCGATTCATTGGCGATTGCCTTTGAAGACCGTATTTTTGAACCGCTGGATATGGATAGCTGTTACATGGAAACACCGGATGTATTCGCGGAGAATATCGTGCGGGGCTATGCCGATTATGGGGATGGTTTTGAAGATGTGACCGACATTAACGACGGCGTTGGCATGGGCGATGGTGGCGTAGTTTGCACGGCGGAAGACCTCGCAAAATTCCCGCGTGCGTTGTGGAATGGTGAGCTACTCAGTGACGATACCCTTGATGAAATGCTCGATACGGTAACAGATGATTGGGGCGGTGAATACGGACTTGGTATCGCTTACGAAGAGAACGAACTCGGCTATATGCAACTCGGTCATGATGGCTCAACCAGTGGTTTTCAATCCAACATGGCATATCTGCCTGAAGAGGATGTGGTCGTTGTCGTGCTGACGAATAACTTTGATTCGGAAATCGTCTTTGACCTCACGCTGGATGCGCAAGCGATTGTCCTCGATTACTAGTTAGCCTCTTTATCAGGGCGATACACTACTGTTGCCCTGATTCCACTGCGAACTGCTGACAATTTACGAATGTTTTTGCCAATGATTATGTTTTGATGATTAGTATAGTGAATCACGGATAGTCCCTACAAGTCGATGGTTTTTTGGCATTCAAGCCTGTAAAAGGGACATGTCTTGACATATCAGCGATTTAGATACCGCATACTTTAGAAACGTTTGGTAAATATCACAAAATTGTGTCAGCGTATGATGTGCCACAGTAAACCAGCCGTTCCTCATACATAAGCGACTAGAGACTGTGCAGATGGGCATGTCCTACGCCAAGGCTACGCATATACGCTATTAACCTCTCACTCGCATACGGTTTGACAGCATTCGCTATAATGTGTGGTAGCGTAGACAGCAAAGGGTAACAGATGCCAACCTCACTCACAGATTCCAATGCCAAACGCATTAATGATGCGACATTTATCACAGCCGACGATTTGACGAGCGTCATGCATAACTTAACGGAAGAGCAACGCTCACAATTGAGCTTACCAGAAGTAGAAGAAGCGGTGAGTATCATCGCTAAGATGGTGCCGGCTGGGAATGTGCCAGGCTTGATAGCGAGTGGTTTGGCGCGTCTGCGGGGGAAAAAACTAACGAATACCGATGTACGGCGCGATGTGAATTTGCTGATGCACGGCATGCACCAAATGTTTGACCATGCGGTGTATAACGTCTTTTTCGAGACACCTGCGCGTATTTTATGGGGCTATCAGCATCTACGAAAATTGACAGGCACAGCCCCCGAAGATGCGTTTCCCGAAGGCACATGGCAATTTTATGCTGAGTATGCGCTACGTGAAGACACAGCACGGCATGCGAACGAAACACATGGCTTTGCGACCACGCTCCGCGATGAAAATATTGTTCTCAGTGATGCGGATAGAGCAAGTGCGTGGATCATGGCGGCGATTGATACGCTCCATTGGTATCCGCGTTTGCTAGAAAATGAATGGCGGGAGCGGGTCTATATTCGTGAATTACAGGCATTGCACGATGACGAGGCGCATGTACAAAAATTTGCTGATGTGTATAAACAATGGCTGGCTGTGTTACCGTATCGGCTGGGTAATGACCTCAAGCCTAATGAAGATTATCCCGCGTATCGTCGGCGCAAATTTGATAATTGGATTTTTGCTATCACGGATGAAATGGGACGTCGTGATAAGCAAACATGGCTCAAGCGCATTCAGGTGCACAAAAAAGACAAACTCGATGCTTATATTGAGCAAATGAGCATCCGAAGCACGCTTCAGCCGGAGCAATACAACGAAACCCGTGTGCCGAAACCGCTACATAATCTCTACATCGCTATCATCAAAGATGACCACTACTATATGTTGCCGATTTCACAGGACGGCACGACAACGCCTGTTACACAAGCATTTGTGCGTGAATCCATGCACGTTCTCTACAAGAATCCAGCGACAAGTTCGCCACTTTCGTTAGCGTCTCTCGCACAGGTAAAGCGCAACCAATGGGATGACATCAACAAATCACTATCGGCTACAGCGCGGGATGAGCTCGCCTTGCTAGCGTTGTGTCCGATTGTCATCAACTTGAATTTACAGGAACGACGTTTGCCTCTCGTGCAGATACGCCAATCTGAACGCGGACTGGGCAATCATGCGCTCACTATTTTTGATGCGGGCGAAACGATGGTGTTTGACCAATCACACATCTATTTTGACGGTACATGGGGTGTTGCGCTGGCAGAAATCATGACCAATATGGCAAGCCAATGGGCGCAGACGATTGCGGATACACCCTTCACACAGAGCAAACAAGTCAAACGTCCGTATACCTTGCGCGTCAATTTTAGCCAAGCATCCACCAAAAAAGTTGCTGGCTTGCCAACAGTCACGGACGAAGCAACGGCAGAAAATATACATGTTGATGTCGCACAAGTCGCCAACTTGCGGAAATTGTTCAAACAACGGAGCAAAAATCTGCGCCTGACGGTCAACGATTTATTAGTTTTATACCGTGCGATTCATGCGCTGATGTATCACGCTCCTGATTTGTTACGCGAAGAAGTGGGTGATTTACAGCGCAAAAAAGCGACCCGTGAAGTTGCCGACATCGCACTAGAGGCTCTCAAAGCGCGTGAGATACCGCCAGCAATCCTCATTCCAGTCGATGCCAGCCGCCGCGAACCCTTCGAGCGTGTGCATCCGATGACGTTTACTGTGCCTTTGCTTGAATTGCATCTGCTTGAAAGGCATTACAATGTGATGCAAGCGTTACGTGCCCATGAAAGAGGGCAGACGGGCGGTAGTGATTTTGTAAAGTTACAACAGGAATATCTGGCATCTTTGGCGGGTTTTGGGCAGGTGATGGCACATGCGAAAAATATTGCTACGCAGGGCGAAACTGCCAGTGTCGGCTCGATTAAGTTGCTGGCGCATCTGCCGAATAATCTGCAACATTTTCTGAATGGCATTCCTGGGCGCTTTGAGATGCTCAATGACATCATCAAAGGACGCGAGGTGTTTTCTAACGTGGGGCGTGTCTCTGATGAAAGTACGCTCACACGCTTTATCACAGCGAAAGATGATAATGAACAAAAATCACTGGCGTGGGGCGTTCTGACTGATGCCGATGATACGATGGTTGTCACGTTGCGCGATTTTCGTCCGCATGTGGTCGCGCTTAGTCAGGTGGGTAGGCGTGATATTGCCGAGCGCATCACCCAACATTATTTGAATACCTATGTCGATGGGTTTAACACGTTTGTCGGTGATTTGTATCGTATTACGGATGCGAGCTAAGAGTTAAATTTGGAAATTTGAGCGATATTGGTATTTTGCTCTTAACCCCTCCCCTAAATCCCCTCCCCCCTGCGCTTCGCTGGCGGAGAGGGGACTTTCAATGCTCTTGTTCGACAGATTTGGAGTTATTTGATTTTCTCTCTAATCTTTTAAACAGCATCAGCCTGCGTCAGTGCCAAGAATGAGATGAATAGCCAATAATTGAAATCATTGGATAGATTTTTGTCTCTACAAATTCATCAATCCACTGTTTTTTGCAAAGCCCCAACCACCTCCTGAAAGACACTTTTCACGCTCTCGGTATCGGGCGCAAAGAGCAAACCCGCGCTGATTTCAAAGGCGAGATCATCAGGGATAGCTGTCACCTCAAATGGGCGTACCTGTGTTTTGCCTATTCGATTGAGTGCGAAGCGTTCCCACTGTGCCAGTTCGGTCTGGATGGCTTTCATATCTGGCTCGGCAGGTGTCTCTTCGTCGGCTGGTATGTCATCGACTCCTATTTCGTTTGTTGGCGTGTCTATTTCAGTGGGTGCGGATGCCATGCTGAGAGGCAAATCACCCCATGCTACAGAAGGCAAGTTGTAAAATTGCTGGCGAATCTCGTTGATAGACAAGATATTTTGCGCTGTGCGGATTTCATCTAGGCGTGCTTGTGTATCGGTTGGGCGAATATCATCAAAGCGTGCGACCAAGTCATTGCCATAGAAGGGCAGTAGCTCTTGCGTGATTTTTTGTGCGATGCGTACCAACTTGGGATACAGCGTGCGCTCAATGAATTGACGTTCGGCAACAGTGGCATTTGCTTCGGTAGCGTTCTCGCTCACAAGCCCCATCGGAATACCAAAAATCGTCAGAATTTCGTCGCGGTGTGCTACTCGTCCTTGCAAGAAATCGAGGTCGGTATGTGAAAGCCCGATGTGTTGCCAATTGACTGTCCCGCCCCGCAAAAAAGCAGTCTTACGCTGACCGCGCCCGTAGCTGGTGCGCCATTCGCGCTTGATACGTTCAAAATCGGTGTCATTCACAAAATCAGTGATATTGACGATACCGGCTGGTACACCATGCCCATGTCCAAAGGTGTTTTGATTCCAGTGTGCCATCGCACGGTCACTCTCGACAGCCAGCCGTGCTGCTTCTAACGGACTCAGTCCATAGTAATCATTGGCGGGATGCCAGCGTTTAAAATGCACAACTTCCAGCGCATCTAAGGGAATCTGCTTGCCATCCACATGATAGAGATAGCCTGCCACATAATCTGTTGGGTGAGGAACAATCGTCACACGGTCTGGGCGTAGTACCCAAATTTCTGCCGGACGCCCCTCTGCATCGCCTGCCAGATACCAGTAAGCATTGCCTGTCAGTTCGAGAAAGCCGAGCGTGCTTTCCAGTAATTCAAAACGGCTCATAGTTGGGTTGGGGTTATCGAGCAAGATTTCCAGTGGGTGGCGTTCGATTTCCTGTGTTTGCTCGCCGTTCATCGCCAGCACTTTCAGCGGGACGAGTGCGCCTGCTTCTGCAATCCGATTGACGGCTACATGTACCCAGCTTGCTTGCTGATACATCGTCGTATGCTGTTGTTGCTTGTGTTTTGTGCTGGATAGCGTGTTGTTATGTACAGCGACGGCTTCGATATGGCGTGGGGTGCGTTGGAGTGTGTTACGGCGTGTGCTGAAAAATTGTGTCAACCAGTTGAACATCTTTTGCCCTCTCGCTCGGGTAATTTGTCTGTTGCTTGTACCGTAGCAGAAAGCGTATGTTCAATGTCGGTCATATGCTCGTTGATATGATTTTTTCTGATTGAATATTCTCAATATGGCAAAGTAACTGTGAATGTTGACCCCCTGCCTATCGCACTTGCTAGTGTGATGCGCCCGCCGTGCATCTCGATAATTTTGCGCACGATGCTCAAGCCAATACCCGTTCCAGGACGCTTGCCATGGGTACGCGCTGCATTTACACGATAGAAACGCTCAAATACACGCTCATGGTCTTGTGGCGCAATGCCAATACCATTATCCTCAAATTGAATGGTGATAGCGTCTGTTGTAGGTTGAAGACGCACTTTGATGTAGCGATTGTCACAATTTTCACAGCCATAATGAATCGCATTTTCGATTAAGTTCGAGAAGACGCGCATCCACTGCTGTTGGCTACCATGCGCGATAATGTCTTTCTCGGAGCTATCATCGAATATAATTTGTGTGTTATTTTCATCTGCGTAACTACGGATAGCATCAATACACTGTAATAACACCTCACGCACGTTAAATGTTTGCACGCTATCTCTCTGCTCATTACGGTCTATCATTGTGAGTGCGAGTAAATCTTCAATCATGGCGTGGGTGTTTTCAATTGCCACCTCTAGTTCACTTAGTTTATCTTGTGTTGGTATGCCTTTTTCTGTGTACCGTTTGATGAGATACATCTTCGATTTCATGACCGTAACGGGTGTGCGCAAATCGTGTGCTAGATTTTGTGTCATCTCATTTTGTACACGATAGCGTTCACGCTCTGCTTGTAAGCCTGCCATCCGCCGACCTGATTCCAACAATGCGTATTTGTGGTAACTGATAATCAGTAGTAAGCCAGTGATGCCAGATAGCAATGCAATGAAATGGATAGGTAAGTCTTTTTCCAGTACGGGCGAGATGAGCATAGGTAGATAATCACCACGCTCAATTAAAAACAGAGCTAAGGTATAGACAAATGTGCCGAGGTAAATCCAGCGCATCACCTTGAAGTCAATCAGAACGACACCTGTCACAAACATAAATAACAAGCCAATATACGCAGACGAATACAAACCACCTGTCATCAGAACTGCAAGGCTAATGAGCAAAATGCCACAAATCGTCAGTATTTGTCCGGCTTGTTCTTTTTTGCCAGCTCGTAGACGTTGTAATACCCAAGCATTTATGAAAACGAAAATCGCAGGCGCAATAATCATCGCTATCACAATATCAGTTGATGCTTGTGCGACCAGCGATACACTACCCAATATCATAATAATGAGTGAGATAATGATATTTGCCACTGAAATCACGAATAGAATATTGGTTACATATTGTTCGTGCGGGAGTTGGTGAATGTCTTGGAAGGTGGCTATCGCGCGTAGTTTGTCGAATTGATGAACGTATTTTTGCCTTAACACAGTGCTTCTCATTTCGGGAGTTCTATTACCTATACAAAGGCTAACTTACAAAAAAGCTCTCCTACTGTAATGCAGATTCATGAAACGGGTGTTAGAAAAAATAAATATCTTCACACATAATTTTAGGGCATACTTTTTGAACTTTATGATACATGTCTATTTTTATGCGAGTATCCAAAAGCTAAAAACTGAATCAATACGGAATGACTTTGCGGTCACGCCGATTGGGATAATGCAACATGAAGTCAATGAGCTTGTCGCGTGCTTCGTCTTTGGTTTGGGTGTTCTTTAGGGCATCGCGGCTGAGGTTACGGCTGGCGACCACATCGGCGTCAAAAAACCAGTAAATACTCATTAGTGGACTGATGAAACGTTTCACTCGTTCGCTTTCGTACATACGGAAATCCCCAAATTCGCCATGTGCTGCTGGAATGATGCGCGTGCTGATATGGCTCTTGTGGCGCTTTTCGCCATCCCACGCATGCCGACATGCCGCTTCGTATTGCTGAAAGGCTGTCATCTGTGGGGTAGGGGAGCATGTGCCGTAGAATCCGCCAGCTTTTATGATGCCTGCCATATTTTCCAACGCGGCATAATGGTCGAGGCGTTCTTCAACTTCTGTGCCGAAGCCGATGCATGCTAATACTTTAGTCGGAATATCTAATTGTTCGACAGCCAGCAGGGTAATCGTATCCTCTAGTAATGTGCCGGGACCGACTTCATCGCCGCGTGCCAGACTATCGACACCACCATCAACCAGTATGAGCGCATCAAAACCGAGTTCGCGCTGTAGATACTGATATGCCTCTGCTAAAGGTTCGATGCCTAGTGATGGAAAGAGGTACATAGTTGGGTCGTAATCGGTATTTTTTGCCAGCCAATCTGTCAGGTAGCCTTCAGTGAAATAATTGATGTCACGGTTCATCTTGCCCCGCACAGCCAGCAATTTGTCGGGTAGGATGTCTATCACCGTGGATGACATACCGGCTAATTTGGGGTCGGAGAAACTATAATTAGCGAGATGTACCTGCTTGCCCCTATTTTTCAGCGTGAAATAAATGGGCAAGCCTGCGTAAACATCAAAGCCACCCCCTGCACCTGCTATCAAAATAGACTCCGCATCGTCTAGCATGTGCATAATTGGTAAATTGAGTTCCATCAGCGCCTAACTTTCTATGTGTCTCTGTCAGGTTCAAGCGTAATGAATGTATCTGTTTTTGGCAAATTGAAGAAAATGCTGTTCTAATGCTTTTGAACATTTTCAAATTTGGTTCTTAACCTGCATCCCATGTGAAGACGTTAACTCTTTCTGGCTTGATGTACACGATAACATCGTCACCACCTAACTCGGCTGGGTAGTCTTTGCCAATGTAGCGATTCGACAGCATATTCAGATAATCTGCGGAACCCTCTGTTGTTTGCTTGGCGTATGTTCCACGAATTTGTACGTAACGATATACCACGTCGGGGTCTTGGATGAGCAAACTCACTGCTGGACGCGCTACCATATTTTTCACTTTGAGGCTCTCTGGCGAACTGGCGAAGCAAATATGGTTGTCGCGCACACTAAACCAAATCGGTGCAGTGACAGGTGCGCCACTTTTGAGTGCAGTAGATAGATATGCGATGGCTTTTGAGGTGTCGCTAACGAGGTCACGGTAGGCTTCTGGTACGATTTGCATTGTGAATGGCTCCAGTTATTATGTATGAATTGATTATGTCATAGGATTTAAAAACAGCGCATCCCATTTATGAGTTACGCTGTTTCTTTTCTGCACTGGCGACTAACTACTGACCTGAGTTTCGTTTAAGCATAGAATCTTGTGTAATTGGTATCAAAAAGCAAAATTTCTACTTAGCGGACAACATAGATGTTGTCCCTACAAAGATTCTATGGTTCAGAATGGCTCACAAAATCGACATTCTCTTATCCGAAATTGAGGTTATTGGCAATTGTCCCCTATCTCTAATCGTCTGCTTCTGGCAAATCATCACAGAAGCCAGAGATGGTCACGACATCTTCGCGCACGTAATTCTCATTATCGAGCTGATACCACACAAACCCATCGTTACCGTCGGCTTGAGCGATGACTTCTACGGGTACGCCACCCCCTAATTGCCCATCGGCTGCGAAGTTCGTGCCGGGACCTGTGCGCTGATTGACGTTGCTGATACTACTGGCGAAACAGCCGTCGCCTTCTGTGCCAGGTAATTCAGCGACCCACATATTCGAGACTTCGCAACTCGTACCCCCATCTTCAGCAAAGACGGTTACGGCAAAGAAACCAGCTTCGGCAAAGACCTCGCCGCGCTCTAATACCAACTCGCCATCCATATAGACCGTAATCGTGTCATCATCCAAGATGAACAGTACGGCAACGGGTTCATCAATATCGACTTCGTAATCGAGTTCAATTGTTACCTCGCCGTCGCCATCGTTACCATTTGCCAATACAAAGGCTTGTCCGGTGTTATCAAAGCCGACATCAATATACTGTGAAATAGTTGTGGAATCGTCACTCTCAAAATTTTGACGTGCGCCGACGCTACACAGTTCTAACTCATCGCTTTCGCTATCGAAGGTCACGGTTGCAGAGACAATCACATCTTGGCGCTGTAGGGTGCGTCCGAGTACGGTCACGAAGTAGCCTGTACGGCTGATGAAGGCGCGGTCTTCATTGAAGAGCAGGGTGCTACCAGATGGAATCGCGCCGGAATCTTCTAATTCTTCGATGATGTCACCACGTCCACCGTCAAAGTTATCGAGTTCATCTGGGAAAGACGCTGTGTCGCTATCATCTTCGTCTTCATCCTCATCATCATTGCCTTTGTCGTCTTCTGCTTCTTCTTGGTCATCATCATCATCGTCATCTTCACCGATGGCATCTTCGTCAATTTCCCATACCCAGACATCTTCTACCTGACAATCTGTTCCGGTTGTACGGGCAAAGCCAACGATACCTTCGCGTTCGCTGAAATCATCTTCTTCATAGACCAACTGACCATCTACATAGACTGTGATTTCGTCTTCTAGCAAGACAATGATGAAGTGTGCTTCGTCGTCAAAATCTTCACTGTGTAAACCTGTCTCGAATGTGGGGTCGTCTACATCATCATTTTGGTCAACGATGAGATAGAGGAAAATATTGTTAATACCTACCCCAATGAAGCCACCATCGCCATCGCGTGCGCCGAGGATACAGAGTTCGAGGTCTTCTGCATCAGAATCGGGGTCAATTTCGACGGTTGCCGCGAGAACCACATTTTCAATCTCATCATCTACGAAATTGATATAGGTATCGTCATCGTCTTCATCATCAAAATTGAGGCGGTTATCTTCAAACAGCAACTCACCACCATCGGCATTGATATACCCATCTTCAGCGAGTTGTTCGAGTACATCTTCGTAATCACCATCAAAATCGTCAATTTCATCCGGTACATCTTGTGCGAACACGGCTGGCACACACAAAAGCAAACATAATCCGAGCAAACATAGTCGTTTCGTCATGACCTATCCTCTGAGCAAAGTTTGATAATAATTATATTGCTGACTATATTTTATGCGGAGTTGGAATTTCTGCCGACTAATTGGCTATTAAGAGTCGTCAAAATAGCTATCAATCTGATAACATTAGTCCGCTACCGAGGTACTAACAAAATAACAACGTCAGTAATGACAAAGGTGTACAACAACAGAGCTGACTCAGCGTTACAGGGTCGGCTCTGTTTTGTGTGTTATGTCAATCAAATTAAGCAGTTTGTATTGTAATCGTCTCTTGGGCTGGACTATTGCCACCGTTCATACGTGTGTTGACTGTGAATATCGTCACAACCAAAATGGTAACTGCAACAATTAAAGAAGCAATGACAACGCTCTGTGATTGTGTCAGATTCTGTACGGCAATGCCAATACTCGCCCAAATTATGACAGCACCATAAGCGACTGCGCCGTATGGATTATTGAACAGCAGTATAACCGTCCCCGTAATCAGTGCCGCGACAACTAACAAAGCAATCGTCACAGGAATACCGATGTTATTAGGAAACCACGACACAGCATATAGATAAGGCGTTGTATTTGCTATCGTTGCTACGCTTAACCAACCAAAATAAATAGCCGTTGGCACTTGCACCAACCATTTATCTAATTGGGTGAGGTTTGCTATATGCTCCCGAATGCCAATGAACACAAAGATGTTGCTCCCCAACATCCCGATGGCAATGATGACCGTCATCAGTAACCAAAAATCATTGTTTTCCACAGTAGGGGAGGTAGATAGCTGTTGCGCCCATAACCATAACGAGAAAAATACTGTGTTGAGCATCACCCACCAGCCTATATCACGATGTAAAGCCCGTTCGAGTTGGTCAGGGCGTAATTGATAAGTGGCATAAACCGCTGAGCTCAATATAATCACCCCCCAGATAGCAAATGCATAACCAGCGGGTACAAAGTAAATGGGGTCGTCTGCTGGTGCGTCTCCGAAACTATTGGCGAACAATATTGGGGTAATGAATTGCCCAATCGCAAACAAGGCAACCAAAATCGTGCGTAATCTATCTAGTGACATGTTCATTTCCTCTTATAGTTTATGCTTATGAATTGCGAACTGTGTTTCACTTACCAAGTGGTAAAATTTTGAGCGAAAAAAATTAACGGCTCAGAAACCCGTTCAACAACATATCCACAGTCTCTTCTACGATTTGGTTCACAGAGACATGAATTGGTTGCACATTTGCTTGCAAGACACCAATCGTTTGAATAAGTGTAACAAAGCTGATTGCCGCTAACTCAGGATTTGTCACACTCACGATTCCTCTCGCTTGTGCGTCCGATAGGGCATTTGCCACAGGCATGCGTAAAGTATCGAACGCCATTTTGGATAGCTTGGTCGCATTTTCGGGCGCAATCTCACCTAAATCTGTTTCCATCATGCGCACCATATTAAAATTCGGTTGTGCTAGTAACCATCTAGCGACTGCTAGCAAGGCGTCTCGAATATCACCATCGGCGTTTGTAATCGCCTCTTCCATACCCGCACGATGTGTCTCTAAGTTCACTTGCATCACTTGCATATAAAGGTGCTCTTTATTCTTCACGTAGTAGTACATAGCAGTATGTTTGATGCCCAATGTGTCGGCGAGCTCACGGATGCGCACAGCCTTGTAGCCACGCGTTGCAAATAATTGGGTGGCTACGTCTAAAATGCGTTGGTGAGTTTCGTTGCGTTTGTCCATAATTTTTACCACTTGGTAAAATATTAATCTGGCTAATCAAAATCGTCAATAATTGCTCATGGGCTTCTCAGTTTGTGCGATAGTAGCACATGAAAGCGTCTCAGATATTATCACAAAGTTCTGTACATCCATACCAATAGGGGAGACATCAACACATGAGTGTAATTATTCCAGAATCACATATTGACCTAATCGAAGGCTCACTCGTGGTTACGCTAATAACGACGATACCTGATGGTCAGCCACACGGTTCAGTTGTATGGTGTCGTCTTCATGGCACACAGATACAAATTTCTATCACTGATAATACACAAAAATACCGCAACCTCGTTCATGACCCGCGTGTATCTATCGTCGCAATAGATACGGCTGACCCGTTTCGTTATGTAGAAGTCAGTGGCACGGTCAGCATGTCGCGTGAGAATACCCGCGATATTTTGCGTGATATTGCCACTATTTATGGACGCCCCAACTATGATGTTGAAAGTGGGGCAGATAAACGAGTTATTTTGACGATTACACCGACCAGAGTTATCACACACGGCTGAGTACGATTTCCCTCTCCGAAAGCAAAGTGCTAGGGGAGGGACAGTTTATTGTAGAGTCCTAGAAATTTTTTAAATTGTAGAGATAGGTCTGTGTACCTATCCGAGCGGGCGCAGACACAGCAACGCCCCTACGAAATTTAATTTATTTTCCAGACTCTACGTAAAAGCTGTAAAAATGTATTAAAACGTTTGGTAAAATCCCACAAAAATAAATAATTTGGTTATTTTGCGCGTTAATTCACGAATTACGCATTTGTACAAGATAACTAATTAGCTGGAAAATGTTACAGTCAAATCCTAATTTCGCTTGTAAAATTCACACAATCATCCAAAAATATACCCAATCGAATCAATTTGAACTGTTTTTTGTGGACTTTTCACAAAAGAGCGTATTGGATTTTTATAAAAATATTATGTATTTGTTCAAAGTCCCCACACGATACACTGCAAGCGTCGAAACGAAACACCCTTTTGTTGTTGATTCACTACATAGCCTTTGGGGGCAAACATGCTTAAACGTTCATTCCTATATCGCTTAATTTCCATCGGCGTTGGTCTTGTCTTCCTTTTTGTGATGGCAACTGGCGTCCTCGCACAAGATGACGATACAGCCGCAGAAGAAACAGTGGCTGAAGAAGTTGTCGCAGAAGAAGTAGCTTATACAGATGTAGAACTCGTCCAATACAACCTCGATATGACTTGGATGCTGACCGCAGGCTTCTTGGTCTTTTTCATGCAAGCAGGTTTCGCCATGCTCGAAGGTGGCTTCATCCGTCATACGGGTGTTGTGAACTCGATGGCAGAGAACTTCATGGATGCGTGTATCACCGCGATAGTATTCTTCTTAGTCGGCTTCGGTATCGCTTACGCTAGTAGCGTCGGTGATGGTGGGGTCATACCGATTTTGGCGGGTATTGGCATTGGTACAACGCTCACGCTTTCACCATCTGAGATTCCAGTGGGTGGACTTGACCCATATGCAGATTTCTTCTTCCAATTCGCATTTGCAGGTGCGGCAGCTACCATCGCAACGGGTGCTATGGCAGAACGCACTGATTTCCGTGGCAAAATGATTTATTCCGCTATCTTGGGTGCGCTCATCTACCCAGTGGTTGTTTTCTGGAGTGTCTGGAATGGTGGCTTCCTTGGCGAACTCGGTATGATCGATTTCGCAGGTAGTACCATCGTTCACCAAACAGGTGGTGTGATTGCGCTCATCGGTGCTGCTATCGTTGGTCCTCGCGTTGGTCGTGAATGGGGTAGCCCACCAAAACCAAGCAACCTCATGTTGGCATCACTCGGTACATTTGTCCTGTGGTTCGGTTGGTACGGCTTCAATGTTGGTTCGACCCTCGCTGCAAGCGATGTACATCTCATGGGCTTGGTCGCAGTAAATACGACCCTCGCCGCCGCTGCTTCCGCAGTGACTGCAATGGGCTTCGTTTACGCTCGTACTGGTAAATGGGATATGGGCTTCATTCTGAACGGTTCGCTGGCTGGTTTGGTCGGTATCACAGCAGGTTGTGCATTCGTATCACCAACCGCCGCGCTCATCATTGGTGTAACCGCAGGCTTCGTAGTCGTACTCGCAGTGGACGCTGTTGAAATGGCGAAAATTGACGATGCAGTAGGTGCATTCGCAGTACATGGTGCATGCGGTATGCTCGGTACACTCGCCATCGGTTTCTGGGGCGCTCCAGAGCTGCTCGGCGATGGCAACCCATACGGTCTGTTCCTTGGTGGTGGCGTTGAACTGCTCATCTCGCAAGTTATCGCAGTCGTAGTCGTAACCTTGTGGGCAGCAGTAACAGCAGTAATTATGTTCGGTGCGCTGAACGCAGTTGGCTTGCTCCGCATGAGCGATGCAGCGAACGAAATTGGTATCGACGCTCACGAACATGATGCAAGCCTCTATGGCGACATCCTGATTACGCTACCAACACCAGAATCTGGTGACTAATTCCTAAATTGTGTGTGTGATGAGGGATGCCTTCTCCGGTGTCCCTCTTAAAAAATCACCTTGAAGGGCATGATAACTCTTCTCCTAATATGTGTGTGTGACTTTGAGGCGACCTAGTGTGTGGGTCGCCTCGCCTATTTAGTAGTCAGTGAAAGATCTCAATAAGTGAGTAACAATCTATCAGTTACAACTTCATCTTCTAATGTCTCACCGAGTTTTTGAAAGCGCCGTAACATTGATTTACCACAGTTAACAGATACTTCATTTTCAAATAGTCCATTAGGAATAGATATATCTATTTGTTTCTTACCTGTTTTCTTTGACCCATCAATACTTAAAACAACAAAAACGCCACGTTCTTTTGCACGTGCTATTGTCGTGAAAAGCCTTGCTAATGTGAAGGTTTGCGCACCATATAAAATGGCTTGAGTGTCTTTGTATGGAGGGTCACAATATACAAGATCACCTTGTTTAGCATGGTCAATAATAGCTTCAAAATCACTTTGGAAGAAAGTCATCCCGTTTGTTCGCTCGTGCCACAAATAAACACGACGAGCAAAAGATTGTGGATTTATAGGGTCATGTACACCGCAAGGCGTACTCATATATCCGTCGTCTTTTCTAAATCTCACTACACCACCATAGCATGATCGCAATAGAAACAAAAGATCAGCACCATTGGGCTTACTATTGTAATCAGCCTTGATTTTCTCATACATTGTCTTCTTGTCACCACTTCTGAGAATATGCCATCGAGATTCATACCATTCTATAAGAGTCATTGGGGAATCTGATAACATCTGCCAGATTTCCATTAGTGGTTCTAAAACATCTGACCCGACACCCTTTGCGGGTGCTAAGGTTGCCATAACAGCACCACTTCCTAAAAATGGCTCGTAATAAGTATCAAATGATTCAGGAAAGTAACTGATAATTTCATGAGCATACCGTTGTTTGTTTCCTACCCACTTTAAAAGCTGAGTTTTAAAAGGTGGGCGTTGATTTTGGTTGAAGGTCAAAGGTAAAGGTTGCTGTTGGTTAGAAGACATACTCTATTTGACTATCCTATTTTGGGATATTTCTATTTGGATCATACAATAAGGCTTAAATTCATGCAAGCAAAAGGTGAAGTTATCATACAAAATAATACACATGAAGTTTTTCTGAAACTACTCAAACAATTCCGACATCGTGCGAAGATGAGCCAAAAAGAATTAGCCAATAAACTGAATAAACCTCAGTCGTTTGTTAGCAAATATGAATCAGGCGAGCGCCGTTTAGACATACTTGAACTTCGAGCTATATGTAACGCACTGGGAACATCATTGGTGAATTTTGTACAGCAACTAGAAAATGAACTTAACAGGCAACCGAACAATGCAAGCGAATGAAGATTTTAAAAAACTTGGTAAAAGATTCTGGGCAAATGTACGAACAATTAGCGAAGCTATTGGTTACACGGATAGAAAAACAAAAAATGTTAGAGTGTATTCATTTGAAGATATGATAGATGCGATTACAAAAGTTGATCTAGCTTATACACATATATGGAAAAATGACAAACCTACAGAACTTGGAAAAAATTTAAGAAGATATTTTGAATTCAGAGCGCAGGTTATCAATAATTATGTCGAGCCACGTTTGATGGATGCAACACGAGCAAGAAAGACATTTGAGCGATTGAATGAGCAACTCAAACCTTCTAGTCCTATCCCAATGAATAAACAGAGGGGAAAAAAGAAAAAACCTGCTTACTTGACAGCAATTGTGAACATGATTATTGAGAATAACATAGGTGATTTTGATTGTGATTATGACCCTAAGCGCTTAACCACAATCACTCGCAACAATGAACCCCTTCGCACTCTCGCCCGTAGAGTGGATGGTTGTTTTCCAAGTTGCACAAACCCAATAGCCATATGGGAAATTAAAGAATACTATCATACTACTACTTTCGGTAGTCGAGTTGCAGATGGTGTTTACGAAAGCCTTCTAGACGGACTAGAACTGGAGGAATTGAGGCAGAATGAGAAAATACATGTACAGCATTTGTTCATTGTTGATGCACATTACACATGGTGGGGAATGGGTAAATCATATCTGTGTCGTATGATCGATATGATTCATATGGGTTATGTGGATGAAGTCCTGTTTGGTTATGAAGTGGTTGAAAGGTTACCTGAAATCGTCAAAGATTGGGTTAAGCAATTAGAGATGCGAGAGAAATGATAATTGAGAGATTTGAGCAAAGCATTTGAGGTGACCTAG
>JBCBKJ010000063.1:0-34463 GCA_038522085.1 Chloroflexota bacterium
ATATGCACGATGGGGTATTGCGCCTATTTATTCGACACTATAATTCAACCTGTATCAGTCAACATTAGACCACTACCATCCAACAACGGTGGTAATATTACACTGATCAATGATATTAACCAAGTTGCCCATTCCGTTACCTACTCAACGAGCCAAGCTGTAAGCGGTGAGACCATCATTTTTTAGGGATGTCATCTCCCATATGTGTTGAAGTTTTTAGATAGGATGTGATAGATGGCTGATATAAAATTTGTGAAATACTCAGCGATGAACGAAGCTCCCCTCTGATAAGAAACCCAAAATTCAAGGGGATAGGCAACGTGCTATCAACAAGGTTTTGCATGGCACATGGCTGGGAGTTCTTGAAGAAAAAGACAATCATTACTTCGTGCAAACTGCAGGCGATGATGGCTGGATTCATCGTGAACACACATCGGATCATATGGGTCTAAAGGTATTTTTCATAGATGTAGGGCAAGGAGATGGCATCCTCATTGAAGTGGCAGATAAGCGAATTCTTGTCGATGGCGGACCCAACTCAAATTTAAAGAATTTTCTGACAAAATGGCAGTTCTCATATGTACTCAGGGAAAATAAGCCGATTCATATTGATCATGTATTCATTAGCCATTTTGATGCTGATCATTATGAGGGTCTAATTGATATCTTTTCGGATGTGCGCTTTACATTCGGAACGGTTTATCATAATGGAATTGCCCGATTTGATGATGATAAGGAAGACCGTCCGGCAGAATACAACTCCAAGATTGGAACCAAAGTCGGTTCAGGGCATGACATTTTCCTTACCACAAGTTTCAATAGTATAGATGACCTGAAGAACTTACGCGATAAAGGCGGTTTTTCTGAAACATACGAACGCTTTGCGGGTGCGGTAGTCACTGCACATGATTCTGGTCGCTTGCGAGGCTTTACTCGTGCAACACACAAGACACGCGATCTTGTTATACCTACTGTACAAGCAGAGTTTAAGATAGAAATCCTTGGTCCTGTTACCAGCAAAATCAATGGAGATTTCGCATATGAATGGTTTGGTCGCGAAAGCAAAACTACCAACGGTCATAGTTTAGTACTCAAGGTAACATTTGGCGGGATAAAGATTCTGTTGGGGGGGGATTTGAACTCGCGGGCAGAACGCTGGTTGATGGAACACTATGCTGATAGCAATCCCTTTGAGGTAGATGTAGCAAAGAGTTGCCATCATGGGTCATCCGACTTTGACGTGGAATTTATGAAACGCATAAATGCCTATGCGACAGTGATTTCATCGGGAGATAATGAAAACCATGCCCATCCTTGTGCTGATGCAATTGGCTGTGCAGGAAAATACAGTCCGGCAACTAAGCCCAAGGTCTTTTCGACAGAGCTAGCACGTTCAATCAATTCTGCCGGAGAGATTTTGTTTGGCATGATAAATCTGCGCTCGAATGGATCAGATATTTGGATGGCACATATGAAAGAAGCTGGTGGTGGTGCAGACATTTGGGATTCATATAATGTCCTTGAGTAACAATGAATGTCAGTGGCACATCGGAATTGCAGTTCGGGAACTGCTAATGATGAAGGTAAATAAACCTGAAATTTTGTATCTCGCCTTCGTAGTTGCATTGGGGCATTGCCCAAATTGCGCTTTACGTATTTCAAAGGCAACCCACTAACAGCCTTACCTAACAACGTAGACTGCACTGATGACCGTGCTATCCGTGCATGGTTACAATTAGATGATAGGTGAGGCAATACAGTCTCTTTGATGCAAAAGATAATATCAATAACATTTTTGTTGGTGTACTAGCAATCGCCTGAGTTTCATGATAACGTTTTGCCTTAATTGTACTGTAGCAGAATTATTGTTCACAAATGGCAGAAACATTGAAACGTCTCAATATATCCCCTTGGGTATTCGATATTTTAGCGGTCATCAGTTTTGTAGCAATAATTTTACCTGTCTTCATATCAACACCTCAAAAAATTGATGTCAGCTTTGATGGTAGTCGTGGGATAATTGAGTCAGACCATAGCTTACTCGTATGGCCAATACGTTCATGTGTGACGGTTGAATATACATTTGACGCCATCAATGCTGTTTACCTTAATGAACAGGGTATTACTGGGGTTGGGGAACAAAAATTTTGCTCTTATCCAGACGTAACAACTTTTCGTGTCATATCCCAAAACGATATAGAGCAGACATACGAGTTATCGTATCGTCGTATTTCGGCTATCCAGCAGATTATATTTTTTATAGTTTTTATCACTGCTTCAACTTTTCGCTGGTGGTCTTTTTTGATGGACTTAATCATATCCAGCCGTCACTCCGACGTAATCAAAATCGGTAGTACCATCATGTTCGGCGTGGGTATAGGGCTGATTATGATTGAGGGATTATTACGATTTTTCTTTCCCACCGAGAGCTTGTATCGTGTCGCTTTCTTTGAGCCGAACGAAGATATTGGTTGGATTCATGTTTCTGACTTATCATTTCGCTGGCGAGGGGGATCGCCATCCTGTATCGAATTTGATGTACCCGTTCGTTTCAACAACTGGGGGTTTCGAGATGACCAAAACTGGACGCTTGAAAAACGCGATGATGTTGTCCGTATTGCTATATTAGGTGATTCGCATGTTGAAGCGATACAAGTCCCGTTTGCAGATACAGCCTCTGAACAATTAGAGCAACAATTGAGCGATGCTTTCCCAAACACGACATTTCAAGTCATGAATTTTGGGGTTTCTAACTATAGTGTTGGGCAATTCCAACTGACGTATGAACACATCGCTTCACAATTTCAGCCAGATATTGTGTTTGTGTATGTTGCTTACTTCCACATGCAACGCACCCTGATTTCTAGACCGTCATTTGGCTATACCAACGCGGTTGGCGAATCTTTGCATATTCGTCCAACTTATCAGTTGGATTCAGGTGGGAATCTGGAATTTGTGCCAATGGAAGACTACGATGCCTTTGTTACTGTGATGGATCGCATTACAGAGGAATATGGGGCTGACCGTTCGATAGAAATATCGGAACTAACGGACTATACCTCTTTTCGTACTCTAGATGTTCTCAGAGGTAATGTAACAGGCTTACAACTCAGCAATGCACTGTCAGATGCCCATCCTCCACTATTAACCCCTTCATCAGACGCTACATTCGATGCTTTAGACGTTAATTACCACATCCTAGAATTATTGCATCAACAAGTGCAAGCAAACGATGCACAGCTCGTATTCTTGGATGCCTTTCAATACTTTGACCGATACGGCTCACCATTTGGTTCAGGTAGTTTAATCGCTGAAAACCAAGCCTTTGCAGAAGAACAAGGGATGAGTTATGTCAATCTATCAGAACAATTTTACAGCACAGCCGAAGGCGCACAGTTCCCATGTGATGGGCACTTAAATCAGCTTGGCAACCAACATGTTGCTGATGCTATGTATGCGTGGATTATTGCAAATGACGCACTGCCAGACTAATCTTGCATACGTGGTAATAATAAACTACGCACACATTCATATAGCCTAACTCTTCTCATCTCATCCTCAGCATGTTATGATTTAATCTAATCGTCATTAGATTAAATCATTGGAGTTTGTACGATGGCAGTTCCATCTAAAGAAGCAAAAGAATTACTAGGTTTTGACTATTACAATGTTTTTGAAGCAGGCATCACCGATAAACAACGTGAAACCCGTGACAATGTGCGTGAATGGGTGCAAAATCGGGTGTTGCCGAATATCAATCCTTATTGGGAAAAAGCAGAATTTCCTTTTGAACTTTTCTACGAAATGAAAGACCTCGATATTATCGGTGGCGCACTGACTGAATATGGTTGCGCGGGCTTAGATTATGTCGAGAATGGCTTGGTCGCTTACGAACTCGCTAAGGGTGACGGTAGCATCGGTACAGGCTACGGGGTACATAGCGGACTTGCCCTCAGCAGTATTGGTTATCTCGGTAGTGATGAACAAAAAGCACGCTGGATGCCTGATATGGTCGAAATGAAAAAAATCGGCGCATTCGGTCTGACTGAACCTTTCGTTGGTAGTAACGCGGCTGGTATCCGCACGACGGCTAAACGCGATGGCGACCATTACATCATCAATGGTGCAAAACGCTGGATTGGTAACGCCAGCATCAGCAATATCCTCATCGTATGGGCGCGTGATGACGAAGGTAAAATCGGTGCATTCGTGCTTGAAGATGCGCCTGAAACCGAAGGTGTCCAAATGGAAAATATTTTCGGTAAGGTTGCTAAACGTGCGGTTCTGAATGCCGAAATTCACTTTGAGAATGTGCGCGTCCCTGTCGAAAATCGTCTTGATAAAGTGCGTAGTTTCAAAGATGCGGCGATGGTACTGTTCAACGGACGTTATGGCGTTGCATGGGAAGCAGCCGGTTGTGCGGCAGGTGCATTTGAACATGCACTGAAATATGCCCTAGACCGCGAACAGTTCGGTAAACCGATTGCTGGTTTCCAACTCATCCAGCAGAAATTGGTCGAGATGGCATCCGAAGTGACTGCGATGCAAACCATGTGTATGCAACTTGCTCGTAATGCCGAAGCTGGTACGCTCACCGAAGCGATGTCCAGCATGGCAAAATACCACAATGCTCGCAAAGCACGTCGTGTGACGCAGTTGGCACGCGAAACGCTCGGTGGTAACGGTATCGTCATCGACAACCATATTGCGCGTCTCTGGACAGATGCGGAAGTCATTTACACCTACGAAGGTAGCAATGAAATCAACTTGCTCATCGTCGGGCGCGACATCACAGGCATCAACGCTTTCGTCTAAGCGATACGTGTTTTTGAGATGACAGGAAGGGCATGTGTAACAGCATGTCCTTTTTGTTGTTGGATGGGTATCTGCGAATGAGGCAGTCAAGGCAATCGTACCAAACTGAAATGCTATACAAAAAAGCCTTTGAACCACAGAGACGCAGAGACACAGAGAAAATCTTCATATGAAAACACGAATTTTGCAAAAATAGATCTTTCAAAAACAAGATATTGTATAAAATATAGATGTTTTTGTTGCATTTCTTCGTATTCTTTGTGTTTTCGTGATGATAAAATTTTAATGCGATTGCTCTGATGAGGTAGCAGTAAATGTTGCAGTCTGATAAAAAAGTGGACGCCCAGAGAAGGACGTCCTCACGAAGCGATGAGTGTTTATGCGGGTTGCATATCGCCCATTTTGCGTTCGATTAAATTGACTGCTTCTTGGAGTGTATCTGCATCAAAGGCAAGTTTGACACCAGCAGCCTCGAATAATTCTGGTAGGGTGACTGTGCCACCGAGTTCGAGAGCTTCGCGGTATTGGCGCAGAGCATCCGCTTGGTCATTGAGTGCATTTGCCCACACTTGCACCGCGCCCAGTTGTGCGACACCGTATTCGATGTAGTAGAAGGGCAAACGGAAAATGTGCAACTGACGGCGCCAACGATTGACGATGAAATCTTCGTAGCCATCCCAATCGACGCCTGTCATGTAAGTACGCCAGAGTTCGAGCCATTTTTCATCACATTTATTGGGGTCGCTGGCTTCGTCGTGGTTGGTGTAAATCCAGTGTTGGAAAGCGACGACGACTGCCATGTAAGGCCAGAAGGCGATGATTTTTTCGAGATGGTCTTTGCGGTAGCGTGCGACTTCGGCTTCGTCAAAGAACCCGCCGTTTTCTGCTTCCAGATACGGATACGCCAGCAATTCCATCGCCATAGATGCCACTTCGTTAAATTCCATCGGGCTACTGCGCTCCATGAGAAATTCGGTTTCGCCACGCGCAAAGCCATGGAAAGCGTGTCCGGCTTCGTGCAATAGCGTGCGAACATCGCCATCTAAACCGACGGCGTTCATGAAGATAAAGGGGCGTTCCGAGAGCGCGAAGTAGGTGCAGTAGCCACCAGGTCCTTTGCCTTTACGATTTTCTAGGTCGAGCAATTTTTCGTTTTTCATGGTGCTGAAAAATTCGCCTAGTTCGGGGTCTACTTGCTGGAAAACACGCTCAGATTTGTCGATGAACTCTTCGATAGTGTCGTAGGCTTTGAGAGGGTCGCGCCCTTCTGGGTCAACGGCGGTATCCCAAGGCTTGAGGCTATCGACGCCCATTTTTGCTTGTGCTTCTTGGAGTTGTTTTTCGCGGGCAGGCACGACAACTTGGCGGATAGCTTCGGTAAATTCAAGCGAATCTTCCGGTGTATAATCGTGGCGATTACGGTCTAGCCATGCGTACTGGCGGTAGTTATCGAAGCCAGCATTTTCGTAGATTTGCTTGCGCACTGCCATGTACTCACGCCAGAGTTCGTTATGCGCTTCGCGGTCTTCTTTCATGCGCTCTTGAACGAGCAACCATGCTTTTTTGCGCGTTTCGCGGTCAGTGTCTTTGAGTAGCGGGAACATTTGGCTGAGTGTGCGTTCTTCGCCTTCCCATTCGACTGTCTGTGCGCCTGCGATTTTGTTGTAGCGCGTGTTGAGTTCGCTCATTTCAGTGAACAGAGGCAGGTTGTCTTCATTGAAGAGCTTGATTTCTGCTTCTACGTTGCGCATCGGGATTTTTACACGTTCAGGGGCGAGTCCGCTTTCGACCAACTTTTTGTTGAGTACAAAGCTGACTTTTTGTGCTTGGGGCATCACTTCGGCATTTAATTTTTTGAAGCGAGCTTCTGCCACTTCGTCGTTGGTATCAACTGTGGTAGCGACGTAAATCCGCGCCCGTACTTCCCAGAGTAAGCGCCCGACGGCATCCCGATTGTGCATCCATTCGGTAATGTTGTCGGCGGTCAACTCGGTTTCTGCGAGGGTAGCATAATAAGGTTGCCAGTTATCCCAGCCCCAATCTAAGGCTTCGGTAAAATCTGTTGGTAAGGTGTCGAACATAATTAGGTATTTCTCCTCATAAATAACAAAAAACGCTGTCAGATGCAGTAAACATCTCTACTGTATCGACAACGCTCTTATATTTAAATAGATGTTAACCAGTTTATCAGGTTATGTGGGTAAACGATGCCATCTCTTACAGGTTAAACGTAATGTTTAATCATGGCACGCAAGCTAGAGGGGTCTGCGCCTGTGATGCGTTGCGCAGGTTGTCCGCCTTCAAAGAGAATCATGGTTGGAATTGAACGCACATTATAGCGCCCTGCCATAACTTGATTGCGGTCTACATCGAGTTTAGCGACCTTGATTTTGTCGCCATGATCGCGGGCGATTTCTTTGATGTGTGGGGCAATCATATGGCACGGTTGGCACCACGTCGCCCAAAAATCGACCAGTACAGGCATCTTGCTCTTGAGAACTTCTTTGCGGAAATTTTGGTCAGTGACGGTGATTGGCTCGAAGTAGCCTTCACGTTTTGCTTTGCTGGCTGGTAAGGGTTTGTCGTCTAGCAGGTGTGCAATATGATTACGCACGTCTTTGGGACGAATCGTGACGGCATCGGATTTAACGTGGTTATCTGCAGTGATGGTCACAAGGGCAGGGGGCGCGGGTTCGCCATATTTGACGAGGATGCCGGGATTTTCTTCTACGTCTACGCGCACAACGAGTAAATTACCTGCATGCTTCTTGGCTGATTTTTCGAGGGCATCTTGCAAGGGCTTGTCGAGATCACGGTGTAGCACGAGCAAGGTTGGTAAGCCTTGTGCGAGAACTTTTTTGAGATTGTCTTCGTTTGTTGTAATGGGGGTGTTGAATACGGGCATGGGTTTTCTCCGTTGTATAGCAGGGTGTTTATATGCTTCTATGTTAGACAGCTTAGATGACAGTATTATTACGTGTGTGGGTTCGCGTGTATACGAATTTACAGATAGATTCTTAATCTACATGTGGGTGATTGTCGTTATATAATGTAACAGTTTTAACATACAAATCAGGAGAACCTTATGACAACTACCACACATATTGACACTCATTCGGTAGTGCTGAACTATGATGCAGTGAATGGCATTGTTCACCATCAATTTCAAAAACCAGTAGATAGTCAGACATTCCGCGAAACACTAACGGTAGGTGCTGAATTGTTGATAGCAAATAATGCGACAAAATGGTTATCGGATGACCGTAAAAATAGTGCTTTGTCAGATGCTGATAGCGCGTGGGCAATTGATGAGTGGGCGCCGCAGATGATTAAACATGGCTGGCAACATTGGGCTTTGGTCGTGCCAGAAGATGCGGCTGGACGACAATCGCTGGTCAATCATGTGTTCAGTTATACTCAGCGTGGTTTAAATGTGCGTGTCTTCACAGATGCAGATCAGGCACTTGCGTGGCTTATTAATCAAGGCTAAAGCACACAACATGCGATAATTGTGTCATGACTTAATGTGATTATCTAAGGGAAAGTTCTCAATGGCTGATATAGAACGTGCCATAAAAATTGCAGTGGATGCCCATCTAGGGCATAAAGACAAAGCAGGTGTGCCGTATATTCTGCATCCCTTACGGGTGATGGCAGATGTAGATGGTGAGGCGGAAAAGATTGTCGCTATTCTGCATGATGTTGTAGAAGATACAGTTGTCACCATAGAAGACCTTGAGCAAGAAGGCTTTTCTGATGCTATCTGTGCAAGTATTCGCACCACCACCAAAAAAGAGGGTGAACCCTATGAGGACTACTTGCACCGTATCAAAAATAATCCGATTGCGCGTCGTGTAAAACTAGCAGATATTAGAGATAACATGAATTTGCTACGATTATCTGAACTCACGCCTGAGCTATTTGAAAAGTACAACAAATATCATCGCGCATGGGCTTATCTGATGGAATAAGGCATATCATCTAGGATGCCATTATGATTGACTGGCAACGTATTTTTAGTGATTTCCCGACCTTAGAGACAGCCCGTTGTATCTTGCGCAAGCCTGATACAGATGACAGTGAGGCACTCTTTAGGTTGATGGGTGATGAGGCTGTCACACGTTATTTGGGGCGTCATCCGTTGGCTACATTGCAACAAGCTGATGAACGAATCCAACTCTATTGGACTGCTTTTGAATCCCAGATAGGGAAAACATGGATGATTGTTGATAAAAGTGAACAAGTCGTTATCGGTACATGTGGCTTGTTTAATTTACGTCGCCATCATGCCCGTGCCGAGATTGGCTATGCTTTGATGCCAATTTGGTGGGGAAAAGGTATCACCAGCGAAGTTGTCGCCGAGGTATTGCGCTATGGCTTTGAGGTTATGCAATTACACAGTGTTGAGGCACAACTTGACCCTGAGAATATAGCTTCCAAACGTGTATTGGAGAAAAATGGCTTTGTGCAGGAAGCCTATTTCCGCGAAGATTTCTATCATCCTGTAAAAGAGATGTTTACAGATACAGCCGTGTATTCTTTGTTGGCGACGCCACCCAAATAAGATATGTGCTTTGAACATTGACCCTGATACAACGATGCGCCATACTATCTGCCTGCAAGCGGAAGTGACAATCAGTGCGGGTGTGCTGGTAAAAGGAGTCGGGTTAGTGACAGCGGAAACAAACACACAAAACAGTCTATTTCAGTTGGGCGTTAGTATCTACAGAAAGACGTTCAAACGGGTACGCTTTGTGCATCGTGGGATGCATTGGTTGGCGTATCATGTGCTGTTTCCGGCGATGGAACAAGCGCGTGGTTTCCAGACGATGCCGGATGACCCGTTTTGGTTTCGTTATGAGTTACTCTCTGGGAAACATGAACCTGAGACAACTGCACAACTCAAAAATTTGCTTCAGCCGAATATGACCTTCTTGGATATTGGCGCACATGTTGGCTATTACAGTCGGATGGCGTCGGACATCGTTGGCAAAGGTGGGCATGTGGTCGCTTTTGAGCCAAACCCACATAATCATGCGATGCTGACCAAGAATGTTGGTGGGCGTGATAATGTGATGCTGATGCAGGTTGCGTTAGCAGAAGAAGAAGGCACGGCTGAGTTACACGATTACCTCATGATGAGCGCAAGTGGGTCGTTGCATTACGACGAAAAATTGCGCGATGTGCAGTTGGCAGGCACAGAGCAAAATGTGGATTTTGCACCACGCTTGGATGGGGGATTCACACCACAGACTTACACGGTACGGACTGCGCCAGTGGATGCCTTGTTGGCAGAGCAGGGTATTTCGCAAGTGGATGTGGTGAAGATGGATATTGAAGGCGCGGAGATGGGTGCATTGCGGGGTATGCGCGAGACGATTGCACGTTCGCCGAATATCTCATTGGTGATGGAATTTAATCCAATGGGCTTAGAGGCGTTTGGCAATGTGCCGGAAGATGCCTTACAAGAAGTGCTGGCGATGGGTTTCACGTCACTATACGCGATAGAAGCTGATGGTTCGTTGACAGATTATACGCATCAGACCGATGAACTGCGCCAATTGACCCAACAACTGAAACAGAACATGAGTGTTATTAATCTACTACTCACACGCTGAGGCGTTATAGGCGTTTGCGTTGTCTTAAAAAGTGTTACACTAATATGTGTAAACACAAATATAGGTAACTATGACGCTAAATCCTCTGAATAACCTTGCACCCAATTTGCAAAATGCTCTCCCTGATGATGCCTGCGCGTATTATGTCGCTGTATATGAAAACGCCTATGCGGTCTATTGCGATTTTTGGGATGATCCCTTGCGCGTCCAACGCACAGCGCATCGTGTGGCATGGGCGGCGCTCACACAGCAGTATTATGTGAATACTTTTGGGGAATGGGTGCAAAAGCGGTAAAATCTGGCTCGGTTCATTTATTTTATCTATGGGGCAGACAATGAAAGCTGAGATTTTACCTTTCTCTCCTGATACAGAATTTTATATTGAAGAACGTTGCTACATTGTTGAATACTCGAATAGTGATAATGACCCTGATTTGTCGATTGCACAGGCACGGGTTGAGCCATGTGTGACGACGGCATGGCATCGCTTACAGGGTGTGACGGAACGCTATGTGATTATTAGCGGAACGGGACGGGTTGAAGTTGGTGATTTAGACCCGCGTGATGTATCGTATGGGGATACGGTAATCATCCCGCCGAATGTGCGTCAGCGGATTACGAATACGAGTGATAGTGAGGATTTGATTTTTCTCGCGCTGTGTACGCCTCGTTTTGATGATGCTATATATGAGTCGCTTGAGGATAAAGATGAGTGATTTTCCACCACAAAGGCACGAAGAACACAGAGAAATTTATTGATTGAGACGTGTATATTGTGTAAACCTAGGTAGTTTAAGCGGACGCCAATAATGGCGTCCCTACAGAAGTTGGTGATACAGGATGCAGGGGTTTAATGTCAGATACTGATAATAATGCGCAGGTAGATAAGCTAGATAAAATTTTGACGCGCTTGGATGAATTGGAACGCGGGCAAGAAATTGTCTATGAGCAGTTGGCGGCGTTGATGAACTTGCATGCGGTACTTGCGCCTTTGAATGCGCCGTTACCTCGTATGCGTCGGTGGGCGGCTGCGCCGGATTTTGCGATTTTGCTATATGGATTGCTCATTGACCACCAACCGACGACGGTTGTGGAACTCGGTAGTGGAGTGACGACCGTGGTGAGTGGGTATTATATGCTACGGCACGGCAAACCCAATGCGCAGATATACGCTGTGGAGCAGGACGCGCTGTATGCGTCGTTGGCACGCGAAAAAGTTGAACGGCATCAGCTACAAGATTATGCGACAGTCGCACATGCCTCGTTGGAGACATTGCCTCTGGTAGATGATGATTGGGAATGGTACGACCAAGCTGTATTTGCTGATATTGAGCAGATTGATTTTCTGACGGTGGATGGTCCCGCACAGAATAATAATCCGCGACGGATGGTGCGCTATCCCGCATTGCCTGTGCTGTTCGAGAAATTAGCGCCACAAGCGATTATTCTGGTGGATGATGCGCATCGTGAGCATGAGACGCGGGCGGTTCGTCGCTGGATGGATGAATTTGATTTGCTGGAATTAGCGCGGGTGGATACGGAAAAAGGCGCGGTAGTGTTGCAAAAGAATGGGTGATTGGTTACTTGAATCGCAGACGCGGATTTACGCAAGTAGATTAAGTACAGAGATTATAAGATAGTAGATATTTTGCTCTGAACCCCTCCCCTAAATCCCCTCCCCCCTGCGCTTCGCTGGCGGAGAGGGGACTTTAAACGCTTTGTTTAGACAACATCCCTCGAAGAGTAGATTGTTTAATTAGGTTGTGCTGATGGTGTAGTCTGGCTTTGTGCATGGAGCATGATGAATGCCGCGCCACTGAGTAGTGCCTGTACAATTGCCCCGAAAATGAGTCCGTAGAGCGTGTAATTAGAAGCATCGTTGGCTTGGATATGGATGTACACGCCTAAGCCACCTGCGACTAAACCAGCAAGTGCATAGACCCAGCCGCCGCGTAGCTGTCGCCAGAGTAGGATGCCTTGCACGACGATTGGTAAGCCTAGCCAGAGGGCAAGTAGAGCAAATTCAGAGTATGTATTGCCATAGGCGTCTACATATCCCCAGAAGCCAAACGCGGCAACACCCCATGCTAATGTACTCATGAGTAACCAGCGTTTGAAAGTACGCCCACTTTTGCGCTCAATGAGCCACTTTTGCCCGACAGCGACAACCCCGCCGAATAAGAAACCAAGCAAGGGTAAGCTCAACCAGTGAACACGCCAATCCCACAGAAAATCTTCGATTGAATAGACTGCGTTATCAATTATTTCGTAGTAGACAGACGCCGCCGAGAATAGAATCACCCAACTGATAGCAAAGGTGCTTATCCATAGGAGCATGAAGGGTGTAGGGTTTAGGGTGTGTTGTGGGCGGAAGTCGGCTTTGGTGTTATCCCGTTTGGGGATACTGCCCTCGCGGGGATATGCCATGATGCGCAACATAGCGATGCCTGTGCCGACGATGTAGACCAGTGTGCCGATGAGTAAGGCAAATTCATCTACGATGTAGTTACTGATACCAAAGTAATAAACTATACCTGCGCTAACAGTTGCCAAGCCTGCGATTACCATTAAAAACCATGCTTGGCGATTTACGCGCCAGAGAACAAGCATTTGTGCCAGTGATACTATCCCGAACCAGCAGGCAAAATATTCTATGCTCAAATCCTGCCAATTATCGAGATGATGAAGTAGGGGACTACCCCCAAGCATGCCTAAAATGGTCGCGGTATGCCAAAAACGTGGGATGAAGCCGTAGCGTTGTCGGATAGCCCAGCCTTGCACGAGCGATAGGATTGCCCCAAATAAGGCGGTAAGGATAAGGGCGAGGGGTATATCGACACTGGATGACAAGGCATCGTCGGCAATGACGATGAGCAGGGATACGACAAACCAGCCGATAGCGGTTGCGCCCATCCACAATAATAAGAAGGGTGTGCGGTGTAGCGGACGGTTATCTTGAGGCAGGCGGTCTTTCAATAAATTCATGTTTAGGCTCATGATGCAGGTTGAACTTTCACTATGCTGACGAAATCTCTATTGCTATGAACGCGCAGACACGCGCAATCGTTCCATTTACGTGTGCCTGTTCTCATCATATGCGATGTTATAGTATGCGAGGATGTCAATTTGGTGTCGTAGTGTGGGCGTCAGGTTGGGTCAGTGAACTCCCGCATATCGCGTCCTTCTTCCCATTTTGTTCCATCAGGCAAAGTAGCACCAGTGAGATATGCTCCCCTAAGGTCTGCTCCTCTGAGGTTGGCTTCCCAGAGGTTGGCTTCCCAGAGGTTTGCTCCGCTGAGGTCTGCCCCTTTGAGGTCTGCTCGTCTGAGGTTTGCTCGTCTGAGGTCTACTCGTCTGAGGTCTGCGTCGATGAGGTCTGCTCCGCTGAGGTCTTGAATTTCTAAATTGCAATTACGCAACGATAATCTATGCAAGCTAGCTAAAGCGAGATTCTGCGCACCTGTAGTACGCTGTCCCCGTAAGCGATGAAGCCATGTGCCTGCCGCTAACCTATCTTTTCTAAAATATGCTATTTCACTCCTAGCTTCTGTTTTTTCAGCACAGGCACTCAAAAGTGCTAGTAAGCCTTCTTCAGCATGAATTGCTGCTTGATTTTCTGCGGCGTAGTTAAGGCGCGGGTTAAGCTCATCCATAGGCATCCCGTGTTCAAGCATCCAACTGATGAGCTCACATAACATCTGTTGCCATGCTTTCGCTTCCTCTTTTGTCCGCAATGCGACCTCAGAACGTATAAATTTTGCCAAGTCAAAACTCATACGTGGCGCATTACCATAGAGTCGTAACCAGTATGCCAGAGCTTTACGCTCATCCCAGCGTACTTCGTGAGGCACTGTAGATTGCATTTGAGCATACATTGTATCAAGCGCACTTACTAAACGTCGGGCTGTCAAATATTCTCCAAAACTCTTATGGGTAAATTCAAATGTCTCTGTACCATCGCGTCGCATTCCTTGTTGACGGAAGTAAAACGCGGTCAATAAACGTCCCACCCCAGCTTCTGCCCCTTCACGAAACGACTTCAACAAAGGCATCAAGCCCGATTTTTCGCATCGTTCACGCACATTGTCTATCGTCGTCGCCCGTCCATCGCCATGCCATGTCGCAATACCGATTTCTTCTAATATGCGTATGAAGTCTGTTTTAGAGAGGTCTTCTAAGTAGTGTTCGCGTCGTGCCGCTTCCCAATCTCTACTATAAACACCATCTAGTAGGTTCGCATAAATCTGATTCAAATTCACATTATCTGTGAAATCCAACTCGCCGTGTACATAACTGAATGCCACCAGATAATTCAGGAGCGGTTGCCCCGTAATTTCTGCTAAATCGGCTCGATTGAGGGCTTCTGGCATGGCTTCGTAAGGTTTATCAATCGCTTGCCCGTACTTCTGCCACCACGCATTGCGTTGGTCTTGTGCCAGTAAATCATCATCGTCACGATACTCAACTTCTTCTTTTTCAGTTACAAAGTAAGGAACAGCGTGCAAAATTTGACCTTCGCGTTTGAATTTGTGGCGGTTCGTTTGCACCACAATTTCTCTGCCTGCCAGCAAAATTTGCAAGCGCACCGCGCCTCGGTTCATCCTGTTGACGGCATAGCTGATATAATCCACAAAATCGCGTGCGACCTGTGTCCCAACCTTACCTTGCATCGCCAATTCATCCAAGCCATCAAAGATAATCAGCAAACGCTCTTTGCTCTCTAATGGGTTTTCGGTCAAAGGAACATGGGGGTCAAGGTCGATGAAATCTGCTAAGCCACTTTTTAAATCGCTCTTAGGATTGAACCAGTGCAAAGGAATGTACATTACGCGTAAATCGTAGCGTTTTGTGAGATGTACCGCATACATGCGCGAAAAAGATGATTTGCCACTACCCGGTCCCCCGCTCAACAAACGTATCGCGTCATTGGCATCAGCTTTCTGTATCCACGCATCCAATTCAGTTCTCAAATCAACGACAACTCTGACTTCTTTCTTTTGCCTCTGCCCGATAACACTGCGTTCTTCCTCTGTTTCTTCATCACGCTCAAGGTAATAACCACGCAGGGGCATATAAACATCCGCTAAGCCAAAATCCTCTGCAAACATCGGGTCTGTTGTTAGCGCCTTCACATGCTGATAATACTTTTGCCATTCATATCTGCGCTCTCTGGCTTTCATGAACGGTGCATCCAGATATAAATTGATCGGCTCATAAACGTCTGCATGTCGCAACCATTCTGCCATTAGTTCATCTTCAAAGGCATCGGGTAGTTGCGCTACAAGATCAGTTGCTTCTTTTTCGGCAAAACCAAATGCGTTCAAAAATCGCTGATACTGTTCCCGATATGCCGTCACTACAGGCAAGCTACGCGGGTTATCGAAAAAATCACGGTTAATCTCTATTTCAACGTTGCCAAGGGCAGTGTCTAAATCAGTGGCGATAGCCTCCGCATTTTTCGGATTCGCCCGTTCGCGTTCGAGTGTCTGCAAGCCGACTTCCAGCAATTTATAAGCGGCGTTCGTCATGGCATTGCGCAACAGCACCCATCCTAATTGTCCGATGTCGTTTCTATCAAAACCTGTTGCTTGAAACGCATCTACCAATTCCACCGCACTATCAGCAAATTGTCCCCCTAACAAATGAAGCCCTGCTTTACCCAATGAGGCGAACAAGGCTTTGCTATCTTCTATTTGCAGTTCTTTATCCCACATTGAAATGGGCTTGCTAATTGATTGATACGGCGAATCCGGCACGATACTCACTCCTCAGACATATGCTAATTAACAGCTATTTCTGAGTATAGCATCAACGTCTCAATCAGCCACTTAGTTTGTCTCGTTGATAGTCAGCACCTGTGTTTGACCGCCTGTTTCGGGGTCAGCGAGGTAGACGACTGTACCATCGGGATTGAAGCCGATTTCACGGTTGGCAGTGGTCAGGCTATCTATGCGGGCGACTTGCGTGAAGGCGTCGGGTGTTGCGCCTGTGCTATAGATAAATAAGGCGCTTTCGCTGGCAAAGAATAGCAAGGGTTCTGTCGGGTGGAAGGCGACGGAATCTATCAAGCGGGGTTCGTTGTCAAAGCGAATATCGACGACATGTAAGCGTTCGACTTCTATGCCATCGAAGACTACGACGCGCCCGAACTCACCATCACCGACGGCAAAAAGTGAGCCATCAGGATTGAAAGCCACATTGCCGGTTGTCTCGTCAGCCGTGAATGCCCCGCGTGCATCGCCATTGTCTTCGCAGATGAAAAAACGGGTTGCGAGTAAGGGCTGATAAATACCATAGACGGCGTATTCGCCTTGTGGATGTGCAACAGCCTCGACCAAGCCTCTATCACGGACAGGCGTAATTTCTGTGGTGGCGATGCGCGTATTGAGCGATAGCTGTTCAGCATTTTCGGCAGTGATAACGGTATCGCTGGTGATAGCTTCGGCGCTATCGCGTGCCGTGAATATAGTTACATTTTCTACAGCGTCGTAATTGGTGGGTAGGTTATTGCACCGCGCATTTGCCTCTGTCTGTGCTAAGTTTTGGCGGATGGTTGAACCAAAGAGAGCGAATAGAATACAGAAGATAGCTGGCGCTAAAATAATGCCTGCTATCCATGGCGCACAGCCATCCATATTCACGGGTGCGCGACGCTCTGCTAATGGTGGTTTGGGTGTGTCATTGTTTGATTGCTGGTTATTTTCGGCTTGCTCGGTCATTCAGACCCCCCTATATGCAAACACAGTTGACTCTATCTTAACGCGCTACGGTGTGCCTGCACATGGCTAAGATGATTGGTAGTGTATCGAAAATGGTGGAAATTCAGATGTGAGGTCTATATTGCGGACGGCATAGATGCCGTCCCTACAAATGCTGGTTATTTTGCGTATAAATTTTTAAGAATGTAAGAAGTGTGTAGAGACACGATTGGTCGTGTCCGAAAATTTTCATTGAGAAGGATACGCTACCAGATGCTTTTTGAACGCTAAGACCGTCAACTCAGCGTGGTTTTCACGATTTAAGATATTACGTGATTCTTATACAAGATGGGTGTCATTTATGGTTGGCTCATCTAAGTTTGCAGAGGGAAATTCGCCTGTCTTCCTCAATAGTCCGTGATTTTGAGAGGGTAGATATAATTGCTTAGGACACCTAAGCACGCTTAGTTTCATTTAATATAACACTCGTTTAACATTTAATTTCCGTCTTTAAGATGCATGCTGTAGAGTTTTATCGTATGTCACAAATGTCCTTAGGAGGATGTTACACAATGAAACGTTTTAGTGGTATTTTGTTAGCTATGTTGTTGGTTGTAAGTGCCTTTCCTGTTTTCGCACAGGACGACGAAATGTCGAACACGATTGCAGACATTGTTGTCGCAAGTGCAGAAGCTGAAGAACCAGAGTTCACCACCTTGCTGACGGCTGTTGGCGCTGCTGACCCAGCTGTTTTGGAAGCACTCGCTAACCCAGAAGCAGAACTGACTGTATTCGCACCAACTGATGCAGCATTCGCAGCACTCGCAGAAGCATTGGGTGAAGAAGTATTTGGCGAAATTCTTGCTGACCCAGTTGCACTGACCGAAATTCTTCTCTACCACGTTGTCGAAGGCACCGTGATGTCCGGTGATGTTGTTGCCGCACTGACGCCCGACATGATGATGGAAGATGATATGGGTGATGAAGAAGACATGGACGATGAAGATATGATGAGCATGGAAACAACAGCTAACGTTGTTACGCTCAGTGACCAATTCATCACCATCGCTGGTACACTCACCGAAGAAGATGAAGTTGACCTCGAAGCTGGTATCACTGTTGATGGCGCAAACCTCGTTCTCGAAATGGTAGACATCGAAGCAGACAATGGTGTTATCCACGTCATTGACGCGGTACTCGTACCAGAACTGAACACGATTGCAGAAATCGTTGTTGCAAGCACCGAAGCTGAAGAAGCAGAATTTACCACCTTGCTCACCGCTGTTACCGCTGCTGACCCAGCCGTACTCGAATTGTTGAGCGACCCAAGCGCAGGTCTGACTGTATTTGCACCAACTGATGCAGCATTTGAAGCTGTAGAAGGCTTGGAAGATATTGTTGCAGATACCGAACTGTTGACCGCAATTCTGCAATACCACGTTGTTGCTGACGTTGTTTACAGTTTTGATATTCCAGGCTTGTTGGGTGAAGACGGTACAGTAGGCGTTGAAATGGCAGACGGTTCAACTGCAACCATCAGTGTGACTGAAGAAGGCGTCTTCATCAACGACGCACAAGTTGTTTTGACAGACATTGAAGCAAGCAATGGTACGATTCACGTCATTGATGCTGTGATTGTTCCACCAATGGAATAATTCTCTAGGTTGCTGATGATAGCATGTATCATCTCATAACTTAGCAGAAAGCAACAACGCGCAAGTCACTCAGATAGGGTGGCTTGTGTGTTTTTAATGGTACTGACGCATAACGGTTTGCTAACATACCGCGTTCCAAGTGAATGTTAACGGGTATGTATCCAATCCTATGCTAAGATAACGGGCAGTTTGCGTTATAATCTGCGCATACTATGAATCAACGGACGACACGCATCGGGGTCCCATGACAGACGGTGGTTTGCAACAATTCATCTATGGCTATCCCATTATCAGCAACCAGCCAGCAGGGACGCCGGATGTGCTGGCTATCTCACCTGACCTCGCGCCATCGCTTGCACAGGCAATTATAGACAGCTTACCGTTGGCGATGCCTGACCATGTGAATGGTGTCACCTATGCACTGACAGTTATCCCGACGGATGATACAGGCTTTGTGTTCACTCGTGCGCATCATCAGACGAGTGATACAGATTTGCCGGTGCGTCAGAGCATTGTTATTCCTGAGGATACGCTAAACCAGATAGGTGATTTTAACCCGCTGATTCCGTTATTCACGGCGCGTCTATCACCCAGCAAAATGACGAATGTGCCGTTAGAGCCGATTACACCCCCGACGACGCCTACATGGACACGCGACCAGAATATCACGCTGTTGCGCACGCTCATCAGTGATACCTTTGACAACAACACTGATTTGCTATTTAGTGTGCTGAGTGCGCTTTTGCAGGGCGACCTCATCGTTCAGAATTTTCCGTCTCAGCCAACCGCACGACTGGCATTCGTGCGTGGGTTGTGGTTATTGTTGCCGACGTGCTTGCGCTCGCATATCACGTTCACGACATTGACTGCGCCTGTTGCTGAGGGCAGTGTGTTACCCCGTTTGCGCTTTGATGACACGATAACTGAAACAGACGCCTCCGCACCGATTATTGATTGGGCGAACCCGACGACTGAGGATGCGTGGGTGAATAATGGCTATGCAGGGTATTTACGCAAACTGTATGCGGGTGATATGCCACCATTTGTCGATGCCTTGCAAGAACTCGATGTGATTGCGACAGCGTTGCGCGAAGATAATTTGTCGTTTGAGGAACATTTACGGCGGACAGTCGAACGGCATCAATTTGACCGTGCTGCGCTGAGTGGGGAAACGCTGGCTGTCAATGATATGCTGACGGCGCTTCAGAGTGATGTGCCGATGTCTTCTGAATTGCGCACGGCGTATCTCATCAATTTGTTGGAGAGTAATTTTGCCAGCCGGGATACACAAACAGCGCGGGTCATCGCCAGCGAGATTGACGAAGACCAGCGTTTAGACCGGAATTTAACGCCATTTTTTGCTTCCGCTTTAGAAGAACAGCCGGATGCGTTTTATGCCTTTGTGCGGGCGCGGTTAGCAGATTCCGATGATGATGACACACTTGACCCAAAATGGATTGCGCGTTTGCATGATGCGGCGAAAGCATCGGTGCAGATTGCAATTGAGAGTCAAAATCCTGATATGATTCGTAGCTGGTTAACGCTTATTGCGCGTGAACCCTTGCGCTATGATTTGTCGGATGTGCTGGCAGAGGGTTTATCATCTGCTGTGCCGTATGCGTACACTAACGCTGACCTTGCGACTGAACTGGTGCGCCTTGCTGTTAAGCGTCAGCCGGAGATGCCTAGAACCTGGCTGAGTGATGAACAATTCAGCACTGCTTTACCAGATAATGTGCGCCTGGCGCTTGTTGATTTGCAAAGTGCGACGATTGAAACACTCGCTAACGAAGACCGTGATTTATTTCTCTTAGCTGTAAAACGCGCTGTTGATAGTGGCGAGGCGCTAATTTCATCGGCTATTATTCGGGCGTTGTGGCGCATTCACACACAAGAGAATACACGCACTTTGCCTCCCCAATTCCGACCTATCACGCTGATGATGCGTTTAGCAGAATGCCCCGATTGTTTCCTCAATGGGGCGATGACTACCCAACTGGCGCTCTTGTTGGCTGACCGCAATAGTGCTGATTTACGCACAGATATGTTGCCTTTGTTGAGCCAAAATGAGGGTTTCAGCGATGCGTTCAAACAGGCGTTACAGAATAGCGGACGCGATAGCGAGACGATTTTGCAATTACTCTCGCAGATGTTGAGCAATGAGTGGGTAACGGCACAAGATGTCGTCGATATTTATACGCATTTGCTGAATGCACGTCAGTGGGATACCTCAGCCGTACCATTCGCAGAGCAACTCGCACGGGTGATGACACAGTATCCTGAAACAGACGCGATAACGGCTGACCTATGGCAAATGTTGACGCTCTCGGCTGAGTATAAGAATGAACAGATGCTCAAGGTGGCGACACGCGGTTTGCTATCAGACATTCGTGAAATGCCATCTGAGGTACAAGTCATCAATAGTATTCAGCGTTTACGGAAAGATGGGTCTTGGAGTACGACGACGCGCCCGACAGTTTTGCGTTGGTGGCGCGAGTTTGTGCGCACACAAGGGATAGGGCAGTTACAAAAGCTCGATAAAGCCTTTGATGGCAAGCGTACACTGGAAGACCTGCGTGCTGTTGTGCAGACGGTGATTGCGATGCGTCGCGTGATTGGTGAACGCACCCTGAATGAATTTGCAGCAGCCGTCACGACGACGTATAACTTGCTACAAGCATTGTCAGAAGGCTTTGACCCGAACGAGAAGCTGGTTGATAGTGTGACGATTCGCCAAGAGATTGACACGCGCACCGAAGAACTCCCTCCTGAGTTGCGCCCCTTGTTAGCGAAGAATTTGCGAGAATTGGCGCAGTTGATTACCACGCTCTCTGATAACCGCAGTAAGCCTTTCATCCGCAGTGACGATACGATTGAGCGTCAACTGGTGACGGGTGAACAATCTCCGCAAGCCGCCCTCGATGTAATGCGCTGGCTATCCGGTTATCTGGATGGTATTCAGCGCGAGACGGATAAGGATGCATAGTTACATGTTTTGCGTTTAATAGTAGTTTACCCTAATGGTTAACGCATATAGCTTGCCTTTATAATACAAATAGGGGCAAATTAGCGTTAGCTATAATTTTTATGATACACGCAGATTTTTTAAGTGGTTTGGCATCGCACCTCAGCGCACATTATGATTTCACGCAAGTAGTATTACAGCATGTCACTACCGATGGTGATGTGCATTTCTTCACGGCGCAGACACCCGATAACATTTATACAGTACGTTGGTTGCCAATAGGCATGAATAGCTATCGGCTGGAGCAGTCATTACCTGCTTGGGCGGTAGTTGCGCAAGCTGAGGCATCACTATTGCCGACCTTACTATCGACATGCAAAGGCGCACTATCGCGTGTGTATGCGTTTGGTGTGTGTATTGTGTATGAGGTTTGGGAGACGGATTGGCATTTGACACAGATGGATGCGCTGGCAGTCGGGCGGATTGCGGATTTGCATGCGGTGTGTCCACGAGTGACGATTCACCAAGAAACATTTGAATTGCCATATGCAGATACTTATCTAGGGCATTTGCGGGATATCGTGGGACGACAGTTTGCTGACCCTATTCGGCAAGCGATGCGCTACGTGTTGGATGACCAGCACGAAGCGATACAATTTTTATGGCGACGCTTTCGGATGTTGGAAGCGCAGTGCCAATGGGAAGTAGATGATTTTGTGCTGACGCATGGCAATCCATTAGCGAGTTTGTCATTTTCAGAGGGACAGTTGGGCTTTGCGGAGGGCGATGCGTTGATGCTTGCACCAGCTGAGCGCGACTTATGGCGTAGTTTACTATCAGATAGACGTGCGCAGGTGGTGGCGTGGTATCAGGCACAGATGCCAGCGTATGAGGTGAACGAGTTAGCGTGTCAGTATTATGCTTTGCGCGATTATTTTGTGCAGATTGATTATTGGGTAGATAGCGTATTGTATGCGTCGGATGAGCGTGTGCGTTGGCATAGTTTAGATGCCTTGCAGAATGTATTTGCAACCGCATTACCCCTTGTGGCGCGGATGTGATGGCGCAGTCAGCTTTTAGCTATCAGTGGACAGTCGTCAGTTGTCAGTGAATTGCATAACTTATTACAGGACCAAGAAAGTTTTTAAGACTATTTTTGTCACTGAGATTGACCGTTTGATGCGATTTATAAAATTGACATGGCTATCGTTTTTACGCCACCCCCTCCGACGCTGACGCGCCACCTCCCCCGAATTCAAGGGAGGATAGATGTAGCTGTTGTGAATTTAATTCTTAGCTTATATAAAAACGTACATGAGTTTGAGGGTAGCATCCTGCCAGAGTTCACTCAGAATTAATGTGGCGGTGTACTATGATTTTTGCTGATAGGCTTTTGGGGGCAATTCGTCGTAGGTGATGATAACATCGCGTTTGGGCTTTTCGTCTAGGTAGATGCGTTCGGCGCTGAGAAGGGTGTGGGTCGCAGGGGCGATATGTAGGGCGTAGATTTCGCCTTCTTCAAATGCACGTACTTGGTCTTCTACTAAGAGGAATTTTTCACCCCCGACACTGATTCCAACTGGATGATTTTCAATACCCATGACACTCTCGCGCCGTTGCATGTAGTAGAGTATGCCTTGTATGGTTTCGATATGTGGGGATTGTAAATCGACGGCGTAGGTGCGGTAGCCAACGAGGTATTCTGCAAAGCCCATCACGGTTAAGATGAGTGCGGTTGTGCCTAAGAAGATGCTCGTGATACCACTGAAAAGGACTGCGCCGATTACCATGAGGATGATGGCGCTGGCTAAGTTACGAAGCATCTGCCACGAGCGCAACCGACGATTTTTGAGTGCCTCGCGTTGGGTGGGGGAGAGTTTACCGATTTGGTTTGCCTCTAAATCTGCATTAGTGAAATTGAGCGCGTCTTGTAATTCCATAATATGTTTTTGAGCTACCAGCAATATGGGGTTAAGTGTAGCGTATTATGCGATAGAACGCATGTAGGTTATGGGTCTGGTTGGGTAGACATCTTTCACCTGAATACATACGTCTGATTACTATTGACTGACCCGCTCGTAACTTTCTAAATATCGTGGTCAAGAAATTGCGGACGATGCCTGCATCGTCCCTACCCAATTGGGTTATTTTTCGAGCTTAAATGTTGGATAAACTAGCAAAATGTAGGGACAGTTGCTCATCCTGCCTGTTATTTTCGTGCTAATTTTTTAAACAGTATCAATCCGCGTCAGCGTTGAATGCGTTTCTATTAGCCGATGATTTCAAGCATCGGTTTCCCAGCGCAAGATGAGCATGCCTGTCAGGAGGGCAAAAAGCCAGCTACCGGGCGAGAGCGCGATGGGAATACCCCAACTAGAGACGAGTAAGCTCAACCATGCGGAGAGAGCGCCACCGAGTATGCAGATGGGTATCCATAGGTAGCCACGTTCATCCATGAGCTTGACGAGCAATAGTGATTGCAAGCCACCGAGTATACCTGCGAACATCCCACCGACAAGCAAGGCGGCTAATCCGCCACTGACAAAGCCAACTAATGAGAGCGCGGCTGCGGGAAATGCGCCACAAAAGCCCCCGATAGCCGATAGAAGTATCCAGCGATGCCTATGGATGCGATCATCATCTGTGAATAGTATCCATGCTTGCCCTGTGCCAATGCTCGCACCTAATACCGCACCCGCTATGAGTGCGCCCCATGCACCTAATAACCAGACGCCTGCCACAGCGAGAATCATGCCAAAAAGCCATGCCAAACTGTTGGCGACTACCCAACGAAGTAACCAATATTCTAGCCATGTTTGAGTTAACAATTGCCGTAATGTTGGAATAGTGTCCACCTTTCATCAGAAGCTATAAGTATAGTGTACATCTGCTTGACACCTTTTATGAACCACCTTACACTGCATTTGACTCATTTTAATAATGCTATAGCAATGCCCACTGGAAATTGGTGCATAGTGGTCATGACGCAATACCATCTCGCGCTTGTGGAAAGCATCGCACGTCACCCTTCGCTACGCAACCTATCCTTCCGATTCGGGCAAATCTTAGCGTTGTCCGTCTGAGTCCTCTATGCAAGTGGTAAGGAATTAGGAGTAACAATCAATGGCTGAACGCATCGAAGGAACCGTGAAGTGGTTCAACGCGGAAAAAGGCTACGGCTTCATCAAGCAGAATGATAGTGATGATGATGTGTTTGTGCATCATTCGGCTATCGTGATGGATGGTTATCGTAAACTTGACGAAGGCGATGTTGTGGAATTTGAGATTGTTGATGGTCGCAAAGGTCCACAAGCTAACGAAGTCAAAGTCGTTCGTGCTGCAGAACCGCGTAGTAGTGGTTATAGCAGTGATAGTTACGATGGTGGCTACGGTTCTGACTACTAATCTGTTGATAGTTTTTTTGTAATATTGCTTTCCGCAATCACCCCATAAAACGAGCATGGACAGCACATCCACAAAGGATGTGCTTTTTTTGTCATATTTTAAGGAATGTTTAGCCTATTATCTTGCGCACTGTAGTTCAATTGTTAGTTCATTCAAGTAGGGTAGAAAAATAATAGACCTACCCTTGAAAAGGCAGACCTGCCTCCCCGACAAAATGTTAGCACTTGGGACATTTTTGCTAAAGTTTATACCTATGGATAACGATTGCGCTGTACGCATGAAAATGTACCTTTTTATGAGGACTACCTCTAGGGGGGGTGACGCCCCCCTCACTCATTTTGTATGGTGTAGACATCAACAAAACAAAGAGAACAATGGAGTCGAAAACCTCATGGTAACAGCAAAAATTAACGCCTATGAACCAGTTGAAATAGTTGAAGATTACATTTACGAATCGCCTCTAACACTCCCTGCAGGCAACTGGCAACTCACCATTGAAAAAGGGGATGCGTGGGTGTTTTGTGATAAAGATAATTTTGTACTCCACACGACTGATAGCACCTATATCACCAGTGAAGAACATGCTATTACACTCCGTTGTTTATATGTTAAAGGCTCAGTGAAATTCACAGCGATTCGATTCGCATGAATCTCTCCTAAATCAATGCCCTGTACTCACTGAAGCCTATTTGTATAGGGCATTCTACTCTTCAATCGTCAATAGTTGGTCGCTCGTTTTTACACGATAATTACAGCTTTTGTTTCCAATTCTCATCCCTACCTGTTATAACTATCCCTGAGAGATGAAATTAATCAAAAGGGATATATACATGCGCCAACTTATAACTGTACTCGGACTAAGTGTTTTGTTCATCACGGCTGGATGCACCACTGTTCAGGGCGATGGGAATGTTATCACCCAGTCGTATGAGGTCAGCGATTTTACCAGCGTAGATGTGGGTGGGGTAGGTGAACTTGTCATCACTATTGGCGAACCTGCCAGCCTCGAAATCACTACAGATACCAATCTACACGAATACATTGAAGTAACTGTCGAAGATAATACGCTCGATATTGGCTTTGAAAATGGCGTTGTCATCAGCAACCCCACTGAACTGACTTATGCTGTCACCGTACCGAGCCTCGAATCTGTCTCCATGTCCGGCTCTGCATCGTTCAGCATGGATGAATTTACTGCCGAAAGTTTCACCTTATCAGTTTCTGGTGCTGCAGATGTCGAAATGGATGACCTTGATTTAGAGAGCTTCACATTGGATATTTCTGGGTCAGCAGATGTAACACTAGACGGTACGGTAGGTGAGATGGACTTAGAAGTGAGTGGGTCGGCAGACCTTGATGCAACTGATTTAGAAGTTAGCACAGCGACTATCGACATTTCCGGCTCGTCAGATGTCAACCTGACTGTTACTGAATCGCTAACTGGCGAAGTGAGTGGCGCGGCAGACCTGACCTACGAAGGCAACCCTGATAATAACCTCGACATCAGCGGTAGCGCCGACATCAACGCCGAAGATTGAGCGAACATGCTATATAATAACTTTTTGCGGGCGCCAACTACGGCGTCCGCTTTTATTCTAACACCCGTGACTGATACCAAATTCCCACAGGCATATCTCCCACTGTGTAGAAAAATGTCACCTCACGCCAATGCGCATAGGTCAATGAATCGTAATCTACCCAGTTCATGAAACACACGCGTCGCGTAGGTGGATATACATCACACTCAGCGTCAAACGGCAACGAAAAGCGACTAAAACTGAATGTTCCAACGAGGATCGCTACGATTACCAACAAGACAGCTACATAGCGTAGCCGTAACCGACGAAATAGCCATGTGCCATAGCCCAGCAGATTTATCATCACCAGCACATAAAACCAGCGCGTCAGCCCATACCAGCTATCCAGAAATACAATCGGATAGCGCATGAGTAACACTAGCACGGCTATTAGTGTTATGCAGATAGCTCCGTGATACCAACGTGGTGTGCTTGTCTTTTGTTTTGACATAACGCGAATTTCTGAATCCTTTAAATAGTTATGTTCTTAGATAAGTAGTTCAAATGTTCGCTATAGTTTGCAATTCGTTGATTGATAGTGATAAAATGATAAAAAACGAGGTGTGATATGATACATCCTATTGATTTTATAGCCAACGTTACCGAATTTATGTCTAGAGTTTCAAATCCAAATCCATCTCCACCATTAACATCTGATGAATACACGGCAACGTTAGAGCGAATAAAAAACTATCTGGATAAATACGATGGTGAATTATCGGCTGTCAACTCGCTTGGAGTGCTAAATGCAGAGACAGGCGAAAATGAATCTATTGAAATAGAAGTAAATATTCGTATTAAGTAGTTTCAACGATAACAAGTAGCCCCATGTGATACCACTCAATTTTCCCTACGACAATTTAACACAGTCACGTTATACTAATGTACGTATGCTTAAAGATGTATGAGGAGAAAAATATATGGTAACAATACAAGCCCCCGCAACGGATACCGGTAAAATTGAAGAATATCTCGGTTATGAAGCCTCAATCTTGCTTGAACACACCTCAACAACGATTCCGCAAGACCGCCTACACACACCAGGTCCCGATTTCGTAGACCGCGTGTTTGCCCAATCAGACCGCACACCGCGCGTTCTGCGTAGCCTCCAGCAGATGTTCGATAACGGACGGCTGGGTGGTACAGGTTATCTTAGCATTTTGCCTGTCGATCAAGGTATCGAACACAGTGCCGGCGCATCTTTCGCACCGAACCCTGATTACTTCGACCCCGAAAAAATCGTAGAACTCGCTATCGAAGGTGGCTGTAATGCCGTCGCATCCACTTTCGGTGTACTTGGCATGGTTGCACGCAAATACGCGCACAAAATCCCATTCCTTGTGAAAATCAATCACAATGAACTTGTGACTTTTCCGAATACCTACGAACAAATTATGTTCGGTAGCATCAAGCAAGCACACGATATGGGTGCTGTCGCTGTTGGGGCTACGGTGTACTTCGGCAGTGATGATAGCAACCGCCAGATGATTGAGGTCGCAGAGGCATTTGAGTATGCACATGAACTCGGCATGGCGACTGTGCTATGGTGCTATGTGCGTAATGGTGCGTTCAAAGTTGATGGTACAAATCACGAAACCAGTGCCGACCTCACCGGACAGGCGAATCACTTGGGTGCAACGCTCGGCGCCGACATCCTGAAACAGAAATTGCCAAAGAGCAACGGTGGTTACAAAGCACTCAACTCCGGCGATAGCTCCTACGGCAAGCTCGATGAGCGCATTTACAGCGAACTCTCTAGCGACCATCCTATTGACCTCACACGCTACCAAGTCGCTAACGGCTATATGGGTCGTGCAGGGCTGATTAGCTCCGGTGGCGCAAGTGGTGCAAATGACTTCGCGGCGGCTGTTAAAACGGCTGTTATCAACAAACGCGCAGGTGGCATGGGCTTAATCAGCGGACGTAAATCTTTCCAACGTCCAATGGAAGAAGGTATCCAACTCTTGAACCTCATCCAAGATGTTTATCTCAACGAAGACATCACCATCGCGTAATTTGCTATACTGATTAAGTATGGCTTCACAAATATAAAGCATTGCAGGGACGCCCTTTTGGGCGTCCGCTGTTTTACGCAAAACGTATCCTAAGCTACCTTATCGTGGGTCAAAATGTGCTAACACACCTACAAAAACCTGACCATCCCCTGTTTGCAAGGTCGTCAATTTCTCGTTATCTGCCCTTTGTCTGATAACGTACTGAATACCACCCAATCGCTTGTACATCGTGTAGGTAATGTTATCCCAACTGATAAGTCGCTCGCCCAGCCGAATACCATCTGCTGTCAGTATTAGGTCGTGAACTGTCGTGCTATTCCCAGCTTCTAGGGACGCAATAATTGCTGATGTGCGTTTTTCAGCCAGCATTTTCGGTACTTGTAGCAACACAAAATCAAGGTCGCCGGATGCCTCTTTGAGCGTAATTGTCTTACTCGGTGTTTTGACTGTGACTGTTGCTATTTCGGGGTCGCCAATCAGCAATTTATACGTGCCTGCTATCATACTACTGCCTTCGACATAGGTTGGTGTTTTATCTGTTGCACGCCCAGCTTGCACGTCAATATCCTGAATTTCATCCCATGTATAGCTTGTCGTTTGTGTGCGTGGTATCAGCAGTGCGCCTAATACTTTGTGCGTCACGCCATCCGCTGAAATATCAAGTTGAGTGCGTCCGGTGAATAGCACTCGTAATAAGCTCAAAATTGACATAATGCCTGTCGCCAACATGAAAACAAGCAAAAAGCCAAATACCTGAAACGGAATTGCCTCTACATTGGCTGTTAATGCTAATCCACCTATTAGCACTAAAGTCGCAACAAAGGTGCGCACAAATCGCTGACGCATCATGATACCGTTTTGGTAAATTGTTGCAAGCAGATTCTCAGTTGTCATAAATATATATCCTATGCTCTGCGGACACATTATCTCACTCCCCACATAGCCTATGATACACTGATTGTAATTAAGCACATGCTAAAATACCTCGCAAATTGACCAAAGGCATCGCATATGCGCGGATTCGGCAACAACCTCAGTTTTATGTTTTTGTGGATACTCGGCTGGTTATGGATTATCGTCGCGGGACTGCTATTCACCAGCTTAGGTGTGATGGTTAGCGGTACACTGGCTATTGCACTGTGGGTACAGGAAGAACAATTTCTTGTACGGATGGATTTTTTGTTGCTCTTTGCGTTGCTGATGGCAGGGCTAGTTGGCTTGCTGATAGGTATCACGCTTGGCATCGTCCAAAAACGTATTTTGCGTCGTTACACGGATGATGCGTGGGGTGGTTGGGTGATTGCCAGCAGTATCGGTGGCGCACTTGGTATGGTTGTCCTTGTTTTGCTGATGGGACGCCAACTAACGACCTCGATTTTATTGCTCACCGTGCCGTCTTCGGTGCAACTTTTCTGGCTTGGCTTACAAGTGAGCATTCTGCCTTTGAGTATCGTTGCTATTGTGCAGATGTTTGTGCTGTGGCGTGTTGTACGTGGGGCATGGACATGGGTACTGGCTAATACAACTGCAGGCATCGTGCTTTTCAGTTTGATAGCATTTAGTGGTGTATGGCGGGTCGCGCCGTTGTTCAGTATTCCGGCTGTGGTATTCATTGCTTGCACACCTGGCATTGTGACGGGATTTGCGATGGTCTGGTTGCTTGCTTTCAATCGGCGTCATGGGTGAGGTGCGTGGTTGCCTAAAATTATTGCATAAATCGCGGACGCCAAGAATGGCGTGCGACATAAGATTTTACTGGCGATACATGACATAGACTTAGTAGGTTTTGCCAGAAGATAAATCTTCCGGCAACGATGCGTGTGATAAATCACACTAATACAGTTGGCTTGATATAATTCATATTTGCCCATGCTTTAGTGTGCGCTTATTAAGCGCGAATATCTCAAAGCTAATGTCTTTGGCAATGCAACTCTAAGTGAGGTAACACTCACCAACATCTGGAAAGCTGAAATTTGTGGAGATTCTTGATGTCAGAGGTAAATTATTTTCAACTTGCTACTCCAAATAAACTTTCATGTCGAGTAGATAAGTATTGGACAGGACATGGTGAGCTTTTGATTCGTGTTACGAATCGGGGTTTATTTGTAGTGTATCTTCACTTCTACGATGTTCAATATCTATCAGCCCCGATGAATTGGAAAAGCGCAGACTTCCAAACAGGTGCTTCTTCGGAAGTTCAGAAACTGCTTGAAGATATGGGATACCCAAAGAAGATGGCAAGAGATGACTCACAAGACTACTATAAACTTTACACAGTCAAAAGATCAAAAATACCAATACAGATTCTTTCACGCGGTGTCGAGAAAATTGATTATGATATATTGGCAAACACAACCTAGTTCTAGCTCTTGCTGTGTTTAGTTGGATATGTTCAAGCATCTGAGGATTTAGACAACTCAGACATTATTGAGCATATCTATCATATGGCTCAAAAAGAAGACAATACGTTTCGGTTGTTCGGATATGTGACGATAGCTCATGTAGCGGTTGGTTGTTTGCAAGAGATTGGCACAGACAAAGCACTTGAGAAGATGAATTTGCTGATTAGTCAAAAATCGGGTGTAGAGCGTGACGATTTGTTGGACTATTTGGAACGTGTGAAAGTATCAAACTGATAATGCAAGTTAAGAATCAAATACGGTGTTTAAATCGTGGACGCACCGTTGGGCATCCTATGCCTGCAATTTAAGGAGTTTTTCGATAAATGAGTACGCATATTCTATTTTCTTGTCTGACCCCCACCCTAAATCCCTCCCCGAAGCGTCAGGGAGGGACTTTTGTAGCTATTTGTGGTTTGTTTGGATGCGCACTGGTCACACTTTTTAACGATGGGCGACGACATTGCGCCCCTACACAAAGATGTTTTAGCTTATTTAGGCATGATTTTTGCTTAAATTTATACTTATAGGACACCAAGAATGGCGTCCCTATGAAAGCGGAGAAATGTGGGGACACGCTTCTGCATGTCCGTCATTTTGTTAAAGCCTATTTCAACTTAATCGTGCCAGCCCCAGCCTTGATTGCCACGCGGGGCGTTGTTCGGGTCAGGCACATATAGCAGAGGCTCAAAGTCACAGTCACCGCGCAACCAGATATTTTCACCTTCTGCGATACCTGTCAGATACCCAACTTCAAAGGCAAAATCACCATTATCAAGGGGGGTCAAGGTAAGTGGCTCATAGATAGTCAAGCCACCTTCACGCGGCGCGGCATCCTCTGTTACACGTACCTCATAGGCATCAATGCGGTCATCTTGAATGAATACATTGCACGTATCGTTGATGCTGAGTGTGTATGGATATACTGTCACGCGAGTTTCTTCTGCACAATCCCCGCGCAAATTAATCTCATCTTTTGGTAAGAAAGCAGTCATCCCATCGTAGATTGCAACATAATTCGATTCGTTCTGGTTATCTGTCAGGAAAATAGTGAATGGCTCGTTCACACCTGCTTCTAGGTACATACGGCGACCTGTTTCTTCGCCATAGAATAGCACCACATTATCGCGTCCCTCGACCACACCCGCACAGGTAATATCTGCTGGAAGCGTGTTACGATTGAGTGTCGCGCCTAGTAAGAAATACGCACCGATTAGCACAATAATACCGGAAGCAACTGCTCCCCATAACCAGCGTCGGCTAGGGCTATTCTTGGGCTTACGTTTGCGTTTTGGGTGCGTAATGGTCACACTATCATTGATAGGCATTATTTTAGTCTCCTCAATTGGCTCTGTTGTCATGGCTGTTTCGTCTGCGTGATAGCTCAACATCATCGCTTCGAGTTGTTCATCGGTTTCAGCTAGTTCTAAAAAGTGTAAGATACCGTCGGCATCGCCTGCATCAAGCGCCTGTAGATAACGCTGAAAAGCGAGTTCACGGTTTGTCATGGTCTGTTTGTTGCTCATACACACTTCTCCAAATCGTTCAGGTGTGCTTGACGGCGCAGGTATTTCAAAATACGGTGGACACGAACACGCACGTTCGTCGCAGTCAGGTTCAGTTGATCAGCAATCGTCTGGGAATCAAGTTCTTCGACAATCGCAAGTTGTAATAATTCACGGTCATGGTCAGAGAGGGGCGCGAGCAAGGCTTTTAACGCTTGTTTCATTTCCAATGTACTTGGCTGGCGTACCCATGTTGCAAATTGGTCGAATAAGTCATCATCGGTATGGTCGGCTTCGGTAGTGCGATACAAATCACGCACGTTGATTTCGCGCTGATTGCGACGCTGTTGTGTTGTGCGTCGTTGACGGATACAGTTCATCGCAATCCCTAGTAGCCAAGGAATCGGACGGCGCTCGGTATCAAAGGCATCAGCTTTTTCTATCGCTTTCGCGGCTGTATCACTCAGGATTTCATCGGCAACTTGTTCAGCAGTCGCTCCAGATGCCACGCCCATCTTAAGAACGTAACTCCGAATGATGCCACGAAGCGCCTCTGCTTCATCTTCAAGCGCCTTTTTCAGTATGCGGCGCGGGTTGGCTTTTGTCATGACAATTATGTGTCCTCGATTAGGTGAATCTGTCTGCACGTGTCTGGTATACATACACAAACTACGCGCCCCCTGTTACAAAGTGCCTCACTTGCTTATCCAAAACTTATCTTTATCACTTTTTTACACCTCAACCGACACCTTGCCATGTAATCCCCGTATAGGTGTGTGAGACACACAAACACATACAACAAGGGGAATCTAAACATGAAACGCACACTCACTATCGTTCTACTTGGTACACTCATTCTGGTACTCACGGCATGTCAAGGCGTGCGTGGGAATGGTAATGTGACGACTGAATCTTATAACGTATCCGATTTTGATAGTATTTCGTTGGCTGGCATGGGTGATTTAGAAATTACGGTTGGCGAAACTGAATCGCTCACGATTACGACTGATGAAAACCTACTTCAATATTTAGAGGTTGCCGTTGAAGGCTCTACACTGAATATACGTACCCAAAATGGTGTCACCATCGCGCAAGTCACTGAATTGACCTATGCAGTAACCGTCACTGACCTCGAAGCTATCGACTTATCTGGCGCGGGGACAATCATCCTCAGCGACCTGACGACTGAATCACTGGTGGTAGACATCAGTGGGGCAGGTGAAGCAACGCTCAGTGACCTTGACGTTGATAACCTCAGTATTGAAATTAGTGGGGCGGGTGAAGCCACACTCTCCGGCGAAGCAGATGATTTCTTGGTCGATATTAGTGGCGCAGGTTCAATCAATGCTTACAACCTAGAAACCGTCACTGCTGATGTCGAAATTAGTGGGGCAGGTGAGGCAAATGTACAGGTTAGTGAATCGCTCACAGGCGATTTGAGTGGCGCAGCAAGCATCAACTATCGTGGCAACGCAACTGTCGATGTCGATACCAGCGGTGTAACCAGCATCAACCGTACTGATGGGGAATAAACACACGCTATTGTTGCTGTTTTAACATCAGAGCGCACCCATTATATATGGATGCGCTCATTTTGTTTTTCAATCCCAGATTAGGATTAGAATCTCAGAATTACGCTGATGGTAGTTACATTTCATCTTACGGTTACGGGCATAAATTGCATACTATTTTCATACTTGGAACCGCAAAATATTACTATTTGTTAACCTCAGTAATAGCCTATAAACGGGGCTAATCCACACGTTTTTGCATAGGTCTATGGCAAATAAAAACAACCCCGCCACATGAAA
>JBCBKJ010000064.1:0-34205 GCA_038522085.1 Chloroflexota bacterium
GCATTACTAATCTGAGTTAACCAATACACAGAATTTCCTCAACCTATATCATTTTAGATATGTCAGACGTTAAAATAATCTTTTAAAGTCTTTCATGACCTTTTAAAACCTGAACAAGGAATATTTTCACTTTAAAATGTAGAATCAGCGCAACAGAGGATATACATTAGAGAAGGCTAAGTTTTGTAGTGAGCACCACAAGTCAATAAATTTAAAACCAGCACATTTTCAATTACCAAGAAATATGTCACAAGTTAAATTTGAATCCTCACATGTTATAAATCGTTTTATGTATTGCTTGACATGAAGTTAAAAGGAGTATGGTTTGTGTATGTCTTACTCACATTTGATGATTAAGCTGATGCGTAGAAATCCCCAAGTGAAATCTGTACCATTAAATAGTCGATTACTAGTCCAGATACAACTTACACTTAGAGGGAGATTGACATGCCTAAAATTGGGCTATTTTATGGAAGTAACACAGGTAACACAGAAGCCATATCGTATGAGATGAAAGCTGCATTCGATGATGTGATGCCGGACGCGGTACAGGTTCACAATATTGGTGCTTCCGAACCAGATACCATCATGCAATACGAGTATCTCATTTTCGGGATTCCTACATGGAATACTGGGGAACTACAAGACGACTGGGATGCTTTTTTACCTAAGCTGAAAAAGATGAATCTCAAGGGCAAGAAGTTAGCTATCTTTGGTCTGGGGGATCAAAATGGTTATGGCTTTAACTTCTTAGATGCTGTGGGCATACTTGCAGATGTATCTATGGAAGTTGGCGCGGAACTATGGGGTTTATGGCCCGACAAAAATTACCAATACGAAGAATCTCTTGCCACGATCAAAGACACAGAGCTAGGCATGGGAAATCACTTTTTGGGATTAGGCATTGACCAAGAAGGACAAGACGAGAAAACATCTGACCGTATTATTGCATGGGTGAATGAAGTCAAATCCGAGTTTGACCTTTAAGCATAACGGCACCCACACAAAACGATGTAGCCTGTCTGTATGAACAGGCTACATGCAAGAAAGTATTGAACCAGTTGATTTGGCTTATACACTATCCATCAGGCGGTATTGTGGATAAGGGTATTCTTGTTCAGAATCTGTTGACGGTATTGTAGAAACAGTATGTGACACAGTCACGCGTCCCTCAAAGATGCGTTCTTGTGTTTGATCTAATGGTACATATCGCAGTCGGACATCTGCCCATGTAGGTGAATCATCGTCTTCTGCAATAACTTCTTTATCAATTGTTTCAGCAGAGCGTGGCATCTTGAGCCAATCCCAACCGTGTTCTTGCCACAGTGCGTGTTCGGCTGCTTGCTCAAAACCATATTCAACCCCTGCCCAACCGCGATATTTGCCGCTCAAGGCACTCACGTCCCCTATTTGCTGAATGATCTGTGCGGCAGAATTATTATCGAGGTATGCCCAATAGTGTCCTGTCGGCATATCCATCATTGTAGGCGCGAAAACATGCCCACCGAAGTGACTCACGCGCCAGACACGTAACTGATCGTCCGCATGGGTATCTCGCAAATATTTGTACAGCGGATAACCAAACTTAGCACAGGCAACATCTACCGTCCCATGCGTACATACCAAAATATCGCGTGTATTGTCTGCTTCTATCTCTCGGTACATGTCAAAATCAGACAACACATCCCGTTCTTGAAACCATGCCCAAATCAACGCCCCCACTTTATCGTCTGGTACAAGGTATTCGACTTTGTCAAATTTTGTGAATAGTCCTTCAGAACGGTTATAAAACATGACCCTTCGATGACCCTCTCGTGAATAAGCTGGGTCAGGCGCGACAACAAGTGGGCGATGCCGATATTCACCTGTTTCTTGGTAGTGATTGATCCATACTGTCAGTAAATCTACGACCTCTTGGGAAACTATATCTGCATCTTGGAAAAAGCCTGGCTTCCACGGCAGCGGCATCTCAACGACCATAGCATCATCAAACGAACCCGCATGTCCTTGCGGAGTGAGTCCCCGCTCTTCTGCTACACAATTACAATACAATTTTTTCTCAGTTGTCATGTCACTCATTAAGATCTTTACCCTCAAACCTATTTATACACATTCAATTGGTATCCCTCGTACAAAGATAGATGTTGCTAAAGTCCATGGTTATTCAGAGGATTCTTCTGTAGCGTCTATTCCTCCCATATCGTCATTGTTCACTATAAAAGGATTGGGTGAAACTTCGGCTGGATTGTCATCTAGCACAGAACTAAAAAGGTCATCAAGAATGTAATGAGCTAAGATAAGACTTGAGCCAATCCAATGCCCACCCACCAAGTAAATATCGTCGGATTGAATAGCGCCCAGCGATTGCCACAAAGGATCATCTAGCAATACTTGTCTACGTGCATCAGCATCCTCAGCAAGTTCTGCATTTGCTGAGGATGACCACACAAATATCACATCACCATCAGCAAATTGGATATTCTCCAGAGAGATGGCATAGAAAGTAGTTGAACTAAAGGCTTCTAATAAGCCTTCATAATCGTAATTTTGTGATTCAGGACGTAACAAACCAACATCTTCAATCACTGAGCTAGGGAACGAAGCCAGTACATATAAGCGCAATTCTTCGGGTCGGATACGGACTACTGAGACCTCTACTTCTTCGTCACCCAACAAGGATTGAAAGTCTTCCACGCGCGCCTCATATATTGTCATCTGTGTGTCGTACAGCCCTTCGTTATTAGTGGCAGCCGCTGCGAAAGCCGCGACATCTTGCCATTCACCACTATGATGAAATGTGTAAAGTAACGTAGGGGCAACAGATAAGACGTCATAGAAGGCGAGAAACCGCGTATCAACCCCAATGATAAGATCAGGATCGACTGCGATTATTGCTTCTACACTCGTTACAGACAAAGCACCTAGATTTTCAATACCATCAATTTGTGTTGCTAGTGTTGGGTAATTCACAGGGAAATTGCGCAAAAACGCGGCTGGTGCAGCGACAGGTGGTTCTCAAATACCATGAGCGTTTCAAATGATAAACCATCCAATGTCACGGTTCTCTGCGCATCCTCTGGAATACACACTGGGTCTGTAGCGAGCAAGTCATGCTCAAACAGCTGCAAACCTGCATCACAATTATCCGATTCCTGTGCATTCAATGTGACAACAAAAAATGCAACCAATACACATAATGAAGTATATTTCACACTCACACTCCTACTGGTTCAGCGTTGTAGTTCATTATTATTCTTCATCTGTGTTTGTAGTTTCAGAAGATGCTTCTACCTGTCCACCTGTTGAAAATGGATTAGGTGCAATCTCAGATGGATTACTGTTCAAGACAAGTGTAAAGAGATCATCAATGATAGCATGTGCACCAATGTAACCGGATACAAACCAATAGTTATCCACTACATAAAGCTGTTCATCTTGCACCACATGAAGTGCTTGCCATAGTGGATTGTTCTCTATTTCTTCAAGATAGACGACCCCATCACCATCAGTTAGACCATCTGTAACGAATACAAAAACATAGTCAGCATCAATGAGTGGTATTTGTTCTGTAGAGATATTTGCTAATCTGGCACTGCCGAATCTTTCAATAGACGATTGAATGATGTCTGATTGGGTTTCTGGTGAGGTAAGTCCGACAGTTGACCATGTTGTACCAGCGAACGAGTCTTCAAAGTAAAAGCGCAACTGACCCGGTCGTACCCGCAAGACAGAAATCGTTGGCGACGTATCACCAAAGCGCATTTCTAGTTCGCTTGCTAATGCATCTAATCGCTCATCCAATGTATCTTCAAAGTATGCTATTTCGCCGTCAAGGTCTAACACTTGCGCATAAAAGCGTGATGACTCGCGCCAATCTGAAGCTCCTTCATTATCAAACATCACAGTTGGAGCAATCTCTCTTAGTTGCTCAAAACTATTTTCACAGGCAGAGCGACGACACAGAATAATGTCAGGTTGTGCGAACAGCAATGCTTCCAAATTTACAGGTACGCCTGTGTCCGTAACATCCTCAAATCTATCCGCATATGCTGGAAAATTTGAAATAAATTCATCAATGTATATCTCAGGTGTAGCAATAAGAGGAATGTCTAAGACGACACTGAATTCAAATGTAAAGGGGTCTAGCACAGCAATGCGTTCTGGGTTCACAGAAATACATATTGAATCAGTTGCTAATTGTGGGTGAGAGAAAAAGCGTAAGCCCGCCTCACAGTCCGATTCTTGTGCGACAGATAGTATCGTGCTTAACGACAAGAGTATACCAACACCAACTCGTACTAGACGTTTCATAATTAGTAATTTCCTAGCGGATTAACTCTCGTTTCCAGCCACAAACGACCATACTCAGCAAATTCAAAACAACGGCAAGCACATCCATATTCCGAAGACAAAGCCATTTCAACAGCCATACGGCGATGTCTACGCAACTTGACCATGTTCACCACAGCGATGCCTGCACACGGCACAACTAATTTATCCAAAACGGCGCGGCAATCAACTGTTTCTACATCATCAATGATTAGTAAGCCTACACACTGGGTCAACGGCGTAATTCGGTAGTCCAAGTCTGATAAGGCATAGCCAGAGCGAATTTCAATAATGGGATTTGTTTTCATATTTACCTGCTCTCTCATATCCAAAGAATTAGATGGTTTCGTGTGTAATTACTGACTTTAGTTTCTAGGCTATGTTTTTGTTAGCTACCATCTCAATAAGACGGATAAGACAAATGCTGATGTTACTTCTTTACACAATTAAGACGCGCAGATCCAAAATTGTGAATAGTCCTAATAATGCAAAAATAACAACGGCAACGGCTAAGTAATGCCCTCGGTAGGTATATTCCACTTGCCAGAAACGTCGGAGACTAAATACGACAGAAATAACTGCCAACACATTGACTGCCAGCAAAAGAGGGATTGTGGCATTTGTTGCGACGCCGATAAGTGGAAAAACAAAAGGCAAAATGATGTACTGGAAGATACAGCGCGTACCAGAAAAAAACAGAGAAGCTCGCATGGCATGCGTTGCAGTTGTTGGAGATGTTTCTGTCTCAGCAGACTTTGGTCGAACGAATAGGAGTCGTGCCACTGCACGATCAATTTTACTGATGGTTAAAGATGACAAAAACATCATGAACACCTCAATGTGATTGCAGTTGACGGTTTGAAATTTAGCGATACACGCTGTTTCATAGTAAATTCACTTACCGTTAGTTTGCTCAATTTGTGTTGCTGAGGGTCAACAACATATACCCAATCTGCATCTGTAGCAAATGTAGGACGTCTCTTTTTATCAGGTCCTTTGGGTGCATCAACAGCCTCTGCCACTTGCACTTGATGCTCAATATGACCTTCCAATGAAAGTATCAAAAACTGTCCGTCGGACGTCAGAGCAAAGATGCGTTTGCCTCTGCTATCGAAAGAGAATTTGAGAGGCGACGCTGGAAGAGAAATAACTTTGATAGTATCTGCTTTGGAGTCTATAACAGCAATGCCTTGCCCAAAATTGCCGAACACAACAGAGGCATCTGGATGCGTTGCAAATGAGCCAACACGTACTCGATCAGTTGTATCCACAGGATTCGAAATCTTGCTCATCGTGACGTGACCATCATTGAGTTTGAGCAAAAGAACACCATCTCCACAGCCAAAATATGCCGTGTCAAGATGCTGAGTAGCCCCATGCAACATCGGACAACAATCATACATCTGGGAAGGTCGCAGAGCATCCTTCTTGTATACTTCTACAGCACCTAATCGTAAGTATCCAACAAGCATAGAATCACCTAACAGCAACGCCGACCCATGGTCAGGTTGTGTGACCTTATACTGTCTGAAGTGAGGGAGCTTTGTCTCGTCAAAGATAGCAATATCTCCACTACCATCATTGAAAATGAGGCTTTTACCATCGTGAGAATGAAAATGGGTAGGCTGAGACCCTGTATTGACGATCGCAAGAATATTCTCATTGTTTGCACTGATGATGGATACACAATCATCATCTCTGTGAACAACAAAACCATATTGCCCATCGCTACTACGACCCAAGACAGCAATTCGTCCTGGTAATTCAAAGTCTCGAACAGGTCTCAGTGTTTGGGCATTTATAAGCGTAACGAGTGATTCATCAGCATGAGCAACAAGTAGGTAATTCGCAGTCATAACACCTCATTCCATCTTGCTAGATAGCTTCGCACAGGCTTGGCTTGTCGCCAAATAATGTGCCCCCTCACATCATTACTGTAGCTACAACTTTCACATCATCAGTGTATACGGTTCTAGCCCGCACCTCTACTTTGTCGATTAACTCAGAGTTTGCACACGGAATACCTAACATAAAACCTACTTCTTAAATGAGGTTATGCACAGACAACAATATCTTGATAACGGTTAAATTAATTACAATACCTATGTTTTTTTGATGTAAGCAATGAGTGATATTACTTGTTGATGCGGTGAGTGGAAATACAGAAATTTTCGTGATTCAATGAGTAGAATATTAAAGGAAAGAACTATTTTCTATGAAACCAGTAAAGCGTCATATTTTGTTTTGCGATGGTAGCGACTGTAAGAAAAAAGGCAATCAAAAAGCCTATAAAAAGATGAAATCAGCACTGAAAGGGTCTAAACAATCGTTTGCAAGATGCTCAAAGACGAAGTGTTTGGGTGCATGCAAGAACGCACCTGTAATGATAGTATATCCAGATGGCACATGGTACACTGGCGCAATAAAATCAAAAGATATTGGCATTATCGTAAAAGACCATATTATCGGTGGAAAGCCTCACAAGAAATCTGTTCTACATCAAATGCCATCAACGATAATAGAATAATGTAATCAAAAACCGTAGCCATAAATTACGGTTTTTATACAATCGAAATTGAGTTCTCAGTGTAGGTAGGATTTCAGACACAAATAAATTTAACATTGATTAATTCATTGTATGCACTGTGTTTTCCAATCTCCGACTCAACTACAAACTCATATTTACACGATAAGGATACCCCTTTAACGGTATGAGTAGAAATGCCTTGTTCAATCAGGTTAGAATACAAAAAATATCTATTTACCACTACAAATGAGAGCAACTACCATGCTACCTCTGACCGAAAGCACACTCGTACACCAAGCACATAATCGTGCTGTCGCTATAACTTCTGATGACATGATCCACATCACTTGGAAGCACGTTACCTTACACCTCAACGTAACAGGGATGGTTTATTTGCTTCGTCTGCTAAAAAACACGCTTTCATCTGAGGACACAACCCGCCATTTTCGTATACATGGTACACCAGATGATGGTTATACTGTGTGGATTCAGGACATTGGGCTACAGCTATCGTCCGAAGAAATGATGATATTCAAGCAGTTGCTGTCTGATGCCTTGCTTGCACTTAAACAACGTAAAAATAAACCAACCTTATCTACACTGAGCGGTGAGTTATTGTTCACTCGAAGAAGTAAAGAGAACGACATAGAAACATTCTCATTTAACTGAGAGCGATACTGGTACAAGTACTAACGACACATCAGGAAACCCAGATAACACGTGCTAAGTCATAACCAAGTATACGGTATTCGCGTCCCATTTTTATTTGTAGAGGTCCGTCAAAAGGCGCTTTATTCAGCAATTCAAACGGCATACTGGGACGTAGACCTAAAACATCTAAATACTGTAAACGATCTGATTTGCGGACGGTGATGCGTGAAATACTATATTTTGCCCCGACTGGTACTGTTGTGAGGGGTGTATCATTTTTTGCATTCGCATATACATCTATGGGTTCGCCAAATGGATCATGGGACGGATTGCCTGCCATCACCAACATGCGTTGCAACACGATATCATCAGTGGCATATTCTATGCGACAGGCTTCATCATGGATTTCATGCCACGCAAAGCCCATCACGGTCATCAAAAATGCATGAATGATGCGACGCTTCCGTAACTGAATTATTGCTTTTGCTTCCCCTTCTAATGTCAACCGCACACCTTGATAAGGCACATGCTGAATCATATCTTGTTCGCGCAAGCGTTCTATCATACGCGATGTATTCGAGTTTGGTTCTTGCATCATGTCTGATAGAAGACTCGTCGCCACCAGTTCGTCGTCAGCCATGCCACCGTTGCGAATAATGACATATAAAGCTGTGAGGTAGCGCATTTGTGTTGATGTTAATTTTCTCACTCTGGTAGCTGTTTTGATTTCATCAACTCGCGATGCCTTGTCTTGGGTAGTCATATCTGCGTCCCTACAATAAATGAAGATTCCACATTTAGACATGATGGTAAGCTGAATGAAACCCATATGTCCACGCAGGCTGTTAACCCATAAATTACAATATTGATTTACACGACATACCCCATGGCACACCCTTATCTGCCAGCAATCAATTTTTGTCGATAGTCGCTGTCCAAACTTATTTAATCACGGTTAATTTTACCGTTCACCCTGCTTCATGTTCAAGCAACGTGAATGTTTTATGCAACGTATCCCGCAATTCCCAGCACACCGGATGTTGCCGCAAGGCTTCAATTTCGATCTTGTACGCCATTGCCAGTTCTGGATACCGTGTGGAGCTAAGGAAACGATACCGTGCTAGACCAAGCTGGTTCTGTAACCCACGCCGCGAACGATCACACGCACGGTATGTACCATATCTCAGGGTCATAAAATAATGGCGCAGGGTGATATCCAGATGGCAGGCTTGGTTAACGAGCAATGCCTCAACTAATTCATCTGTTAAATCATCGACAGATAAGGCTGGCAAATGACGATAAAGACGCTCAAAGCCACCTGCCAACCGATTAATTTGTGGCTTGATGTCACATATATGACAGCGTGGCAAGCGATGACGCGCAATGAATGCCTCTACCTCATCGGAAAATCCTGCCCACCAATTACAGCGCACAGGACATGACTGAAACCTGCGTTCTCTTAGATTGTCACACATGACTGTGGCTCAATTTTGAGAAAAGTTATGTGTGTCGTCAAAATTCGATACAGGCGCTGTATCAAGTAAGACGTGTAAGGGTGTTGTATCCAAGCGGTGAAGCGCTACCTGGATGAGTTCTGCCATAGCGATAAGTTCCGCAGGCATTAGCCGAAACGCACCGCGCTTAATCCATATTTCCAGCATGCTCTCCTTGCTAGCTGTACAGCGAATTGACCCGTCTTTGCCATCCAAACAACGCGACTGCATGAAGGTATGTAAATCGCGCAGCGTTTGTTGTGTCATAGTGATGGTCGTATGTTGATGCATGAGATGAATCGTGCCATGCTCACAGATAAGTACGACCTGTTGATACTCGTTGTGTGCTAATTGCGTCAATTGGTGGCACATTTGCTCTGTCTCCTTGAAACATTGGGTAAACACATAGGCATCGTCTCCCCCGATACCTATGTGTTGAAGCTAAAGAAGTGTTTCGTTCTATCTAGTATTCATCCGCATGTTCGACTTGTGCAGTGCTTTGAATGACATCAAATACTTCAATTTTGGGGTGTCCGGTGAAGGTCTCAGATGGCAGGGTGCCACTTTGGGCATGTCCCTGTTTAAACTCATCGGATGTCGTCCACGCTTTGAAATCATCGTGCGATTCCCAAAATGTCATCACCACATATGGATCGCCTTCTTTGTTTGGGCGTAACAGTTGAAACGAAATGAACCCTTGCATGCCATCTACCAAATTAGAACGGTTAGCAAAACGCTCTTCAAATGCTTCAGCATGCTCTGGGTTTACAGGAATACGGTTACAAACAACTATCATGGTCTTGTCTCCTTATGAAAGATTTTATGTTGCTCAGTAAGATACATATCAGGCACTGGCACAATGAGCGGACAGTCGTAGCACGGGTGGTTTTGCACCATCACTGGCAGACCAAAGGTATCTTGGATAGTAGTAGGCGTGAACACAGCATCCGGTATACCCTGCGATACAACACGTCCTGCTTTCAGTACAATGACCTCATCTGCGTATTGAGATGCCAGATTCAGGTCATGCAGGATAGTCAGCACGCCTATCTGACGTTCTGCAAACTGCCTCGCCAGCGTCAACGTGCCATGTTGGTGTGACAAATCGAGGTTATTGGTCGGTTCATCCAACAATAAATAACGGGGTGAACCCCCTTCCCAAATTTGAGCCAATACCCGTGCTAATTGTACCCGTTGACGTTCACCACCGGAAAGCGTCGTATAGATCCGTCCGGCAAGGTGTGTGATGTGCGTCAGATGCATTGCCTCTGCAATGATTGCATGGTCATGTTTGGTCGCTACACCACGCAGATGAGGTGTGCGCCCCATCAAGATGACTTCCTCGACGGTGAAGCCAAAAGCTAAACTTGAACTTTGTGGCAATACCGCACGTATCTTCGCCATCTCCCGCGCTTCCCAATCCTCCACAGCGCGTCCATTGATACAAATAGTCCCGCAACTTATCCGCATTTCGCGCACCAGTGCTTTCAGCAGTGTTGACTTACCAGCACCATTCGGACCTACTAACGCGAGTATCTTGCCAGGCTCGATAGCCAGCGAGACACTCTGTACAATGGTAATAGAACCCACTTGCACAGAGATATTTTCAGCAGAAAAACTCATAGTAAGTGTCCCCGCGTTCTATCACGCAACAACAGGTAGAGAAAGAACGGTCCACCTACGAGCGCCGTCACGATGCCAATCGGGATTTCCGCAGGCACAACGATTGTACGCGCTAATAGGTCTGCACCAACTAAAAGTGATGCGCCCAGTAATGCTGAGCCGGGCAATACGATCCGATGGTCTGGTCCAGCGAACAGGCGCAACAGGTGTGGTACAACCAAGCCGACAAAACCGATGATACCTGTCACCGCGACACCAGCACCCACTGCCATCGCAACTAACACCACGACTACTGTTTTGACGCGCTCAACATTGATACCAAGATGTCCAGCTTCTGCTTCACCTAACAGGAGCGCATTGAGTGACCGTGCAAGAAAAGGCAAAGGGATCAGAGCAACCAGCAAAAACGGCAACATAACCCCTACTGTATCCCAACTTGCACGCCCAAGACTGCCTAAGCTCCAGAATGTGATATCGCGCAACTGGTCATCATTGGCGATGAAAACCATCATGCCGATGCCTGCGCCTGCAATGGCATTGACAGCAATACCTGCTAGCAACATCGTCGCTACCCGCGTTTGTCCGTTCACACTGGACAGCCGATAGATGATGAAAGTTGTCAGCACCCCTCCGATAAATGCCGCAACAGGTAAGGCAAAATCACCAAACATAGCCACGACGCCACTCAGGACTGTACTACCCAATACAATCATTAAGGCGGCGGCGAGAGCCGCACCACTAGAAATACCAATCAAACCGGGATCAGCAAGTGGATTGCGGAACAGCCCCTGAATTGCCGCCCCGGAAACAGCTAACGAAGCACCGATGAGAATGCCCATTACAACACGCGGTAAACGAATCACCATCAGCACAGCCTGTTGGCGTGCTTCAAAGTCAATACCGCTATCTATGCCTATTTCTGCCAATAAAATGGCTATGACTTGCAAAGGTGAAATTGAAACAGCCCCTATTCCCACGCCCAACAATACGACAACCACAACAGAGATAAATAGTACTGGTAAGACAATATGCCCTCGTCGTAAGGTATAGGATGTGGAGGATGCCGTCTTTCGACGGTCATCCCCTGTTTCAAGTGTGAGCGAACTCATTGCGGGCGTTCCGGTACTAGCACAGCATCAATGACATGCACAACCCCATTTGCCGCCATATGGTCTGTTTCGATGATATTGACAGTTTCGTTGAGGGTGACACCATCCGCCGTTACACTGACCGCTAGTGAACCCGCCGGATAGAGGGTTTGCAACCCTGCCCCATCTGAAGCAACGACATCCTCCGCCATAAATGCACCATCCAATATGTGATAAGAGAGAACAGCCTGTAACGAAATGGTACTGCTCATCAATCCGTCCATCATGCCCGGTGGCAGTGCCGCAAATGCGTCGTCTGTTGGGGCAAAGATAGTGTAAGGTCCGAGCGTATTCAGCAGAGGAACTTGTCCGGCAGCTTCAACCGCTGTTAGCAGGGTATTGAAACGTCCGTCTGCCCGCAAGACAGTGATCAGAGGCGGTTCAAGCTCTTCGTGTAAAAAGTAAGTCAAATCTAGTACGGCTGTGCCAATGCGCGTACTAAAACCAAGTAGATAAAGGTCATCCATAGCAACCACTCGAGCATTTTCACCGGCTGGTGTTTGGGCAATACCTGGTAATTCAAGTAGACCCTCCACACCACCGACGCTCTCCAGACCACGTGTCATCAGCAAGATGACATCCGGTGCGGCAGTCACAACAGCCTCAGCCGTCAGAGGTTGGAAGCCTTCAAACTCAGTGATGGCATTCTCAGCGCCAGCTAGCTCAATCATCGTCCCCGCACTCGTATTCGTGCCAGCAACACTCAATGCGCCTGCGCCCCGTGCGTAGATGAACATTACACGTGGTACAGATTCAACAGTATCCAGCAGGGTTTGTGCTTCTGCAAAGTCATTTTCTATCGTAGCGACGAGTTCAGCACCCGTATCTACTAAGCTAAGTGCCTCTGCAATCACTTCTATTTTGGTGACCACACCTTCTATTGTTGCGGAGGTTGGTACGATGAGTAGCGTCACCCCTGCCGCCTGTAGTTGTTCTATAACTTCGGGTGGTCCAGCGTCTTCTGTAGTGATAATCAGTGTCGGCTCGAGAGATAACACAGGTTCAGCCGACAAGGTACGAACATAGCCGACTGATTCTAGATCGTTGACTTCCTGTGGGAATAAACTGGAATCATCGCGTGCTACAACTTGCTCCCCTGCCCCGAGCGCGAAGACAATCTCTGTTACTGACCCACCGATTGTCACGATGCGTGATGTATCTTCAATGACAATCTCTTCTCCAAAAGCATCCGTTACAGAGATAGTTTCCGTATCCTGTGCGAAAGTGGGATGTAATGCTAACAAGAACAAACTGACCAACAAAAACACTATACGATATGGTTTCATTACAGGTGATCTCCAAAATTCAATTCATATATCTACCCTATTGATAACAGAGTGTCACCTGCGAAGTCTACGGCATCGATTAATGCTACGCTTAACAAAAAAAGAATTCAGGCGTAGCCCACGTACAACCTTTGTATACATCTTGTAAAGAAAGATTCTGTGGCGGGTGTTGACAGCAATGTACACCCGCATAGTTTTAATTGATGGGCATACCGACTTTTTATTAACCGCATGGAAAAATTAGATACTGTCTCTCCAAAGCGATTGAAACAGTTCTCTGCATGTCTGTAGTATTTTGCTAATGTGTAAAAGCGAGATAGAATTATGCAGAATTTAGTAGATTTTTGGGCTGATGACCGTATTATTCACTGAAGTAGTATCGCTCAGATTCGTATTATGTCGTGCGTATGGTTTTATTGAAAGAGGCGGTAAAACATCAAGCAAAGCCCGTATCATAAAAAGGTAGACACATGAAAATAGGTGTATTGGTTGCGCAACTCGGTACCCCCGATGAACCAACAGCAAAAGCACTACGTCCCTACTTACGCCAGTTCCTCTCTGACATGCGCGTCATTGATTACCCACCTCTGATCTGGCAACCTATCTTGCGTGGCATTATTCTGCAAACCCGTCCACGTAAATCTGCCAAACTGTATCAGCGCATCTGGTTAGAGGAAGGCTCGCCCCTACTTGTGTATTCCAATGCGCAGGTTACTGGATTACAAGAACGCTTAGGAGATGACTATCGTGTCATACTTGGCATGACCTATGGCAATCCAAGTATCGGCAGTGCGTTAGATACACTCGCGGCTGAGGGCATTCATCGGATCATTGTGCTACCCATGTTCCCCCAGTTTTCATCTACAACCACAGCCTCTATCTACGATGCGGCCTATCAATCCGCAGCGGGACGGCGATGTCCTTTATTTCATGAGCGTAAACGATACGTGCCGACCTTACGTTTCATTGATCCATACTACGATCAGCATGGCTACATTATGGCTATGAAAGCACATCTCAAGTCAGAAATCAACGCTCTTGAGCATATGCCAGATAAATTTGTCATTTCTTTTCACGGCATACCTGACCGTTATGTGAAGACTGGTGATCCTTATCAAGCACAATGCACACAAACTGCACGTTTGTTAGCTGAGGTAATGAATTGGCGACCAGAAGACTGGATACTCTCATTTCAATCGCGCTTCGGACCGGAACGCTGGCTAGAACCCTACACAGAAGATGTTTTAGAAGATTTGTACAAACAAGGCGTGAAATTTCCTTTTGTGTTCTCGCCCGGTTTCGTCACAGATTGTCTGGAAACCTTGGATGAATTAGGCAATGAAGGACGAGAACAATACGCTGACGGTGGCGGAGAAGAAGAAAATTACTATTTGGCAAAATGCTTGAATGATAACACACAGTTCCTTGATTTTCTTGCTGAGACTATAGCGAACAATGCCTACGGCTGGATTCATACAAGGGATGAATTACGCGTCTCCGATTAGAGTTCGCTTGTGCTGGAGCAGGCGGAGGCATTGATTTACAGGTCAGGCAGATACATCGCATTTAGCCAAAGAGGTTTATCATTGCGTATAATCTTGTCCGCTACATTGCTTGTAATCCAATCACCACGCATGTTAACTTAATGACTTCATTATTAATATGTTACTCATGTTTAACCAAGTAAAAATATTGTGAACAATGGAGTAAACAATCTTGACGTAACAGTGAATTTTTTTGTTAACCACTCATGTAGATATATGTAGAAATCTTTGCTAAATTCTGTGTTGTCAAAGATGCGCTGAAACAATTTTGTAGTGTACAGTGCATTCAGATAACTATCGTTTTCACATATTTAGGAGTTTTCTACATGCTTAGATTTCGTACCGCCATGTTGTCCGTCGTGATTATGGGGCTGCTGTCCATCGGTATCCTGCCTGCTATGACACAGGACGACCCCGGTGTATTGAATATTTACTCATCACGTCACTATGGCGACCTTGAAGCACCCTTCGTTGCCTTCACTGAAGAAACAGGTATTGAAGTTCGCGTATCCGCTGGTTCACCGCGTGATTTGCTGAACCGTCTGCGTGCCGACATCGACCGCGGTGATCGCAGTGTTGCCGATATTTTCTTAGCAATTGACGCTGGTGTGCTTGACTTAGCAGCTGATGAAGGTCTTTTGCAACCCATCGAATCAGAATCACTCATGACCAACGTTGCTGAAGGCTTCCGTGACCCGGATAACAACTGGTTCGGCTTGAGTATCCGTACCCGTACCCTCGTCTACAATCCTGAAAATGTAACAGAAGATGAACTTGCCAGCGTGAACACCTACAGTGATCTCGCAGCAGATACATGGGAAGGTCGCCTGTGTATGCGTCCAGCAAGCCATATTTATACGGTATCCCTGTTCAGTAGCTTGATTTTCAACTTGGGCGAAGAAGCAGCTACCGAAGTGACCACCGGTATCGCAGAAAATGTGACCCGCTATATTAACAGCGATACCAGCCAGATTCGTGCAGTTGCCGCAGGTGAGTGTGATGTAGCCATTGTCAATCACTACTACATGGGGCGCTTGGCAAACGGCGATGAAGCTGACCAAGATGTCTTCAACAGTGTCTCGCTCAAATGGATGAATCAAGATACAAGCGGCGTCTTCTTCAATGTGAATGGCGCAGGAGTTGTCCGCAATGCGGCTAACTTCGATAACGCTGTCCTATTCTTAGAATACATGTCAGCAACTGAAAACCAATGTGGTGACTTGACCTGCTTCCCTGGTAGCAACTACGAATTCCCAACCAATGGAACAGCCGACGCAAATGAAACTATTGCAGGCTTTGGTGAATTCACCTATGACTTAGGTTATCCGCTGTGGGAATATGGTCAGTTCCAAGAAGCCTCTGTCACTATGCTTGGCGAAGCTGGTTTCGGCTTCACTGAAAACTAAGCCTTGGTATTTCACACTATTAGCGTTTAACTTTCTCTACTAATATAGACGCTATGTGCTTTTGAGGTAGTGACACATATGATGCTCACTACCTCGTTCATTTATTGTGATATTGTGTAATGGTTGAAATTCTATGCAATCAAATTTGGATATGCGTGAGTCCGTTCCAAAAGTGTCGCAGGCATGGCGGCTTCCCTCTGGATTGACGACATGGGTCATCGCACTACTCTTGACCTTTGCGATTCTAATTCCACTTGGAATTTTGCTAGTGGATATTTTGTCTCCAGACCTTGCGCTCTGGGAAAGTATGTGGGATACATTCTTACCCGCTGTCTTATGGAATACACTCCGCCTGATGATAGGCGTTGGCATCGGCACATTTTTACTCGGCACATTTTTTGCGTGGCTCATCAACACCTACCGCTTTCCGGGACGTGCATGGTTTGAGAATATGCTCTTGCTCCCGCTGGCAATTCCTGGCTTCATCATGGGTTTTGTCTACGTCACTATCTTTGAATTTGCAGGTCCTGTTCAAACAGCATTACGCGATACATTCGGCTGGTCACGCGGGGAATATTGGTTTCCCAACATTGCCTCACCTACTGGCTTGATAATTGTTTTGACGCTGGTTCTATATCCGTATGTGTATATCTTGGCACGGGCGGCATTCCGTGAACAAGCAAACGGCACGCTCGAAGCCGCACAAATGATGGGGTTCGGACGCTGGAAAAGTTTTTTCCGTGTGGCACTCCCCATGGCACGTCCACACATTGCGGCAGGTGTGTTGCTAGCTGTCATGGAAGCCATGACCGACTACGGAACAGTCAGTTATTTCAGCTATCCCACTCTCAGCGAACGCATTGTCGTCCTCTGGAATACCTCATTCGACATCAGCGCGGCAACACAACTCGCGGCTGTGATGGTCATGATTGCGCTCATATTATTAATTATTGAGCGTCAGATGCGCGGACAAGCACGCTATTATCAGCAAGGTGGGCATGGTCGCCAGATGAAACGCTATAAATTGGAGGGCTGGTCGGCATGGGGCGCGACCTTTGCGTGTATTACCCTGTTGAGTGTGGCATTTTTTCTGCCCGTTGGTCAATTAATTATTTGGACAATCAACGAATTCAGCGATCCAACCGTCAACCTACTGAGTGAATCGCTCATCAGTTATGCGCAAAATTCTATTTTCCTAGCGAGTGTCGCCGCCTTTGTAGTGATGATAATCGCACTGGTTATCGCCTACACCACCCGTAACGGCAGTGTCGATACCAAGCAACATCCACGCTTTTTAGCTCGCTTGATGACCATCGGCTATGCCATGCCCGGTGCAGTCATCGGTGCAGGGGTTTTAACAACTATCAATCCGCTAGATGGCGCTTTCACCGATTTTGCGGCGACTTATCTCGGATGGGCACAACCCGGCTACATCCTCACGGGCACGATTATGGCGCTCAGTTACGGCTACATCGTGCGCTTCATGGCAGTTGGCTATAACAGCGTCGAGGCGAGTTTCGAGAAAATCCAACCGAGTATGGAAGGTGCGGCACGCACCATGGGCGCCAGTCCTTTGCGTATGCTCCGACGCATCCATTTTCCATTAGTGCGCGTTGGTATGCTCGCTGGATTGCTACTCGTCTTTGTCGATGTGATGAAAGAACTCCCTATCACCTTGCTTCTGCGTCCCTTCGGCATGGATACACTAGCACTCAGAACCTATTTCTTGAGCATCGAAGGCTGGCACGAATCCGCCGCGATTCCCGCTTTGATGATTGTTCTCATGGGCTTGATACCTGTATTCATTCTTGTGCGTTTAGGTGGTCGTGATAGTGTCTGAAGAAATTATTATCGAATTACGTAGCATCAAAAAGCACTATGATGATGTTCTCGCAGTAAATGACATTTCACTAGAGGTTAGACGGGGTGAACTCCTCGTCTTGTTGGGTAGTAGTGGCTGTGGAAAAACAACGACATTGCGTCTCATTGCAGGGCTAGAACGTCCCAATACAGGTGAGGTGATACTCAACGGACAGATGGTCGCAGGTCAAAATGCGTGGATACCCCCGGAGAATCGGCATCTTGGTATGGTCTTTCAGGATTATGCCCTCTTCCCACATATGACCGTTTACGACAATATCACCTTTCCACTGCAAGGCATGAACAATCTACAACGGCGTGACCGCGTTCAAGATATGCTGAAGCTAGTCGGCATGTCCGGCATGAGCGAACGCTATCCGCACCAACTCAGTGGCGGGCAACAACAACGCATCGCCCTCGCACGCGCCCTAGCCTCTGAACCCAGTGTCGTTTTGCTAGACGAACCCTTCTCCAATCTAGACGCGGCACGACGCAAACAAGTCCGCGAAGAAGTCCGTCAAATTTTACAGCTTGCAGGCGCGACAGGTATTTTCGTCACCCATGACCAAGAAGAAGCCATGAGCATTGCTGACACGATTGCTGTCATGCAAGCAGGTAAAATCCTACAGATAGATACGCCTTCTGAGCTATACAGGCAACCAAAACATCCCGATGTCGCTGCCTTCTTAGGCGACCTCAATTATCTGCAAAGCGAAGCTGACGGAAACACTATTACAACAGCTATTGGGACAATACCACTCACTAAACCCAAGCGCGGGACTGTAGATGTATATGTGCGCCCTGAATCCATTGCCCTACAACAAAAAGCATCAGCGCATAATGCTACCGTACTAGAAACCCGTTTTTACGGACATTATCAGATAGTAACCGTAGAAATATCCGATGACACGCTATTAGATGTCCGTGTCTGGGCACACGATACCTACCTTGTTGGCGATAATGTCAACGCTAGCATCGTTGGCGATGTTATTTTGTTCGATTAATCTGCTCACATATCAAACAAGCAAATCAACAGTACCTAATTTTTCGTTGTCGGTTAATTCTGTATTTATAGCTTGTAAATGTCTTATTCTTTTTGAGTGACATCTTTTCTATCCCATGCGTATATGACTATTACCCTGTGCTGTGGAATGTTCGTGGCATCTTCGTTAGCATTAGAATGATGATGTCTTTTCATTGTGAAAGACACAAGTTCCAACAAAATGCTAAACTTAGGGAGGGAAGCATTATGTTAGCGAAAACGGAAATAACAATTTCAGACAACACCATTAGACGCCTCACACTATATTTACGTTCACTGAATGAGCTTAATGCTATAGGACGCACAACAGTCTCATCCAGAGAGTTAGCACGCCGTCTTGATGCAAGACCAGCACAAATTCGCAAAGACCTATCTTGTTTTGGGGGATTCGGAAAACAAGGAATAGGCTACCCTGTTTCATTTTTGATCTTTCAGTTGGAACGCTTGCTCAAGATAGATAAACAGTGGGATGTGGCTGTGGTCGGTTTAGGCAATTTAGGGATTGCGATTGGCAATTATTCTGGTTTTGCCTCGCGTGGCTTTCGGATTGCATGGCTATTTGACCGTGATCCTCAGTGTGTCGGACAGGAAATTAGTGGATTAACTGTCTTGAGCATGAAAGATTTAGAATCAACGCTTTTAGAGAACAACATCAAAATCGGCATGATTACTGTTCCATCAAGGCACGCGCAAGAAGTAGCTAATCGCCTTGTAGGCTGCGGCGTCCGTGCCTTACTCAATTACGCACCCTTAAATCTCAGTGTTCCAGATCATGTTTTTGTGCAAGACATTGACCCAGTTATGCAACTTCAACGTATGACATATTACATGTAATTCAATTTGGTCTACGCTCAGTCAATCGCACAGTTACACTCAACGAATCTTTTCATTAAGACACGAGTCTATCATGCACATCAGCAAAATTAACCTGTGTAAATTTTGAGTTTACGACAAAATCTAGCGTGTTATGCAAGGTCTAAGAATCTAGTTAATTGATAGCTTAGATTTTAGCTGACTACCCTGTTATCCTATCTAAGTCACTAGGGATAGTTAAGTGATAAAAACATTTTCAATTATGGGAGATTCAGATGAAACGACTTATGATACTTTTACTCGCAATGGTGCTTGTCATTGCGGGGGCTGTCTCAGCACAAGAAGACAGTGACTTAGACACCTTGCAACAAGAAGCAATGGTGACGTATGCTGATATTGTGTTAGCGAGTTACGAAGATTCACTGACTTTGGCAATCGAATTACACGATGCGATTGATGCTTTCTTAGCAGACCCATCCGAAGATACATTGCAAGCCGCCCGCGACGCATGGCGTGCTTCCAACGAACCCTACGGACAAACTGAAGCCTATCGTTTTTACGGGGGTCCAATTGATGGCGAAGATGGTCCTGAAGGCTTGCTGAACGCTTGGCCTCTCGATGAAGCCTACATTGATTACGTCGAAGGTGACGAAGGCGCAGGTATCATCAACAACACAGAAGATTATCCAACGATTGATGCTGAATTACTGGTTTCATTAAATGAAGTCGGCGCGGAAGAAAATATCAGCACGGGCTATCATGCCATTGAATTCTTGCTCTGGGGGCAAGACCTGAGCGCAGACGGCAGTGGAGATCGCGCATTCACCGATTACACTACAGCAGAGAATGCAGAGCGTCGTGCAGCTTACTTAGAAGCCGCAGCCGATCTTCTCGTGATCGACCTCGAATTCTTGATTGACGCATGGGCAGTCGATATGGACGACAATTACCGCGCAACCTTCCTAGCATCCGATCCTGACGAAGCCTTCACAAATATCTTGACAGGTATTGGTGTACTGGCAACCGCTGAACTCGCAGGTGAGCGTATGTTTGTCGCTTACGATAACCAAGACCAAGAAGACGAACACTCTTGCTTCAGCGATAACACGCATCGCGATGTTATCACCAATTTCATGGGCTTGGATAATATCTACCGTGGCACATACACCCGCATAGATGGCGAAATTGTTGAAGGCACAGGCATTGCAGACGTGATTGCCGTCGTCAATCCAGAGCTCAACGACGATATTCTGTCAACCTTAGATGAGCTAGCAACCCTGACAGGGGATATTTTCGTGCCCTTCGACCAAGCGATTGTTCTGCCAGAAGAACGTCCAACTGTGCTGGATACCGTATTTGGTTTACAAGATTTGGGTGATTTGTTCGCACAAGCAGGCTCAGAACTCGGCTTGACTATCAATACAGCCTTACCTGAGTAATTTCAAACGCATAACCTGCTGGTATCATTGTTAAAGATGATGCCAGCAACACCATTTATTGTTAGTACGAGGTCACATGAGAAAAAACCTGATTTTGGCTGTCGGTATGATGCTCATAGCGAGTATTTTTGCGACAGTGATTCTCGCACAAACAGATACCAGCACAGACGACACATCACCAGCCGTCATGAACGATACCCAGCATCTACTCGGTGGCAATACGACAATATTCAACACCACTGAAAACGCCTTCACCTTCAATTCGCCTGCCCTAAACCGCTACGCACGCCTAGAATTTTTCGTTGGCGATTCTTTTTTTAATCAGAATTGGGTCACAGCACCTGCCTCAACCACAGCACGCGATGGCTTGGGTCCGCTTTTCAATGCGCGTTCATGTGCCAGTTGTCATTTCAAAGACGGGCGCGGACGTCCCTCTGAATTTGATGGGGAGACGCCGACAGGTTTTTTAGTACGCCTGAGTTCCAACGAACGTGAACTGACGGGCGCGTATCTCGGAGACACACATTACGGCGGTCAATTCCAAGAAAATGCGCTGGAAGGCCTTAGCTACGAAGGCAGTTTGCGCATCGTCTACAATGACATCGCAGGTGAATTCGCAGATGGCACACCGTACACGCTCCGTGAGCCTGTCATCTACCTAGAAGATCTCATGTATGGCGACCTCAACCCCGAAATTAATATATCACCACGCGTTGCTAACCAGATGATTGGCTTGGGTTTACTGGAAGCCATTCCCGAAGAGACGCTATTGTCTTTTGCAGACCCCTCTGATGCTGACAACGATGGCATCAGTGGTCGCCCGAATTATGTATGGGATGCTTACAATAATCAGCGGTCTATCGGGCGTTTTGGCTGGAAAGCGAATCAACCATCTCTACTCCAACAAAATGCTGCCGCTTTCAATGGCGATATTGGCATCACGACCAGCTTGTTTCCAGAAGAAAATTGCCTCCCACTGCAAATAAGCTGTCAGGATTTTATCAGTGGCGGTGAACCAGAAATTAGCGATGACGACTTACTGCAAGTCACACTCTACACACAAACCATCGCTGTCCCCGCACAACGGGATTACGATACGCCAGAAGTGCAGCGTGGCTACGAATTATTTGTGGCGACAAATTGTAATGCGTGTCACATTGAAACCATCGAAACAGGTATCCATCCGACCATACCCTCACTCTCTAACCAGACAATTCATCCGTATACAGATTTGCTCTTACACGATATGGGCGAGGGACTAGCAGACGATGCGCCTGATTTTGAGGCAACGGGTAGCGAGTGGCGTACTCCGCCTCTCTGGGGGATTGGTCTATTTGAGACAGTCAACGGGCATACTTACTATCTACACGATGGGCGGGCGCGTAATTTGAGCGAAGCTATTTTATGGCATGGTGGCGAAGCCGAAGCCTCTCGTGATACTTACCTCAATATGAGCGCAGAAGACCGTGATGCCCTAATTGCCTTTTTGCGTTCGCTCTAAAGCCTGTTTTAATCAATCAGAGGACATTATGAGTTATTTATCTCGATTTTTTGTATTTTGTCTGTTGGCATTTTTCATCAGCATCCCATCAATTGTGCCAACACAAGCACAAGACACCTTTGATCGAGTGGCAATGCTCGAAGGCTTGGTGTCCGAAACAATTCTGCCATTACATCAAACCTTTGCAGAAGAAGCTATTATATTAGAAGCATCAGCCATCACCTTCCAAGCTGACCCCACTGAAGAAAATCTAACAACTTTGCGCGACGCATATATCACGACAGCGCTAGCATTCGAGCATATCAGCGTCTATCGCTTCCGACGGGTAATGATATGGATAACCCAGATAGAGCGTTATCCTTCCAACTTATCTTTTGTCGAAGCGACACTAACAGAAACAGATGCAGAAGATATAACGCCCGCTTTTGCCTCATCGCTTGGTTCAGCAGAGAAAGGTTTGCCTGTCATTGATTATTTGCTTTTCGCGGATGATGCTTTTGACTTGTTAGTAGCATCTGATGTGCGCCGTGCATACACCACTGCCCTCGCTACAGATGTGAGAGTGATTGCAGACATTCTCGTTGAGGAATGGACACCGGAGGAAGGGGGCTATGGCGACCAATTTATTGACGCCGACGGTGAAGCCTCCAGTGTTCGGAGCGCCATTAGCATGTTAGCAAATGAAATTATCGGTTCACTTGAAGTCACAACAGCCGATTTTGTAGGTGCACCACTCGGTTACGGCTCTGGTGGAACACCTATTCCCGAAATGGTCAAAGCGCCTTACAGCGAAACCTCCTCAGCACGGCTGGTTGCTTATCTCGAAGGGATTCGCTTCGCTTTCAACGGCATGGGAGAAACACCTTCGCTCGCAACATATCTGGATTTCTTGGGTGCAGATTACGAAGACGAATTAATGTCCGTAGCGATTAACACCCAAATTGACACCATAATCGACAACCTCAATTTGCTTGAACAGCCTCTACAAGTCGCTGTTGTAGATGACACTGAAATGGTCGTCACAATTTACGATAATTTTGTCGTTTTGCTACGCTTAGTCAAAACCGACATGGCAAATCAGCTTGGTATCACCGTCACGTTCAGCGACAATGATGGTGATTAACCTATGATCCCATGAAGCATTTTCTGACATCGCTTTCTCAGCCTGTGGATATATTGCCACTCGTCATTTTTCGGGTGGCTTTTGGGCTACTGATGCTTTTAAGCACGCTTCGTTTCATGCTTAAAGGCTGGGTAAGTGAATTCTACATCGACCCCATCTATCATTTCACCTATCTCGGTTTTCAATGGGTGCAACCCCTACCCCCTAACCTGATGGGTGCTGTCTTCATGATATTGGCATTGCTAGCGGGGATGATTGCGCTAGGCGCTTTTTACCGCGTCAGTATCACGGCTTTTTTCTTGCTATTCACATACGTCGAACTGATAGATAAAACATACTACCTCAACCATTACTATTTCATCTCGGTCATGAGCTTACTCATGATTGTGCTACCTTTGCATCGTAAATGGTCTGTCGATACCTACTTATTTCCACACATCCGTGCCGATTATGCCCCTGCATGGACGCTTTACGCACCCCGCTTGATGCTTGGTAGTCTATTTTTATGCAGGACTCGCCAAACTAACACCGGATTGGATGCTGGATGCGTTGCCACTTAGAATCTGGTTGCCCACCAGTACAACATTCCCGCTCATTGGCAGATGGTTTGATTATCTCTGGGTCGCCTATGCGATGAGCTGGGCAGGCGCTTTCTATGACCTCACCATTGCCTTCTGGCTTTCATGGCGATGTTCACGCCCACTCGCATACATCGCCGTGATTGGCTTCCATATTATGACAGCCTTGTTATTCAACATCGGCGTTTTTCCGTGGGTGATGATAGCCTGCACGCTCATTTTCTTTGACGCACGCGATTGGCGCTGGTTAGCCCGCAAACTCAATCTTGAGATGTCGCCAGCAACGCCCCTCCCCAAAAAGCTAACCGTCACACCTGCGCTCTTAGGATTAGTCGGTATATTTTTCATCTGGCAATTGCTGATGCCTCTGCGCCATTGGGTCTATCCGGGCAATCATATCTGGACAAATGAAGGCTATCGTTTTGCATGGCATGTGATGCTAGTAGCAAAAAAATGGTACGGTCATCTACCACGTGGAAGACCCCGATAGCGAGCGTTTCTGGATAGTGTTCCCTGATAATTATCTGACGCCTCAGCAAGAGCAGCAAATGAGCTTCCAGCCCGATATGATTCTCCAATTCGCGCACTTCCTCACTGATGAATACGCCCTACAGTGTACGTGCGAGCCTGAAGTTTACGCCGATACCTACGTCAGCCTCAACCGACGCACAGGGCAACCCATCATCGCCCCCGAAGTCAATCTCGCAAGGGAAATCTACTCATGGCAACCCCGCTCATGGATAGTTTCACTATACACACGCGAAGAGTGAGATTCTGTGGATTAACGAAATACACAGTAAAAGATTGAAAGTTAGTAGCGACGTTTCCATGCCAATTCATAATGCCAGCTTACTACACCGAGAATCGTGATCCTCGCGCTCAATTTTAGTTGAGTCGTGTAGCAAAACTACCAATCAATATCCCAATCAATCGTCTCCTCTGGCTCTGCCTGCTCAATCGGTGGGATTGTTTCTTGGCTCAATCCTTCCGCGTCGATACGAGCATCCCGTTCTGCCTGCGGGTTATGTGGACGCCACTGCACAGGTGTGCGCTCCAATGTATAATCAAAATCTCGATACTGCGCTCTTTGTACCTCTTCCAGTGTTTGCCAAGACGCAGGCAAGCCCTCCAGACGGGCGACCTCTACGGCAAGTTCGGGTCCTTCCAGCACACCCGGTTTGACATAGCCCATAAATTCAGTGCTGAAATCTTCAGCCGCTTGGGGGGTCTCAAAGTGCGCGAGTTCCATCATCCGTAGAGACGCATCTTCTGGTATCTCAGGACTACCAATGGCATCAGTCGGTTGTGTCACGGTATCATAAACCACGATATGCAAGGCATGTCCGAGTGGTTCACCATCGGGCGCATTCACGGGCAAAGTATCCAGATGCCAGTAGGGATTTTCCACTGTGTTTTCCTGAAGCGGGGAGAATTGGGCTGTCTCGGCTTCCCAGTCTGGCGCGTCAAGGGCTTCAAATTCTTCGGTTTCCAATTCCCAAGCCTCGTTAACACTATCTGGCAAAGTGCTTGCCTCAGTCTCCCAAGTATGCGCTTCACGCCACATCACGCCATACTTAGCTATCTCCGTGTCAATCTCATGCTCACGCAGAGTCTGAAAGGCATCAGGTGGACCCTGCGTGAATAAACGCGGGTCATCGCGTTGGGGGTTAAGCACACCCGCTTCAACCGCGTGTCCCTCAACTGCGTGCATCGCATTTTCAAGCTCGCCATTTTCTAGTAACGCACGTGCGTCCATAGCATATTGGTAGGCATCGTCCCATGTCGGTTGGGGAATGACGAGGCGCTCATGCTGGTCAGCCCATGTCTTGTAGACATCAATGAAGGAACTTCCATTGGCTGAGACTGCACCGATCTCATAGGCAGGTTCGGCAATTTCGCGTTCACGCTCAGTAACGAAGGGATCAGGTGGTGCATTCTCAGCAAAGAACATGCGCGGGTCATCCCGATTCCCATCCAGATAGCCTCCTTCCACCGCAATCGTTTCCGCAAGATTCATCGCCGCCTGCAAACCTTCGTGCTCCCTGAGTTCTAACAGTTCGTCGTCATCAATCTCGGCAGATTCAAACATCCCGTATTCACCAATAGTCAACGTATCAAAATGGCGTTGCGTGCCGTCCATCCAGGTCTTCACTGCATAAAGTGCAGGCAAATCATTTTCGCTGACGTCGTACTCGAAATAGTATTCGGGATCACCCTCGAAGTAGGTCAAATCAAGCGGATCAGGGAAATCTTGTCCGTAGAACATAGCGGTATCATGCGCGAGTTGCTGGGCATTGTACAGATCGCCCTCTGCCAATTGCCATTCTAAATCAGGCAGTACCCATGCATGCTTAGGATCCTCATGTGGCAAAGGCATCACAGGATAGGACGCCTCCTGTACGTCGCCTTCTGGGGTATGGCGAGCGCGAAAATAACGGAGTTCATGCGTCAAATCTGGATTATCTGTGAAACGGGCGTCGCGTTCGACAATTGCGAACCAGTGGCTGTTTCTGTCCTCGTCCATGTGGTGCGGGATAGCCTCCCCATCCAGCGTGTGTGGATGCAAGTTATCATCGAGATAGTGACCGGGAGCTAATTCAGGGACAGCAGTCATAGGCTGGGTATCAGCAAGGTCGGGCATAGATCCTCCGGTGGATAGATGTCTATCGAGGGTATTGACGTATATATACGCGGTAGCGGCATCTGTATGGGCAATAGGTGTGCTATTAATAGCCTCAGCGGAGATAGTGAGTACCTGCACACTAGCAGATTCTGTAGCGTGGGCTTCGGGCGGAAACATAACAGGCATTTGGACAGGTGTATCCTCTAGCTCAAACTCAGCCAGTCCTGTGTCTTGCAATTGCTGTTCGGCTTCGTAGAAATGTTCTTCCGCTTCGCCATAGCTGGGATATGTCCCCAGTGCATGTCGCTTTTCGTAGTCAGTGCCATCGGGTAACTCAGATTGGGCGACCAAATCAACGCGGTATGGGGTCGTGTCGCTATCTTCAGGCACAACGAGGTCAACAAAGTAGGTGGTATCTTCTGTATGATGACGATAGGTATCGCTCATGTGTCACGCTCCGCTACCCTAATGACAAACAGGGGATGTGCTGTGTTAGCAGATGTGAAGACACCTGCTTCCAGTGATATAGGGCGCGTTTGCCATGCAATTTGCACCGCCTGTCGGATGGTTGCCGAGCGGTTGGTATCCAGATGATGCGCCAGTTGGGTCAGGCGTTGTTGATCTCCCTCTGAGAGACGCACGGTGAAATTCTTACCCTTGCTCATAAATCAACCTCCCAGCTGTCCTGCGCTATCTCACCTAGATCATTAGCCGTTTCAGGTGTCAATGGCACACCACGCCCAGATTGCCACAGTTCGCGCTGATCCGTTGCCAGAGCAATGCCTTCAGCTGCATCGAAGCAGGGTTCCATGCCCTGTTCTGCCGCAATATCAAGTAGGTAATCAGCAACGGCATGGGTTTTGTCCCAATCGCCCGCCACACAGGGTGCAAGATGCGCGACCAGTTGCTCGCTATCGGCATCACGTCCAATCGAGAGAATGCTGGTGACACAATGCTCTCTATCATCAGCATCAGCTTGAAAGACGCCGATCCAATAAGCTGTTTGCGTTGTCTTATCTATGAAGGGTGGCGGGTTATCATCAGGGCTGAACCCCTCTGCCTGAATGCCAATCGTGGCGAGTGCCTCGGCTTCGGGAGGCGCAACATCGACATCACGCACTACCCCGCCAAGCTCCATCGCAGTTTCGATGAGCGGGTCGAGCGCTTCCTCTGGTGGCATATCTGGTTCAGTCAGGCTATCCAAACCACGGGCATGGTCATATGCGGCATATTCAAGCGGCGTGGCACTACGCCAGTTCTCTGGCTCAGGGCTGTAGACAAAGGCTTGGCGCGTAGCAAAGTCCATCACCTCCTGTGTGGTAACAGCTTCCACGTGCATCTGTTCTTGCAGCGCATCGAAGACCTGTTCAGCCTCCGTCACATCATCGAGTGTCGCAATTGGCAGATAGCTAGCACCTAGATCGCCTGTCTGCGCGTTGGCAAAGACATCCATGCCGCCGATCTCGTACCGTCCCTGCGTCACCTCTTCTCCTTTATCGACGCCAATCAGACGCGCATCGTGCCAGTGCCAGTCCTCATCTTCCGGTGCGGGTGTCTCAAAGCCTTGCAACCCGTCTTGCTCATCCGTAATTAGTGGTGGCATCTGCGCATCATCCGGGGTGTAATCGTCGGGAATCGGGATGAAATCGACAGGCTCAGGGACGTAATCGTAGCCCTCGTCAAAATAGGGTGGCGGTTCTAACGATTCATAATCCAGTGGTGGGGGCATATCACTCATGGTGTCAATCCTCGCTTACCGGACGCAGAACGAGAGGCTTTGAAGCAATCGCTTGGGTGTGTTTACACCGGGGGTAGTTGGTACACCCGATAAATGCGCCTGATTTACCCGTGCGTTGAATCAATTCGCCGTCATCACAGCCCGGGCAAGGCTCACCGAGCAAGCGTTCCTGATGCCTCTGGGCGACCTGCGCCAGCGTGACTTCAGTGGCTCGTCCAAGCAGCGGTTGGAAGTCTTCCCAGAAGGCTTGCAAGATCGCCAATCGTGTCGCGTTACCCGAAGCGATCTGGTCGAGCTTTGCTTCCAGTCGCGCCGTGTAATCGTAGGCGAAAAGGGAGGGAAAATGCGTGACGACAAAGGCATTCAGGTCTATTCCCAATGTGGATGGCAGGAGGCGCTTTTTGCTCAACGTGATATAGCCACGTTCTTTCAGCACCTGTAGGGTGGATGCGAAGGTCGAGGGTCTGCCAATACCCCGCTGTTCGAGCGTCTGTACGAGGCTTGCTTCGCTGTAGCGGGCGGGTGCGCGGGTCTGCTTCTCAGCCACAGGGACAGCCGTCACAGGTAGAACTTGTCCCTGTTCCAGAAGGGGTATCTGATGCGTATTGACGCTATCTTCTTCATCCACTTCTGTTGGTTCTGTATAGACCCGCAAGAAGCCATCGAAAGTACATTCTCGTCCCTGCACTCGCAGTTCTAACGGAAATGGTTTGCCCTGTTCTCTGCCCACATGCAACACAGCACCGCTGACGGTATAGCGGGCAGATGCCATCTGAGAAGCGACGAAGCGTTGCCAGATGAGTCGATACACCTGTGCCCCATCTCCAGCGGTTTCATCGGGCAGATAAGCCAAGTCTGTAGGACGAATGGCTTCATGCGCTTCTTGTGCATTAGCTGACTTGCTGGCATAGACAGGTGGTTTCTCAGGTAGATACTCCTTGCCATAATGCTTGAGAATGTACATGCCCGCCGCTTTTTGAGCTTCAGGAGCGACGCTCACACCATCTGTGCGATGATAAGTGATATGTCCTGCCTCATACAGCGTCTGTGCCAATTGCATGGTGCGCTCAGGCGAGAAGCCCCGCCCTTTAGCGGCTGCCTGTTGCAGACTACTGGTGGTGAAAGGCGGGAAGGGTTTACGCTCCTTGCTGTGTTGACCTACTTTCGCTACCCACACCTGTGCGTTCTTCAGCAGAGATGAAAGTTTCTGTGCTTGTTCTGCGGAGGTGAACTGTGGTGAAGTTTTCTTGATGCGATGCAGTTGCGCAACGAAGGTTTGCCCATTGGCATTCAGCTCCACCGCAACTGTCCAGTAGGGTTGTGATGTGAATGCTTCTATTTCAGCTTCGCGCTCGACCACCAGCCGTAAACACACACTCTGCACCCGTCCTGCCGAGAGCCTGTCATCCAGTGCTTTACATGCCAGCGGTGACACCAGATAACCCACCAGGCGGTCAATAATACGTCGCGTCTGCTGTGCCTCAACGAGGTCGGTGTCCAATTGACGCGGGTTATCTAATGCATCCAGCACTGCTTCTTTGGTAATGGCGGTGAACGTTGCGCGATGTACAGGTATCTGTGCGCCCAGCTGTGCCATCTGCAAGAGATGCCACGCAATCGCTTCACCTTCCCTATCCGGGTCAGTGGCTAGGTAGATAGCATCCGCTTCTTGAATGGCTTTCATCAGCCGACGGACGAGATTACCTTTGCGTGGCAGTAATTCATACGTGGGACTAAAATCTCGGGCGACATCTACCCCGAGTGCGGTACGTGGCAGGTCACGGATATGTCCGCGCGAGGCTTCCACACGCCAGCTGTCCCCGAGAAAGCTGGCAATCTTCTTCGCTTTGGTAGGGGATTCGACAATGACAAGTTTCATGACTCACTCCTGAGACGTGTTTTCGTAGTGGGTGGTTGTGCAAGCGTATTAGATATTTCAGCAAGAGGCGTACCTGTTGACGCCTTTGCTTGCTGGAGATGCGCGGATAACTCGGTCTGCCGCAAGACGAGCCAGATGCCCCACTCGCGGAAGGCGTGATACGCTTGTTCTTCGATCTTTTCCCAGCTCTGTGGGTTTTGCTTCGTTGCCATATCATCTCACTCTCGTTTCAGGTGGTTGCAAATCGGGTCAATTCTCCGGGGGTCGCCACAGAACGGGCGTACCAGAGACCTTCATCTTGGACATCCAGCACAAAATGGAAGCGGGGCAGTGCCGCGATGATGTCCCGATGTTGTTGATTCAGGTATTGAAAAGCGGCATCTTCGTGAAAAACATGCATCCCCTGTCGCTGTGAGAAGATGACGCGAATCGGACTGTTCTCGAAGATCAGGCGGGACTTGCCTTCGAGAAAGACGCTCATCTGTTGATCAATACTGATCAATTTTTTCCTTCTCGTGCGGAAGGTCTTTGCCGCCTCGATCAGGAACTCTAGTAGCGATGGATGACGCATCAGGCGATAGACCTCATCCACAGCAATGATGCGTGGCTGTTCGTCAATCAGGCTGTCGCGTCGAATAGCTGAAAGCACCTGTGTGTAGGCAAGCGCCTGTAGAATCGGGTCACTCTCCAGTTCATGAAAGCTGAAAATACGCGGTTCAATACTGTCACGCTTGCCCCGTGTCAGGTCAACGTTAGTAATGCCATTCAGGAAGCCCGCCCATGGTCCACTGCCTGTACATAATCCTGCAATTTCATCGGCGAGGTCACGGGCAATGGCTTTGGTGGCTGGCTTATCGCCCAAACCAGATAGCACGCCACAGACCATCTCGGTGGTCGGAGTGATGTCGGGGGTGACGGTTTCTAGGTCAGGGAAGCCACTATAGATGACCTCTAGTGCCTCTCCGAGCAGACCACGTTCAAGATTCTCACGTTGTCCGCCCGATAGCGGACGCCCCAGTACCGTTTCGTAGATACGGGTTGTGTGGCTCACCTGCTCAATCAGGGTCGGGAACATCACATCCTGCGGATTGAGTTTGGTTGCTTTGGCACTCAGCACATACCACGGCAGGTCAAACGCCTCCGCGATGTGTTTGCCATGCCCCATCGGTTCGAGTAGATCAAAGGGGATGCCGTGTTCAGCGTATTCACGGGTCAGGTAACAGTTGCAAGCGAAGGTCTTGCCAAAGCCACTGACCCCGACCCAGATTTCATGGGTAGCGCGTTTATCCCGCCATGAGTTGTGAAAAACAGGATATGCGCCACCAGCCGCTTCGCCACGCAGGACACCCTCTGTGACAGAGAGTTTGCGGTAGCCCAATGGTGAGAGCATAACCGCCAATTCGCGCGAGGTGACGGGCCAGGTCGTATCTGGCAAGCCAATTTGTTTGGTTGCTTTGACAGTGAAGTAGCCTAGCGATCGTGCTAGCATCTCGCCTCGTTCTTGACGTAGAGAGAACCATGCTTTCGTCTCGTGAATGATTGCCTGTACCCGTTCTTTGAGTGTCGCTAAATCGTGGGCGGCGACTGCAATACTCAACTGCACCAGATGCAGGGCATCCCCATTGTTGATCTCCTGCAAAGCACGCCGACAATCTGCCACCCGTTGTACCGAACGGCTATCTTCACCGCGCACACCGGATAGATGCACATCGTAGGCTTGAATGATGCCTTCCAGCGCATCAATACCTGCATTGCGCTCATAGGTTTTGGGGATGTCGATACTCACGGCTAACGGGAAATTGAGCCGTAGCAATGGAGGCAAGGGACGAAAGAAATTCCATGTCGCAGGTGCAAACTCATAGCTAGTGAGGACTGCCCATAGCGGACGACCACCGGGACGCCCTAGGGGCGCAAGATGCCAGAATGGGGTGTCGCGCAGTTCATATTGTCCATCGAAGAGCGCGGGCCAGTTACCTTCTAACACAGGTGTATCGAAGGCACTGCTCATACCACCTGCAATCGCACGCGGATTCTGGTCACTCCAGACAGACATCCCACACAATGCCCACTGGTATTCGGCACTATCTTGCAACTGCTCATAGTAGCGACGGTATTCCATCATCAGTTCACGACGACGGCTATCTGCGGTATGTTTGACACCCCGATTGAGCGTGTTGATTTTGTCATCCAGTGTGGCGGGCATCTGCCAACACACAAAACGCGCAGGTGTGTTCAGTGTACGCAACCATGTCCCGAAACGTGCTTGTAGGGTATTCACACCTTCTTCGGTGGCGTGGAGCATGATGTCGAAGGGTTCTATCAGGAAACTACGGGCATCGCTCATGAGGCATCTCTACTGAGAGGTGAATCCACAAACACCAAGCCATCTCGCTCCTGTGCATAGGCAAAGGTGATCCACTCACGCAGATCCACACGCAAGTCACCGGAGGGTGGCGCAAACACGCTATCCCCATGCACGCGCACGAGGTCAGCATCTAAATCCAGTACCGTCACGAGTTGAACTGCTAGACTTTTTGACTGACGCGCTGCTTGCAGGAGCAATGAACCTCGCACCCCGAATACTAGTCGTTGCCACAACGGAAGCCCCCCGCGCATGGCTGTAAGAACTAATGTGAGGACTGCGATAGCAATCCCCAGCGGAATCGACCACAATGCCAAAAAGAGATTGAACACCGTATATGCCAAGCCACCGACGACACCTGCCAGTAGTAGACGTTTGAACGGAATGCCGAAAAAACCTTTTTCATCACGTCGCAAAACGTGTGATTTGAAATCTGCTGCCATGACAGCCTCCTAAGTAAAGAAGAAGCTGACGACACACAGGGTCTCGTCAGCGGGCAAAAAGGGATGGGTGAGGCTTACGTGAAGCTGATGAGGGTAGTGACGCTGGAGGCGAAAATGACGAAGAGTAGACCGATGACGACCTGATTAGCCGCTTTTGGATTGTCCTTCTTCCAGTCCCCGATGATGGGCCATGATGACCCCATATACATCAAGCCGAGTCCGAGAAAACCGATGACAGCGGCGATGGGCGCGATGGTCTGCGCGGCGGTTTGAATATCTGTGAACAGTGTTTGAATGAATTCAACTAAACCCACGGGTGTGTCTCCTCAATTGCGTGAATTGGTTTGTATAAGCGGTGAGTGACATGCCCGAGACGAATCTTGTCGTTAGGGTGAGGTCTGTTCGCACGTCCCCGCCGCATCTAATTCCAGAGTAGCAAAGCGAGGACGGTGCAGAGGTCGAATTTTACTGTTTTTGCTTAGTAATTTTTCAACATAGCAATCGCAGTTATAATAGTTTTACAACTCACAATTTAAACTCAATGACAAAGAAGCTGAAGATGCATACTGATACCCCCTATCCTGATCCAAGAGTAAATTTGCCAAAGCTCCTGCCTGCTGCTATTAAAAAAGTGCTCGATGAATCCAAGAAATCTGATTTGTTTACTATCTTGAACTATCGGATGGGGTTAACTTCATCTCAAACTCGAACTTTAGCCGAAATTGGAGGCGTTTTAGGAATTACACGAGAAAGAGTACATCAAAGGAATGTCGAGAAGCCTATTTTCTAATTCCTGA
>JBCBKJ010000065.1:0-33804 GCA_038522085.1 Chloroflexota bacterium
TTTTATTGTTTTAGTCTGGGTATTTCAGCGGGAATTTACCAAATCTTTTTCGGTCACGGAGAAAAGCGTCAATCTGACGCGGTAATCAGTGCCAATGATCAAGCAAGATTACTCGATACACTAGCGAATATCATCCACGATAAATCCGACATTCCCGAAGCGACGATGCGACGGTTGATAAATGAGGCAAGCGAACGCAAGCGAAAAAATCCCCCTGCGCCCGGCAAGCAATCAGCAAAAAAACGATAGCCTTATTTCCACGTTGCACGCAAAAGGCGCAACCAATTCTGATGCGTGATTTTATTGAGGGCGTCGTCATCGTAACCCGCATCTTGCAAAGCAGAAATGAGGTTCGGCAAGCCTGTGACATCACCAATTTCTTTCGGAATACCTGCCCCATCAAAATCACTCCCTAGCCCGACGCAATCAATCCCGATGCGCTCTACTAAGTAATCAATATGCTGTACCATCACTGAGAGCGGTGTATCTTTGCGCTCCTCTGCGGATAAGCCTTTGCCACCGTCTGGGCGTAAAAATCCCGTCGCAAAGTTCAAGCCGACCATGCCTTTGCGTTCGGCAATGGCATCGAGTTGTTTATCGGTCAGGTTGCGGGGTGTCGCAGAAATCGCATGCACATTAGAGTGCGTTGCTACGAGGGGTGCGTCACTGTGTTTAGCGACATCCCAGAAGCCTTTTTCGTTGAGGTGCGAGAGGTCAATCATGATACCCATCTCGTTACAGGCTTTCACCAGTGCAACACCCGCGTCTGTCAGTCCATCACCAATATCCGGCGAAGCAGGAAAGGCAAACGGCACGCCCGTCGCAAAAGCATTCGGACGACTCCACACCAAGCCCAACGAACGCAAGCCCGCTTGATAAAACACTTCCAACGCATCCAAATCTGTGTCAATTGGCTCTGCACCTTCAAAGTGCAAAATCATTGCCAGTGTACCATCGTCTATGCACTGTGCTATCTCATCCACCGTGCGCGTGATTTTGACCGCGCCCTCAGATTGTGCTTCCACATCAAAGAGCGTGCGCATCATTTTGTGTGCTTGTTGTTGGGCATAATCCAGCTTGAGCATCGGCGGCAACGGTGCTTTATCAGGGTCAGCCTGAAATTTTTTCATGAGTGCATCTTGTTCTTGTTTGGGATTCGGCACGAACATCGCAAAGAAGCCCCCTGCGAAATTGCCCTCTTGTGCGCGGGGCAAATCAATATGCCCGACCTCGCTACGTTCAAAGAACGAACGTCCCTGACCGCGCTCTGTCATGATGAGGTGTAAAACGGTGTCGTTGTGTCCGTCGAAAACGGGAAATGTTGTCATCATACGTAACTTTCTATTGTGTAAATGGGTTGTTCCCTATTTAACCTTAAATTTACGCAAGGCGCATATGCTGTGGTCATATTGGTTTATTTGAGGGTGGGATATAGCTATGCAATCAGCTTGGCGATATAGTTTGTATGTACTCGGCTTCGTGACTGTTTCTATCGTGGCGCATGTTGTGGGGATGGCTCTTCTGGAAACAATGATGATGAGAATTATTGCCCGTGTGCCAATATTCATACCCTATTCAGGATTAACAATGGCTTACAACGCAATCCTTGTACCTAGTGACAAGTGGCACTGGCACATCCTAACCACGCTACCAATAACCATCATATTTCTTATTCAGGCATTGTTTCTTCAATTTCAATTGCGTCATACATTGCACTTACAACGCTGGATAGGGCATTGTATCGGTGTATGGGCATTCGCAGTTCTTATTGTCGTTATCAGGGTTGAAAGCGCACGCAACAATTGGATCTTTCCACCCGCTGAAATTCTTTTAGCAACCTGTACAAATTTACTTGCTTTGCTTGGTGCTTACTATCTGGAAAAATTCCACCGTGTTTCACTTCTTTTGGCACTATTTATCACACTACCAATATCTTATTTCTTCTATAGCTTTGTTCTGCCAGAACCATATCTTGGTTACACATCCAGTTTTTGGGGAGCCAACATATCTTTTGCTGTCGGTATCGGCGCGTTATTCGGCGTTCTCGTTCTGCTGACTTACCCTATCCGCACGGAAAAGCGTCCTAAACGCAAAAATGAGACGCCTACCCTACGCTGACTGAAACTCCCTTAAGTTGGTGTTATTTGGCTGTTACTATTTATGCAAATAGCAAAACGGAACGATACAGCTAAACATGATGTCTCTCATTTAGAAGAGACACGCAAGCAGAGGCAGGCACAGTCATGACGGATTACACTCCTAAAAAGAAGAAAAACGACAGTCAGTATCAAAGATTTTCTTTACCCATATTCCTAACGTTGTCTGTTATCTTGCATATGACAACCTTTGTGGTGACAGGCTATCTAAGTGGTGCATTGTTTGCATTTTTCCCTCCTAATACAGCGTCGGCGGCACTTGCCTCTGCTGTGCCACAGCTTATTGTGATAGGGATGCAAGCATGGTTTTTAAATTATCAATTCAAATGGTCAGCCCAACGCTGGTTCATAGCTAGTCTCATTGCATGGATTGGTGTGGTAGCTGTTGCGCTATTACTCGCTATGTCCGCACCGACTATGAATATCACGACAATTTCTATCATCGGCATTATTATCAGCTTGGGTGGCACATTGTTCATTAGCGGGATGCAAACCCTCGTTTTACGCGACTATGTTTCGCGGGCATGGCTCTGGATTATTGCCACCTTTGGGAGTTTGTTCGTAGGTGGTATTGCCAACACCGCTATCGTAAATATCGTCAACGCTAATGCAGGGAATTGGTCACTGCCGATGGTACAAGCCCTGCACCGTGGGGCAGGTGGCTTAGTCACGGGTATCGTCTTTGCGCTGACACTGACCCTGCTCGTTAGGTTGACCGCACGAGGCAAGCGTAAACGCATCACAGACACTGACGTAGATAGTGATGATGCACAGGTAGAGAGTGCATCGCGCCTGAGTGACGACGCTCCAACTGACGAGCGTGCTTTTTATGCGGATGAGCGTCTAGCACAGCAGAATCAGCTATAGGCTAACTCAGCGTTTTACTCGCTTACCCATCATAATATCGTGCTTACCAAAGCCGTTCGCGTCGGGTATAACGCCGATGATGCGAAAGCCTAATTTTTGGTAAAACGTATATGGATGATTTTTCAGGTTTTGTATCGCTTCGATTGCGCCGAAGAAATCATCTTGTGCGAATAAATCCACGCTGGCTAGGGTCGTCATGTTGTTCACATCGTCTGAGCCGAGGGTAATGGTCACGGCGTCGGTACGTTGTGCGACCTGTATTTCAAAGTCTTCGACGAGGGCGCGTCCAATGCCCTGTCCATGATAATCAGGATGTACGGCAAGCGGGTGTAATTCGACGACATTGCCATCGTATTCCGGCAGACCACCTATCCAACCGACCATCACGTCCTCTACGAACGCCGCCCGACAGAGTGTGTCATCTTCTTTGAGATTGTCTTCCACTTCTTCGACGCCATCGGCTAATGTCACCCATGCGTCTGACCAATTTTCGGCAAATGCCGCTACCAATATTTTACCTGCCTGTGCGATGCTGGCTCTATCACGGGGCATGTCTCTGATTGTGAGCATGTTGTCTCCTACAATTCGCGGACGCGATAAATCGCATCCCTACATTTTTGTGTGATTAATATCATACGCTAACATGTCCTATTCGCTACTGTACATTTGTTCGGATTATCGCGTAAAATATGTTGTTCACCTCTATATTTCAGGAGCTTGATAGATGACGATTCGTGTTTCTGTGTTCATTGCAACCAGTTTAGATGGCTATATTGCCCATTCCGATGGCGGGATAGATTGGCTGGAGAGTGTCCCGCCTGTAGGTAACGGTGATGATGCGGGTTACAGTGCGATTTATAACGCTGTCGATGCGCTGGTGATGGGACGTGGGACATTCGATAAAATCCTCACCTTTGATAGCTACCCTTACGCAGGCAAACCACTCGTCGTTCTCAGTAGCACACTGACCACCGTGCCTGACAAACTCAGCGAGCATGACATCAGCATCATGCACGGGACACCCCAACGGGTATACGAGCAACTCAGCGAACGAGGCTACACACATATTTACCTCGATGGTGGCAAGGTGATTCAGAGCTTTTTGCGCGCTGGCTTGGTCGATGATATGACTATCACGCAGATACCGATTTTGCTGGGGTCGGGCTTGTCGCTGTTCGGTGAACTAGAGCGTGATATTCATCTGCGCTTGCTCCGTAGTACAGCATGGCACAATGGCTTTGTGCAGTCGGTATATCAAGTGCAGAGAGAGGGATAGGTAAAAGTGAAAACGTGAATCTGTAAGTCATTACTCGGTACAGAGACGGTCTATGTTGAGTGTAGCAGATTTGGTGGGTGGGGTGTGGGTTATATGCACGGGGATATGATTTTTTGAGCCAGCCGTGCTTCCAAATATGGGGTGGCGGACGATGCAGGCATCGTCCCTACTGAGTTTGATATATTCACATACTCAAACAGCCCCCTTTGCGCCTCCGTACGACCACATTACACTAGAAGTACATAGCCCACACAAAGGACGCGCTCTCATGACCTCGACTGTTATGCAACAAAAAAGTGACGAACAACGCTCTGCCCGCCGACGCCTGTTTGAAGGTTTTACGCTAGAGGGCTTCGGCTGGTTACTGGCTATTGTGGCGATTATCTTTGCGGTGTGGGGCTATATTGACCAGTACGGCACTGCATGGACGATTAGTAACTAGCTGGGTGAATTTTATGCCAATATCAGTTCGGAGTTGCTCAGTATTTTGATAACGGTTGCTGTCCTAGAACGCTTGAATGCGCGTCGGCAAGATAAGCAGGAATTGACACGGTTGAAGGCGTTGCTTGGTAGCAATGAGGCTGTCGTTACTAAGATTGCGATTTCGGAATTACGGGCGCGAGGATGGTTACGAGATGGTTCACTAAGAGATGCCAGTTTATTTCGAGCCAATCTATCCAGCTCAGACCTAGAAGAAGCTGATCTATCTGGTGCTAACCTAGGAAAAGCCAACCTATCTGGCGCTGACTTGAGGAAAGCCAATCTAGCGCATGCTAATTTGAATAATGCAACTCTACCTGATGGCACAATATGGACACCTATAACTGATATGACACGGTTCACTGACCCTGCACATCCTGATTTCTGGAGCAATAAAGATTTATCATCCTTTGACGACTTCAATGATTTTGACGATTTTTGATAGTGACTATCCCATCTATTAAATAAAACGCTCTCTTTAAGATTATAAAGGAGACGTTATTTTATCTCTTTCGGGCGCAGACACAGCTACGTCCTACGCTATTATCTTGGACGCGCTGTTGGATTGCGCGTCCCTTTAGATTTTTTGTGAAATGAATTACTTAGCGTCAGTTTTTAGGCAAATTGACGAATGGTACTCAGTACGTCGTTGAAGTCGCCGTGTATCATACCGATGATGGAGCGATTGTCCATGAACGGCTGGTTTTCTAACGAGAAGCCCCAAGGCATCACCATGAATGCGCCATGGTCACGCCAGAACTGGATTTCTTTCTGGTAGAACGGCGGACGGGGTCCGAAATCGTGTGCTGTTCCCATCTCGCCAATGTAGTAGCCGATGCCCATCTCGCGGGCAATATCCATATCGAGCGCCGCCCATTCGTATTCGCCGTCTTGGTTGTAATAATGGCTGGTAGCGAGGTCGACATTGGGCAAGCCGTAGAGTTGTTTCGCAAATTGAATCGAGCCATCACGCGGGAGTTGCCCGACTTGGCGTGAATTGAGCAAACCTGTCGAGATGCGTTGGGTGCTGTTGGCAGCAATCATATCACTTGCTTCACGGGCAAAGCGCAAAAATCCGGCACGGTCTTCGTCAGTTGCGCCAACAGGCTTGGTCACAAATTCGTTGCCAATTTCCCAGACCAGCACAGCGTCGCTATCCCCAAAGGCTTTGACCACTTTTTCGTTGTGAGGCATATAAAATTGGTGATATTTGCCCTCGTTGAAATAGCTCTTATGGAAATAAGCATGTGGGGGTTCGGTGTGGTAGATGTCATCGCCTTTGACGTACAAGCCAGAGTGTCCGAGTGCGTCACCGAGCGATACCACCGCTTGAATACCGTGTGCATGCAAGACATTCAGTGCTTTACCGATGCGGTCAATGCAGAGTTGCGTTTCAGCGTGCATGTGATTACCGTAAAAACGCACGGCTTTGACACCCAATTCCTGTAATTTTTGCGCATGCTTGAGTTGATATTCGTCTAAGCGGGTTGCCATACCAATGCCGTTGTTCATGTCGGTGTAGGCATAATCACGCATGTTCATACCGAGTACCCATTTAGGTAGCACGGCTGGTTTGAGTGTGCGCGGGGTGTTTGCTTGGGCAGATGCGCCGGAATCCGCAGGGACTTGTGCGCCACCGCTTACCCCAACTGAGACACCTGTAGACGTACTCGCCACGCCCCCATCAGCACCTAATTCACCTGCTGAACCGCCACTCGCGCCTGCGGAGGTCGCCAGCGATTCGACAACAAGCCAGAAATTGCCACCACCCCCGCTTGCGCTCTGCACGATATGCCCTTGCCCATCGACAATATGCCAATCGCCGCGATGGGTGCCTGCTTCTTGTGGGATGACTAATAGGAGTATGATGTCTACTTCTTGATTTGGGGCGACTTCGTGCGGGAGGGGTTGGCTTTCCGCGCCACCCATCCGATTCCCCGCGACATACACCACACGGTACGAGCCGTTCCATGTTGCGGGACCTGTGTTGCGCAAACGCCAGCGTTTATGAATGATCGTGTTAGGTGCATATTGACTATTATCTGGAATGGTTTCTTCGACAAATACCCATTGGCTATCGGGCGAGGCTTGTTGAGACATGGTCGCTTCCCTATGATTATATTTTATGAAGGCGATAATCGGGGATAACGGACGCGATAGATGGCGTCCCTACAAGGATATGTATTTTCGAGGTTATCGTAGGGACAGCATCTATGCTATCCGGTAATTGGTACACCCGATTTATCTACCCTCAGTATAGAGAAACTTTACGTCAGCTTGCGTAAAGGATGCTAATAATTACGCATCCGATTCGCGCACAGCGTCCGCAAGGGCGGTCATGTCGTCGTAGGTCAATTTACCAATATTCATGTAGCGAATCACGCCGTTGGGGTCAATGACGAAGGTCACAGGTGCGCCGTAGACGCCATATTGATAGCGCACATCGGAGTTGTAATCCATGACCGTTGGAATCCCTAGAAAATCGTACTCAGCAAAAAATTCGCGCACTTGTTCGTCTGTCTCGTTAAAATTGACAGTCAGCCAAGTGAGGTCATCCGGCTGGTCTTCCACGAAATCCAAGAAATCAGGCATTTCTTCGATGCAGGGTGGGCAAGTCGTCTGCCAGAAGTTCAAAAAGAGGATTTTGCCTTCGTAATCACTGATAGATACCTGATTGCCGTTCAAGTCATTGAGCGTAAATTCGGGCGCATCGAGGTTCACGAGTGAGGACGGATTGACATTAGGGATGCCCCCGAACGCGGAGTCGGATTGCCCCTGCATATCATTCGCAATCATCAAGAAAGCTGTCAGGATGCCTAGCAGTGGGACAATGAGAAAGACAACCAACACAGGATTTACCGTGCTATTTTCTTCTGCATTCTTCGGCTTTTCGGTGTTATCTGCTTGGGTTTGAGGTGTATCGGGTTGTTCAGACATACGGTAAAAGTCACTTCCCATACAAACAGTTTACGATATGCCTCTATTAGTAGCAGAAAGTAGGCTAAAACAGTAGGCTATTCGTTGTGGCGTTGGGGAGCAATCAGGGTATTTCCCTACAGTGACATCTATCAACAAAAAAAGAAGCCGCCCAATGGACAACTTCTTCTGATTCACTTGGTATTGCTTGAGCGAGGGTGTTAGAAACCGCCCATGCCCATGCCACCCATACCACCCATGCCTGGGTCTGGCATACCGCCACCACCATTTTCTTGTGGCAGGTCAGCGATAAGGGCTTCGGTGGTCAGAATCATGCTTGCGATGGATGCCGCGTTGTTGACTGCGCCACGGGTCACTTTGGCTGGGTCTGGTACGCCAGCTTCAATCATGTCCACGTAGTCACCGGTCATCACGTTGTAACCAACGCGGTGATTTTTACGGCTCTTCTGCAAACGACGCACGCTGTCGATGATGACTGCACCATCTTCACCTGCGTTAGCTGCAATTTTCTTCATGGGGACTTCGAGCGCACGGCGCACGATGTCTACACCTGTGTTTTCGTCTGGGATGTCGAGTTTCACGTTTTTCAGTGCTTCGACTGCGTTCACGAGTGCGACACCACCACCTGGTACGATACCTTCTTCGACAGCCGCACGGGTTGCGCTGAGGGCATCTTCTACGCGGTGTTTTTTCTCTTTGAGTTCGGTTTCGGTTGCTGCACCCACTTTGATTACCGCTACACCGCTGGTGAGTTTTGCTTTACGTTCTTGCAATTTTTCGCGGTCATAGTCGCTGGTGCTGTTTTCGTATTCTGCTTCGATTTCAGCAACACGCGCCATGATTGCGTTTTCTTCGCCTGCACCGTCAACAACTGTGGTTTCGTTTTTGGTGGAGACCACTTTACCAGCGCGACCCAAGTCTTGAATCGTGGTACTGTCGAGTTTACGTCCGGTTTCTTCGCTGATGACGGTACCACCTGTGAGGGTCGCAATGTCACGGAGCATGGCTTTACGGCGATCACCGAAGCCTGGTGCTTTCACAGCGAGAACGTTAATCGTACCGCGTAATTTGTTCAGTACGAGGGTTGCCAGTGCTTCACCATCTACATCTTCTGCGATGATGACAAATTCGCGTTTGCCAAGTTGCATCAGTTTTTCAAGGACTGGCAGAAGGTCTTGTGCGCTACTGATTTTCTTGTCGTGAATCAGGATGTACGCATCTTCGATTTCTGCGGTCATGGATTCTTGGTTGCTGATGAAGTATGGGCTGATGTAGCCACGGTCAAATTGCATACCTTCTACGTAGTCCACTTCAAATTCGAGGCTACGACCATCTTCAACCTGAATGATGCCGTCTTTACCGACTTTGTCCATCACGTCAGCAATCAAGTTACCGATTTCAGCGTCTTGTGCGGAAACACTAGCTACGCTTGCAATTTCTTCTTTGGTGTCGATTGGCGTTGATTGTTCGAGGATGTAATCAGCAACGAGACCAGCCGCGTGCAGAATACCACGTTTCAGCAACATGGGATTTGCACCAGCAGCGACGTTTTTTAGACCTTCGTTGACGATAGCCTGTGCCAATACGGTTGCTGTGGTTGTACCATCACCAGCGATGTCGTTGGTTTTGGTAGCAGCTTCTTTGAGCATCTGTGCGCCCATGTTTTCATATGGGTCTTCGAGTTCGATTTCTTTAGCTACGGTCACGCCGTCATGGGTTACGGTTGGTGCGCCAAAGCTCTTGTCGATGGCGACGTTACGACCCTTTGGACCGAGTGTGGTGCTGACAGCTTCTGCCAACTTATCGACACCTGCCTTGAGGCGGTTACGTGCGTTCTGATTGAATGTAAGTTGTTTTGCCATGTTTGTTGTTCTCCTATGTGTGTTGGGATTGCCTTGCAGTTTGTTTGCTCGGTAAGCAACAAAAAAGATGCCTAATGAGCATCAACGGTAAGACTATTAATCGACGAGAACGCCGAGAATGTCGCTTTCCTTCATGATGAGGCGCTTTTCGCCATCAATCTTGATTTCTGTACCAGCGTACTTTGCGAAAAGTACGGTATCGCCGACTTCAAGGTCAACTGGCATACGGTCGCCATCTTCATCACGAAGACCAGGACCTACAGCGAGAACTTCACCTTGTTGTGGTTTTTCTTTTGCGGTTTCTGGCAATACCAGACCGGATGCGGTGGTCGTTTCTTGCTCAATTGGTGCGACCAACACGCGGTCATTGAGGGGACGTAGATTCATCTGAACCTCCTATAGTGTGAAATAGTATGTGTGCTTGATAATCTGTCGTCTTTTAGCAGTCTCATAAAATGAGTGCTAACATTACAAGTAAAATATACTATTTCTGCGTCACATGTCAACAGTCTACTAACCTGTTCTAGCAAAATTCTTATACGAGTGCCAATAGTGTGTTAATTTGGTCAGCAAGTGGATGTAGGCTGTTAGCTTTTTCACCACAAACACACAGAGAAAATCTTCAGTTGAAACACATCGACTTGCGACAAAACGCCCATAACGGCATACTTAGATGTATTACAATGCCACTGCCACCGAGATTAATATGAACGCACTGACAACCCCCAACAAAACCCTATTTTTGAGCTATTCGCGCCGTCAAACTGAATGGTGCGATAAGTTATATACCGCTATCGACACTTATACGCATTACTATCGTTGGCGCGATAACAAAATTCCTGAAAGTGCAGATTGGTGGGATAGTATTTGCCTGAATATCGAAGGATGCTATGCTTTTGTTGCCATACTATCGCAGGATTATCTTGATTCTGTTTATTGTATGGGGGAGTTAGAGTACGCTCTCAAGCTCAATAAGCCTGTGATTGCGCTGATGTTACAAGATGTAGATTACCCGCAGAAGCTCAATGAAAGGCGCTTACAATTTGCCCAAGTTAGTGGTTTAGATATGCCACAGGTGATAAACAAGGTATTGAGTGCGGCAAACCAAATTACACTGGGCTATATGCAGGATGATTTTTCAACAGATATACATTCTCGTAAGCATTTACGCCCGACTGTACCAACACCAAAAGAAGCGACCCCGACCCCTGAAGAAGACGAAATCCTAGAAGAGCAAATCAAAGAAGTTGCAAAACATGGACAGATTCCTACTCGTGACTTGCTACGGCGTTACAGCGAAGAGAAAGAGCGCAACATTATTCTTGCGCGCGAGTTACTAGATAAAATAATGGAACGAGTCGATGTACCTGTATTTTTTGATATTGTTGAGGAAGATCAAGAATTATATAACGCGGAACAAATATTTGCGGAAGTAGAACACAAACGTGAACAGTTGAAGAAAATACGCAGAGAATATGACGACCTCGCACACTATGTCTCTACTGCGCGACCAAAATCCGCAATCAAAGCAATTACACGTTTTATGTATGCCTATCCTGAATACGGCGACCCACAAGAATTAATGCAGAAATTCCGCCTCAATAGCAAAAGCCTGATGCCAGCCCCTTTTGAGTGGATTGAGATTCCCTGCGGACATGGAACAATGAAAACAGATGAAAATAATGTCATATTATCTGTTCCTTCTGAAACCTATTGGATAGCAAAATATCCCGTAACTAATGCACAGTACCGCGAATTCATTGACGCAGGCGGTTATACCGCTGAACGCTGGTGGACAAAAGACGGCTGGCAACAGAAACAAAAAAATATATGGAAAGAACCCCGTTACTGGCAGGAAAGCAAATTCAACGGTGACACTCAACCTGTTGTCGGGGTGAGTTGGTACGAAGCCGTTGCATTTTGTGCATGGCTGAGCGAAACAACCGGCGAAAAGATTATGTTACCAACGGAAGCTCAATGGCAATATGCCGCGCAAGGTGATGATAGTAGAGCCTACCCATGGGGCAATAACTGGCATCGTGGTTTATGTAATAATTACATTGACAAAAAAGGCATTAGCAAAACAACACCTGTGACACAATATGAAGGAAATAGTCCCTTTGGTGTTATGGATATGGCAGGCAACGTGTGGGAGTGGTGTTTGACGGATTACCACGAAAAGACCAACGATATTAATAGTGTTACCAATAAACGTGTTCTTCGCGAGGGGTCTTGGGGGACTTACTTTACGAACTTACTCCGTTGCGATTGCCGGTTCAGGGGCGATCCTCATAGCTGGTTCAACGGCTATGGATTCCGTCTCTCTCGTTCTTAAAGCAAATAGAGAATTTCGGACAAGGCAGGCGTTTGTTTGGCTCATACGTAGTGTAATGGTTATGTCAAATTTGGCATGGTCAGAAGAAGAGGGACATATTGCTACATCCCTCGTGCTTGAACTAATCGCCAGCAGCAGCTTCGATGTATTCGAGGCTCTGATGGCGGAAGTATGTGTTGTACAGGTCGGCGTAATGCCCGTTTGCATTCATGAGGGCATCATGAGACCCCTCTTCGAGAATTGTGCCATGGTCTAAGACGATGATACGGTCTGCGTTGCGAATGGTACTCAGGCGATGCGCAATTACGATAGATGTACGCCCTGCGAGAATCGCATCTAAGCCTTCTTGAATGAGTGCTTCGGTGAGGGGGTCAACGCTGGCTGTCGCTTCATCAAGGATGAAAATAGCAGGGTCTTGAAGCAATACCCGCGCTAACGCTACTAGCTGTCGTTGCCCCATAGACAGATTGCTCCCACGTTCGCCCACATCAGTCTGCAAGCCATCGGAGAGATAATCAATCCAATCGCCTCCGCCGACTTGTTTTGCGACTGCTATCACTTCTTCTTCGCTTGCGTCGGATTTGCCATAGCGGATATTGTCTAGCACTGTGCCATCGAACAAGAACGGCGTTTGCGTCACCACACCGACTTTTTGACGATAGGTGTGAATATCCAGTTGGCGAATATCAACGTCATCTATCAGCAGTTGACCTGCTTGAAATTCATAGAAGCGTGTGATGAGCTTGGTGATACTCGATTTGCCTGAGCCTGTATGCCCGACGAGTGCCAATGTCTCGCCAGCTTCGATTTGCAAAGAGAAATCTTGTAAGACAGGTTCGCTTTCGACATAGTGAAAATCGACATTCTGAAACGCAATCTCGCCACGAATGTCTGCGAGTTGTTTATCATCGACTTGAACAACATCAAGGTCGGCATCAATGAGCGCGAATACACGCTCGCCAGCCGCCAAACCCAACTGAAATTGACTCCAAAAAGAAGAAATGCTCGTCAGTGGAAACCAGAACATCTGCATCCCTTGAATGAACAAAAACCACTCGCCAGCGGTCAAAGACCCACGTTGCGCCAAGTTCAAGCCGAACCACACAATCGCCCCTGTCCCAATAGAGGCGATGGTAATCAGCACAGGAAAAATGCTCCCGAAGGTGTAGCCTGTCAGCAAGTTGATAGAGTAGGCTTTGTTATTGACCTCGTTGAACTCGTTGTAAATCATCCCTTCGCGGCGGAACGCTTTTGCTACGCCGATACCACTCACCGTCTCTTGTACATGCGCGTTGACCGTTGCCATGATACGCCGTGAATTGGTGACGGTCTTACGGGCGATGGTGCGGAATTGCAGGGCAACGAAAATGATGATGGGTGAAATTCCTAGTAGAACGAGCGTCAATTGGGCATTCACAGTGAGTAGATAGGCGACCAAGAACACCACAATCAGCAATTGACTGAGCAGGTTAATCGTCAAGCGCACGACTTCCGAGAATGCTTGTGTATCCGACGACACACGACTGACCACTTTGCCTGATGGATACTTGTCATAAAATGACATATCGCGTTCCGTGACGGCGTTGAAAGCCTCTTCGCGTAGGGTCAGTGTGACGTTGCCGACAGCTTCGGCGCTCAACCATTGGCGCACAAAGTTGAACACCCAACTAATGGATGCCACCCCTGATAAAACCAGCGCCGCCTGCACCGCGTTGAAGGTCTCTGGTGATTGCACCAAGCGGTCTAAATAGAACGAAATCGCAATTGGTAGCAAAGTATCGGATGCCGCGTTCAACACGACAGCAATGCTCACGATACTGATGCGCCATCTTTCAGGACGAAAATAGCCAACAATACGCCGGACAAGTTCGCTATCACTATACTCGCGGTCATAGCCTTCGGCATCCAGACCATCCATAATGAAACCCATAGGTGTTGCTCCTTAATCGCCGGCTGGCTCTAACGCGGGTAGGTTGGTTTCGTAACGTGCAAAGATGCGCCGATAATGCGCTGATGTCCGCAAGAGGTCGTCATGTGTGCCTTGTGCGACGAGTTCACCATGATCCAGCACCAAAATCACATCTGCCCAGCGAATCTGCGACATACGATGCGTGATGAGCAGAACTGTCCGCCCTTCTTGTGCGCGGCGCATCGCTTTTTGAATATCATCTTCGGTGGCGCTATCAATGGCGCTGGTGGAATCGTCCAAAATGAGAATGCGCGGATTCTTGAGGAAGGCGCGTGCGAGTGCGAGGCGTTGTCGCTGACCACCGGATAGGGTGACGCCCCGTTCGCCAATTTTTGTGTCGTAGCCCTCTTGGAAGCCCAAGATGAAATCGTGAGCTTGTGCCTCTTTAGCAGCGTGTTCAATTTCTTCGCGGGTGGCATCCGGCGCACTGAACGCGATATTATCCGCGACGCTCCGGCTGAACAAAAAGACATCTTGCTCGATTTTGCTGATTTGGGAGCGAAGCGCGTCTAATTGCCATTCACTCACATCAACGCCATCCACCAAAACACGTCCGCTATCTGTATCGTAGGTGCGCCCGACAAGTTGCGTGAGCGTCGATTTGCCCGCGCCTGTCTGCCCGACAATCGCTACTGTCTGTCCGGCTTGTACCTCAAAGCTGATGTCTTTCAGAATGAGGTGTTCATCGGTATAGCCAAATGACACATTCTCGAAAGTGATTGCGCCTTCTACCATGCCAATATGCCCATCAACATTTTCATCAATGGCACTTTCTTCGCGCATGAGTTTGAGGATACGTCCCGCGCTGGCACGCCCCATTTCCAACAATGAGAGTGAGAATAACGAGATGAACACGGGAAAGCGCAACACGCCCAGTAAGCCCATGAAGGCAATCACATCAGCAAGGCTGAGTGTGCCAGCATTGTAGAGATAAATTGCTTGCAAGAAGCCCAGCCCAAAGGCGATGCCGTAGGCTAAAATCGGCAGATAGCCTGCTTCGACTTGCCCTTGTTTGACGAAAAAATCACGGTATTTTTTGGCATTACGTCCAAATTTGAGACGCTCGAAGGCTTCTTGCGCGGCGACCTTCACAATTTCTATCCCGCTGATGGATTCTTCTAGCCCCGCATTCATGACCCCATACTGCTGGCGCTGTGCATCGACTACGGGTGAGAGGCGTGAACTGTACTCATTGACTAAGATGATATAGGCAACTAAAAACAGCATCGGCACGAGTAATAACTGCCAATTGACCGTCGCAATGAAGATAATCGGCACAACGAAACCCAGCACCATATCAAAGGTGAAAATGATGCCTGGTGAAATAGTGAAATTTAACTGGCGCACATCGTCGGTTGCGCGTGCCATGACATCCCCAACGCGCTGTTGGTCATGAAAGGTTTGGCTCTTGCCGAGCAAGCTGGTGTATAGCTCATGCCGAGAATCACGCTCTAAGCGATTCGCAAGCGTCTCTGTACTAAGTGAGCCAATGAGACTGCCGATACCATCCATCATCAGCACCACCAAAATGAGCGCACTCACCCGTATAACGGCTTCTTGTGTCGTCGGGTTAATGATGAGGTCGGCGGCTTCCCCAATCAGCACCCGTGCATAGCTGAACGCTGCATATGCCACCACATACCCAATGAGTGCCGTGACGAAAAAGAGCTTGTGATCCCACAAATGCGAGAGCATCCAGCGAATCGGACCCGCGTGATTGTACGTTTGTGAGCCTTCTACTCGAAATTCACTACGTTGACCATCTTGAACCATTGCAACCCTCCTTGCGATGATATGCCTAGAACGCATATTCGCTAATCATACCATATTTTATAGGTCTGCCTACGTCCAATCTGCGATGTAACGAGGTGTTAATCTAGCTGGTATTTCGTAATACGTATGAGGATGTGGTTGGGTTCAAATGTGGAATTTGTTGTTTGCATGGCTCGTACGATGGTGGATGTATTTTGGAATAATTTTGCGATGAAAATAGCGGATAACGCAGGCGTTTGTCCCTACGATGAAGCATGATGATAAATATTTGTAATTGCATCTTAGCTTGCAACAAACTATTCAAGACGGCATACTTAGATGTATTACAATGTCACTGCCACCGAGATTAATATGAACGCACTCACAACACCCACCAAAACTTTATTTTTGAGCTATTCGCGCCGACAAACCGAGTGGTGCAATGAGTTATATACAGCTATTGATACTGATACACCTTATTATCGTTGGCGGGACAACAAAATTCCTGAAAGCGCAGATTGGTGGAATAGTATCTGTTTGAATATCGAAGGCTGTTATGCTTTTGTTGCTATTCTCACACAGGATTATCTCGATTCTGTATATTGCATGGGTGAATTAGATTATGCTCTCAAACTGAATAAGCCTGTGATTGCGCTGATGTTGCAGGAGGTTGATTACCCACAAAAGCTTAAAGAGATGCGTTTACAATTCGCACGTGTTGGTGGATTAGATATGTTGCAGGTCACCAATAAAGTATCAAACGCTATTACTCAAATTACATTAGATTACATAGCAGGTAATTTCTCTACCGATATACATCCACGCCAGCACTTGCGCCCGACTGTACCAACGCCAAAAACAACGACACCGACCCCCGAAGAAGATGAAATTTTAGAAGAGCAAATTCGTGAAGTTGCCGTACATGGGCAAATTCACACCCGCGATCTGATGCGTCGCTACAACGAAGAAAAAGGACGCAATATCCGACTGGCACGCGATTTGCTGGATAAAATTGCGAAGCGACAAGATGTGCCAATTTTCTTTGATGTCGATGAAGAAAATGTTGAGTTACAAACGGCGGAAAAACGGTTTGCAGAAGAAGAACGCCAACGCCAATTAATGAAGCAAATACGCGGAGAGTATGACGACCTCGCACATTATGTATCTACTGCACGACCAAAAGCAGCAATGAAAGCCATTAAGCGTTTCATGGACGCTTACCCTGAATACGGCGACCCACAAGAGTTGATGCAGAAATTTCGACCAATGCCTATAATTGAACAGTCCACATCAAAAGAAATACCAAAATCGAAGCCAGCAACAACTAAAACAAAGTCAACTATATCTAGTGAGAAAATACTTCCTCAACCTTTTGCGTGGGTCGAAATTCCAGGCGGAAAAGGAATCATGACTACTTATGATAGTGACATCACACTTAAGATTCCATCAGAAAAGTACTGGATTGCTAAATATCCTGTAACTAATGCCCAATTTGCTAAGTTCATGGAGGCAGGTGGTTATCACCAACAGAAATGGTGGACTGAGGAAGGTTGGTCTTATCGTCAGAAAGAAAAATGGACTCAGCCACTATACTGGCGACATTCAGATTACAATGGTGCTGAAAAGCCCGTTGTGGGTGTAAGCTGGTTTGAGTCAGTGGCATTTTGCCTTTGGCTTAGTGATGAAACAGGAGAGAAGATCATGCTACCGACTGATGAACAGTGGCAATTTGCTGCACAAGGTACAGATAATAGAGCTTACCCATGGGGTAACACTTGGAACCCAAACCTTTGCCAAAACAATTTCTCTGGAAGGATAGGCACGAGTCCTGTAACTCAGTATGAAAATAAATTCAGAAATTTCTTGGGTTTTGGTAATATCAATGATGGTACTAGCCCTTTTGGAGTAGTTGATATGGTAGGTAATGTGTGGGAATGGTGTGTAACAGATAGTGACAAAAAAACTGATGATATTAATGCATCAGCTTTTCGACGTGTTTTTCGTGGGGGATGTTGGTACGACATAAATCTTGATATGTTCCGATGTGATCACCGAAGTAGAAACTTTCCTCATGAAAGGATGTATGTTATCGGTTTTCGTCTCTCTCACTCTAGTTGAGATTGCTTATAAATATTGGACAACGCAGGCGTTTGTACCTACGGTAAGGTGTATAACAAATTCGTCTGTAGATAGATTTGGATTCAGCGGACGCGAAGAATCGCGTCCCAACAGAATTTGCCTTTATCCGACGCTGGTTGGCAAAAAGACGCGTTCTAGCTCTTTTTGTAGTGCCTCTGTGCCGTCTTCAAGCGCAGTCAAGCGAATATCTGCGCCTTTGATAATCGCACGTATCAGGTCGCTATCTGTTTGTTGGGTTTTGAAAGCTGTTGAGATGTTATCGGCTGTGCGTCCGCTACCGTCGATGATGATGAGGGGCATTCTGTTTTCGCCCGTGGCGCTGGCTAGGTAGACTTCGCGTTCGGCAATTTTCCCGCCATTGATGAGAACACCGACCATCGGGGTTGCGCCTTGTGCAATCGCTTTGGTCAACCCGACAATCATCTCGGATTCGCCACCCCACTCATCGGATTCTACGAGTACAAAATGTGAATGTCCGTCTTGGAGTTCGGCTTCGCCATTTTTGTTTTCATGTTGTGGGAAAGACACTTTGCCAAATGGCGCGACCCCCACTAATGGGAATTTGTATTGATGTTTGCGCCGTGCATCGCCCATCATATCCATGACACCTGCTTCTGTGCCACCATCAACAATCGTGATTTTGTGCTTTTCCGCAAATGCCGCGATGCAATCTTCTATCAGCACACGGGTACGCTCTATATCTTCCGCAGACATTTTGGATGCGCCACCTGTGATGAATATCGTCGGGCGTGGATGGAGCAAATTAAAGTCATCTATCACCTTATGCGGATTTTCGTCACGTTTGACACGCATGGCAGGTGAAAATTGCCCCTCACCAAATGGAATTAGGAAATGCTCTTTATTGACGTTGATAGGCATGTCGGTCTGTCCTGTATCGTCGCCTGTTGATTGACGCAGGCTATCTAACGCCGCTAAAATGAGGACGAACCCAATGAGTCCGATAAATACAGCGACGCTCATAATTCCTTACTCCCAAGCAACATTGACACGTTCTCACATACAAAAGTTTGGTATTTCAACAAAGGATTGTTCCTATGGTTAACCCATCCTCATCGCTCGCATCAACTTTGCTAGCATGGTACGACGACAACAAAGCTGATTTGCCATGGCGCGGCGCGGATGCGTATCGGGTTTGGCTATCAGAAATTATGCTCCAGCAAACCCAAATTGATACTGTGATACCTTATTATAACCGTTTCTTAGAATCCTACCCTACTATTGATGCCCTTGCGCGTGCAGATTTGGATAGTGTTCTCAAACAATGGGAAGGTCTTGGTTATTATAGCCGCGCTCGGAATTTACACAAAGCCGCTCGCATGGTTATCAGCGAGTTTGAGGGTGAATTTCCTACAAGTGTTTCAGAATTGTTACGTTTACCAGGTGTTGGACCCTATACCGCTGGGGCAGTTGCCAGCATCGCTTTTGGTGTGCAAGCACCTGTTGTGGATGGCAATGTGATTCGCGTGTTCAGTCGTTTGTTTGATATTGAAGATGATATCACACAAACTAGCACCAAAAATCAGATGTGGGAAATAGCCGACACGCTCGTTCCGGCAGAGCGTGCGGGAGATTACAATCAAGCATTGATGGAATTAGGGCAAAAAATTTGTAGCAAGCACAATCCGCTGTGTGCAGACTGCCCTGTACAGGCATATTGCCAAGCCTTCGCCAATGACACGCAAGACGAACGTCCGGTGAAAAAGAAGAAAGCCCCTACCCCACATTACGATGTCGCGGCGGGTATCGTGCGCAATAGTGACGACAAAATTCTCATCGCGCAACGTCCGTTGGATGGGCTATTGGGTGGCTTATGGGAATTTCCGGGTGGTAAACAAGAACCTGATGAAACGCTCCCTGAATGCTTACAACGTGAACTGCGTGAAGAACTCGCTATCGAAGTCGAAGTAGGGGCATTTTTCGTCCAGGTCAAACATGCGTTCACCCATTTTAAAATTACGCTACATGCTTACGAGTGTAGGTATATCGGCAGTAGTGATGGCAGTGATGCGCCACAAGCGATTGAAGCCAAAGATTGGGCGTGGATAGACGAATCGCAATTTGATGACTATAGCTTCGGCAAGGCAGACCGTGAGGTAATCGCTGCGATGCGAAAGCGTAAGGATATGTTGTTGTGAAAAGTTGGTCAGCCTGAAAACTGCTTTTTCTTCTTACGCATTTCTTCGGTGCTGACACTTTCGCGGGTTGCGTCAATCAGGCGTTGGACAAATTCGTCGTCTTTCATGCTATAGGCGAATGCGGTGTCGCCAACTTCAAAGGTGAGTAATTGTGCCTCGTCGTCTAGTGAGGTCGGATGCTTGCTGTAACGCACATCGCGCACGGTATCCAGAAAATGTTGCTGAAAGACTTGTCCACGATGCAACATAACCAACCACAAAGGTGTGATATGCTATTGTACAGCTTCCCGATTTTGGAAGATGCCCTGTAGATTTTGCTCAGCCACGAACGCGGATGCACCTTCTGTAGAGCGTACATGTGGACGTTGCCGATAGCGCATGAACTGGTATTTCTCCGGCATATATTCTAAGAATGTGTCCGCAAAATCTTTGCCGGATTCATGAGTGAACACGGTCAGCACATGCCACCAGCCGTTAATCGTCACATCTAGCACAAAGCGGTTACTGCTCTTGCGATTGCCTACCCACTGCACATCGTCACGTTCAAAGGCTAGCTCGCCAATCGTGATGAACTTGCCATCTAGCACCGCATCACCCCAGACGAGCGTTTCGGTATCGGTTTCGTCACCTTCAAATACGTTTTGTTTGTCCTCAAGCCGAGCGATGTAGTATTTTACACGCCGACTACCCAAACCTATCCACTTGCCATCGGAATTGGATGCTCTTAGTGAAATACCTGTTCCCCCTTGAAGGTACGCTCTAATCCAGTTGTTGAAACCTTCCATTAATTTGTACAAGCCATACGGTATACCGATGAGTATCATCATGCCAAGCGCCAACTGCAAAAAAACAGCTACTACTTCGTTAGCAGATATTTCGCCAGCAAAATAGTTCGCTGCAGTGAGTAATACACCAAATCCGATAATGAATACGCCCACATAAAACCAACTAAGCAAACGCGATTTACGCGATGATTTGTTTCTTTGGCTCATATACGCTCCTCAATCCCGTTTGAGTTTTTTGCCATATTCCATCAGCGTCAGCCATTCTGCGCCGAGCGTAATCCAGCGCATCATCCACATAACGACAACATCAATTACTAAGCACATCAGCACGAGTGCTACTAATGCGCCGATGATATACATACCAGTCATCATGATATTTTCCATATTCTCGCCTCACCTTTAACCTTTTCCCTGTAAATTTTCATGCACTATCTCACTATCCATCGCGCCCTGTTCAGTTGGTGCAAGCTCATTATCTCCCATACGGATTAATGCTTCTTTATAGGCGTCATCATCTGTCTGTTTGATGCGAGGTCGGTTTGCTTGGCGTCGCCAGCCTGTAAGCGCATAGTACACACCTAGTATCATCGCACCTCCACCCATCAGCCCGCCAGTGATAAAAAGCGTTGTCCCGACTGTGTTGAGGACTTGTCCGTTGCCTGTACTTAGCCAGAGGGCAACACCAATCAGTTGATAAAATAGCGCCATTCCTAGCATGCGCCAGCCGTACTTACTATAATCCGGTGACTGTTTTTTCTTTTTTGTTTTCACGCATGACTCCTAACTCATTTGTGAACCACAGAGGCTCAGATACACAAAGATTTTTCCTCTTGGCTATGGATTTAGATATGATTTTTCACCAAATTGTAGGCAACGGACAGGCATCGTCCCATAGTTGTTAAGCAAAAATCGTGTCCAAATCGTTCTACATGTTCTATTTTCGTACCTTCACCGATGATTGAAATCATCGGCTACTCAATTCCATTTTTGGCGCTGACGCGGATTTAAATCCGTCCAGCGCATATAGGCTTTTTACTAGCCACGTAATTCATTGCGTGGCGATACACGCAAACTTACATGATTGACTTATGATAAATAATTGGCAAATATGTCCTTAAATTGACAGGCATGGGACGATGCCTGCATCATCACTACAAAAAGCCATTACATGCATACATCCTACACTTCACCTTTTACCTACTTTACCTCTAACCTACTCATCGTCTTCGTCCTCTTTGCCTTTGCGTTTGCGCTCGACAGGTTCTTCTAGTGTGCGTTTTGCCGCCTCTGCCAATATCTCTGCCCACGCTTCATAGCGTGCTATGCCGAACGCTCGTTGTTCGCTTGTCTCATCGGGATACACAATTGTAAACCGTACTAAGCCAGCCGGCTCGCCCCCTTCCATGCGTTTGAGTGCCGCAATGTCTTGAATATTGGCAAGTTCGATTGTCTCTAGCACGTTTTCGGCACGCATGACCACTAGCATCAGGGGCATAATATACAGCGATAAGGGGTCGCTCAGTTCCCATGCGCCTGTGAGGGTTTGTTTAGCAGGTTGTCCATCTGTCAGCAGATGATGATAAGGGCGTCGTCGCCGATAGACCGTCACTTGGTCTTCAGTGCTGATTTCTTTTATAGCGCGTACTAGGGCTTGCATCTCGTACTGACGTAAGCGCACTTTTAGCAGATGCCATTGCTTACGCTGTTCGCTATGTATCCACATTTCATTGACGCCTGGCGTGTATTTTTGGGGTCGCCAGAAGCCGCGTAAAGTATCGGTTGGTAGTGTAGCTATGGGTTCGGGCAAATCGTTGGCTAGGGCGGGTGCGTAGTCATAAATAGCAACACGCTTATCTGTGACGACTAAAATGCCCCGTCGCCATTGAACGGCTGTGCTACGCGGGGTCTGCCAGATATACTGTATCTGCGTCCAACGGTCACTGAGATAGAGAGGATTCATCTGCTCGAAACGGGCAATCAATTGGGCAATTTTCGCTACCCGACGCACTTCATAATAGCCAACTGCCCCGCTCATGAGCGCAATTAGCCCTCCTACCATCACACCAAAAAATTCCACTTAACTCACCTCAGCTAATTGTGCCTGTGCAGAGCGAATCGCGTTTTGCCAGCGTTTTGCATCTTTCACCATATAGGCTTGATACGCACCATCAACTGTCAGGCGTAGAATGTGCCAATCGTGCTTTACATCACGCAAGTATTCTACATGACTGATGCTCTCTAGCTTGATGGTATATAGCACATACGCTTCACCTGTCATCACGACTAAATAGAGTGGCGTCAAAAAGAGTTGACGGGGTTCATCTAATGTCCACTGACTATTTTGCTTTGATAAGGCATGGACTTTTGTGCTACCGAGATGCTGTGGGCGGTCTATCGCTTTAAACGCTCTCCATTGTTCGCTAGGTACAAGCCGAGATAGGGGGTTCAAGAACTGAAATTGCAAGCTGGATTTTTCTTCTACACCATAGCGTATCCGCAAGACATACCAGAAGTCATGCACCGTCAGATGCACCCAAATTTCTTCTGTGTATTTACTCGCTTCTTGCAGGAAATAGCCTCGTATACCCGTGTGTGGCACACTCAACAAGAGCGATTGCTTACGATTGCCGAGATGACGCACAACATGATAGGTATTCTCTGCACGATACAGTGCGCCCTGTTGCATCGTCGTATCGAGTTCAGCATCCCGCCCAATAATATCGAGTGTAAAGCCAATCGGCTTTGTATCACTATCGAAGCAAGTAATCACTTTATAAGATGCAAAATCGAGTTTGGGGGTGCGCGGACGGTTAGTATGTATTTTCCATTGAAGAATACCAATAACAATAAAAATGGGGGTGCCATAAATACCTATCGTTAGAACAACTACCCCAAGTACAGCCAGAATTTCGCCCATAAAAAAGTCCAAATATAGTTAATAAGCATTGCCATTATTATATGCCAGCATGCTATATCACACCCTGCAAACCCCCAATCATTGGTGTCTTACATGGTCTCAAACAAACGCTACACTAACCTTAATGCGCGATAGTCACATATTCGGTACACTCATAACAACTCACTCACTAGCATACCAACATATCGGGTTCATATGCGTATCAATCGTGACCGTTCACGCGCTATTTTTCGTCGTCAGAACAGGGGCAGAGGCTGTCTCTCGTGGATGGTGACGCTGTGTATGTTGGGTAGCGTATTTTTTGTGTTTCGTGGACAACTGCGTGATTTACTGCAAACGTGGTTAGCGCCACCTGTTGCCTCTGCAACGCTTGCGGATGCCCAAGCCGCGTATAATCGTGGCGACCTCGAACGCGCTATTGCTTACACTCGTGAACTGCATGGCGCACTCCCCGACGATACTGGCACACTTGTCTTGCTCGTGCGCTCGTTGGTTTATCATAGCTACGCCGACATCAACCAAGATGATTTACGTGCCGAAGCCCTAACCTATACACAAGCAGCTGTCATCCGAACCCCCTACGATATGACCGTTCTCGGTATTCATGCCTTTACGCTACAAGCCAATAATCTATCGGAAGATGCACAACGGGTTGCTTTGCGCGTTATCCGTAATGAACCTGATAGCATCACGGCACGGTTGGCACTGTCACTGGCATATAGTGACCAAGGGATTTTTGAGGCAGGCTTGCGCGATGCACAACGGGCAGTTGAAATAGCAAGCCTCTCTGCGCCTGCTTGGCAAGCGGACGCTTATCGTGTGGTTGCATTGGCGCAGAGTGATTTAGGAGATTATGCCGATGCCGCCGCGAGTGTCGATACCGCTATCACGCATCATAGTCGCTTACTCGCGCTACACTTTGAACGTGCGCTCTATGCCCAGCAAATCGGTGATATGGATACGGCAACCGCATCATATTTTAGCGTGATTGCTTTTGACGAAGACAATGTAAAAGCCCGTTTTCGCTTATGTGAGGTCAGCAGTATTTTGGGTGAACGTGATGCCGCTATTGATTGGTGTAACCAAGTGACGGTTTCTGCGCCTGGCTGGAGTGACGGCTGGTACACACTCGGACGCGAATATTACCTCAATGGGGATTGGTCGGAGGCACAATCAGCACTCAATCGCTGTAGCACGCTCCAAGTTGCTCAAGATGTACCGATAGAAGAGCGTGAATTTGAATGCTGGTATATGCAAGGGCAAGCCGCCGAAGTCCTGCGCGATTGTGAGGCACTCATTCCGCTGTACAATCAGTATCAAGTGATGAAAAACACCGCCGACCTGTCGCAAACGTGGGTTTATCCTGATGATACACCGCCTATTTGTGCAAGCGCGACAAGTAGTGGCGATGGTTAATCACTCACCCTCATCTGATACAGCAATCGGTGGTGTTTCGGTTGCTTCTGGCTCATAATCCGGCTGGAACACAGGATAGGTACAACTGTTGTACTGATACATCTCGCCTAGATACAGTTCATAGTCATATTCACGATTGGGGTCGGGTTCATAGCGCACGCCCCCGTCTGTGATACGCAAAACATCTTGTAAGGTGGTGACAGGGTTGTTGCGCACGATGCCTGCGTGGTCAATAATGAGATTCCATGTGCGAGGCGGGACATATTCGCCCGTGACAATCGTCTGGAAACCTTCGCGCTCCAAACGATGTGCCGCTACATAATCCATGTTACGAAGTCCACTGCCGTTATAAATAGCGACTGTCGGCAAGGTGCTAATCAATCGTGAATGTGTTGCTGGCATGACCATCTGTTGCATGAGCGTAATCATATTCTCGCGTATCGGGAATAGCGCAAAGCGACGGTCTTCGCCTTCTGTGCGTCCTTGTAGCATGTGTTCGTAGATTTCCAGCGCGAAATAATCGACTTCGGCTGCGGATAAGTCTTGGGCAACAGGTAATAGTTCCAGTGCATCGCCCAATGTCATATTCGTATCAACAACTGCGTTGAATTGCTCCCACAGTGAGGGGAAATTTTCGAGCAAGCCTTCGTTACGAATCGTGCGCCATAACGCCCGCATCACATCTTGCTGACGCCGATTACGGTCAAGGTCGCTACTCGTGCGCCGACTCCGCACATACCATAGTGCCTCATGCCCATCGAAATGATGCAAGCCACCCCAAACCGTGTGCATCTCCCAATTTTCTTCTATGTCAGGGTCACGGTCAGGTTCGATTAAGCGCCAATCACGTATCGCACAATCGACGGTTATCCAGATGCCTCCAACACTGTTAATCAGTGCAGGGAAACTATCAAAATTCACAATCGCGTGATAGTCTATTTCTACGCCGAAGTTATACAAAACAGTCTCGTAGAGTGTCTCAATGCCCGAACCTGTCTCGGCACGCTCTGCGCTCCAGTAGACTTGATTGATTTTATAATTGCCCATTTCCGGTACATGCACATAAAAATCACGCGGAATCGACAGCACTGCAACATGCCCCATATCTGCGTTGATGCTCACGAGCATGATAGTATCCGTCAGCCCGACATGCCCGCTATACTCGCCAACGGCACTCCCCATCAGCAAAATATGCCTGATGTCAAAATCACCTTCGTCTACCAGTGGCATTGCATCCGGCGTGCCGAACGGAATGACCTCATCTTGTGCGTCTACAACAGTTTCCACACTGACCCCAGCCACCAAACACATCAGCACCCAAATAACCAAGCGTCGCATATGACACTCCCCCGCAAACTTACCTATTCATCTTTAACACTATCATACGCAACAATAGCGAGACTGCACGCACGATAACCGTCTGCCCCACGCGCATCCTACGCCTTTTCTACCCCATGAGATGAAAGCCTTTATGGCATAAATCACAATCGTGATGATATACAACCGCCTTGGATTTGTGGATCGTCTATTGTCTCAAAACATGCTTCTGTACTTCATCGCACCTTCATAATTTCACTCCATTTACTAGTCTGACTTGCTCTAGGGTTTGTTGCTATTACCTAATCGAATAAACTTGACAAACATAATAAAAAAGATTAATATGTGTTTAATTGTAATGAAAAATAAAGGTTTATTCACATGAGCAAAAAGGTAAAATATTCTTTAATTCTACTAGCTGTTCTTAGTTTGTTAGCAATCTCAGCTTCAGCAACGCTCGCTGCTGCAGATTGCAGTAGTGTTAATCACGTTTACCACGTAATTTGTGGACGCTACTAAATTGGTTCATAAGCGGGCAATGTCCTATTTGCCCGCTTATTTGTAACCACATTACTCCCCGTATATACCACTTTCAGCAAACGTAATTCTTCCCCTAATCACTTCTAGCAAATAACCTATTCAGCCTATCTGTGTTCGATTTTTTGGCACGGTGGTTCTGACTTAATAATCTATTTATTGGTCAACATACAAAACACATGCTAATATCATACCTGTTAGTAACTTATGTCAACAAAATTATACAGTTTCAATAGCATAAATTCATAAAAATGTAATAAAATGTAATTTAGCATTGAATTTTCATCGGGAAAGCTTTCATTATTATGAGTTCAGCAACGCGACCGTCAGACAGCAGTTCAACTCCCACACAGCACAACACGCTCAACACAGTATGGGCGTGGCTGATCACACCTCATCAAGCACTCGTTGGGGGAGATGCCCGACGCGCCCGACTGACAGCAATACTGATGACTGTCTTTATTCCTTTTCTTGTTGTCACGCTTTTGGTATTCCCAATAGCAATAGATATACTCAGTGGCAATCCTATAGATCCCCCTTCTTCAATTGCATTATTCACTGTTGGTATATTCGTGCTGGGCTATGCTTTTTGCCGTAGTCAGTGGTATCTCATCGGTACTGCTTCTGTTATCACGGCGCCTGTACTAGTTATTTCTATCGCTGTACTTGATGATGTGGCAACTGCAACACCAGAACCCATTGTCTTGCCCTTAATGTGCTTTACCATTATTTTAGGAGCATTGCTTAGTGGTGGCTTAACCACACCCACAAAAGATACACTGCTTGCAACCTTGGGCGTCGGCATCAACATATTAGGGCTGATGTGGCTTGTCCCTGAGTGGCAATTTTCAGACATTTTCATAGGACTAGCGTTCAACACCAGTGTAGGTGCTTTGCTCGCGGCAGAAATCGCACAACGTGAACAGGCTGAAAAGCTGGTAACACAAAAAATTGCTGAACTTGAACAAGCAGACAAAGCTCTGCGCGAAGCCAACAGTTCGCTCGAAAAGCGCGTTGCCGAACGCACACAAGACCTTGAAATTGCCCTGCGAGAGCGTGAAGAAGCTGACCGTCTCAAAGATGAATTTATGGCAACGATGAGCCACGAATTACGCACACCCCTCAATGCGATTATCGGCTTCTCTGGCATCATGCTCATGATGGGTGATTTAGATGAAACCAAAACGGACCGCATGAAGCGTATTCGTTCCAATGCTGACCGTTTGCTCAATCTCATCAATGACATCCTCGACATCAGTCGTATCGAATCTGGACGGCTTGAGACCTTGCCCGTTGATATTCATCTGAGTGATTTCATAGAGCGCATTAAGGAACAGACACAAATCTTGGCTGACGAAAAGCATCTAGACGTCACTATCCAAAAGTGTGAGAAAATGCCAGAAATTGTGCGCTTAGACGAAGATTTGCTGACCAAAATAGCAACCAATCTCATCAGCAATGCTATCAAGTTCACAGAAGAAGGTAGCATCAGCGTAACTATCGAAAGCATTGAGGATGATAAATGGCGACTTACCGTTGCTGATACAGGTATTGGTATACCCGTGCATATGCATGACACTATTTTTGAGCGTTTCCGTCAGGTAGATGGCACATCCAAACGTGCTTATGGTGGCAGTGGGTTGGGTCTCGCTATTGTCAAACAGATGACCGAAGCGATGAACGGCAAAATTTGGGTGCGCAGTGAAGTAGGTGAAGGTAGTACCTTCACGGTTGAACTGCCCAAAACAATCCAACCAACTGTAAAAACCCAATCAGGAGCAGTAAGTTAATGATAATCTCACTGAAAAGTTCCTTGCAAGCACACACTGTACTCGTTGTTGATGACGAGGCAGATAGCCTACTGGTTTGTCGTATGTTGCTAGAAATGTATGGTGCAACCGTCATCACTGCCATCAATGGCAACGAAGCATTAGCTAAGATAAAAAGCACCAGCTTTGACCTTATCATCTCGGATTTATCTATGCCTAAGATGGATGGTTGGCAACTTCTAGAACATATCCGGCAAGACGACGACCTTAAAGAGATACCTGTCATCGCCTTGACTGCACATGCTATGTCCGGCGACCGTACCAAGGCGCTCAACGCTGGCTTCGATAATTACATGACCAAACCACTTATCCCGGAAACTTTCCGCAAGGAATTAGCAAAAATCATTGCCGAAACACCCTCTATCGTAAAACGGCGCAACACGCAAGCTGAAGAAAGGTATGATAAAACACCAAAATCTCAATCACATGCCAGCAATTATTCTGACTCAATAGGCAACAAGGAACCCAACGCATGACTGCAAGACCTGTACTCGTAGTAGAAGATGAACCCGATGCTCAAGAGATGCTCGCTAGCTTACTCACATTCATCAATATTGATTGTGACCGCGCATCAGATGGCAATGATGCTTTAACTCTGATAGAGAATAATCACTACAACATTGCCGTGATTGATATTGGCTTGCCCAATATGGATGGGTTGGAACTCATCCGTGCCATTCGTGAGCAAAACACAGACCTACGCTGTGTGGCTATCTCTGCATTCCATAGCTCACGCTTGAAACAAGATGCACTCAAAGCAGGGTTCGATGTCTATTTACCTAAACCTATCGCACAAGAAGATTTTCTTACGATGATTAAAGAATGGTTGTAACAACCCAATATAGTTAATAATGACCGGAGAGATATTCATGGATATTACAGCATTGCAAGATACCAAGAACTGGCGTGTACTCGTTGTCGATGATGAACCTGATAATATCGCCATCATGGAAGCCGTCCTGCAATTGCAAAATATTGAAGTGGCAACAGCTCGCAGTGCCAAAATCGCCGAAGGTATTCTGGACGACTTTCGTCCCAATCTCATCCTGCTTGATATCGCTATGCCAGATATTAACGGCTATGGATTTCTCGAAATTTTACGAGCGCGTGACGACACAGCAAATGTTCCTGTCATCGCTGTCACGGCAAATGTAGTGAGTAATGATAAGCGAAAAGCCACAAAAGCAGGTTTCGATGGCTACATCGCAAAACCCTTTGATGTATTCGCGCTTGTGCCTACGATTCAACGTATTTTGGGCTTTCAAACCAGCTAAATTATGTCTACACAAAATTGAAAAGCGACCACCTGTTGATACAGTGGTCGCTTTTTTGGGCTTGGGCTTTGATTTCATACCAAGTAACTGAAAACTATTTATTGATAACTGAAGACTACTCACTACTAAACCCACATTCACACACCACTAAGCGTCATGTTCTACCCTCATCCCATACCAAAAAAGGATTCTAGACATGGCACTCGCCCGTAAACCTGCCGAACATGTCCGTATTCGCTCGGCTGTCCCGCGTGATAGAGGCGATATGTTGCATGCCAATCGGCGGGCGTGGGAAATTTCGTATGCGCATATCTTCTCGCCACATGAGGTACGGGGCTTGTTCCAAAATTTGTTGCCTCAACGCGGGTCATGGGTTTTTCAGCGTGATAGACGCATTGCGACCATTGTTGCGGAAGTGAATAAGCGCGTTGTAGGCTTCATTGGCGTGGGGACATTGCTCAATAAAAGTGAAGGCGAAGTGACGACGTTCTACATTTTGCCTGAATATCATGGGCGTGGGATTGGTACGCGCTTGTGGCACGCTGGCTTAGAAGAACTAGAGCGTGTTGGCTGTACAGGCGCGTGGGTATGGGTACTCGCAAAAGCTGAGGCACGCCATTTTTATACCAGCCGTGGGTGTGTTGAACGTCAACGTGGCACATATACTGTTGGGAAGCACACTGAAACAGCGATTGGGTATTACCTCGATTTTTGACCCATTAACTAAAAAAGAGCAAACACGGTGTCTGCTCTTGTGGGTTTTCTTGCACCGAAGTACAAGGAACTCAAAATCTCACGACCAAGCACAAAAAAGATGTGTTGGGTGAGTCATTTTATAAGCAACAGGTTTGTCCGCTGCTCGTCGCCAAGTATATTATAGTATGTTTTGCCTCAGAATGCGATAGATATTTTGCATTACATTGTCACAATCTTCTTTGCAACCCGCAATTGTGTTGGGAATACACTCAAAAATTCTGCCAGCGTATCATAGCGATTGCCTTTTTCTTGCAAGAAGCGACGCAACACGCTCACCGTACCGGGTAGCTCGGTCATTTTGCGCACCCGTTTCTCCATGAGCATGAAACCTTTGGCTTCGGTGGGGTTCATATAATCTTCAAGGTAAATGGCTACCACTGCCGATTTGAACAATGCGAGAAATTGATCTTCCCATGTCGGGTACTGCACTTTGAGTTCATCGCTAATTGGCAAATCTTTTTCGGTGGCATCGCCTAATTTATCTGCGTTTTCACGTAAATAGGTCAGCATCAACAAACGAGCATATTGTGATAATGCCATCGGATAGGTATGTTCTGCGAGGCGGGTTTCTTCGTCGTAGGGCCATGGGCGGCTTTCACCCCATGCCAGCGGGGGTGGCACGATGCTAATCAATTGATTGCCGACCCGTATGCCTACTTCACGGTCTGCTGGTAATAGTAAATTGGGCGCAAATACGAACTCTTCTTTGATTTCGCCCACAAATTGCTCTAGTAGCTCTTTGAAATGCACTTGCATCTTACCGCCGAACACGCGCTCAGATTCGGTACGAGCATCTGCCCAAGATTTTGCTGTGCTTTGCCAGTGATTCGCCAATTCGGCTTTGTGGTAAAAATCCCACAGTTGCTCGTTCCAGCCAGCCGGCACCCAATCCGGTAACTGAGGCACTTTCAGTTCGGGCCATTGAAAATACATCGCCAGCGCAAACAACGCCTCAATTGGCATACCGTTATCCAACATGCTCTGTAATGACACAATCGCTGGATGGGTTGTCAGTTCTTTTTCGCGCATGAACGTAACCGTTGTGCGGGCATTGACGTGGGCATGATGCCGTTTGCGTGCTTGGGCTTTTTCCATGAAATCGGTTGCTGCAAGCGCCGCCGCCATCAGGCGTAGACGGTCATCAATCAGAATCTTAACGGTGGTCGGCTGGCTCATAAACGTTCATCCAAATGATTGCAAGAAGTGGGTCAGTACGTATCTATTGTACGTGGCATCCCCCTACCGGACAAGCGATTAGCCCTTAAGGGTTGGTGATTGGTTGGCAAACATCGTGCAGAAATTATATTTTCACACATAATGAGAGTAAGTGTAGGTAATCAGAGTTATTATGACTGAAATCACCGTCTTTATCAGTTCCAAAATGAAAGAACTCTCTTCAGAGCGCAATCTTATCCGTGATTTTTTGCCTACTTTGAATCAAGGTATCATCACACTCAAACCATGGCTATTTGAGTACGATGCTCCTGCCAGTGAGGGAAGTATCCGACCAGTCTACCTGACAGCACTCCAAAATAGTGCGCTTTACATTGGTATTTTCTGGAACGACTACGGTGAATGGACAATAGATGAATTTGAACGTGCTGGAGAATGGAATATTCCCAGACACATCTATGTCAAAGATGTTGAAACAAATAAACGCGACTCCAAACTTATCGAATTTCTTGACAAAGCGGGTGACGTGCAAAGTGGCGTCACCGCAAAATGGTTCAAGACAGATGAGGAACTAAAAACAGCGATAGGGCAATCTATAGCGGAATGGATTAAAAACAGTCTTCATCTTCGCCAAGGTGCTAATCGTGCTGTTCTTTACAACGACCCCGATAATATCGTTGAGCTTGCACCAACCCAACTATTTGGGCGCGAGAAAATCATGCAGGAGATAAAAGCACATCTGACAGAAACGAATGCGCGTGTCCTTCTACAAGCTATTGGTGGAACGGGCAAAACAGTCCTTGCCGCACAAATCGCTTATGACGATATACAAAACACTGATAAACCTACCCTCTGGCTACGTTTTGGTGCATCAGACGCAGACTCAGCATTTGAAGCACTAGCACATGCTTTTAACCAGAGCAACCAAATGGCATCTACACCAACTAGTGATAAACCGCGTTTACTAAACCAACTCATCAAGGCACACAACGTCAATTTAGTTGTATTAGATGACGTATGGAATGGGCAGAGCCTCATGACAGTCCTTCAAGGGATTCCGCGCAACGTTCCTGTCTTAGTGACCACACGCCAGCGTTACAGCCTCCATCCCCTAATTTCATTATCTGATTTATTACCTGACGACGCAGTAAAACTTCTGCGCAAACTCGCACCTAACTTTACACAAAATGATGACGATGTACATGCGCTTGCAGAAGTCCTCTACTATCATGCCTTCGCGCTTGAAATTGCTGGACGAACGATGCAAGCCAAAAGCTATCCTGCCAGTAGAATGCTGAAAGAACTTGAATCCACCAACATTACGGAATTAGAAGTTCCTTTTTTGAAAGAGAAAGGGCGCGAGAATATTGCGGCATTACTTCAAACAACCGTAAATGCCTTGCCAGAAGATGCCAGAAAAGCATTTCTAGCTTGGGGTGCGTTCTGGTCGCCTCAGATTACGGCAAAATTACTGAAAGAAATGTTGACTGATATTGATGTTGAAAATGCGCTTGATACTTTAGTTACTTACGGTCTGGCTACTCGTCAATCAGCACAAAATACAACTGAAGGATATCCTTTATTGGATACCAGCTATCGCTTACATGATCTTGCCTTCGAGTACAGCACCTCACAAACCACAAAAGCTAATAAGCATACCGCTATTGATGCTTGCCTACGCTTCACTCAAGAATATGACAGCCCTTCTCGCAAAATTTTTGCGATACTCGAACCAAATATGGATAATCTTGTAGGTGCTATTAACTTTGCAAAGTACGTCTCACGTGACAAAGATGTAGAGAGATTTGTATGGGAACTCTATGGAAAAAACCAAATTCTCTCGTACAGAGGTTATCTTCTGCAAGCAGTAA
>JBCBKJ010000066.1:0-33802 GCA_038522085.1 Chloroflexota bacterium
GTCACTTTTCAACGAAGTTAACTTCATGAGCACTAAGAGCTCGTTTCAGTTCAAAAATTTAGCATAATAATTGATTTGTTTGTGTGCAAAATAGATAGTCACTGTGCTCATGAAGTTAACTTCGTTGAAAAGTGACTCTGTGAACAAAGTTAATCCGTACCAATTTTATTCTGCACCTTTGAACATCATGATCTGACATGGTGCAAACTAGATTTCCCCAAGATAGATTACTCAGTTATGTGGGATGCAACCTTAGTTTTAATCTCATGTGTAGAAATCTTCCTCCTGTCTGAGCTAGTCTTAGAAAGATTTTCGAACAAATCCAATCACAGGAAATTGATTAACAGGAGGAAGATTGTGAAATTTCTTAGACTCATTGTTCCCACTTTGATAGCCCTATTGCTGGTGAGTGTCGCACCGATTTTGGGACAAGACAATGAAGAACTCAGCGGCGAACTTGTCGTCTACAGTACCCGTTCAGAAGCATTATTCACTGCAGTGCTTGAAGCATTCAACGAAGAATTTCCTGACATTGAGGTCACGGTTGTGCGAGGCAGCAATGGCGAGATGGGCGCTCGCTTGCTGGAAGAGCAGGATAACCCACAAGCAGATGTATTCGTCAATAGTGATACGCTGACAATGGCTAGCCTTAATGAGGAAGGTATCTTCGAGCCAAATGACTCCGAGCTAGTGATGGCTGTGTCAGAGGAGTTCCGCGCTGATGATGGTAGCTATACAGCCCTTACACTACGTGGGCGTGTCATCATGTACAACACCGAGTTAATAGATGAGGAAGACTTGCCGACATCCCTGCTAGACTTAGCCGACCCGCAATACGCAGGCATGATTGGTTCTGCTGACAGTACAAACGGTGCGATGCTCGGAACGGTTGTTGCGCTGAATCGTCTTATCGGTGAGGAAGCCACAACCGAGTGGGTCGAGGGTCTCATCGCCAATGAGACGGTTTTCTCGGGCAGTCATACAGATATTCGTCGTGCCGTCGGTGCGGGAGAGGTTACACTTGGACTGGTAAATCACTATTACTACTTCCAGTCACTTGCTGAGGAAGCCCCAGTTGGCATCATCTGGCCGGATCAAGATGAGGATGATATTGGACTGATTGTTAATAGCACGAGCATCGGTATTATCAATGGCACAGAAGACCGTGAATTGGCAGAAGTCTTCGTAGACTTCATGCTTTCTGAAGCAGGTCAGGATGTATATGCCAATGGTAATTTTGAGTGGCCTATTTTCCCAGAAGGTATTGAATTGGCGGAGGGTGTTCCTAGCCCGGATGAGTTCATGATTGCTGATATTGAACTCAAAACATTAGTGGACGACCTTGAGGCGAGCCAAGAACAAGCACTAGACGCAGGTCTACCCTGATAGACATTCACGCAGGGGCAGCCTTGTGGTTGCTCCTGTCCTATATTGAGTAGGTGATTGATGCTCCGAAAGACCCGAAAATATCCTCACACGCTACTCGTCATTGCCCTAGCCGTGACTATAGTGTCTGCGATTCCTCTGATTTATATTGTCATCCGGGCGTCAGAAGCAGATGTGAGCTTGGTCACACGATTGTGGCGTCGGCAAATCCCAACACTTTTGCTGAATACCGTCTGGCTGATGGGGACGACCATTATATTCACGGTTGTGTTGGGGGTTGCTTTAGCATGGCTAGTTGAGCGTACCGATCTGCCGGGACGCTCCTATTGGCGCTGGTTATTGGCACTGCCATTAGCCCTCCCGGGTTATGTGGGTGCAATTTGTATGTTGGTACTGCTACGTCGTGGCGGGTTAGTAGACCAAATAGCGATGGCATGGGCTGGCTTCGAATTTGCAACGTTTCCCCTACCGGATGTGACCTCGTTAGGTGGGGCAACAACGGTGATTGGGCTCGTCACGTTTCCGTATGTTTATCTCACCGTTGGGGCATCCTTGCGTACGAGCGACCAATCACTTGAAGATGCCGCCAGAGTGTCTGGTCGTGGACCATGGCAGACCTTCGTATTCATGACGCTCCCCCTTTTATTACCCGCTATTGCTGCTGGTGCTTTGTTAGTGGGAATGTATGTCTTGTCAGACTTTGGGACGGTGGCGTTACTCCGGTATCAAACCTTTACAACAGCCATCTATCAGCAAATTGCAGGGCGTGTTGACCGTACATCAGCCTCTATTCTAAGTATGGTTCTGGTTATGATGAATCTTCCGTTATTAGGGGTTACTGCTTGGATTAATCAACGTCAGAGACGTTTTCAGCGTAGTAGTCGCTGGCGTCCCCATCGTTTGATTACGCTGGGGCGCTGGCGTCCGCTGGCGCTGGCATTTGTCGGCACTATTTTCAGTCTGTCACTGGCAATTCCCTTGCTGATTCTGGCAGGATACACGATTCAAGGTATTGTGTGGCCCACAGAGATGGATCGTCTATGGGGTTATGCAGGCGAGCGTATTTGGTCGCATGGTTGGGATAGCATTCGTCTAGCAACGATTGGTGCAACCCTTGCCATCATTCTGTCTTTTAGTCCGAACTATCTCTCAGCACGCTTCTCAAATCGTTTGGTAGCGTTCTTGCTCGGCTTGAGCAAAACGGCATTTGCGTTGCCGGGTATCATTGTAGGGCTTGGCATGTCCTTCTTCTTTTTACAGGCAGTTCCTATCTTATATGCCACAGTGATATCGCTCATGCTGGGTATGGCTTTCCGGCTATTGCCGCAAGCGATAACAACTGGCGAAGCGGCATTCGATCATGTACCACAATCTCTTGAACAGGCAGCACGTCTCATGGGTCATAATCCAGTTAGGGTGTTCAGGCGGATTACAATTCCCATCGCATTTCCCGGTATTGTGGCAAGTTGGGCGCTCGTGTTTATCACTGCAATGAAAGAGTTACCGCTACTTATCATCCTGCGTCCACCTGGATTTGATACCTTGACCATACGGATTTGGGAAGCGGCAAATGACTCGATTTACACGCAGGCGTCACCCCCTGCCCTATTGCTCGTTGTCCTCACGCTGATACCCGTTGCCCTTGTCTATTCTAACAGTCGCTTTGGACTCAATCGTGCTGTTGAAGAATCTGTATTGGACCAGTAAGTAACGCATATTTTGGCGCAACTGTTTCGTTGACTCAACCCGTCATGTTGACAGGGCATCGAAAATGCAATTTAGTAGAGTGACTCACTGACATTCATCTGATGTGAGTAAGATGAACTTAATTGTAAACCCTGTGATAGTGTGGAGAACTGAGCGCTGAACAAGGCTAAGGTTCTGAATGTCAAGAAAGCTAGAAGCGTGATTTATGGGCGTAAGCTACTTTGCGCGTGGTGAGACGCATTGTTAACCGGTGAGTTACTAATTTTGGGAACGCTTACAAAAGCCATGTTGCAAAGAAGATACACGTTATCCCACGGATACATCCTTTAGAACACAACGCATTAAGCATTGATCGGAATACATAAATGTACATTCAGCGAAGCAAGACAGATGCTATACCTTCATCCAACCTGTAATGGCATTAAACTAATGTCATTTCGTACACTGTAACTTAACAAAGGTATAAAAATATCAATCTTGCTTCTAAACAAGGTTATTATATTCCTGATTAAGCCGATTTATCGTAATTTACAGGACAGATGAAGATGGTCGAGCCAAATGATAACTCCCACAATGACAAATTACTAGAAAGTGAAGAGCGTTATCGTTTGCTCTCAGAATTGATGTCGGATTACGCTTTCTCAGGATTTTTCCGTGCGCACGACAAGGTAGAAATTGACTGGTTTACCGGGTCGGCTTTCAGGCGTCTAACTGGCTATGATATTGGTCATGTGTTTAATCTACCAGATGTTCCAATTATGCTTAAAGAATACCTCAAACAGGTCAATGAAGATGTTCACAAGGTACAAGGGGGACAATCTACAAGTAAGGAGTACTGCATTACTACCAGAGAAGGTGATATACGCTGGCTAAGAGTAGATCACTATCCAAGGTGGAATGAAAGGAAAGATCAGGTTATTGGTTTTTATGGCATAGCTCATGACATAACAGAATCAAAATTAGTTCAACAACAAGAACGACAAATCGCTGCAGAGAGGGAAAAAGCGAAGGTCTTGAATCAGTTCATAGATAATATCTCCCATGACTTCCGCACTCCCCTGTCGGTCCTCAAGACAAGCATCTATCTCCTGAGACAAAGTGGTCAAACAACTGACCATGACCGTCTTGGCGTAATGGAACACCAGATAAATAATTTGACCCGTCTATTTGACAACTTGATACTGGTTAGTCGCTTAAACAACATCGATAAATGGTCATTCAAGAGCGTGAATATCAAACATATTCTTACCACCCTATGTGTGCATGTAGAGCAACAGGCTAAAGAAAAGGCAATTCAAGTTTCCTGTAAGATGAATGATGATGGGCTACTTGTATATGGCGATCTCGACCACATTTATATGGCGCTCCAACAAATTTTGCAGAACGCGGTACAGTTCACCCCTTCCGGTGGACGCGTAAGCCTGCGTGCATACAAAGCAACACAAGCGGTTGTCATTGAAGTTGAAGATACAGGAATCGGTATTAAAGCAGATGATTTGCCGCATATCTTCGATCTCTTTTTCCGTGTTAACACTGCACGCACCAGCGACGGTAAAGGAGGCATGGGGCTGTCAATTGTGAGACAGATTGTAGAAGCTCACAACGGATCAATTGAAGTGAAAAGTGTCATCGAACAGGGTAGCTTATTTCAAGTTCGATTCCCTTTATTTAATGGATAATAGGGACAGCAGACCACTGTACACATCTATGTTCTTCACTTTAGGATACATAGGGATTTAAAGCTGTTGTGTGCCTTTTGCTGACTACTTTTACTTTTATTCAGGTGTACTGAGACACGATACACAGGATATTTTTGCAAAAAGGCACTTCTACCGGTGAAATATACACAGCCCGTTTTGTTGAGGTGGTGTCACTTAGTCATTAGTACAGAAAAAATGATGCTGACAGTCATGTTTAGAATTTCCTGTGATCCTGATTCATCTACAACAAAGTGTTCAAGATCGTTTCTTTTTCGAATAGGGGTGTCCTATACAGTCAAGCTGATACTGTTCATCTACGAAACTCACAACTATTAGTTGATAACAATAAAATACAACATCAGTGAAGCTGATCATTCAGAAACCTCTTATCAGTTATAACGGCAGATTATGCAACTTGTGCATGAAGAAGGAGAGGAATCTATCCTTCTCGCTTAAATAAACAATTTATTTGTCTACAAGAACTATTTTGTTCTTGCGCGTCTCTCGACGCCATGACCAGAGTCCCACTAGCAAACAAGGGGGTGCAATAAACTCGATCCACTCAATCATCTGGAGCATCAGGTAGTTAACATCTAGACTAGTTTGTGGTAACAAAGGGGCAGCATAAATCAGCCACGCAGGTAAGACACCCAAGGGAATGAATAGTAACCACAACCACGCATTTTTGAAATGAAATGCTAAGACGAACCATCTTGGTATTGATAAGCCAGCCACAGCAACGAGCAGATGGGTAGTGATGAATTGCGGACTGTGATAATTCACTGTAGTCAGTTCACTCTGCACAATATTAAAGATGATATAAACGGTTGAAATTAACCCACCCAGTAGAGTAGCAAGACCCCACTGCCACCAATACGATTGACGGAATGTACGCAATAAAAATGCTTGCAAAATTGCCACTGGCACTAGGTGAGCTAACGACGCTAGCGTGATATTGATTACGATACTCAGTGTATCAATACTGCGAAAGGTTTGTAATATAAAAGTAGCTTGTGTATCCAAGAAAGCTAACTGTACTGCGCGCATAGAAACAAGCCACGTAGCAATAAAAAGAACCTTCTGCCAGAATCGCGTCATCTGTTGCTGATACATTAAGTTGATACCCTTTGTACTCATGCTACAAGTTGAATACTCTGATCAATGGTCTTCGAGTTATGACTCACGATTCGAGATCGCAACAATCGTGAGGGATGCTACAGTGAAAAATGCTGGGAAAACAATGATGGCACGTTGCGCTACTTCTGGCAACTGACCTGTCTCAGGATCTTGCAAGGCAGGAATGTTGAAAAATGAGATGAGTGCTACAACAGTAAGCATCCCAACTGCTAAGACCAGTCCATAAAATAGGTTTAAAGCATATTGTTTATTCACAATTTGAGCCTGTGTTTCATTTTCCATGTAGGGACTCCCTCCAAAAGTTGACTTTTTATGCAGACCGTCACGAAGGTGTGAAGACAACGACGGCAAAAATCCACATCCAGACGGCTAATGCGGCACCTATGGGTACCATAATCTCCGCATTCCTTTTGTCAGGTACAATTTGCCAATTACCGCGAAAAGCAATTACTACGAGCAAGCCTAGCCAGATAATAAATATGATCCCGATAACTAAGAAATTCATAGTGTCATACACCATTCGTAAGCGATTTTGAGACTGTCAGAGTTATTTAACGAATTCGCTCAAACAGAAGCTCACTTCCGTTTGGTTCAGCATCCCCGGCTCATCCCCCCTCCTCACTCAACTCAGTCCGGTAAAGAGTATTACAGTCAACTGAGCTTTGTATACGGCTGGTTACCGACAGACCGCCCCTCATCCTACTCACTCTGAACATCCGTTTGGATCATATAGTACATACCTGCTAGGGTGTGGTGTCAGATAGTCGCCTCTTCGAACAACTACCTTGCACGTACTACATATAACTGTGATCAGGTGTCACTGGTGTTGTCGAGTGTGCAAAACACTTCGGTGAACTTCTATTGAGCAAAACTACACTCTGAGAATACTGATTACTTCATGGGTGTGTCTACAGACACTGTTAAAACGAAGATTTCTATCGTGCAGGCATTAATCTGATGGCTTTCAACCACAAAGTTGTATGAGTTCAATTTATAGATTAATCTCATTACAAAAATTATTGTATACCTGCTTGTTGCTCAACTGATCTATCTTATTTTTCTAATAACCATCTTGCTGTACAGCCTATCTCAAAAGCATAGCGAGGCAGTGGATATGTTTTGGTATGAAGGTTTTTCTATCCCAATCGGTTATACGGTGAACAAGAAATACATAGAGCTATTCATCCCTTGAACGTAACACTTAACTTCCTCTCAGATTATATGATGCTTTGTATAATGCTCACGAATCAGAGAGTAAAATCATGTAGTCACGAATCTTTTGAGGTCATGAAAGACTTTCACAGTCCAAATTAACTTATTACAAATAGAATATTCTGTACATTGAGAAAATTTTACTGTCAGGTTAAAGCATATCTTTAATCCGCCTGATAGAAATCCCCTTGCTTTATGAGTATCCTCACCATGGCTATAAATACTGATTGTAATACTTTCTAATAAGGAGAATACGTAATGACCTACGGTCGAGTATCCATTTTGATGCTGTTGGCACTGTTGCTACTAAGCGTTGGACCACTCGCGGCACAAGATACCGAATGTGAAGAGGGTTTTCGCTTTTTTGAGAACGAGTTATTAGCACACGACCCACTTTGCATTCCAGAGAATCCTGAACGAATTGTTACTTTGAATAGTCGGGACTTTGATTTACTACTGGCAACAGGTAGTGAACCTATAGGGGCAGTCGGTTATTTAGAATCCATTTACGAGCGCAACTTCCCTTATATGGTAGAAGACACCAGTGTGACATATGTTGGTTTTCCAGCCAATTTGGAGCTTGTGCTAGAACTTGAACCTGATCTAATAATTGCGAGTCCATTTGGCGACCTCGAAAACTACGATCAACTGAATGCTATTGCCCCCACTGTCATCCCTGAAGCACTACCCAACGTCGAATGGGAAACCAGTATGCGCTTTATGGGTGACGTGCTCAACCTGAGTGAAGACGTTGAGACTTTGCTGGCAGAATATGATGCGCGTGTAGAAGACATAATTGAACTCATCGGTGATCCATCTGAAATCGAAATTTCAGTAGTGCGTTACTTCGATGATGGTGGTGACGTTGGCTTGCAGATGCAACTAGCAAACGCTTTCTCAACTGATATGCTGGCAGATATCGGCTTTGCACGCCCCGCGCCACAAGCCTTGACAGCTGAAGAGGCTGAAGCAGAATTTGGGGCGGCAGTGGCAGTGACACTTTCTCTAGAAGAGCTACCTTTAGTGGACGGTGAATATCTCTTTGCATGGAGCCAAGCACCCAATGCAGAAGGTGACGCCGCTAATGAAGATGCTTATGGACTTCTCAGTGATGATCCGCTTTGGGGAACGTTGGAAGCCGTACAGAATGCGCAGACATTCCAGGTAGGTGGACATTGGGTTGGATGGGGTTTCCCCGCAGCACATGCTATATTGGATGACCTATTTGTGCATGTAGCAGGTGTTGACCCAGCAGAGGTGTCACCAAATCCTTTCCTGATAGAAAATATGGAAGCCACCGAAGAGGCATCCGCTGAACTTTTTACCGATGACGCCAGCCTCGTCGTGCTAGAAGAAACTGAAGACACCCGCGTCATCCAGCATTCTTTCGGTGAGACTGAAATACCGAGAGACCCACAACGTATTATCACACTACAGGATCAGAATGCACTTCTCCCCCTGCTTGAACTCGGTAGAGGAGACCGCGTTGTGGGTTCAATAGGAAGTACACGTGCAGATGGCACGACCTTTTTTCGTCGAACGCAAGATTATGACACCTCAAATATAACCTATATTGGTGGATTACGATCGCCAAACCTTGAGGTCATTGCTGAGTTAGAACCGGATTTGATTGTTGGTAGCCAAGCCGAGATCACAGACGAGAATTATGACCTCCTCTCATCAATTGCACCAACAATCGTCATCGAGCAATTTACACGCTCAATCTGGGGATCCATTTTTGACTTTGCTTTGTTAGTCAACGCCCAAGACCAGGCGATTGCTCTGAAAGCGAGCTACGATGCACGTGTTGCAAATATTCAAGCTGAGCTGGATGATCCTAGCGAGATAACGGTTTCTGTTATTGGTCCACTTGACGGCGGTTTTTTCTATGAAGCAGACCGATATATTGCCGATATGACAGTAATCTCTGACATTGGGTTGACACTCACGCCTCTCCGACAAGACGTCGTTGAGCGTGGTGAGTTCGGTAGCTTTAGTATTGAAGAAATACAGCTGGCTGATGCAGATGCCCTCTATGTTTACGACATTGCTGAGAGGACGGCAGTTCTGGTTGAATCACCTTTGTATGGCTCGTTGGATGCTGTCGATAGGGGGCAAGCGTATCTAGTTGATATATCGCGTTTTGCAGGGCTAGCCTCCCAATCCCTAAATGCATGGCTGGACGTGTTTGAGGAAACATTGCTGGTCGATGATTTTGATAGAGACATCATTCAAGAAGAGGAATAAGCATCTCAACGAAGCATGGTTGAGTACGGATTTGTGTGCAGCCTACCCGCATAGGTGGGCTACACGCGCAATAGATAGACACATGAAAACAGAATAGATGCTTGCAATTCCCGGAGGTCATGAGATGGTTGAATTGAATCATTCTTCACACGTCGTCACGCTTGAACTTGTTCGCACACTCGACGAAACAGAAACTGCTGTCGAGATGTCTAAGAGTGAAGGCTTGAGAAGGCAGCAAGGCAATCCGCTTGATGTTGAGATCAGACATTTTAGTGACATTGTGGGTCTCGTTGCCAGGAATGCTAGTGATCACACATATATGAACCGCGTGATGCGCGTCACTGCGAAGCATGTCGATCTGCTCGAGGAGATCATTACATGGTATCGAGAGCAAGATGTGCAATATAGAGTCGAAATCATACCTCACCTGACCGATGAAGCCCTTCTACGGGAACTGTTTCGCCTCGGTCTTGCTCCTGCGGAGTTCAACACCGTTTTTTATGCTCGCCCACCGTCTGACCCGCAGTCATTACCTGCCGAGGTCGAAGTGAAGACGTATGTTGATGACGATTTAGAAGCATTTGCGACGTTATTTACCACGCTATATTCCGACCTCTCGGTCAGTCAAAAAGATGCGCTTCGAATCGAGACACTTGCTCGGCATTCACAACCGGGCTGGCGGTGTTACCTGGCGTGGGTCGGTGGAGAACTGGGGGCATGGAGCAGGATGTACATAAGAGGCAACACAGCTTCATTCTCAGGAGCGATGTCTCTACCCAAGTATCGTCAGCGTGGATTACAAGCAGCTCTGTTGCGTCAACGCAAGCTGGATGCGAAAGCGTTGGGTTGTAACTTGTTCGTTAGCCAAGCAACACCGGGAACAACAAGCCAGCGCAACATGGAACGCGCAGGATTCCGGGTCGCTTACAACAAAGTCAGGTGGCGTGACCTGCATGGAACGTCCACCTCCTGATGCGATTTGTGTATTAAACAACCAGCATATCTATCCGATATGAATTCATATGCAGTTGGTCCGTATAGATGGTTGCACGCACTACCAAAGACACACAAAAGGAGATTTTGAGAGAACCGTATTATGCGCTTACAATTTGATGAAACTGACCCCCAACTCCTTATCGTTTATCCACAGGGTGGCTACACACCAGAAGAATTTGCGGCTTTCTTTGAACGCTGGTCAGCACGTCTTGAGCGTGACGAACGTTTTGGCGTGTTGCAAATTGTCGAACCGCGTCCAGATGATGACGATGAAGCAGACGAGGATGAAGCGATGGAAGGTCGTAACATTGACCATCTTATTAAGGTCGTCAACGATTTTCGTCGTAAACATCGCCAGCGGATTGGCGAGAAGACCATCGGCTACGCCAGTGTAGAGCCGCACAGTGAATGGCTTAAGAACATGAGTGAGGCAGAGCGCGAACAGTATTATCTCACCAAACTACCCAATCGTCTCTACATGTACGGAACCCGTGTGCGTCATTTCACAGACGTCGAATCTGCCAGAGCATGGCTAGACGAGCAGGCACAATTGCCCCCTGTCGATTTTTCAACGGGACGATCCACTAGAACGGAGGCGCGTGTTGGTTTGTTCTACGGCAGTACGAGTGGCACCACACAACAAATAGCAAATGCGATCTGTGATGTGTGGCACAAAGCAGGCATGAATGTCCTACAACCTGTTAACCTCATGGATGTAAATGACATTCGGGTGCTAGAAGACTACGATTATCTCATCCTCGGTTGCCCGACATGGAATATCGGTGAACTTCAGGATGATTGGAATATGGCTTTCCCTAATCTGGAGTTACTCGATTTATCTGATAAGTCTGTTGCGTTGTTCGGTGCAGGTGATCAAAAAAACTACAACGAGAACTTTCAGGATGCTCTCGGCATTCTAGGTCGTGAATTGCGTGTACGTGGTGCCAAGTTGGTTGGATTCACTTCGACAGAGGGTTACAATTTTGATCAGTCTATCAGTATCGAGGACAATCAGTTCATGGGGCTAGCACTGGATGAAGATAACCAATCTGACATGACTGACCAACGTATCAAGGCATGGGTACAGCAACTCATTCAGGAATTCGACCTAACACCGACTTCATTCGACTGAAGTTCCATCATAGAATTTTTATCAAAGCGGATTGCTCCCGTCAATTTTTCAAGCGAGGATGTATGAGTAAAGACTTACCCATTGACCGTATTTTGACATATCTTGAGCTTGAGCGTGAACAACCTAGTTATGACTATTTGCGCCGCCTGCTGTTAGCACACCGTGAGCGAGTACCACATGAAACCGCCAGTCGCCTACTCCGTTGTCGTGATATGTCTGAGCCAGATGATCGGTTGTGTTTGCCTATACAAGTCTGGGAGGAGAGTATAGCATTGGGGACTGGTACAACGTGCTCAGACGGCACTTATGCCTTCAAGAAACTGCTTGAAGGACTAGGCTTCGATGTGAGCTTAGCCATCAACAGTGAAGGTAAGATAGAACGTAGTAAAACCGATGAGCTATTGACCTTTCCGCGTAACCGCAGTCACTGCTCTGTTGTCGTGCAGTTGGATGGTCAGCGTTATGTGGCAGACCCCTGCTCTATTCATATTGTTAAAGTCCCGCTACCAATTGGATTACCCTACCGCGTTGATGTGAGTGGACGAACAGATGAAGGTCGCAGGTATCACTATGCAGTGGAGCCACTCAATGATGGGTATTATGAACTACATAATGTCGGATTAGATGCGATTAATCTTGTGGCTGGTGACTCAACCAAGGGTCGTCCACCACGCGGACAAATGTATATTTTCCATGACAAGCCTATATCAGATGAGGAATTCGAGGAACATATGCGGTTTGGGTATCGAAAGGGATATGCTTCAAACCGTCTGTCGTTCTTCTGTCGTGATCGCGATACAAAAATAGAATATCGATTTAACACACGCTCCGGGCGATTGTGGCGTAGCATTGAAGGTCCTTGGGAGCAGATACCATTGGGGACTGACCCAGCACAAACGCTTACTACGGTATCTGGGTTACCGTACGATCGCATATCACAAGCACTGGTATATCTACAGTCAGAGTATCAAATCTCAATTGCTGAAGACGCATAGACTGATACATGACCACATAAACACCGAGGCAATATTGTTTGTGTCTTCGTAAACGCACAATGCTATCTTGTGAAAATTCTGCTTCAGTGTAAATTGTAGAATAGATATACCTTGTCGGTAAAAAATAGATCTTTAATATGGTTACATGCCTGCGTTTACAAATGGTTATCTTGATTCTCATAATAATATTCCAGCGAAGGTTACCCAGAGACCTATCGATTTATTCATAAGGTCGAAAATCGCGTGATGACAGATATGCACAATGACACATTCCGCGATGTGATTGTGTTACTTTCAGATGAATGACCAGATCAAACTCGACTCAGAGGCTGGTTGCCCATCGACATTCGGTGAGTGTGCAAGGTGGTTTTATTCTAAGTATCTATCCGTAAAATGCCATATTGAACAAAATGTGGGTGCAGGCAAATTGAATGAGAGCTTTCCAATTTTCATATTTCTTGCACCAGCGAATCCGAATACTACGTCGTTTTGTTAACCAGCCAAGAGTGCGTTCAACGACCCAGCGTCTCGCAGGATGTTGTGTTTCACTGAGAATAGGACAGTCTTCGACAATAGGTTGACCTCGCCGTCTACGATGTTTGATATGCGCGATGTAGCGTGCCTGCTCTACAAAGTCATGGACATCTGGGTAATCATACCCTTTATCTGCACACAGATGTTGCTTTTTCTTCTTGGGTCGTGGCACAACGACTGAGATAATCAAATCATCGGCTGACCATTTATCATGCTCATTTGCGCCTGTGATATGAACCGCTAGGGGCGCACCGCGTTTATCGACTAATAGATGCAATTTCGCGCCTTGCTTGCCTCTGTCGGTTGGATTTTTCCCCGTTTGGCTACCTCCTAATGGGGATGGACAGGATTTGCTATCTATCGCCTGCCATCTCCATTTGATGGTGCGCCGTTTGTTGTAGAACTTGACCATGAGTGTCATGATCTTGTCGAATAAACCACTCGCTTGCCACGTCTGAAACCGTTCATGTAACACACTACTGGCAACCCCAAACCACTCTTTCTTGACTGCTTTCCACTGGCAACCCGTCCACAAAACATACCAAATCCCATTTAATACAGCTCGATTATCAGCACGCGGACGCCCTTTACCGTGTTTTCTAGCTGGCTTGGGAAACAACTTCTTGATACGTTTCCATAATGGTTTTGGTACTTGGAAGTAATCGACATTTTTCGGTTTTGGTTTATGCTTATAGCGCATGGTGATCTCGCTTTTGGTTGTTTGGACACTACCAATTTCAGCGAGTTTCACCTGCTTTTACAATCCCCAATTGATTTCTCGGATAGATACTAAGTCTATTGAGCCCACATAGTTTATAGATTGGGCGAGATCATTGAAAGGAGAAGACTGTGGAAGTGTATGAGGATTTACAAGCCATTGATTGTGCATGGGATGTACCTAAAAGCCAACATCCCATTTTCTGGTCACAATTTCAGCAAACGATAGGACAACAACTGAGGACTTTATACCAAGCTGGTAAAGTCCGACTGGTGTTGCCGTTTAGACATCGCCGGATGGCGTTTCCAGATCAACCAGATGCTACGTGGTCTGTCTATATATTGCTTCTGGTACCATCCGCTGTGGACGTATCCGCGCTCGTCAATGAACTATTCCATCAAGATTACCTGCAGCCTCTGCAAACGTCAGGAACCCTACGGTGTGTTAATAGAGCACGAACACAACCGGAGGTCAACATGGTGTATCCCATCAGGCACGGCGTAAAAGGCGAATCCCGACTCATACAGACCATTGAGTATGTTGCCTCGCAACCTGAACAACGTCAGGATTATTATCAATCTCAGTACGAATTTTCTGGTCCAGCTATGAGACGTCTTTACCAGCGGGATCGCGTCGGTCGCTTCATGGGCATTGAGATTGTGGAACGCTTAATTGATTCCCCCAATACGCCAGTGTGGGATGTGATCCACATTTCTGGTTTCACGCCATGGCAAGCGATGCGTGCTGTTCCCCATTTCTGGCGTGCGTTTCAGCAGTCAGCAGCGCAACTTGGTGGTTCGTCCGCATGGGAGCGGATGCAGAAATGGTCGTCTCAGCGTGTCAAAGTCCAGACCCGTTCACAGCAACAATTACAACTAACCCTGCCAGATGCTACCCAGATAGAGTCATGAACCATCACCTTCATCTGCCAAGCAATAAGCTCATTCACACATATCGTTGTTCATCTCACCTAACTTAGCTTCTATTCCCTTAAACCTTCGATCAACGCTCTCGCCCTCATCAGAAACTTAACTGGATAGGAAAAGAATTTAACGTAGGTTATGGCTGTTTACCCTCTGAGGTAATTTCTGTATTGCTTGCATGTATAGATTCAAATCCGACGATCATTTAAACTTTAGATGAGTGCTAGATTAGTACAAGGTGATTTTAGAGTTATGAGTGTACTCAACTTTCAAGAGATTGCTACTGGGTATAGCCGTCCACTGATCCTTTCCGCCCTGCTATCTATCCTAGCGGCAGCGTTCGGTCTTTTTCCTTATCTGGCAATCTACCTCATTGCCTCCCACATATTCGACAACGGCGCGGCGAATGCTGACACGACCTATATTTTGCTCATTGCTGGCGGTGCGCTCGTAGCAGCCATTGTAAAAGCTGTCACGATGAACATCTCGCTGCACATCTCCCACATCGCCGCTTACGATATTCTCTACGAGACACGCATCGCCATAGCCCACAAGCTCGGTTCTTTACCGCTAGGCTTCTTTGATCAGCGCAACACGGGCACCATCAAGCGCGTTATTCATGAAGATGTCGAGAAGATGGAGCAAGGGCTGGCTCATATCATCCCCGATTTAGCAGCAGCACTGGCTGTGCCGATTCTATCGTTCCTGATTCTATTGTTCATTGATTGGCGCTTGTCACTTGTCTTACTCATCTCCCCTGCTATCGGTATGGGTCTCTTCGGATACATTCTCAACGTCTACAGTGGCGGTGGAATGCAGGCGTACTATAAAGTCGTTGATCGGATGAACAGCACATTCATTCAATATATCAACGGCATGAAAGTGATTAAGGCATTCACCCGTTCGCGGGCTTCGTTTGCTGACTTGAAGCAAGTCGTTGATGATATGGTCGGGCTATATGCTGAAATGGTCAAGGATGTGCAACGACCTTATGCAGCTATACCCGTGGCTTTTCGTACCGGGCTTTTGTTCATGCTACCGATTGGTCTGCTCCTTTACATCAACGGCGCGCTAGACTTGCCAACGCTGGTTCTGTTTCTAATCATGAGCGTGGGCTTCTCGCGCCCGCTCTACAATTTGCTCATGCACGGCATGTTGGCGTTTTATCAGATTCATACAGCGATGGGACGTATTGATGCCCTGCTGGAAGAAGGATCTTTGTCTGATACAGACACACCGCAACAACCAGATGGCGACACAATCACCTTCCACGATGTGAGCTTCAGCTACAACCCGTCCGATGAGGAAACAGATGCAGCGCAGCGCGTGCTGGATGGTGTCAGCTTTAGCATTCCCGCAGGATCTGTCACGGCATTGGTTGGACCGTCAGGTGCAGGCAAAACGACCATTGCACGTCTCATTCCGCGCTTCTGGGATGTCAATGATGGTCATATCGCAATTGGCGGCGTGGATATTCGCCAGATGGCGCTGACCGACCTGATGGATCATGTCTCCTTCGTCTTCCAGGATGTGTTCCTATTCAACGATACCATCTACGAGAACATCCGTATGGGCAGACCAGATGCCTCACGCGAACAAATCATCACTGCCGCAAAACTGGCTCGCTGCCATGAATTCATTGAAGAATTGGGTGGCTATGATTACCATGTCGGCGAAAATGGAGCGAAGCTCAGCGGTGGACAGCGTCAGCGCATCTCTATCGCCCGTGCCATCCTCAAAAATGCGCCTGTTATCGTGTTAGACGAAGCCACTGCCTTCGTGGATCCAGAGAACGAAAGCCTGATTCAGGAAGCACTGGCGGCTTTGCTCAACAGCACGCCTGATAGACCCAAAACACTGGTTGTGGTGGCGCATCGTCTCTCAACCATCACCGAAGCTGACCAGATTCTGGTGGTAGATGGCGGTAAAATTGTTGCATCCGGGCGACATGAAGACCTCCTCACATCTAGCGAACTCTACCGGACACTATGGGATGCCCATACCGATGCCAGCAAATGGCAGTTTGATACGGATGCGGATGTACAGACGCTCTCGATCAACCGCAATACCGCATATGACGGTGTATCAGCACCATTGGAAAACCCATTTGAGGATTTGAAGACAGCGACAGGCTACTGGGGACGCGTTAATGCCCTCCTCGCAGGTGAACGTCCTCGCTTACGGCGCGGTATGTTATGGAGCTTCTTGGAAGGTGGCTTCATCGCCTATCCCATGCTATTGCTCTATCTGGCGCTCGTCACGCTCTACAATGATACACTCAATAATGGGACAGTCGCTTGGTTGACAGGCGGATTAGTCGTTATCTTTGCCGGACAATATATATTCAGCTACCTAGGCTATGTCACCTTGGTCAAGGCAGACACACAAACGCAACGCCGTCTGCGCTTATTCTTAAGCGATTATCTGCGCCGCCTGCCACTGGGCTTCTTCTCCAAACGCGATGTCGGCTACATTGACGCGCTATTTATCACGACCATCGAGCTGCTGGAAACACGCCTTAGCATGACGCTGTTTATCTCCAGCATAGTCGCCCCGTCCCTCATTTTTCTCTTTGCTCTCTTTATCGACTGGCGCATGGCACTCGCTATGGTGGTTGGCATGCCAATTGCGATGCTGTTCTTACGCTATGCGATGACTGTTTTCGATGAGGTCTGGCAGGCACAGCGCGAAGCCCGCAAGGACGCAAATTCGCGGATGGTAGAGTACATTCAGGGTATTAGTGTGATCCGCGCGTTTAACTTGTCTGGGGCGCAATTTGAGCAATTCGAGCAAGCAATGGATGCGTTCCGCCAAGCCAGCCGTAACACGACAACGCGGCTCACCCCGGCAATGACAGGTTTTGGAACGGTGCTTGAGATTGGATTCGCTGTCCTGCTGGTCGTAGGCGGTCTATTTGTAGCGGGGGGCAGCCTATCTTTCGAGTTGTATCTGATTTTCATGCTGTTGGGTATTTCGTTCTTCACCCCCCTCCTCATGATTGGTGAAATGCTCAGTTTTCAGCGCATCTTGGCGAATGGTATCAGCAATATCAACGAATTTCTGGCATCGCCTATTTTGCCAGAACCGGAGACAAGTCAGCAACCTGCCGGGTACGACATCGCCTTCGACGCTGTTCATTTTAGCTACGAGGACGAGAGGGTGCTCAATGGCGTGAGCTTCACCATACCTGAAAACGCGATGGTCGCGCTCGTGGGTCCGTCTGGTAGCGGCAAGACGACCATTACCAACCTCATTGCTCGTTTCTGGGATGTGGATAGTGGAGCGGTCACACTCGGTGGTGTAGATGTACGGGAGATGACCAGCGATGTGCTCTTATCACACATCACAATGGTCTTCCAAGATGTGTACTTGTTCAACGACACTATCATCAACAACATTCGCTTTGCCAACCCCGCCGCGACGGATGACCAAGTATTTGAGGCTGCTCGCATCGCCCGCGCCCATGACTTCATCATCGAGATGCCTGATGGCTATGAGACCGTCATCGGGGAAGGTGGTTCGACGCTTTCCGGGGGACAGAAGCAGCGGATCAGCATTGCACGTGCCATCCTGAAAGATGCGCCTATCGTCTTGCTAGACGAAGCCACCGCCAGCATTGATCCAGAAAATGAGCGATTGATCCAGCAGGCGTTCAACGCGTTAGTGAAGAACAAGACCGTCATCATCATCGCTCACCGCCTGAGTACAGTGCAGTCTGCTGATATGATTCTCGTCCTCGATAAGGGTAAGATCATACAGCAAGGCAAGCATACTGACTTGCTGGCGCAAGATGGTATGTATCAACGTTTCTGGGAGGAGCGCCAGAAGTCGCGGAGTTGGAAGCTGACAGGCGCAGGTACCTCAGATCTGGCAGCAGCTCTGGGCGGCGATTAGTGCGACGCCCATGAATAAGAGGGGATTTTCGTAGTCCCCTTCCAGTGTCAATAGAATCTATAAGGGACTGAGTATGATTAAAATCGACAAATCACAATGGCCGATCGTGCAAATCGAGACAGATGGTCTCGCAACGGTTGAGGCGATGGCTGAATACAACGCGACAATGGATGACCTACTCGCGCAAGCTGAAGGACAAGATGGGCAATTCGGACTGATCTTTATCTCTGACATGAGTGACGAGGAGTACAAAGCCCATAAACGCGAGAAAGCCGCCCAGAAACTGAGCAACGATTGGCTCAGAGCCAATAGAGCGCGTATGACTAAACAGTGCGTCGCGATTGCGATGGTCACAAAAGCGACAGGGATCATGAGAATGTTCAAGCCCATTGCTAGAATGACCATGAAACGCATGATGGGTGCGCCGGGTGATCTCTTCTTCACCATAGAAGAAGCGACTACATGGATGAACAAACAGCTACACTCTACCGCCGTGAACAGTTGACCGTCTCAAGCGAAAGCGAATTCAAATAAATGGAAAGCCAAATACGTACTAAAGATCTGATTACAATTGGTATCTTCTCCGCTATCTACCTCATTACGTACATTGTATTCTCCAGCGTGTTGTTTACACCGGTTCTATTTATGTTCATGATGCCCATTGGCGCATTGCTCTTGGGTCCTGTTTACATGCTGTACATCGCCCGCACCCAAAAGCCCGGAGCAATCACGATTATGGGTTTGCTGATTGCCACGATTGCTGGTTTGCTGGTTTATGGAAATATCCTTGTGGCACTGGTGAATTTCGGATTTGCTTTGGTCGCAGAGTTGCTAGCCTATCTCGGGAAGTACAAGCGGTTTGTTTGGCTCACAATGAGCTATGCGGTCATGTCTTTGTGGGTTTTGGGTCAGCAAGCACCCTGGTGGGTCGCGCAGGATTGGATTCGTGAGTTAACGATTGCGTCCGGGTATAGCGCAGAGTGGACCGATGAAACGCTGGCGTTTGCGACACCTCTCAATCTAGTATTAATCATCGGGGGCACTATCATCTGCGCGGTTGTTAGTTCGTTTATAGCCAACCGTATGCTCAAAAAGCACTTTGTGCGTGCGGGTATTGCGTGATGGATCGACTTGCTAACAATAATAGCAGACAAAGGAAAGTCAACAAGATGAAGTCGCAACTGCGTATCAAAGACCTGATAACCATTGGCATTTTTTCCGCTATCTATCTAATTACTTATATGTTTTTATCTGGTGTGCTATTTACGCCAATACTGTTTATGCTCATGCTTCCCATTGGCGCTTTACTCATGGGACCTGTGTATATGTTATACATTGCACGTACCCAAAAGGTGGGTGCCATTACCATCATGGGCTTTCTAACTGCCTTGATCATTGGGTTTCTTGTTTACGGGAATATCCTGATAGCCCTTGTGATCTTTGCGTTCGGACTGCTGGCGGAACTCGCAGCATATACAGGAAAGTATAAGAGCCTCAGGTGGAATATTTTGAGCTATTGTTTGATGTCCTTCTGGGCAATTGGGGTGTTTGCTCCTTGGTGGGTTGCGCAGGATTGGATTCGTGAGTTGACAATTACCTCCGGCTATCCTGCTGAATATGCCGATGGTGCTCTGGCACTTGCTACACCTTTCAACCTGATATTAATCATCGCGAGCACGGTCATCTGTGCACTTATCAGTGCGTTCATAGCCAATAGTATGCTCAAAAAGCACTTTGTGCGTGCGGGAATCGCCTGATGGATCAACAAGGATACGATGAGACATCGGCTGGGTTGATTCTTGATCCTAGAACAAAGCTCTTGCTCTTGATTCTGGTGAATGTTCTTATGTACAGTTTCGGACCAAGTGTGTACCTTTATGCGGCAACAGGCTTGGCTGTCTTGCTCATAGTCCTAGCAGGTGTATACAAACCCTTACTCTACATAGCAGGCATGTATGCAGTCTTGTTCCTCGTGAACGCTCTTATGGGCTTTGCACCTGAAAGCATACTGCAACTTTGGAGTGCGCTCAGCCTACCCCTGTTCCTCTTTCTGCCCTTCTTCATGTACTCGTTGCTATTTTTTACGACAACCACTATCGGGGATGCCGCCGCTGCTTTTCATAAGATGCGAATGCCCAACTTTATGTTGATCCCACTACTTGTCTTGTTTCGCTTCTTACCCACAATACGTGAGGAATTTCGGGCAATTACAAACGCTATGAAACTGCGTGGTGCTATGAGTCGTAGCAATCCGCTCAGGACTGTGGAGTACGTCTATGTGCCTTTGTTGTTCAGTCTTGTAAAAACAGGCGAGGAGTTAACCCTAGCGTCGCTCACACGTGGTTTGGGTCTCCACAAAGACCGAACTTATATGCAAGACCCTAAGCTCAGATGGTTTGATTATGTCGCAATTATAGTCATGGTATTACTGATTATGGCACGAAGATGGGGACTCACAATATGATAACGCTAACGAATGTCAGCTTTGCCTATGGCAATGCTGAAGAACGCGTATTGGATGATGTGAGTTTGAACGTTAGTACAGGTGAATGTGTGCTACTCTGTGGCAAGTCTGGTTGTGGTAAATCAACCGTCCTTAATCTGATTAACGGTATCATTCCCAATCACCTGGAAGGGATGCTCACAGGCACGGTCACCGTCAATGGCGTCCAGCCGAGAGATGTGAGGATTCAGGAGTTATCTGCAATGGTTGGCTCCGTTTTTCAAAATCCTAAATCTCAGTTCTTCAGCTTGAATAGCAGTGACGAGTTGCTGTTTGCCTGTTGTAATCACAGGGTTTCGAGACAGGTGATGCGTGAAAGATTGGAAGAAACGACTGAGACTTTCAATATCGCTCATCTCCTCAATAGAAACATTTTTGGTCTCTCCGGTGGCGAGAAACAAAAACTAGCCTGTGCCAGTGTTTACATGAACCGCCCTGACATCTACGTGTTCGACGAGCCAAGTGCCAACCTTGATGCTTCAGCAATTCAGGAGCTGCGTCAGGTCATTTTGACGTTGAAAAATGCGGGTAATACGATTGTAGTTGCAGAACACAGATTGCATTATCTCTTAGACATCTACGATAGCGTCATTTATATGGAGAGTGGGAAAATAGCCGGGCGATACAGTCGAGAAGCATTTGTCAATATTCCAGAGGACGAACGTAAGCAAATGGGATTACGTGCGATTCGCAAGCCAATATTGCGCGATGCACAAACGCAAATGGAGGCTGTGTCTTCGATTATTGTTGAAACCTTAACCTGTCGTCATGGCAGTAAATTAGCTGTCCAGATTGAGAAGTTAAGATTACCAAAGCACAAAGTCATTGCCCTTGTTGGCAAGAACGGCGCAGGAAAATCTACATTTGCAGCAGGCTTCAGTGGCATTCACAAAGCAACCGCTAGAATCATTGATGAGAAGGCATTATCCCGACGTGAACGTCTGAAACGAACCTTTTTAGTCATGCAGGATGTCAATCACCAGCTCTTCACTGAATCAGTTTTAGACGAGTTAATGCTCGGGCGGGCTTTTGATGATGCGGAGCTAATCGAACAAGCTGAAGCAACGCTCAACCAGCTCAATCTATTGCCATGGAGAGATGAACATCCGCAATGTTTGTCGGGCGGTCAGAAGCAGAGAACAGCGATTGCAACCGCCCTATTTGCTCAGAAGTCCTACCTCATCTTTGATGAGCCAACGAGCGGCGTCGATCTCATCCACATGATGCGAGTCGCAGAACTCATCCAAGAGATAAAAGACCATGTGGCATGTGTCCTAGTCATTACGCATGATGTTGAGTTCATCAATTACTGCTGTGAGTATGTTATTGAGTTAGATGCAGGTCGGGTCATAAATGCCTATGCTTTAGCAGTTCATCCGTGACACTGTCCGAACACTATCTGTTCAGGAGTACATATACTCCTGTAGTTAAGCCTATGTAGAATAGTCAGAGGGTGTTCTCTGACTATGACGCAGATACTACAAGATCCTCTATCAGATTGAGAGGCAAGCGTGGAAGCCAGCAAGAGAGCATCGAACTATATTGCGGTTCACTTCTCTCCTTGCCCATCGACTAGAAGGTGTTGTCGTAATGAGTGATTTTTCTCGCCATATACCAACCAACTGTATATCGATCACCCAAGACAATGGGGATGTGATGCGGGGATTGGCAAACCATTTTGATCTGCGTTTTTCAAATTTTAAGAGTGCAGACAATCAGGTACAGTCAAAGACCTCATCTGACCACCTCTTGGAACTACCTGAGTCTATCGGATCTGGATGGATGCGCCACATGGTTCTACGTCCAGGACTTGAGATTATTGCGCTGGATTTTTCTTTGAAACAACCAACTTTGACAAAAGGTTTACAGTCGCCAACACTCATTGAATTGGGCTTCTGGCAGGATGGACGTGATGTACGCTTCCGCTTCACATTCGGAGAAGGTGTAACCCAGCCGAATCAGGCTGCTCTGTCAACGATTCCTGAATCGTATGAAAGCGAATTCCTTTATCCGCACGATGAGCGGATTCGCGGTGTCAGGTTGTCCATCGAACCAAGTGTATTTCAGAGCTGGCTGAGTGATATGCAACTACCCGAAAACCTGAAACAAGGATTATTTGAGCAACCATCAGAGATGATTGCTTACCAACAACCCATCCCGACTGCACTTGCTCTACCCTTACGCCAGTTACAGAATACACAATGGCATGGGTTTATGCACTAGCTGTATGCTGAGGGCAAGATGATGGAAATCGTCGCTCTATATATGCATCATCTCAGCCAAGAACGCTCACCAGCGCAGATACCTTTAACACAAGAAGATATTGCATGTCTGTACCGTGCCAAGACAATTTTGTTATCGCGCCTACATGACCCACCTTCACTTCTAGAATTGGCAAGAGCAGCCTATCTCAATGACCATAAGCTCAAAATTGGATTCAAGGTCATCTTCGGGACAACCGTTTTTGGCATGTTGTATGATCACCGGATGTTAGTGGCACGTGAACTGCTTGAGGATCGTCGGTATAGCATACGAGAGATCGCGTTGCAGGTTGGTTATCGAAACCCGAATGCCTTTAGCACCGCTTTCAAGCGGAAATATGGGGTTCCACCCAGCACGTTTCGCTCCTAAAGTCTCTCCATTTGACGAAGAAGATCCTCCGTATTAAAAAGAGCCTCTCTACAGTTTCGAATTACAATCCAATCTATAATCGCTGTGGATCATTCTTTCAGAAGTGGCAAAATGACGATGAAGACATCTCGCACTCCTTTCTCGGGTATTCGTGCATTCTATGTGATTATCTTCGGACTATTAGTATCAACTGTTGGCAGTGGCATGACCCGCTTTGGTTTAGGCTTCTGGGTCTTTGCTGAGACAGGTGATGCCGCTGCATATACCACCTTACTCTTTTTCGCTGTGTTACCGCTGGGTCTGGGGTCATTATTCGCTGGTCCAGTGGTAGATCGTCTTGATCGTAAGCGCGTGATGATTGTTGGTAATGTGGTTGCCAGCCTGAGTACGTTGGTGATTGCATTACTTTTCTTTGCAGATGCACTTGAATTATGGCATTTGTACATTGCCCTATTTGTCAATGGTGTAGCAAATGCCTTTATCTTTCCAGCCTTAGATAGCAGTGTGCCACTGATGGTTCCCAAAGACCAACTGGAGCGGGCTGCTGGTCTCACACAATTAGTGTCAGGGTTAGAAATGATTCTTGCGCCTGCGCTGGCGGGTATTCTAGTTGGAATGGTGGGATTAGGTGTCCTTTTCATCGTTGATTTTGTGACATTTGGCGCGAGTATCTTTGCTTTGATCCTCTCAAGCATACCTAAACCCGTACACAGTAAGAAATCATCTAGTCTGTGGACGGAGTTTATCTTTGGTATCCGTTATATTTTGGAGCGCCCAGCCTTTCTCTACCTGATGGGTTTCGTCACTACTGCGATGTTTCTGCTAGCAGGGGTTGGTTATGCACTGGTAACACCATTGGTCTTAACATTCTCTAGTGAAGAGGCTGCTGGATTGGTATTGGCTGGCTTTGGTATTGGCTCGTTTATTGGAGGGATTATGCTGGCAATATGGGGTGGACCACAACGGCGCATGCACGGTATGTTGGCTGCTCTAGCTATGGCTGGTGTAGGAACCATATTGGTTGGGGTGCGCGAGAGCGCACTCCTGATGGCATTTTCATTTGTCATCATTGGTGCCTGCTTTGTGTTCATGATCGGTCTGAATCGTGTGATCTGGCAGGTGAAAGCATCCCCCAGTGTGTTAGGGCGTATCTTCTCACTCCGCGTCGCGCTCGGTGTTGGATTTCAGTCATTAGGCATACTCATTGCTGGACCACTAGCTGAGATGCTTTTTGAGCCTTTATTGGATGAGGGTGGAGCCTTATCGCCTAGCATGGGGCAGCTCATTGGTGTCGGCGATGGTCGTGGCATGGCATTCATGTTCCTGCTGATCGGTAGCGGACTCATCATTTTAGCGATCTTATCAGCCTTATCACCCACAATCCGATTCCTTGAAGATCGCGTGCCTGATTACGTAGCAGATACAGATGAACCGATAGCTGAACAAGCACATCGTCTACCTATCGGAGATTAGTGACCTTACATATCATAAATTCATAGATTAAACACCAAAACCAAGCGACTTGTAAACTAGCGTGAAAAGCTGGATAGGACATGAAACGCATTGACCACATTGTCATTAGAGTGGATAACCTCCATGAAGGGGTTGCAGAATTTGAGGCTGCGGGTTTTCGCGTGTTTTATGCTCGAAAATCGCAGAGAGGCAACGCGCTGATCTACCTACAAGACAACAGCATGTTAGAACTTGTTGGCACGACCCCACAATGGGCCAGACCCTTGATTAGGCTCAGAATCCCGAGCTTAATGCACCCTTTTCTTCACAGAATCGGGCAGTACGCTTTCAAGGAAAGCTGTCTTCTGGACTATCCTATTTACAGCCCAGATATTAAAGCCATGTATGAACGGGTACAAGATAGCAGTACTAAACTGCTCTCAGCTAAACGCGAGAAACCTAATGGAACTGTTGTGGGTTTTACCTTATTCGGTCCAAAAGATTTAAACCTCCCCTTTGTTATGTCTGCCTACACCCCAGAAAAGATGTCAGATGATGAAACGAACATTCATCCTAACGGCATCAATAATTTACATGCCGTAGATGTCACATATGTGGAAGATACAGAAACCTTCAAAGAGCAATTGATAGCATATTATCAGATTGATCGACATTTGATTCGCACCTACGAAAATAGCTTCAGCATTCAAACTGAGAACGCTAGAATTAATTACACACAATCAGATCAGCATAAAATCACGGCAATATCGCTCAAACCACGAAACGTTATGGTTGAGGCGAAGCTGAAGCAGTATGGTCTATCAACCACTGATGATCTATAGAGAGTTGAGATATCACGTACTTTTCAATTATTCAAAGTGAGTGAGACGATGGTCTTTGCAAAAAGAAGACAAACCAATCGCAGTCGAAAGATGCATAGAACGTGAAACGGATTGATCATATCATTATTAGAACAGACAATCTTCATCAGGGTATCAAAGAATTTCAGGAAGCTGGTTTTCAGGTCTATTACGGTAGAAAACCTGAAAAAGCCTATAATGCCTTGATTTATTTACAGGACGATAGCTTTATTGAACTTGTTGATGTAACCCGAATCCCTCTTGTTTTCAGGGAACTCACACGGCTGGGTATTATCCGATTGCTCCATCCTTTTTATGACAGGATAGGTAATTTTGCCTTCAAAGACGGTCCCATTCTAGACTATGTAATCTACACTCCTAATATCCATACCAGCTATGAACGGGTAAAACGAGATAGCTCAAAGGTAATTCACGGTAAACGTGAGAAACCTAATGGTACGGTTGTCAGGTGGTACTGTTTTGCACCCAAAAATAATCATTGGCCTTTCATCATTTCGGATTATGTCCCGGAAAGAATGTCGGATGACGAGACCAATATCCATCCCAATGGCATTACTGGGTTGCAAAATATAATGGTGTCATGTGTGGCAGATGTCGCAACGCTCACAGCACAAATGGTGAAATATTATCAGTTGGATCAAGATGATGTGCGTGTACATGGAAGTTGTTTTAGCATTCAAACTGAAAATAGTAAGATCACTTATGTTCCGTCTAACGAAGACAAAATTTCTCAAGTTACGTTAAGACCACACAGCCCAATGGTCGATGAAAGACTCAAGCATTACGGCATTTCTACCACAGATGAGGGTTAGTACGTTGTCGACGCCGTGTCTGGTTATGTAGAAGAAACGAAGAAAATGGTTCAAGAATTGAAATCAAGGAGTTCTTATGACTGTTGACGCATCACATCAGAAACAAACTGGTAAGGAGCTGTCCCTGTGGGAGATTATCCAGCCTGTACGTAGGCAAATTTACCTTGGTATGGCACTCTCAGGAATCAGTGGTATTGCTTGGATTATTGCTATTCTCTTGTTACGCCCTGTTGCAGAAGAAATGTTGACAGAAGCACCAGATATCAACACCTTGCTAACACTTGGGGGCTTGATTCTACTCGCCATCGTCATGGCGATTATTCTACGGATTTATTCTTTTCTATGGTCGCATAAGGGAGCTTTCATATTAGAAGAGATTTTGCGCACCCAATTGACTGATCACCTGTCAAAGGTCCCATTGGCATATGTTGTCTCAACAGGGTCGGGATCACTGAAGAAAGTGCTAATGGACGATGTGGTTAACCTACACGCCTTTGTCGCTGACAGCACACCGCTCATGGCACGTGCCTACGCTATTCCTCTCATATCACTAGTGGTCATGTTCCTCATTGATTGGCGTATGGCCTTGGTTTCGCTCGCTGTTTTTCCTATTGGCATCGTTGCCATGCAATTCGCGTTCAAAGATGTTGCTGAAGGACGCAAAGCTATGGATGCTGCGAATGAACGCATGAATAACACGATCATCGAATATGTACAGGGTATGCAAGTGGTACGCACATTCGACGATGGTACGAGTTCATTTCGACGCTACAGCGCAGCACTCATCGAATCATCTGCTACTATGAAGAAATGGTCAGATAAGAGCAAAGGCGGTGCTTTAGTTGCCGGCATGCTCTTTACAGCGTTACCAACGATGGCGATTGTTTTGATGGTGGGTGCGAGCTTTGTTGCAAACGGAACGCTCGATATACCCACTTTGCTTCTGTTTGTGTTCATCGCACCAACCCTACCAGACTCGCTCGTTCCGTTAATCTGGATGTCAACACTGATCAATTTATCCAGTGCTGGTGCAAAACGAATCGGTCATCTTTTGGCAGAACCTCCCCTACCGGAAGCGACCTCACCTAAACTACCCAAAGATGGTAGCATCCGCTTTGAAAATGTCACCTTCACCTATGCTGGACGGTCTGAACCTGCGCTTGAAAATGTCTCGATTCAGATGGCTGAAGGCACGGTGACAGCACTCGTTGGCAAATCTGGAGCAGGCAAAAGTACTGTTGCCCGTTTAATCCCTCGCTTCTGGGATGTCAATGCAGGGGCGATTTACGTTGGCGGTGTGGATGTACGGGACATCAGCAACGACGCGTTGATGAAGCATGTCAGCTTTGTCTTTCAGGCTCCCTTCTTATTACACGAGACGATCCGTGAAAATATTCGTCTGGGCAACCCCGTTGCGAGCGATGCTGAAGTCGAAGATGCGGCTAAATCAGCCCAAGCACATGATTTTATCGTCAATGAACTACCTCAAGGATACGAGACCAAAGCCGGTGAGCGTGGGACGCGCCTGTCGGGTGGTCAGCGTCAGCGCATCACCATTGCCCGCGCCATTTTGCAAAACAGTCCAATTGTTGTCCTGGATGAAGCCACAGCTTTTGCTGACCCCGAAAATGAAGCCAAAATCCATGCAGCTATTGCCAAATTAGCTGCGGGTAAAACACTGATTGTCGTGGCTCACCGCCTGTCCACCATCCAGGATGCTGATCAAATTGTTGTCCTTGATCGAGGGCGGGTCGCTGAAAGGGGTCAACATGATGATCTAGTTGCTACTCATGGCATCTACGCGGATTTATGGAACAAATTCACACAGGCTCAAAACTGGGAACTGAGGCGCAATACAGCACAATTGCAGGAGAACAATTGACTATGTTTAATACTTATCACAATATGATGCTGGCCGCTGGTTCGCACAAACGTAAAGTACAAGCGACGATTTTGCTTAGTGTTATCGGCGGCGTGTTCCAAGGTATTATCTTTGCTTTGCTCTTCCCATTCTTTACCAGTGTGCTGGCTGGTGATGACCAGTGGCAACTTTACGGTGTTATCATCGTTGTTTTAGTTATTGTGAATGCGATTATACGCTTGATTGAGGCTAATTTTGGCTTTGATACACAAATGGAGGTCTCACATGAATTGCGCATCCGGCTCGGAGAGCATTTACGGCGTCTCCCACTCGAATATCTGCAATCACGACAAGCGGGTGATTTGAATGATGTTCTAAGCGCGAATGTACAACAAGTGACCACCGTCATGGGCGGGCTATTCGGCATTATCTTGCAGACAATCATCGCACCACTCACCACCGTTTTGATCACGTTATTTATCGATTGGCGTATGGCACTTGCCCTTGCAGTTATTTTCCCATTGGGTGTACCGCTCTACCAACGCATTCGTGATGTAGCCGCACGTGATCATCGGGTACGGACAGATGCGAGTGCCGCAGTAGCGTCCAACCTGATTGAGTACGCACAAGGACTTGAAGTATTGCGTGCAACACGACAGGTTGGTGCGCAGTCGGTACGCTTGCAAAATTCCATGGTCAACCTCCGTGAAAAGCAAATGACAGCGACCAACTGGGGTATTTTACCGAATATTTTGATGTCTTCTATTGTGCAAATTGGCATGTTAATCGTGACAATAATGGGGATCTTCCTTGTCTTGGGTGGCACATTGGATCTAGCAGTGCTCTTTGCCTTGATTGCGATTGCCGTTCGCTACGCTGAACCACTTTCTATTTTTGCTAGTCTGGCCACGATGTTTGACTTTATGGAAGCGGGGATGGAGCGCGTCAATAATATGTTGGACATCCAGCCGCTATTGGTTCAGCATCCTACTCGGCAACTCACTTCTTTTGACATCGCGTTTGATGGCGTCGAATTTATCTATGCGTCTCAAAACGAGGGTGAGCAAGGCGAGCAAGTTCTAGATCATGTCTCTTTTCACCTACCTGTGAAATCACTGACTGCACTAGTTGGCGAATCGGGTGGTGGCAAAACGACCCTCACCAAATTAATCACTCGTTATGCTGATCCACAAAAAGGATGTATCAAGATTGGTGGTATCGATATCCGTTCACTGAAACAACAAGATTTGATGCAACATATTTCGGTCGTATTCCAAGATGTGTATCTCTTTGACGATACCATTCGCAATAATATTCGTATGGCGAAGCCTGATGCGACAGATGATGAGGTTGAAGCAGCAGCCCAAACTGCAAACTGCCATGAATTTATCTCGCGCTTGCCAGATGGCTACGATACCACCGTAGGTGAAATTGGCGGTGCATTATCTGGGGGCGAACGGCAACGCATATCCATTGCACGTGCTATTCTCAAGGATGCACCCATCATCTTACTAGATGAGCCGACATCAGCACTGGATACAGAGAGTGAAGTCGCTGTGCAACATGCTATTGACCGCTTAGTTGAAGACAAGACAGTTATTGTCATCGCCCACCGTTTGTCCACTGTCGTTGCAGCTGATCTGATCTTGGTTCTAGAGGATGGACAGATTGTCGAGCGTGGTGATCACAATACCCTCCTAGACATCAATGGACGCTATGCCGCAATGTGGGCAGCACAGCAGTCAGCACGTCACTGGAAGGTCAATAATGAAAATTAGACAATCGAGTGTGCTACTCCCTCGAAAAGTGCCGACCACTCGGAAACGGTTAGCGGACGTGCGCCAACATGAATGACAGCCGATAGTGCCTGATTAATTTCCTGTTTTTGGCTTCGTCCAGATCATCAGAAATCAGATACAACTCATGAATGCCATAACGTCCACCGACCTGTAACAGGCGTTTTGTCTCCTGAATGATCTTGATTTTGTTACCAGGTGTTTACATGTTCAACATCGCTTCACCATAGATGACTGTTGCACTCGCATCTGGTAAACCGTGACCTCAGCGCGCCTTACCACACAACACTACTCGTCACCATTCAAGTAGTCCTGGACATTGCATGCGGCAGCCGCATCCGCTTCAACTGCGGTGTAACTAGCGGTGGCGTTTGCCAGTATCATTTGGGCGTGACACCCAATCCGAGTGCAAATTCAATCACATGATCAGCATCAGTAAGGGCTAATGTTTCAGGCATCTGCTTTGTCAGTTCCAACCCACATGGACGCAGGACACGCTTGCCCATGCGTGCGAGCAACCAATATCTGTGCATTTTTTCAATGGCTAAGCCATCACCGAGTAACGTAGCTTTATGTTCCATTTGTTTGTCTCCTAAAGATTCAAGCCGTAGCCTAGAGTGACTACGAACACGGTCATCAAGCCATACCCTAATTCTTGAAAGCCAATGACCTTAATCGGATGATCTTTGCGATATGGTGATAATCCTAGCACTGCCCGCAGCAACAAGACCCCAAAAGCCAGCACAGTTAACCATGGAGCGAGATCGACAGCGGCAAGCCCCACACTGACAATGAGAGCAACTATATGAGTAAGGCATGCGATTGGTGGTGAAGTTGGCTTCCCTATTTTCAAGCGAATGCGTGACCGCACATACAGAATCGCTGCTGCTGCGCGTGTCGCTAGAATAATCCATAGGACAATTGCCAGTTCAAATGTCCATCCGCTGAGCAATGCGATGGCAGGCGCAATCATAGCCAGTGCCGCTGCGCCACAGACTTCTGGAAGGAATTGCCGGCTGCGATTATTGGCATCATAGTAAAGCTGCACACCTGCAAGGGGTATCGCAAGCACGACGGGCAACAGAAATGACGGCTCAGTTGTCAACAGCAACACCAACATGGGCATCACCGCGAGTGAGACGTAGCCAATCACGAACCTTTCTGCCCATGCCAGACGCGGTGGTCTTCGTCCCTTTCGCCAATCTTTCACAGCAATCTTGAGTGGCTGATGGATGAGAAAGATACCCGTCGCAGCAACACTCAGTAGCATCCCCTGCCATGAAAAAGCGACGAGGAGACCCAGCAAAATGGGTTCAATGAGAAATCCCCAGCCCCCATGTTCAGAAGGCAAAGCAATGGAGCGGATGACGACACGTCTCTTTGTTCTTTCTCGTTTAGCATTTGTAGCCATCGTTAAATCCTAATAACTAATTATTTCATATTGGGTTTTGTGTCTTTTTGACAATCTGTGACGGCAGATCAATGGCTGCAACCGGACATACATCTTCACAGACCATGCAGTACATGCAGGTTTCTGGCGCAACCAGAACAGCTTGATCGGCTTGTATGGCCAATGTCCCTGTCGGACAAGCTGTCACGCAGTCGCCACATCCCATACAACGTGTGAGATTGATCTGAGGCATTCATGTGAAATCCATCTTAGTTTATCCTTTCAACATAGATCGACAAGAACCACATCATGATCTGTCACATACAGTAGTAACTTTCAACGCTACATTTATGATAGGTTTCAAGGGACACTGTGTATTTAAGCTGGCTTAAAATGAGGCACTTGGGTGTGATTTGTCACTATGGAGATATGATATTTGTCAGGGATTAAGTCAGGGCAATCGCTTGGAGCTTGATTTCGTCTACAATCATGACCTGATGCCGATCAAATTCAATCGCTCTGGCTGTTGCTAATTCACGTAAGGCAACACTGATTGTTAGGGGAGTCGTATTGAGATGGGCGGCGATGATCTTTCGGGTCACACCATCACCACTGAGACTAGGGTCATCAACCTGCTTGATCAGAAACCGTGCGAGGCGCACAATCACGGAATACAGTGCCAGATCTTCAATTTGCCCCACTAGCGAGTGCACACGCTTCGCCAAAATACGAAGCACATTCAGGGCAATCTGTGGGTTCTATGTCAGAATCTGGGTGATGACCGCTGAGGGGATCAACTAAAATTGTACCTCAGCACTCAATGCTGAGGCATTCGCTGGATTGTTGCCGCCATCCAACGCCCCGATATCATTGAATGTCGTATCTGGACCACACAAATAGAGGATGTGTTCATGACCTTGCGGGCTGAGTTTGAAAATCTTGACGGGTCCGTGTTCAACGATCCAGAGTCCCTCCACTTTGCCACCTTCCTGAAAAATAACATCATTGACTGTGTAGTGCCGACGCAGCGCATTATCCATCAGGTATAGCCGTTCTGCTGGTGTAATACCTTCAAAATAGGCAATTGAATCGATGTAGCGCGGATCATGTCGGACCACGTGTCAAACCTTCTGCACCATCTAGTATAGCTTGAATCTGTATGTTTATTTTATCAAGGATACGTAATGTCCTGTAGACACGCACAGGCATATTTTATCTCATGACATCCCATTGACGGTTAGTCATGTTAAGGCATAATTTGCCATTAGTTCGATGATTACCCTCAAGCTCATTGAGGTATCTTTTGCAGTAGAAGCATATTGAATAACTGACGACAATGTAGATTGTAAATGGCTTTTTATTTTCACCAAATGCTATTGGATACCATCGATACACTTTCTTGCGAACTGTCAAAGCCGCATTATGAGCTTTGATATAAAACATACTTTTCGTATAGATCGATTTCGCGGGTTGGCGCTTTAAGCCCAGTATAAGTTTATTTTGTCGGTCAATGCAAAAATACGTCCTGAGAAAGTTTATCTACTTCTCCATATGAATAAAATTCCAACACGTAATCCTCGATTAAACCCTCGTAATATACGAACATTCATACGATTCTAATATTGTGACAATTTTCACCTTTGGTTAATTTACTTCTTTATTACATCTTATATTCCAACCATTAAAGGGTTTATGAAAGCTCATAAGGGTTTATTTAAACGCATGAGAAAAACAAAGTGCATCTACACAACAAAGTTTTGAATAGCGTTAAAGATACGATTTAACAGATTCTGTAGCAGCTGCATTGCAGATTGTTTATTTTGTATCGAAAAGTCATCTGATTTCCCTTCCTCTATATTTTGATAAATTGAGTGAATATTCTTTGACAATTCGAT
>JBCBKJ010000067.1:0-32022 GCA_038522085.1 Chloroflexota bacterium
TGTTAACAAGATTCTATGATTGCGGATAGCCTTCCACAAGTGCGACGGTAGACATAAGGAAAAACCCGTACACACACGCACAGTAGCTGAATGCTTGCTACAATCATGTACATATTCAACCAGCGTATGGAGCAATGATTTCATGACCACTGACCCCAAGACTATCTTTCTCGATATTTATAACGACCTACCCCGACAAGGACCTGGTAGCCCACAAGCAACCGAACGCGCTTTATCACATGTTCCAACATTGGCAGACGACGCCACAATCGCAGACATCGGCTGTGGACCTGGAATGCAAACTATGAACTTAGCCGAGCATACATCCGCGCATATCATCGGGGTGGATTTCCACACACAATACTTGGCACAACTCAACGAACGCATAACGGCGAACGGTCTACAAAATCGCATTTCGACGATTCAAGCTGATATGAATCACCTACCCTTCAGTGCCAGTAGCCTCGACCTCATCTGGTCAGAGGGCGCAGTCTACATTATGGGCGTGACAAATGCGCTCACTACATGGAAGCCTTTTTTGAAGCCAGCCAGCACGATTGCTTTCACCGAAATTGCATGGATAAGAGACAACCCGCCCCAAACTATCTACGACTATTGGACAGAGAATTATGCGAAGATGGCAAGCACAGAAGAAAAAATTGCGGAAATTCACGAGGCGGGATACGATGTATCGGTACATTTCACGCTATCAGCCGACGAATGGTGGACACATTATTATGCACCACTCGAAGCACGTCTTCCTGCGATGAGCGAAAAATATGCTGACAATCCTCTTGGACAAAGCATCATCGCAGAGACGCGCCGTGAACTTACCATGCACCGTGAATATGGTGATTATTACAGTTATGTGTTCTTCGTGTGTCGCAGTCACGCATAGCAAATTGAGCAAACAAGCCTATTAACCTTTTACCCAACAAACCTGCAATCTTTCGTAACCAAGATATATACTACCCTTATTTGACGAAACAGGAAAAATAACCATGAAAAAAGTTTTAGGTGGATTGCTTCTCGGCTTAATCCCCGCGTTATACATTCTTTACTTTGGCATCAGTTGGTATTTCTCATCTATTATTGTTGTTTTTGTGCCGACTAATTACGCACAAGACCCGACATGGAATAGCGAGTTAATAGAAGAAAGCATCACCCCAACTGAATCCTTTGAGTTACAAAATGGCGATAATTTGCTAGTCGTTGATGTGTTCGATAACCCAGCCGACGCCGATTGCGCGGTCATTACGGTGCATGGCTTAGGGGGTGTGCGCTCAATTGTGCGCTTGGCAGGTCCTATGTTTTACGATTTAGGATGCGATTTAATGACCTTTGATGCGCCTTACCAAACCAATGATTTACCACTCACCTATGGCGCACGCGAAAGTGAAGACCTCACCTTTTTGATTGAGTGGTATAGCGATTATACAGGCTTGCCACAGAGCAACATCGGCATTTGGTCAGAAAGTTATGGTGGGGCAACCACGATGATTGCCCTGCCCGACCATCCCGATATTCCCTTTGTCGTAGTCGATTCTACTTATAGCAGTGTTTACGAGCAAATCACCGAAGAAGGCAGACGGCGCTACGGCGCATTGGTGAATCCATTCATCCCGACAGCCCAATTTTTCGCTGAACAGCGTGGTGGCTTTACCTTTGCGGAAGTACAACCAGCAGAAATTATCCGCGACCTCAACATGCCGATTTTGCTAATTCACTCCGCGCAAGATGGTTTCGTCTTACCCGTACACAGCGAACGCATTTACGCCAATGCCAATCAAGACATAACAGAACTTGTCATAACCGATTGGGGCGCACCACATTCGCGTTCCATCAGCACAGATGAAGTCGCATATGCCAATATCGTCTATGATTTCTTGCGCGAACACGCCCCTGACTTTGCAACACTACCGGAAAACTGAGTATGCCTTATGTGGAGTCTGGAAAATAAATGAAATTTCGTAGGGGCGTTGCTACGTCTGCGCCCTACATACGCCCAATTTCTGTGTGGGAGTGCCTGTGTGCGCTCCCGACATAACAGAACGATTTTGCTAGAAACTGAATGGGGCGTATTCTAATCCGAAAAATCGTCAATGAGGTCGTTCATATCATCTGACCAACCCATTGCAGCCGTGATGCTATCTTCGCCTTCGCACGCCCTATAAACATCAAAATTGTAAACCTCTATGTCTGTCAGCAAGGCATTCACACCATCGGCGGTGCGCAAGGCTTGGATGCCATCGTACACGTTTACAAACGCCGGACATGTAATCACATCACTCGCATCTCCTGTTGCCCGCAATGCCCGCGCCCCACTTTGCATCATACTCAGTGCAGGTAACGGCTCTATGCGAATGCCTTCACCTGCTACCGAAAGCCCAACACTATCGAGTATCACATCCGGCACTAGCCCCGTGAAAGTAAGTGATAGGTCGGCTACAGGCGCAACTATGACATCTACATCATAGATAGCAATATCAGGGGCGCTTGTTTCCTCAGCAAAAGACACGGTTTCAATTTGTACCGCATCTTCTCGCACACGGACAATAAGCGTTTGCGGTAGCTGACTTAGCTCATCGTAACGTGCAAGCGATTCATCATCAAAAAGCAGTTCTGTTGTATCACTATCCCCTACTACCACAACTGACATAGCACCAAAAAGTACGCCGTAGCTAAACACATCATCAACAGGCATGGCATCTAGCGTAAGTGAGAGTTCAAAAGCATCGACACTATCACTCAGCGCAATGTTTGCCTCGCCTTCACTACCGACCAGCAAATTCAAGAGTGTGACCTCTGCTTCGTCTGCCTCAACAATCGAATTGACTGCCAATGGTGAAAGCGCACCCTCAGCAAAAAAACGAGCATCTACGATTTCTGTTGGCGGTGCTTGGGTAGCAGGTACAACCGTCGGTGATGCGACTTGCACCGTGGCATCACTTGTAACCGTAACGGGATTTTCCTGCGCCCCCTGTTGGCTCAACATAAACATAATCAGGAGTGATAGCACAATGAGAACACCTACCATAGCTATCAACGGTAGCCTGCTATCTTGTAATATGTTTTTGGCTTTATTCGCTTGCACAAGCTCGGCTGAAGCACCCGCGTTGCCGTTTGTGGTGGCTTGCGGGATAGGCTGAGGCTTAATCACATCAAAATCGTGCAAAGCATCTGAAATCAAATTCGCCTTTACCAGTGACTCATGGACATCCTTCGCAAAATCCATCACATCCTGATACCGTTCGCTTGGTTTTGTTGCCAGCGCCCGTTCAAAATGCGTGTCAATGCTAGGCGGTAATTCAGGGCGGCTTTGTAAGAGCGAATCAAACTCGCCTTTACGATGAAGCTCAACAATCTGCTTGCGTGCTTCTTTAATAGCCAGTCCCGGCTGTGTGATGAAAGGTTTTTTTGCCGTGAACATTTCGTACATCATGACCGCAAAGGCATAAATATCGGCTGTATGGTCAATTTTCTCGAAGGTCTGCTGTTCATATGGCATATATGACGGCGTGCCTGCCCCCAGATAAAAATCATCGTCATCTTGCGACGTGACCATCCCCGCGATACCCAAATCAGTGAGATAGGCTTCGTTGTTATCTCTAATCAACACATTACCCGGCTTAATATCCCGATGCACATATTTTTGCCGATGCAAATAACCAATCGCACGGGCAATCTGTGCCATCGTGACCATAATCATATCCAGCGGAATCATCGCTTCATTGCGCCGTGCTTGTCCAATAATTTTGGTCAACGGCACACCATCCACATAATCCATGAGGATATAGGCATAGTCTTCTTGGACGCTATGCGTGTAAAAACGCACAATATTGGGATACTGTAAATCGCGCATCGAGACGGCTTCTCGCTCGAAAAATTCGATGAACTGTGTATCCATACGATACCGTTCACGCAGTAATTTCATCGCGTATACGTTAGGCGTGCCACGTTCGGTTGCCTTATACACGCATGCCATCGCGCCTTTACCGATGTATGCTTCAATATCATAATTGGGGTCATTGACCAATTTCTGCGCAGCACTCGCTGTCAGACAATCTTCATTGGAAACCATGTTGCGTTTTGTCCTCAGTCACTTGTTCTGTGCTTATGGCAAATTCGCGGACACAATAGATCGTGTCCCTACAGAGTATTTTGTTGGTATTGTCGAAATATCCAAATTTACGCTTCTTCTATGTGACATGATAAATTATCCAAATCATGCACTTTCATCTCATATACAATACGTTCTATGCCCAACAACGTGACACAATCCCGCACGAAATTACACATTTTTTACGGTTGCCCTATCTCCAGCACACGCGGTTGGTAAACAGGTTCGGCTCGGAATTGCGTTTGCCAATCTATCAGCGCGTCTGCTTGTAAGGGGAACAACAGCACATCAGTGATGTCACTTGTCTGTGTGTGCAAATCGGTCAAGGCAGTATCGCCCAATGGAATCAGGTCTGGTATCGCTACCGTTGTTGTCCACGCATCGGCTGTACCTGTATCCAATACAAGAGCATCTATTGGCAACATCTCACCGAGTAAGGCTGTGTAGAGCGTCGGTTGTCTATCAACAGTTGCATCATAAACCGCTGTAAGCGCATCATAGAACGCTGTCGGGTTCGGTATATCGACACTTGGTAACATCAGCACTGACGAACATCCACTCATCACAGGCGCTTGTCCTGCTTGTGCTAACAAAGGCGCAACCAATTCCAAAGTCAGCAACGGGTTACCCCCAGCCGGCTCTGGTATCTGCGATGGAATCCAGCCATGTACGGGGTCGAACCGTTCGACAAAAGCACGCCGATTCGCTTCCGTAGCATTTACATAGTCAGTCGCTTGGGGATTGAACCCACGCACATAAACATCACACGCTAAGGGGTCAATCATGGCGACAGTATCGTTGATACCAAATTGCGTTAGTAATGATAATTCGGCTACTCGCTGACTTTCTTCTGCCTGTGCTTGCGCGACAGTCAAGCTACCATCACCCCCATTGACGACAGGCATCGCTGGCGTTTGTGGCAGGCGCGGTTGAACGATGCGTGCTTGCGGGTCAATCGTTGGCGCACTCGTTCCTAAACCTTCCAGTGTACGCTGAATCGTATCGGGCGTTGTGCCTTGCAGGTCGTTGTATGTGATAGGGTTGTTATACACATAGGTATACAAATTCCCACGCGGGTCATGCCGTACAGGGTCACGTTGCATGAAGCGCCCAATACGTGGGTGATATGCCCGCGCCCCGAGCAACACAATCTGGCTATAGGGTAATTGCACTTGCTCTAGCGATGCCCTATCCGATAAGGTGAGAGCCTCGCCTGGAAACGCTAGTCCATTAATCGTCTCGCCAAAGGCGTTATAACGGAAGCCATCCCCTTGCACGCCCACAATCTCGCGGGCATCATCAACCCAAACTTGCGTGCGCCCAAGCGCGTTATCCAAGAGCCATACCGCGCCCTCATCACCTGCAATCCGCAGTGTATCATCGTCATCCACACTGTAATATAGGAAGCGAGTACCCTGACCATCTTCGACAGCAACCCGCCCCAACGCATCATACATATACGTCCGTTCGTAATTGCCGGATTGTACCCGCACCACGCGCCCTAAATCATCGTAGGCAATCGTCGTGCTGATAGGGTCGCCTGTCAGGGGGTCAAGTGATTCTAGGGCAATCAGTCGGTTGAATACATCGTACTGATAATTCGCCAGCACAGAACCATCATCTGCCATTTCCGAAATGAGATTGCCAGCCATGTCGTATGCGTAGCTAACCGTGACCGTCGCTTCACTATCGTCTTGTGCAAAGATGAGCATCGTTGGGAAGAAAATTAAGCTACTTCCGAGTACCACTAGTAAACGTCGTCGATTGCCCCGCGCCCACCAAAGTGACGGCACAAGTAGCAGACCAAACAACACAGTTGGCAAACTTGCTCCTGGCGGACGGGGTGGGGGCGCACCATTACCTGCACCTAAATCTGTACCTTGTGCTTCGCTGATAAGTTGGTTTTCGCTGTTGTACGTGTACACCGTGCGTTCGGGTGTATTGGTGCTGATGCGCTCTATTTTTTCTACACGATTGCCCACGTTATCATACCGATATGCGACATCGTAAACCAGTTGATTATCAGGGTCGAGCCAGCGTTCGCTCACCAACTGACGCGCATCGTCATAAGCATACAAAATCGACCATTCATTACGCCGATCCACCCGTGTTAAATTGCCAACCGCATCGTATTCGTATTCAAAGCCATCTATTGAAGTATCGTCTTCAACATCGGTATGGCGAATGCTGAGGATGTACCCGCGCCTGTCATAAATAATAATCGTGTCGATGCTGTTACTGCGCGAGATAGAAGCCGGATTACCCGCTTCATCATAGGCAACCGTTATCGACGCGCCTTCATCAAACAGTACATTTATCGGACGGTCAAAGTCATCATACGCAATCGTCGTCGTACCGAGTTCGCCCGCATCTCGGCTAGTGAGTGTCCGTTTGAGGGGGTCATAGTCATAACGCACATTCAGCGTATCATCGGCATAACCCACCAATGCCCCTAACACATCATAGTCCAAGGTGATAGCCGTTTCATCTGCATTGGTGATGCTTATCAGATTACCCGCTTCATCATAGGTACGGGTTTGCAAAAGCGCGTCACCGACACGTAGCGTTAGCGTATTGCCTGCATACTCTAAAGTGATAGTAGCGTCTTCCTCGTCTGCGATACCAACCGAGAGCAAGCGCCCGATGTCATCACGCAAGTATTGGGTCACTTGCTCGCCATGCGTAATCGCTGTTAACTGTCCGAGTGGGTTAAGTGTGTAGTCAATTGTTTCGCGGCGCGGTGCATTGGAGTTACGTTGTAGTTGGTTATCTGGCAATTGCACACTGCTCAATTGCGTGCGCGTATAGTCAATTATCACAGGTTCATCGTTGCGCCCGTACACAAATTGCGTCATGCGATTCCAACTATCCCACTCATAAGATGTGAAAAAGCCAAGCGGGTCGCCGACCTGTACCAAATTGCCGGCATCATCATAACCATATGACCATGAGTTATTCGCCGCGTCGATATAGCGCACCCGTTGACCTAGCGCGTTGTAGGTCAAGGTAATCGTGCGCCCATCATCAAACGTAACACTCGTCAGATTATCAGCGTCATCATAGCTATAAGCTGTGGTAATCGTTGGCGCATCGCTATCCTCGCTTGCTAACCCTGCCTGCACAATCTCGGTTACATTGCCAAAATCATCATACGCATAGCTTGTCGTGCGTCCGGCTGGGTCGGTATAGTTGACCACATTACCCGTTTCATCATACGCAAACAGATAAACACGCTCGCTATTATCTGGCTGGATTTCGGTAGCCTGAATAAGTTGATTGCGTTCATCATAGGCATAGGTCAGTAGTAGACCAGAAGGCAAAGCAACATCTGTCAAATTGCCGACGGCATCGTAGCCGTAAGTAGTCGTGAAGCCCTGCGCATCGGTGACACTCAGCAGATTGCCAACGCGGTCATACGTATAGGTTGTCATTGCACCAACAGGGGCAGTGATACTCGTGATATTGCCGTTGCCATCATAAGTATAAATGTAGGGTTGCTCACTGATAGGCGTGGTATAGCTGATGAGGCGACCATTGTCATCATAGGCATAGGTATAGTTAAAGGGTGGCAAAGCATCCTCAATAATACGTCGTGCAATCAGAACGATATTGCCATTCGCATCATAGCTAATGCGCAAGCGTTCATCGTTGGCATCGCTCTCATTGATGATATTTTCTAAGCGCCCAAAGTCATCTGCCTCAAAAAACAAAGTCTCACCATTGAACGTATAACGCAATAAACGCCCATCAGTGCGCCACTGAAATTCAGTCAGCAAACCTTGTGCATTGCTAATGCGTGCGATATAACCGCGTGGATTGTAGGCATAGGACGTTGTGTTGCCAAGGGGGTCAGTGATGCTGGTAATGCGTCCGTCACGGTCACGCCCATACAAAAATTCACGGTTATCATCTTGTACCAGCGCCACCACATCACCACTGGAGTTATAAGTGAAGGTCGTCTCATCTAAAAACGTGAACACACTGAGCAAATTATCATCAACATCATACGTATAGTTACTGGTGACATTATCAGAAATAGCATCCCCAACCACTTGAGCATCTGCAAAGGTGACAACCCGCCCAACAGCATCATAGCTAAATTCTTGTCGGCTACCGCGTGCATCCGTAATCGCAATCAGATTATTGGCGCTGTCATACTCAAAGAGCGTCACTTGTTGGTTAGCATCTGTGATTAAGCGCAACTGCGACACGCCATCATACGAAAATTGGCTTGTGTTACCTTCTGCATCCGTAACCCCTACCAAATCGCCGACGACATCATAGGCATAGCCGATAACATCGCCATTAGGCAAGGTCACTTGTGTTACCCGTCCTGCCCCATCAACACGGTTGGATAGCGTGTTACCAAGTGGGTCTGTCACTGCCACGACATTACCCAGCACATCATAATCAAAGGCAGTTACCAAACCATCATCAAAATTACCAATGCTGGTAGCCTGTACCCAACTTTGCGCATTATAGTCGGCACGGATGACTAGGCGCGATGCCCCACTGAGATTATTCGAGACAGATGCTAGATTACCCCGACTATCGTAACCAAAATCATAGGCACTGCCGTTCACACGCGGTAAATTGATAGCATCCAACTGTCCATTGGCATTGAACAAAAAAGTTGCCGACGCATTCGGCGCAGTGTCGATGCGGTATCGGGTATTTGTGTTGTTGATGTCATAACGGACGGTTCGCCCTAGTGAACTACGCGATACCAACCGTCCACGCTCATCATAGGTATACGTTTGGGCAACGCCTGTCGGCAAGATAAGTGTCTCTACATCACCAGCCACGTTATACACATAGGTTGTCGTGCGTGTTGGCGTATCTTCACCCGTTGGCACAGTTAGGGGTTCAATCACTTGTGTCAGTCGGTTGAGCGCATCGTAAGCATAGCGCGTCGTGATATTGTCCGGCTCAGTGATTGCAAGCAAATTACCCGCTTCATCATAATCATAACGATAGCTGTATTGTGTATCAGTGAGCATATCATCAACGGTGATGGTCGCTATCTCACCAACCGCATCCTCCCAGCCGATAGCCGTCGTTACGCCGCTACTATCGGTTACGAGACGCAACTGCCCCGTAATATCATGCACCAGTGACCAGCGTTGCGCGTATTCATCAATTTCTACTGAACTCGTTTGCCCCACCTCAATAGCTGATACATAGCCAAAATTATCATAGTGATAGCGACGCAATACGGGGTCGGATGTTTCTATACCATGAGCAATTTCAGTCAGATGATACGGCAAACGGGGGTCGTCGTAGCGATAACGTGTTGTTGTGCTTGTCGTCTCAGCAAGCGCCCGTTGGATAGTGATTAAGCGTCCGTCTGCATCATACGACAATTGCATATACGGCAAGGTCACGTTCGGCACATTGACAATCAGCAAGCGCACCTGATTATCCACTGTCTCTTCATAAGAAAAGGTATAATTCTGTGCGCTAATCGGGTCATTGATAATTGTCAGATAACCTCTATCGTCATAGCTCAGTGCCAACTCCGCGTCATCCGGCTGGACAATGCGCGTCAGCAAATCTCCCTGATACACATAACTATATGCACCGATAACCGCGCTCGGTGTCGCTTGCAACAGACGAAAATCATTATCAAATATCCACACTTGCTCGCGCTCATCATTATCATTAATGCGCTGAGTTTGTGTTGTGCGCTGATTGTCATAGCTGAGTTGATACGCGAGGTGCGTTGTATCATCACCGACTAGTGTCCAAGTCGCTACCTGACCACGTTCGTTGTAAGCAAATGTCATCGTCTGATGATACGGACTCTGTGAATCAGCGAGTTCAATCAGGCGACCCTCTGCATTATAGCTATACATCGCTGTGCCTTGTGTACCACGATAGGTCACTTGCGAAAGCTGGTTGTTATCATCATAACCATAACTGAGTTCACGTCCTTGCATATCGCGCACAGCGATTATCAGATTATCGCTATTGGTGTATACCTCTATGCGCCGTCCGAACGCATCCGACACGAAAAAACCACCAGTCGCACCATAGCGTCCCAGCCTACCCTGCGGAATAGGCGAAAAGACCAGCACATTGCCCTGCGCATCGTGTATCGACTGCAAGCATCCGGCTTCATCAAAGCGATAGACTACGCCTTCTGAGGTGCGGGCTTCCCATGTACCAATAACATCACCCTGACGCGCCAGTGTCCATGAACGCAAAATCCGCGAACGAAATATCGAACGGCTGTTATCTGTCGGCGTAAAAATATGCTGGCTACCATCGGGCAGAAATAACCTTAGTTGCGGGGTATCGGCATGTGTGGCATAAGTAATATCTAAGCCTATCTGATAGCGATGCGTCCAGCCGATGCCAAATGTGCCATATAATGAAGCACTATCATAAGCAGGCAACACGCTATCTGACCCAAGGCTGTTATATGTCCGTGACCACCCAAGTGTGATGCCCTCACCTGCAATCGCAATATCTGTTACGGGATATATCAAATTGCCATTCACGCGATTCACAGGCAAGAGGCTATGGTCAGTATCCCAACGCGGGTGATAATCACTGACCGTTGTGCCAAGATTATTGAAATGACTTGGCGCAAACTCTGGCTCATGTGGCAAGGCATCACTGTTCGTCGCTGGCACAGTTTCCGGTATTGCAAGGCGCGTATCATCGGGCAACACAACCAACGCCGTACCGTCTTCGCGTGCCACCCGCACAGACCGCGCATCTGTATCTAAAGAAGAGAGCGTGAATAAGCCTTCTTCTATAGTGCGCCCGTCTTGCATATCTAGTTCAAGCGTTTGTGGGGTGATGTCCAGCCGTGCTATGCCAAGCGGGTCGAGTCGCAAATCAATCTCACGGTCAAATATCACCAATGATAAGCCGTAGCGTCCGTCCTCGCGCTGACGCAAATCAATACTCAGCACCTCACTCCGAATATGTGTGCTGTCATCAATCCGCATCCATGCGATGCTGTCCAAAACTGCCAGCACATCCCAGCCAACTTTATCTAGGGTGATAGTCGTGCCATCAACAACTAACTCACTGATACCAGTCGTACCCGTTGTCAGCCGAATTGAGGTACTATCTACTACGATGCGTTGCGTTGACTGGACATATATTTCTAGCAAATTAGCTTGTGTACTCATTTGGCGCAGTTCGGCAAAGTCCGAGCGAATCTCACGCCCATCTTCCAGCACAATGACAAGCAGATTACGCACGATATCATCTATTGATAACGCCATGATGTTTTCCTCAGTGCTGAACACTGCGCCGGATAGCATCTGCATCCACACACGCCCATCTTCTGCAAAAGCAATCGCCTCTATCATTGTTGATAACGTCACTGTGTTGTTGATAGCAAGCGTGCGCATTTCGTTGCCAATGACAAAGCGATTAGCGTTCGCTTCATCTACTGAGAGAACATCGACTGCACCGTAGATAGCTATATCCGGCAGATTCGGTAAGGTGATAGCGTTTCCACTAAAGGGACTAGCTGGCGTTTGTGTTGGGTCTTCGGGCGCTATTTCTAATAAAGGGACAAGCGACTCTGCGAATACATCTGGCAAACCCGCGTCATTATCTGCCCGCGCCATTCCCCGACTAGCAAGCGTTAAGCTATACTCAGCAACCACATTTGTGCCATCGGATAGGTCATCTTCTGCAAACAAACGCACAAAATAGCCATCCTCACTAATTGGCATACCCTCTTCGACAATGAGTGTCACTGTGCCAGCCGATTCAATGCGCCTTGCCGGAATCCTGTTGCCCTGCGCTGTTTCGATTATCATGCGTGGCGTATACACACCCCCGATACGGCGCATGGTCACTTCGAGAATCGTTTGCGCTGGGACAGTCACTTGCCAACTTGCAGTGTCATCTGCACCAAAAAATCCGCCAACTGTCTCGCCAAGCGTGATGTTTTCCACTGACTCAGATTGTGCTTGTACACGCATAGATAAACCCGACATGCACATAATGACCAGTAAACATGCTATCACTGCACCATGCTTAAACATCATCATCAATCCTCTCTACCAGCAAGCTCGTATTAGGCGATAAGGTGATAATATCCCCGACGAATAGTTGTTGCGCTCGTTCAACAGGGTCGCCATTTACCAACACTTCCGCTTGCGAAAGACGAGTCATCAATAAACCGTGTTGTTCTGTTTCTGTAAAGCGTACATGCTCACGTGATAACTTGTCATCCTTAATGATGAGCGTACTTTTGCCCCCCCGTCCAAGAATCGTCGCAGGGATGAACACAGCATACACATTCGTCTTGTCTGTATCGCGTAAATATGCGAGCGCAATCTGTTGGGTACTTTCCATGCGTGTATCGAAAGATTCAAGCACTTTCGCCATTTTCCGCTGTCGCATTCTCTGTGCAAACAAGGCTGACCCAATCGTCACGGTTGAAAATAATAAAATGACCACCACATTCAAGATGTCGTCCTGATCCATCAGGGGTTCAGTAGCCGATTCCGATGCTTCGTTTTCACTATCCTCAGGGACAACCAACGCGACTTCATCAGTAGCTTCGGCTGAGGTAACATCTTCAGTGGCTTCAATTGTAGTAGTCGGCATTAGGGTTTGTGTTTCTGTGGGTGATGGCACAGGCGTTGGCGTAGAGGGTTCATCAAACACACCTGTCACTGGCACGGTACGCGAAAGTGTTTGCCCGTCTGTAAGCGATAGCGTTACTGTAGCAGATGCGATGTCACCGGATAGCGTGGTTTCATATAATAAAATATCCGTTTGCCAACGCGAAAGCACCTCCGCCAGCGCACCATCAAATGTAGGTAAATTGCTGGTTCTGATAACTGTGTTGCCCTGCTCCGCTATACCAATCAATTGACCATTAGCACTTCCCAATACCAATATATCAACTGGCACAGTAACTGTCGGCAAATCGTCATCACAGCTTGTACTGCCTGTTATCAGCAAAACACGGCGGACAGCAGACACATCAAGCGTATTTTCTTGATAGCGGTTAAAAGCAGAAACAGCCTCCCTAACACATCCAACACGGCTGGCACTCGCTTGATAGGTCGCAATCGCATCGCGCACTATCTCGCTATCATCACTGGGCGCAACAATTTGTGGTTCACTATCATCCTGAAAAATAATCAGCCCTGTGCGACGAGCGAAGTCATCATCTGATAGCAACGCACCTAGCTCATCACGGATTTCACTTTCGGCATTGAGCATATCGCGCCCACCATCCAGCAAAATCCAGCGTTCTTCAACAAAAGATATATCGCGTTGCCTCAGTGTGAGCGTATCGTCTGGCAACGCAACAGTCACACTTTCAACAGTCATACCCGCTGGAACAGCAACTTGCACATTCAATTGTGTACCATCTGTAATGTAGACACTGATGATGCGCGTGTTATCCGTGTCTGTCTGTGCCAGCAAAAGCCCCACACTGCTCATAGCAAGACACACCACAAAGCCCAGCCAGCGTGTCCACCATGCTCGTATCCATTGCATGTACTATATTTCCTGATGATAGTGAGCAAGTTAGCAAATCATTACACACAATTATGCTGGAAAACATGCTATTTGACGAATGATTGGCACAAAATCAGATATTAAGGGGAAAAGAAAAAAGCTACCAGCAAAATATGGTAGCTTTTAGAAAATTGTATTTGTACTTGGTTAGCTTAATGTACCAAGATACGTTTCCAGACGGTCATATGTTTGGCTGATACCTGCTTCCACACCCATCTCCAAAATTTGGTCACGCAGTTCTTTACTGGCATACTTCGATACACTGACAACGGTTGTTTTACCGTCTTTTTCATTGAAGGTCAGGGTAATTTCAGACGCGGGATAATCTTCATTAATTGTACGATCGGCATTGGCAAAAGCATCCGTATGTACAATTTTGCTTTTCGGCACAATTTCTTGGTACATCCATTTTCCGCAAGATTCCATATCAGGACCTTTCATGCAGTAAAAACATGACCCACCCTCACGGAAGTCCATCTCGCAAACCGGTAAGGTCCAGCCTTCAAGACCCCACCAGTGCGCCAAGTGTTCCGGCTTCGTCCACATATCCCACATGATTGCCTGCGATGCGCTGAAAGTACGGGTCACGCGAATTTCGTTATCGGATGGTAAATCTACCTGTGTCTTCGTCGTGCTATTCGGTGTTGTCATTGGAATCCTCTTTTTCTGATTGTTTGATTTCTTCAAGATATACATCAAGTCTGTCATAACGGTCTTCCCAGAGTTGGCGATAATTTGCTAACCACTGGTCAAGCTCGCTTAATGGCTTAGGCGTCAGAACATATAAACGCTTACGCCCCTCTTGTTGCACCGTTACAAGGTCAGCTTCGCGCAGAATACGCAATTGCTTAGATACACCCGGCTGGCTTATCTCCAATTCAGCAACCAACTCGCTCACTATGCGCGGACGATCACGCAAGAGGTCTAGTATGATTCGGCGTGTTGGATCGGCTATCACATCAAAAATCGTCATCATGTTTTAAATATACTATATTAGTTATATAACTGTCAAGTTATATATTTGAGCAAATTAAAAGCATCCACACTCAAGGATGCTCCTTCTTATTTATTGGTTATCATCATCAAATGGAAGCGGATTATCTGGCGTTGAAGTTATCAGGTCATCATAGGGAATATCTACTGGTGGCTGGTTCTCTATAGATGCGCTGCTGAAGCGCGAGTTGCTATTCCCAAAGCGAGATTCACCTGATGAGCTACCAAAACGAGATTGCCCACTCCCAAAGCGTGATGTACTCGGTGTTCCACCAAAACGAGAGGTGTTTGTCGTGTTTCCAAATCGCCCTTTTTTAGGGGATGGCGTCTGACCAGTTAATGCCGAGATGATACTATTAGCGCGTCGTTTGTTGGTCTGCGATTGAGGTTGACCAAAGCGATTTTTGCGCGATTGCCCACTGCTTGTCCCACCAAAGCGTGAATGTTTAGCAGGCTCATAATTGAACACCGAAAAATCGGTGAGCGTATCCACGTTAATCGCTTCTTTGAAGGTGCTACCACCCAAGCGACTATTGGCAGATTGTATATCCCGTTCAGCTTCTTTTGCTGTCGGCGGGCGTGTCATTTGCACCAAAGGAGATAGCAACTCGATTTTTTCAATCATGTATGGCTGGGTGTTTCGCTGTCTGCGTTCATTGAGTTGCACTTTGCCATGTACGCGCACCCTTGCTCCCACACCGACACCTACAATGCGACGCATCCCCTTATACAATTCGCCACCGTTATTATCAATTTTGGTGATTTCTTGTGTCCTGATGTCAATGTCGGGATGTCTACCATAGGCATGATGCACCATTATCGGGTAGCTATCAAATAGCACATACATCGGTTGTAATAGCGTTTTCCGCGCAGAAAATGTATTGAATGCCAACCATTCCAACGTCTCATCAGAATCACCTGCTATCGTGTAAACCTCATGCTGTGCCTGATACACCAACGTACTGTTATCGAATTGTTTGCTACTTTCGTCTACTGTTCCCTCAAACACAAAGCGCCGTCCGAATGGCAAATTTTCCCATTGCTTGATGCTGGTCACAGTGATGGGTATCATCTCTGCCCGTTTGCGATACACCCGACGCACCGCATCGTTATAGCGATGAATGACCCATTCCGAGATAATCACCGGCACAGTCATCCCAGTTCCTAATACCAGCATCAAAGCACACAAAAATAGTAACACCAGCATGAATGGCAAGAATAAAATGTACTGAAAAATAGAGACTAAAGAGGAAAATCTATTTTTTTTATTGTATAGCGGTTGTTTCGCTTCTAGCACCATACCGTACAACAAAAAGAGCATGACAAAACCAGTGAGTGCCAGAACAGGCACAACAATGGCATATAGCAATACAGGGAAGAAAAAAACGACAAGCACGCAAATAACAATAAAGCCAACCACCATTGCCAGCATCATCGGTTCGCTAAAATCGTTTCCAGCACCTATTTTTGTGTGTATGAGGCGCACGCGACGCTTAGGTTGAGGCTGTTTTTCAGGCATGAGGATTCCAAGTGCGAGATAACGAGTATACCATTAGCATAAAACAGTCTCGCACGCAGAGCTACAAAAAAGTCATCACAAAATACTGACATCCTCTGTTTGTGCTATGCTTGTATTACAATCCGTTAGAATAAGGTCAATTATGCGCCCACCCCCAAAAATGGAACGCTTCGTAAACGCCTCTCGCTTAATATTGTCTACTGCACAAGCCGAAGCCGAACCACATCAACATACACAAATCACTGTTTTACATATTTTGGTCGCTATGACCATCGCAGACAAAACAGACGCTTACTTCACATTGTCAGATTTCGACATTGTCACGGCAAAAGTACGTCCGTATATGCTGGCAAAGTGCAAACATCTCATCAATGAAAGTGATGACTATAGATTTGATTTATCAGCTAACACGAAGAAAATGCTAGAACTTGCCGTTGATGAGGCACGTCGTAGAGGTCATCAAGTCATCGCACCCGGACACATGCTCTTGGGCATCATCCGCATAGAAGACGCGATAGCACAAGATTTTCTGGCACATTTTGACTTGCAAGCGAAAGACCTTCGTAAGCGTATCGAGTATTACTTCGATCAGCATGATCCCAACTATTTTGCACCACAGCCAGAACGAGTTGAAGAAAATGAGAATAGTGGCTGTCTGGCTGCGGTGCGTCGGCTATTTGGTCGTTTGTAACAAGCTATCTGCTAGGTAAATCTATCATCAAACTATCGAGGATAGTAGCTAAATCATCTTCGTAGTCTTCTAGCGACTCCGCATTGAGCGCACAGATATTGTATTCGATATAATAATCTAATATCTCATCCAACGGCGCATAGTAGCGATGTTCAAAGCGACACGCCTGCGGAATCCCCACTGTCCCTCCATCATAACTGTAATCAAAAATGTAGGCAGGATTCGGGGCCGCAATGATTGTCGTCTGCACATTCAGGTCGAAGGCAACACAACAATCAGGGAGCGTAGCATAGAATCGGGGCAATCCCGTTTCAGAGTCGATATTCGGAGCAATTTCCATTGTACCAATGCGAATGACAACTGCCTCTGTATCAGGGTTTGTCCGCAAATCTATATCTGCTAAATTTGGAGGATTGGTGAATTCAATGTAATGGCGTGTGCGACGCATAAACGTGTAGGTATAAGAAGGCTGGAAAGTTGACCGCTCAGTGGGGTCAATATATGCACCGTATAAACCTGATTCCTCTGCAAAATGGGTAATGTCATTGAGCGGGTCATAAATAGCATCCAACTCAAAGTCATACTCAAAAGAATAAGTCGTTCCGATTGCGTCCAAGCCCGCTAAGGAAAGTTGGTCATTCGCCCCAAAATCTCTGTTGATGAGTCTTAGACGGTTGTTTTGTGTCATATCTAATTGTTCATATCCCTCAAAATCAGGTGGTAAATCGCCACTGTCTAACTGAGACATTGCTACAGGGTCATCCGTTTCAGTGACCCACAATACATCATCGTCTTCAGTTATCAACATCAAACCGTAGACATCTGCGTTCTCATCATAGTAGATTATATAATCATAGGTTGGCGCGGTTGGGTCATTTAATTGAAGTGGATAATCAACAATTACGCTTTTCAGCGTTTCCGCCGGTGCTGTATCATAATAAATAGGTGTAGACCATGTTGCCGGATACAAGAAACTGAGTTCAACATCTGGCGGCGTAATACTTGAAAAACTAAATGGTGCGCTATCACTATAAAATAGCGTGTCTGCTGGCTCAGTTGCCTCTTGTGAAGATACACCAATTGCAATGAAAAACACTATTAGTAACCAGCACAGACGTATGTTGAAAGTCATGGACGTAAATCCTCTCTTTCTGCCACTGTTTCTTGAACAGTAATAAACGCATCACGATATGTATCAAGCTCATCATTGAATACACACATCCCCACAGCCGAATACACGGGGTCAGAACGTAATGTCGCTGGCACAATAAGCTCGTAGGTCACTTTGCATTCTTGCCGGAAACCGTACAATCCGAGATAGGTATACTCATATTCTTTGAAAGTCACCGTATCCGTGACAATCTCAATATCGTCTGCTTCGACAAAATTGGGTGTCATAAAATCTAAAACATGAGGAATGGATTCATAGTCACCATCTTCAAGATACGAGGTGTCATACCATACGCGCATCACAGCTACACTCTCATCAGGATTTTCGTCCATCCATTCCGCGTCAACATTCGGTGGATACGTAAATTGGCGATAGGCTTCTCGAAAAATAAACGGCAGTGCCAAAACGGTGAACTCATTGAACATAGTATGCGATTCTGTTGCAAACGTACCTAACCAACCATTTGATTGCCGTGTATAAATCGCACCATCAAAGTCAGTAAGCGTGTGCGTTGCAAAATCATATTCCCATACGCCAACTTCAAAGATGAGTGCAGGGATTGTTTCATTTATGGAAGTGCGCCGAGCCGTGTTAAAGAATATGTTATTTCATTACCAAATACGATTTCCCGTAAGCCAAGCGAATCAGCTACATCTTCATCTACATAAAGTCGCGTATATCCGTTGAACGTTTCAATATCGCCATAAAAATCATCTACTGTCACGGGAACAGGGTCTGCATTTTCAGTAGCCCAGAATGTATCGCCGTCTATCATCATTAAGACAGCAAGCTGACCCAACTCATTTTGATAAAAATAGGCTTCGGCTGGCGCAAAATTCACGGGTACTGGACTCTGAATAAGGTCAATGATATAGCTATCAAGCGATTCAATTGGTATCTCATAAACAGGGTCAGGATACACCGCAGGCTCACCCCAGCCAGCCGGATAATTCCATTCCAGCGGAAAATCACCATCGTTGAAATACACAAGGTCGTCTGTATCGTCATCCTGTGCAAGGACTCCGAAACCCATCAGCAAACACCAAACGGCTATCATCACAATTTTTCGCATATGCTTCTCTCACTCCTGCTCGTACTGCCTATGTTACAGTTTAGCGCAATGCCTTAGCAACCACCTGCGCGAACCCATCCAAATTATCCACCATCATCATGTGTCCACTGTTCGGCACAACATCGTAAGCGATTCCGCGCTCAGTCAACCATGTTGTTTCTGGCGAATCAGGAAAAATTGCACCATCGTTGTTCTCTGGCAAATTATGTTCGCCATAGACAAAGGTAATCGGTACATTTTTATTGAGCGCGACAAGTTGCTCTGGAAAATCATCTGGTAGATTTACGAGCGACTGTGATTGCAGGTAAATCCCGCGTGCATCCGATGACCGCCATGCTCCCTCAACAAACGCTGCATCAGCATGACCCTCACGAGCGCGTTTAGTCAGCTTATCCATATGTGCCTGATGCTCAATCGTCATCCAGTCGTTATAGTTAAATGAAGCTATCCGTCGTGTACCAGGACCACCCCCAGCAAACAAGTTGCCCTCCGCGCAGATAATACGGCGCACCAACGCTGGTTTTTGCATCGCCACGTAAAAAGCAATTGTCCCGCCCATGCTATGCCCGATGATGTCCACAGAGGATAGTTTTTCGTGTTCGATAACCGCGACTACCAATTCAGCTAATGACGGCATGGTGTGATCGAAGTCTGACGGATTGTCACTGAAGCCACTGCCAAAGTAATCTATTAGCAGGGTTCGTTCTCCGCGTACAAGTGGATGGGTCGCCAGTGATAGCAAGCCAGCCGTCGCCGGTGTACTCAAGCCAGAGATGTAAATGCGCGGTCTTGTTTTCTTCGGGTCACTTGCGGGAATATCAAAGTAGCGCACAAAAGCATCGTATTTTTCAATATATAGACTTTTCATGAGTGTAATCCTTCGTAAATGGAATGAATATCAATTTAGTATCGTTGTATATCTAATAAGTATAGCAACCTTTATCATTTGTAAATACAAACCATGTAACTATTGCACGTATCGGTGCGCATTATGTGCTACAAATAGATAACGCACAATCAATCAGGGAGCTACCCTCATGAGTATGTCGCAACATCAAGTCAAGCGTGGTTCAACAGTCACTATTCGTAATCGGTCAGGGCAAACCGTATCCGGTACAGTCGAACGGGTATTGCCACGTCGCCCCAATGACCCACCTGGCACACGAGTCGAATTAGAAGATGGCGAAATCGGGCAAGTTCAATCTGTCGAACAAGACTAATCATCAAAATCCTATCAAAACAACAGGGACCCTGCATAAATGTGGGGTCTTTTTCGTGTAAGAAAAAAATAGAATGCTATTATTAATAACAATTAGTTGCTGATAAGTCGTGTATCTGGAGTTTTTGCTATGACAGACGTATTCATCTCGTATTCGCGCCAAAATAGCGACTTTGCCCGTCAACTCACGGATGGTCTGCGTCAATCTGGCAAAGAATCTTGGGTCGATTGGGAAGGTATTCCGCTGAGTTCGCCGAATTGGTGGCACGAGATTCAGATAGGCATCGAACAGGCGGATAATTTTGTTTTCATCATGTCGCCAGATTCAATGGCATCCGTGGTCTGTAACCTAGAACTCGATTATGCGCTGGATCTAAAAAAACGTGTCGTCATTGTGGTTCATGAAGATGTGCAACAGAGTGATGCCTTCGGTAGCATCGCAGAATATATGCCTGATGACGCGATGCAACAACGACTCGGCAACACAGACCCGCTTGTGTTGGCGCGTGAAAATTGGCAACGCATCAGTCATATCAACTGGTTGTTTTTCTGTGAGGAAGATAATTTCGCAACCGCATTCAAAAAATTAGTGGAAACTGTTGAAACAGATTTAGATTACGTCAAAGCGCATACACGCTATCTGGCACGCGCACATGAATGGTTGCGCAAAGATAAACGAGTCGATTTGCTACTCTTTGGTGAAGAAATTGCCCTTGCTGAAACATGGCTCACAAAAGCAGCGAACTACGCACAGTTGGCAAACCAGCAGACGAATAGTGTGAACCCGCTTCCTGACGAAAAACATCGTGACTTTATCATGGCATCGCGGGAAGCTGAAACCAGTCGGCAACGGATACTGCGTAATTTACGCTTGACGGGGTTTGTAGCAGGTATCGCTAGCCTTGTTGCCATCGGGATTGCTATCTTCGCGGGTATTAGTGCCAATGATGCCATAGTACGCCAATCAACTGCGGAAGCAAATCAACATATCATCGCCACAGAAAGCCAAGTTCAACAGAATCTAGCAGACAGTCTATCGTTAGCGAGTGATGCACTGGAAATTGCCAATAGTGGCGCACCGTGGTTAGGACTTGCCCTCGCCTATGAAGCTAGTTTGCTATCAACACCCTCATTCACCCAGCAAACCCTGTTTGACATCGCCAATATCGCAGACCCAAGCCGTATCACACAACTCAAAGGGCATAGCAATATTCAAGGACTTGGCTATAGCAATGATGGTACGCGTTTGGCATCTATCAGTCAGACAGAGTTAGTCATGTGGGATACAGCAAATAACAGCATCATGTGGCGTTCGCCTATAAGTTTGTCTGATAGACCGATGGACATTCACTTTAGTGATGATGATACCCAACTAATCGTGCAATATCCTCTGTATTCATTTGCACTGTATGATGCGGCAGACGGTACACCTATCGCACTCACTGAGAATTTATCAACATTAGGTAATTTGATAGCCCTCAGTCCAACCTCCCAAACAAGTGTCTACATCGCTGGTGTTGAAGAAACCATCATCGTCGCCGACCCAGCCCTTGACGCAAGCTATTTTCCGCTTGACCTTACTGAGTTCCGTATCATCAATACTATTGCATTTAGTCCCAGCGAAGAATACGTTCTAATCGGAGGGGGTGTTGTAGTTCGCAATAACACAGCTAGCAATGAAACACCTTTTATCATTATCTGGGAAGCTACTACAGGCACATTCACCGAATATGCGGGTAGCGAACTCCAACATATTGACGCCATCACAGATATTACGTGGCATACCGATGGACAACAATTCGTGACAGGATCGGCAGATAACACCATCAATCTGTGGCGTATGACCGAATCAGGCGAGATTGAAGTGGTACAAGATTTTGCACTGGGCGGACATTCCGAAAGCGTGTTATCTACAGCTATCAGCGCGGATGGTCAAACGATTGTCTCTGCCTCTGAAGACGATACGATTATTGTGTGGGATGTCATGACTGGCACTCCACAGACTATTTTGCGCGGGCATCGGGATGATGTGATGAGTGTGTTTTTCAGTGATGATGGGCAAACGGTCATTTCTGGCTCACGCGATGGCACGATTCGTTTTTGGCGTACTGAGACGCTTGAAGAAACCCAAGCATGGGTCAGCAATAATAATACATATATTCCTAGCTGCGTATTACGCACTGTATACCCGATTACGAATTGTGCGGCAAGCGATGGCACAGTCACAACCGCCTTTGCACCCAACGCCAGCCGACCATCACTATCAGATTTGAATTCGCAACCCATAGAACAAGGTAGCATAAGCGCGAGTCAGCAACGCAGTACGACTTTAGAAAGCAACCAACGGCATAGTTGGCAACTAGAGGGTCAGCAATTTGACATCATCGCTATTCGTGTGAGAAGCACATCTGAGGAAACAGACCTCTATTTTGAACTATACGACCCAGACGGCAATTTGCTGATTTTCAATGATGATGGTGCATTAAATTCGTCAGATGTAGATGCACAAATTATCAACTATATGCTCCCAGCAACAGGCACATATACAATTGTTGTAGGCGAAAATAGCAATAGCGAAGCTGGTTACTGGATAGCAATGCCAACACAGCAATAATGTGATTTGTTTCAAGTATGTGATTGTGCGCCACTTTCGCGTCGTGGATTGGGTGATGATTTAGCTAATCACTGGAAATATCGTCACCTGCACCGCGATAAGAGGGTTCAGCATCATGTTCAGCCGAAATTCCCTGTTCATTCCTCCATTCACGTATATTAATAAGTGTTGTTCGGGTTTGAAGTAAATCGCGTACATTCCGTACATCCAGTGCATCTTTGGCATATGTCAGTATCAAATTACGATGTTCTGCGTCAATGAAATATTCGTAAAAACGTTTCCCATCGTCCATCCGTTGCTTACGACCTAGCTTTAGTCCGACCCGTTTCAGCAAACGACGAAAAATACTGATAGGTGTTTCGCTTAAATCACAGCGACGGTCTACGTAATGCTGAATCTCTAGCATATGTACGCGCAAGTAACTTTCTAGTCGTGTGGCAATTTGCTCTGTGGTGACGGTTTCTTCGCTTGTCAGCCATTTATCACCAAACACGGCTTGCCCCGCCATCACAATCAAATCGCGGTTACGGATGAAATGCTTGCGCTGAATGACGAGTACACCCGTTTGTGCTTCATCGCGGTCACGGGATTTCAATACGTTGGGGTCATCGAGCAAATCCACCAGCCGATTAAAATCTCTCCGTTGGCGCGGTGTACCGAGTAGTTGCACGAGTTCTGGTGAAATACTGTGTCCGCTCATGTATTCGATATGCCAGCGTTCAAGGGCTGAATAAGCATCCCGTAATTGCTCACTCGTGGTTTCGGGATTCTGGCGTAGCGCATCAAATTCATCTGGACTGATAGGCGCTAGTGATAGTAAGGCATCTTTAAATTGCTCCTGACGTTGTTTTCGGGCGTTTTTTAGCCCTTCGTGGAGGTCTTCTGCATAGCCATCGGTATATTCGACAGAAAAGCCCTCATCGTACGCAGACATCTCTACAAAAAACTTCAATCCTTTTTGATGTAATTTAGTCTCACTTTCAAAGAGTGCGTTAAAACCCGTGATAAGTGTATCAATGCCATCAAATGCTTCTATGCCATACGATTTGAAATTTGCTGTCCACGCTGTCCCTGCTACACGGATACGGTGATAATCGACAGCTTCTGTCCATGCGTTCAAAATATTGTGTTTTTCTGTGGGGATGTCACTGCTCCCGATGATGCACATATGACGGTGGTCAGCGCGACGATAGCGCATCATCATCTGCATGATATTACAGGCATTCACCCACGGCTGTTGCAAGAACACACCAAACACACCGGAGACAGTCGCCTGTACGTCAATGCCTGTTGCCAGTGATGGTGAACAGATGAGTATTTTTAGATTGGGAAAAATTTCACAAAGTGCTTTGCCAGCGTTTTCAGATTTCGTCAGTTGATGAATCGCTTGCTGGGCATCTTTGCTACTGCTATTTTCGCCATTGATGAGCAATACAGCGTCTGCCCCAAATTGCTCACATGCCAGTGTGTAGTAATCCCGCGATTTGGTGCGGCTATTGGTTGGGATAACGACGCCTTTGCCATCGTCACGGCTGGCAGTCAAAAAGGCGCGTTGTAACAGGTTGCTCTCATGCGTATGAATTTTCAGCGTTCCCCAATCATGGCGATAAGTATTCATGATGCTGGTCACTTCGCCACGCATCGCAGTTAGCCATGTGTTGGATGCCATGCTCATATGCGCGTCAAGCACCGTGACCTGTCCCGCATTGCGCACAATCGAGAGCAACTTTTCATATGCCCGACGGGGTTCACCACCGCGCATTGTGCCACTGGTCAAATGACGCTGAAATTGCTCATGCTCATCAATGAAGACGTAATCCCAATCATCACGTACCGTGTGCAGACTGTCGTAGCTACAGACCATCCGCAACACACTACGGCGATAATCATGTGGGATATATTGATAGCACTCAAAGCCATATTGGGATTCATGCGAGAGGCGTTGCGCGATATTTTCTGCGAGGGCTTGTAAATGCGTGACGACGAGAATATTGGCATCTTCAGGCGCGTTGTCGATGATGCGCCGAATGAGCGATGTTTTACCCGTTGCTAGTGGGGAACGGATGCTGTTAGTGTCACCGAGCAAGTCTAAATCAAGGTCACTGATATAGCGCAAATTGACTTCTGTATCCGCATGAAATAACGGTACCGTGACCCGGGTCACGCTTTCTGGTGACGCTATGCGCGGGCGAGTCGTTTCTGTTTTGCGCTGTGGATAGTAACTGCGCCAGTCGATACCGAGTTGCTCTGCGATTTGCGTCGGACTATAACTTTCACCCGTGCCGAAATCGTGCAGTACCCCGCTATCTCGATTGAATGTGGCGCTAGGTTTGGCATCCTGACGAAATGGCGACGAGATATTTTTTTGCGCCCAACCATTGCTTTTCCACCCCGTGATACCGAGCGCATTGGCGAGTGCGTCGATGAGTCCCTGTGGCGTGCGGTCAAAATCGGTATCGTCTAAAAGTGTATTTTTAGGGGTTTCAGGTGCAGGTAATGCGAGTGGTGATAGAGTGTTGAGTGTTTTTGCGAAGGCGTCTGAATCGAATTGGCAGGCGATCCATATATCATTGGCATCGGCTTTTTCGGGTGCGGATGCCCCCCATGAAAATGGCACAAAATCTATACCTGACTCCGTGAGTGCATCCCGCCATTTGACCGCTGATTTTTCACCAGCGGTATCGTTATCAACGGGGTACAGCAAGCGATGAATACCCAGTTTTGATAGGGTGGCTATTAGGTTTTTGGGGATACCTACTTCGCTGAGGGTGGTAGCGATTGCGTTTTGTATGCCTGCGCTGTGATATGCCAACAAAGACGGTTCGCCATTCGCTAAATATGCCACCCCATCAGCGCGTGAAATAGCATCTACGGACGCTGGCAGAATGTACCAATCAGCATAAGGATGCTCAGGTTTTGATGGCAACCAGCCGTACTTCATGCGACTATTTTTGTCTGTGGCTTTCCACCGTCGGGCGATAATTTCGCCAGTGAAGGGGTCATGGACGGGGTACGCCCAACCTGCAAAATTACGATAAGGGTAGGGTATCCAACCCGCATTTTTCGCGGTGCTGGCAATACCCCGACGAGATAAAATCGAAGTCTCCATACTATTCGCTTTCCATGCAGTAAGGAGACGATCTCGTCGTAAAATTCCACTTAATCAATCACATGAACTTAACGTTTATCCGTTGCAAAGCGTGCAGTTGTGTGTTAACATATTAAGTGAAATGGGCATAGCGCATAACACCGCTAACCCATAGGAACGAGATCTAGACCATCTCCTCCTGCATTATAACCTTGATTTAGGAACCGCTGTTTCGTCGCCAAAACAAATATGTGGTTCCTCGCTTTTTTTAATGGCAAGGTGTACATTTGCTTTGTCACAGCAATCCAGATGTTAACCGTGAGAACCGATCCCTTGGTGTCGCCAAAATCACATCGGGTAGCCAAAATACCCTGCTCTCTCACGTACCTCAAACTATATCACAACTTAGCCCCTTTTGCAAAACGAAATCCTTCATAATCGCGCAAAACCGCGTCTTAATGCTTAATGGCACTTTTTGCACGTCATTAAACATGAGCATCCTACAAAAACGAATAACCGCATATTTTGGCTGATTGCATTGCGCTTCAGTTTTTGATGTGCGGTTATTCGCGTTGCTGTTCGTCGCCTGAATTTAGACTAACAGAATGCACGGGGACAATGTCGGTCATATCCACGTTGATATGCCCGATGATATGAACGGCGATATGATTTTTTTGATTTTCCCACCGTTTGCCCTACTCTGTAGATAGCGTGACCCGGGTCACGGTTGCGGTATTTTTTGTTTGTGATGTTCATAAATTATAAGCAATCCAGCGATTGGAGATGTAATTTGCCTAGTGTTGAAAATCCTGAACAACGTATCAAAGTTTTGAATCACTATGACCATTTGGTTAAACAAGGTCACGAATTTGGATTTGTTGATGAAGATGCTTATGCGTCAATTGGATCACCATTCAGTGTGTTTATGTGGGGTCTTTTTTTGTATCCAGCCGCGTACCGACGACGTGATTTAGTAGGCATGCACAAGCCATTTCGTATGACGATATTTTATGTTCTGATGCGACACCATCACCTAGGGACATTTATCACCCTTGCACATTCTAACCCAACATTCTCTACGCTCTTTCTTGATGGCACAGTTGTCGAAACAGTTGCCGCACCTACAAAAGTTCTGACATTCCCAGATGCACGGGTATATCGGTTTGGATTGCCTGATGAGCGCGGTTTGATAAAACGTGAAAACAGGCATAAAGCGATTGCTATGGGGTGGGAATTGCATCAAGAAAAGCTCAAAATGTTTCAAGATAGAGGGTTAATTCTCAACCGGAATTTGTCTGATGAGATTTATCACTATATTTTGGCTACGGTGCAGTATGTAATCGATCATGGTAATCGTGGCGAGGAGTAAAAAATTTTATACCGTGACCTGGGTCACGGTAGCGTGGTCACGTTAAAAATACTAAGGTACAAGTGCTATCACTTTGTATCGAGTAGATATAGTAGGGATACGATTTTCAGAGGAGAGATTCAGTCGGGAAGCAATCTGTATCTACTTGTTTTGTCTGCTTCGTGGATAGCTGATGGCATTCACAGCATAGGTGCGATTTTCATCATCCAAGAGAGCAAACAGGCGCAGGTTTGCACCCCGCCTACTCTCAACATATTTTAACGATAAACCACTCATGATAAGTTACAATTATTTACTACTGATAAGTTTCTCTTGCTGTTTGAGCCAGTCTTGGAGCGACTTAATTTTCTCTACGGCTTCGAGGCGTTTTTTCTCCGACATCGCCTGCCCTTCTGAGGCTTGTTGCGCTAAACGGGCGATTTCTTTCACTTCTCGGGCGTAGCGATTGCGTTCTGCGAGCTTGGGGTCTGTTGATGGGGCAGGTTGGCTACCGTGACCCGGGTCACGCTTTGGTGCGGATTCTACACGCCGACGCCACTTATCACGAATATCGCGTTCCGTCCAATTAGCATCATCAGCCGCGTCCCATAAGTCACTATCGACGCGCAAGATACCACGGTAATAACGCAAGTGTGATGCGCTACTGAGTCCCATCGCGTTGAGTAATTTCTCGCCAAATCCGCGTGGAATACGATAGTCCTTGCCATCTTTGACCTGTGCGTAAAAGTCACGTTCATGGTCGAAAGCATTGCGTGGGGCAAATTCTTCATCTTTGACGCGCATAAAAATATCCATCAGCAAGAGGGCGAGTTGACGGGCTTTTGCGATTGCGTTCAAGTCATCACGGGCGTTATTTTCTGTTGCCTGTCGCCAGACACTGGTCTCACGGACTTCCCGCGCTGGAATTTCTGCCCATTGTTCCGCATCGTCAAAGCGTCGCAGAAGATGATATGCCAGCCAGCGTCGTTCACCTGTTTCGATGACGTAGCTGTTCTCGGAATCAGCATGTTTGGCAACGGTAATCGGATTCGTTAATCCATCGCGTTTGATGCTGGCTGCGAGGTCTACTAAGCGCAGAAAACTCGCTTCCATCGGCGAAACAGGCATCATATCAGGTACGAGTGCTTCATCCATTTCGGAGAGGGCATCGCTATCCGTGAGTGTTTCGGCAAAATCGGTTGCGTTTTTACCCCGTGACGATTCTTCCAGTGTGTCCATATCTGTCAGACGGTCACGCCAGATGAGTTCGCTATCGCGCTCGGCATGGATACGCTCTAACCACTCGTCAAATAAATCGCCTGTTGTGAGTGGGTCGCCACCCCAAAGTTGGCGTAATTCACTCGGCACTGTCCGACGTGGTTGCAAGGGGTCAGGAAAAATCGTATTGATGTCACGCGGTTTGGCATGCAGGTGTTTGGATGTTTTGGGCGTACCAAAAATATCATTGGCGACACTATCGAGCGTCGGGCTATCATCTAAATCCGCAAAGACGCTCCTACCGCGTCGCCGTTTGCGTTCGGGCTTATCAGACATTCACGACCTCTTTTTCAAATTGTGTCACTAGCGCCCATGCTTCCGCAGCCGCTTTGCTCTCTGGCACGAGTGTCCAGACCAATTTGTGCATCCGGCTGGCTTGTCCCCAAATCGTGCGCAGGGTAATGGGATTCCATACTTTTTGCCCGAATTGGTCTTGTAATTCTTTCAAATTATCTGTGTGTTCAATGGTACGTGGGCGAACCATCGTCGGAACAATACCGAGCATATAGACACCTTTCATGCCTTCGACTTCGCGCCGTTTATCCGCTTGCCGACGATGCTCGATGCTCTGGATGAAGCCATCAAAAGAGAGATATTCCGGCGTCACAGGATAAAGAATAGCGTCTGTTGCTAAGTAAATTGACCCGTGCAAAAGTGAAGGCGTTGGCGAGGTATCAATTACCACATAATCGACATAATCTTCGAGTTCTTGCAACTTCCATTTGACCGCCATTGCTTCGTCAATGCTGTTGCTGACGTTGCGTGTTTCGACATTGGATGGCACGAGATAGAGTTGTCCACGCACGGCTTTACCCCGTACCTCGTAAATCTCTGGGCTGACGACACGCGCTACAGACGAAAAATCGGCATCGCGCACCATCAGGTCATAGAAGCCCGGCACTTTTTTATTGCCAAGCGTCACGGTGGCGTGTCCTTGCGGGTCGGTATCCACCAGCACCACGCGATGCCCACGAATGGCTAACCCCGCTGCGAGATGCGTTGCGGTGGTCGTTTTGCCCACGCCCCCTTTTTCGTTCAATAAGGTGATAATTTTCATGATAGTGTCCCCTTCAACCTGTCTTGATGAATCCAGTTTTTTAGCTTTTTCGATGTGTACCAGCGTTCATTTACTTGGTTGCATACTACAGGTCAACAGAGGGTTGCTTGTAGTCTGCTGACCGATTATCTGGTATATTGTGAATCGGATGCCGCTGCCGGGTGTGGTTGAGCTGCCGAAACTTTCGCCACGCCTGTGCCGGCTTTTTTTGTTACTTCACGATTGCTCATGAAATTGAGCGATATTGCCAGTGAATTGTCCCTCTGATTTCTACCTTCCGCGCTTCACCTAATCCTATATCTGCGAAGGATTCCAACAACTGAATGTCATAGGGTGTAAGGCGTTTTTTGCCGATGTGGTCAGCAATTTCACTGCGCGAAAGCCAGAGCGTATCATACTGCCGCAAGCTCTTGAGTAGCTTCTTCGCGTGCGGCGTTAGCTCGGTTTCCTGCGCCTTTTGGTCGGTTGAAATTGCCATGTAATTCACCTTCATTATGAGCCTACATAATACAGTATATGCGATACCATTCTTGAATGCAATAGATAGGTGTCTGTCTGCATTAAAGCGTGTTTGCTTGTGGAATGCAAATGAGCAGGAAAAATTTCAGATGGCTAGGGATTTATGATGTTTAAAAAATTAGCACGGTGAAAACGGACAGGGCAAGCCCAGTCCCTACATTTTGCTGGTTTATTGAACATCTAGTCTCGAAAAATCTACCAACTATGTAGGGACGTTGCCTTGGTGCGTCCGCGATTTAAACACCGTATTTAATTCTTAAATCACATAAATCTGGGGCTACTTTATTGTAATTTCAATTTCCACAGGCGCGAGACGAGGCGTGGTCGCACGGACGCCGACAGTGCCAGCCGTGCGTCCGGCACGCAGGAATAACGCCGCTTGCCCACCGACGAGGGCAAATGGATTTTCGCCAATCAGGTCAGCAGGCGCACTATCTGCAAGTAGCTCAAAATGCACGGGTTGAATGGCATAGGGTAAACGATTACCAAATTTATCTGTGATTTTGAATACCAAGCGTGTCATATCCATACCGTCCGCGTGCAGGGTGTCATCCTCAGCATAGAAAACCAGTTGACGGGGCAAGCTATCGGCTTCGATTTGCTTTCCTATAGCAACCTCGTCATTCACATAACCGACGATGCGCAAGCCCTCGAATTTGCCACCCCAATGCAAATCCAATCCTGGTACGGTGATAGGCGGATGCGGTAATGAGGGGAATTGTTCGCTATCAGGGGTGAAGCGCCCATGATGTTGTCCGCCAACGTAGACATCCACGGCATCGCAATTGGTCAGCACATAGAAGGGGTCGTTGCCACCTCCGGCACGGTCTCCCATTGTCCAGAAGGTCGCTATTTCCATGACCAATTTTTCATCACGAGATTGTTGACTGCCGTAAACATGCGCCGCCCATTTGGGTTGTCGCCACATATCGAATACGCCATGATAGCAAACCCTATCACCACTGCCGAAATCGAGATGCGTGTTGTAATCGAAAGCGCACCAGCCAATCGCGCCACTCACACCCCCGGTGGACATCGCCTGCGCTTGGACATGGGCATGTCTGCGGACGTGTTCTTGCTGGCGTTCTTCGTTGTCGAATGTTTTGGTGGGGTACATATGCCCGTTATATTCCGTGACCAGCCATGGTGATTCCATGGGTTCGAGGATGCCGTTGGTGAAATCGTTGAAGCCGTAGACATCTTCCAGAAATTCGCTGGTGGGGAAAAAGCGCACGCCGGTTGTCTGGCGGGTGGGATCGAGTTGGCGGGCGAGAGCGTTGGTTTTGGTGTAAAACGCATTGTTATCCCACGATTCATTGATGCGCACCCCCCAAACGACGATACTCGGATGATTCCAATCGCGCTCAATCATGACCCGCACATCACGCAGGGAAATATCTTGCCAATCGTCGTCGCCGATGTGTTGCCAGCCGGGAATCTCTTCAAAGACGAGCAAGCCTATTTCGTCGCAACGGTCTAAGAAATATTTGCTCTGGGGATAATGGCTCGTGCGGACGATGTTACAGCCCATGTCTTTGATGATGTCGGCATCGCGGGCTTGCAAACGGGCGGGCGCTGCCATGCCAATAAACGGATACATCTGATGGCGATTGAGTCCGCGCAAGAAGACTTTCTCGCCATTGAGATAAAAACCATCTTCGCGGAATTGTGCTTCGCGGAAGCCGAATTTAAATTTTTGCATAATTACACGACTATCCCCATGAGGAATTAACCCAACGTTACATTCGTACAAATTAGGGTCTGATAATGTCCATACATCAGGTTTGAACTCAGGATTAATTTGAATAGTAACAGTTTGCTTC
>JBCBKJ010000068.1:0-31953 GCA_038522085.1 Chloroflexota bacterium
TACGCCTATCAGTATCAATCTCAACACCTTGATTAATAACAAACCAAAGGGCAAGATATATTCCAATAGCACTTACAAGGTAATTATCACGAACCAGTTTACCAAATTTGGTGAGTATACCAACTTTATTACCAGTATCTTTCCCTCGCAGACCATATGTTGTTGCTGCTTGATATCCACTAGGGTCAACGAAAGTAGCTGGGTTATTGGCTGTATAAACATACCGATTTAACTCAAACGGATTTTGGTAATCATACGCCCATGTATCCCGACTTGTGAAACGTCCAAGTGTGGGGTCATACATCCGCGCCCGCAGGTTATAGAGGTCGCTGTTGCTAGCATCCAAGTATTGACCCGTATACAGATAATTCGTGTTGAGCGTGGTGTTGTCGCTGATTAGCTCACCGAAGGCACTATAGCTGAATCGGTCATTTGCACTGACTGTGCCTGTAGTATCTGCAAGAGCGACAGTGCTATTTTGTGCATCACCCAAAAAGTAGTGTGTCTCGTCTATTACGTTTGTTTGACTGATAAGCATCCCGTTTGCCAAAGTATAATCACGGTAATGCACAAGGTCACTTGTTTGAGCATCCGGGCGCGTTTCTAAGACGACATCACGGTATTGCGAGAACTCATCCCATAAGAAGTGCGTGGTTGCCGTGCTGTTTGTTTCAGCGATGCGGTTGCCTACATGATCATACGCGTAGGTTGCAGATGCGCCCATAGACTGGCTCATGGCTGTCATCTGGTCTTGGGCGTTGTATGTGTAGTCCACCCACGATGTTGGGGTATCGAAGATGTCATCTAAACCATATTCAACACGCTCCAAGTTACCTCGTTCGTCATAGATATACTTCTCGAATACGTAATTCGGGTGCAGAATTTGGGTCAACTCATCGTTGGCATTGTAGGTGTAGCGCGTGATTTCAGTATCGTTCACGGTCATGCGCGTGCGGTTGCCAGCGCGGTCATATTGATAGTCTGTGTCGATGCTCGCGCCACCTACTAGCAGATAAGATTCTTCGATGAGACGGTTGGCATCGTCGTAAGCGTAGGTGTAGGCGTCTATTTCTGTGCCACCTGCGCCATCGGACATGGTGACAGACATGCTGGTGCGGTTGCCGACATCATCGTAGGTATAGTCGTAACTTCCGAGCGAAACACCACTGTTGCTGTGGTCAATATCCGTCACGAAGTAACGGTCAGGGTCGTAACTGTAGTCTGTAGTCACGCCATTGGGATGTGCGATAGTGGTGAGCAAGCCGACGGTGTTATAAGCAAAGGTCGTCTGTGCTGTGTTGCTATCGGTCACGCTCTGGACACGGTTCAAGCCATCGTAGGTGTAGGTCGTCTGTGTTTCGACTACGTTGTTGATGCGCGTTTCGAGCGAGGTGCGGTCTCCATCGACATCGTAGCCATAGTGAATGCTCTGCCCGTCGCTATGGGTCACGTCGGTGGGTCTGCCGAGGGCATCATAGGTATAGGTTGTCAAGGTATTGGCTGGGGTTGCCAAATTCGGCGCTACATCGTAGACCGTTGTTAGCAAACCACGACTGTCGTAGGCATAGCCGTAAGTCACTTCGCCCAGGGTATTGTTGCCATACACTTCGTAGGTCAAACGGTTCATGTTGTCGTAGGTGAACAAATCTACTGTGTTATCTTCACGGATGACTTGCGTCAGATTGCCGTTATCATCGTAGGTATAACTTTGTGTTTCGCCCATTGCCCATGTTTTGGTCGCTAGACGTCCAATTTCATCATAGCTGAAGCTGGTCGTCGCGCCATTGCCATTGGTGATACCTAACATGCGCCCCATGGCGTCGTAGTTATAACGCACACGCTCATTTTCTGGGTTCGTCACGCTGTTCAAGCGTCCGAGTGGGTCGTAGGTATAGCTCGTTGTCAGGTTGTTTTCGTCAGTCATGGCTGTGCGCTGTCCACGGGCATCATAAGCATAGCTGACGCTTGTGCTATCAGGATGGGTGGTCGTCACGAGACGATTACGGTTATCGTAGGTATAAGCTGTTACATTACCTGTCACATCAGTCATGCTCGTGCGGCGTCCGAGCGCGTCATAGCCATAGTAGGTCACGATGTTATGGTCGTTGTTGGTATCATGGTCAATCGTGTATGTGCCATCAGTCCAATTCGTGCCGTCGAATGTCCACGCAGGGATATAGCTCAGTGGGTCACTGACACCATCGGGTGGCATGTAATTCTGAATCTGGTGCGTCATGCGGTTGGCATCGTCATACACCATGCGCGTCACGGTGTTGTCTTCATCGACCATTTCAATCTGGCGACCACGGGCATCGTAGGTGTAATGCGTTGTGAATGGTGTTAGCGAAGGATCAAGTTCATTAGGACGGCATAGCACCGTTACAGACGCATCACAAATACCAATGAGACGCCCCATATCATCATAATAGTATCCAGTTGTATATGTAGAATCATATGTTGAGCTAACACGTTGTCCACGTCCGTTGTAGCTAAATTCTTCAATCGTGCCATCGGCATACGTAATCTTTTCGAGACGCCCCATATCATCATAGATATAGCTTGTCGTGTAACCACGCGCATCCGTGACTTGTTCCTGCTGTCCTAGCAAGTTATAGGTGTAGTTAGCCGTTGCAACACCAGCTGTACATGTCTCGACTGTCGCATCGCACATATAATCGATGCGTCCTAAATCGTCATAAACATAGGTTGTCGTATGCTCTAGCGCATCGGTCATGCTGGTACGACGTCCCAGCACATCGTATTCATAGCTTGTTAGCTGGGCAGCACTCGTACCCACTGCGCGGGTGGTACTGACCACATTGCCAATCGCATCGTAAGTCGTGGTCGTCTCGGTGCCAATTGCGTCTATCTGGTTAATCACGCGCCCGACAGGGTCATATTCTGTCGTCACCCATGTGCTGTCAGGATATATAATACGGACACGGCGTCCACGTTCGTCATAGCTATACTGTGTTGTGCGTTGCAGATGGTCAGTAACAGCGATGAGTTGTCCTGCATCATCGTAAGTGTAGGTGGTTGTTGCACCAGCGACGTCTGTTGTCGTGGATACACGCCCTGCATCATCGTACTCCACAAACGAGGTAAGGACATTATCAGGATGACCTTCACCGTACCATGGCATGTACGTCTCTTGGCGGCGTCCAGCAGGGTCATATTTGTAGCGTGTGGTCAGCGGTACAAACGTGCTTGGCGCACCGGTCACACTTGTGCAATGTTGGGTAACATGCGTCAGTTGACCGGCATTATCGTACTGGTAGCATGTCGCGCCGAGTATCACATCGCCACTGGAATACTGTATTTCTGCGGTCACGTTGCCACGCCAATCGTATTGGGTGGTGGTATACGTATCATCCGGCATCGTCACACGGGTCACACGATTGTTGCCATCGTAGACATATTCAGTGCGGTTGCCATCGGCATCAATCATAGCCGTGCGGTTGCCATTGGCATCATATTCATACGACATCTGTGCAAGCACCGAACCACCACTCGCGGTGGTTATCGTCTGTGTGACATTGCCCAAATTATCGTAGGTGGTTGTCGTCACTGTGTTGTACACATCCGTTGCTGTGATGCGACGTCCCATATCATCATAGGTATAGGTCATTTGGTTCGCACCAGCGTCTGTCGCGGGTGCTGTTTGCGTCAATACGTTGCCGTAGTCATCGTAGGTATACGAAGTTGTTGCACCATTGGCATCAGTTACTGTCAATGGGCTACCTTGCGTGTTCCATGTGTAGCTACCAATTGTGCCAAGTGGGTCACTGGCGCTTAATGGCATCCCTGTCGTGCTATCATAGCTAATATCGCGTGCGATACCGTTGGCATCTGTGAGTGTTTCTGGTGCGCCGTAGGTATTGTAATTGGCACTGATGACGACAATACCAAGGTCATTTGTGACGCTAGTGCGGTTACCTTGTGCATCGTAAGCATAAGTTGTCGTTTGCCCAAGGTCATTCGTTATAGTCAATACATTGTCTGTACCATCTGCATAGGTATAACTTGTTGTGCGTCCTAATTCATCAGTTTCACTCATCAAATTACCGCGCACGTCGTAGGTCATAGTCATGGTACTACCATCAGGATTCGTGACGGTTGTTGACCCTACACTCACATCATAGCTATAGCTAGTCGTATTACCGTCAGCATCTGTCACCGTTTCTAAACGACCATTGTCATCATATGTCGTACCCACAACAGCATTACCGCGTGGATCAACGCCATCTTTGAAGAAGTGTGCGAGTCCCTGTGCCTCGGTATAGTAGGTGTATCGGATTGTTGGATCTATCACGGTATCCATATCTGGGAGGACAACAGCGATCAAATCGCCAACTGTGCTATATTGATACTCGTATACCTGCCCTTCCGAATCCTCAATTTGAGTGATACGTCCTTGTGCATCACGTGTGATAGATACAACTGGTTCAGTTGCGGAAATGGCGTTGCTGTAGATGCCATCGTCTTCAAACTGCAATTCGTTCCCATTGAGGTCAACAATAGATTCCAATTCACCATCTGTTGAATAGGTAAACTGACGTCCGTAGGGGTCTTCGTAGGTAAAGGACTGTACACTTAAACCATATAGATTGCCCGGGAAACATACACTCGTTGCGATGGTCACTAATTCACAAGACTCGGCTGTGAGTGTCCCATATTCACCCAGTTCAGACGTGTAATGGGGTGTGCCTAGAGATTGAACAAAACCGTTGCCCATAGGTGTCCAGTAGAAGGTTTTGCGTTCCCCACTTGGCAAGGTCAAGGTCACGTTGTTGCTATCATCAACTTCTAGGCGTGGGTCTGCAATGCTCAAATTCCAGCCGTAGCCGAAATCACCTTCGATATTGCGTTCGAGGCTATCGTATGTACGTCCAACAGTGATGGGCATTCCTGCCAGTGGGACAGTGAAATCTGTAGTAGATAGTACAACCCGTCCAGGTTTGTATTCCCCACCTACAACAACACCGACACCGCAGACAACCCGTTCATCTGTTGAAGGGTCTGTACCCACCACTTGTAAACCATAGCTACCATTAGCAAGTGCTGTCGTATCGAAGGTAGCAATTGTACCACCACCCGTCACGCTGAGTCCTGAACCCAGCAACATGTATTGTTGCGGATCATACGAAGGCCAGTAGTAGACAGCCGCATCAATGAGATTAACTGTGCTTTCCAACTCGATGTCTACTACACCCATCAGTGGCGTTAGATTTTCTCCAGATAGAGGTAAAGGTGATGCGATACATCCATCAATATCGAGATAGTAAGAAGGTAGCGGGGGGGGTGGCGGAACAATATACGTAACATCTATCTCTGCATAGTCATTCAAAGCACCATCGTCTGCAGTCAGGCGTAATGTATACGTGCCTGCTACGGTGAACGTTACTGTTGTATCAACTTCATCAATGCTATCAAAGATCACAGCGTTCGGTTCACCTAACTCCACCGTCCATTGTGTCGTTAGCATGCCCATAGGGAGGTTATCATCTGTAACTGTTGCCTCCAAAGACAGTACGCCATCAACCACTTCACTACCTTCTGTAACCGTCACAGACGTGCCAACAGTTACCACAGGCGCCGCATTAGTGACCTGTGTCAAATACTGATTTGATAAATAAACATTGTTTAGCTCATTCGTCTCATCAATTGTCTCTGTGTTATCGACCCACACCCATAGACGTGACACCTCTGGACTTGCTGGTAATGGCACAACAACAGTAACTTCCTCATACGTACCACTCGCAATACTCATATTGACGGTTGTGGTCTCCAGCGGGGTTGCACCACTATTAGGATCTTGGTCAAAGAAAGCAACACTGATACCAGCAGGCGCAACTGCCCCACCTCCATTACCCACCCGTACTGTGATTGTCGCATTGGTACCATTATTTACTTGTGTTAAATGCGATGCCGTAAGGTCAGGTAAGTTTGAGGATGTACTTGAAGCAACATTATTATTTTCATTTGACTCAATAATGACTTCACCGCTATCTACAAACACATTGATCGGCGCATTTACAAATTGGAGCGTATCTGAAGGTTCAGTGGTGACGATATATGGAATCCCCCCTGATATAGAGCTTACTGATTCCGTACTCAGAATATTATCTATTGCTGAATTAAACCCACCGTCGTTAACATCAATGTCTTCATAGAACAAAACGTCAAACGTTAGTGGTATATCGACATCTGAGTTAATCACGGCTGAAATGGTACCTGTCGTCGCAAGCGAATTGGGATCCACTGTCAGGTTAGATACATTGACTGCACCTACAGTCAAATCAGGTGAGAGTGGAATGCCCGTATTGTAGATGTTATTTGCCTCATCACTCTCCACAAGCATATCATCAGCATCTACCTTAAGATAAAGAGGAACTGCTTGGGTAGTATCTAGTGCCAAACTGAATTCGATTACCTCATAGTCCCCTGGTTCTAATAAAATACCTGTTGCTACTGTGTAAGCCTGACCAGGTGAGGATTCTAAGCTGATATTGTTTTGTGGATTGCCATCATAAAAGCCAATCACAATCCCTGGATTCAAGTCCAACGTGCCACTATTACCAACACGTACAGACCCATTTATTTGGTTTGGATTGTTTTCGTCTAGGGCAAGTTGGAGGTCAGATATTGTTACATCTGTTTCACAAACACCATCAGCACCACACGGGAAGACTGTCGCATCATTGAGTTCTGCATCTGAGTAGCAAGCCGTTCGCAGATACTGTCCATGAGTCACAGTAATCGTTGCGTCACTACCCACTGTATAATGTCCACCGTTTGTGTGATAAGAACGTAAGTTTAGGGTCTGGTAATTTGCACCCACGACTACGGCATCAAGAGGTGCTTCAAAATCTAACTGCGACTGTGCAGGGACAATACCACCGCCAAGGCTCACATTGTTGAAAAATAATTCCGTTGAGTGATTGTACTGTAAACCACTACCTCGACTGAACGACATACTGACATCAATGTTGGAGATAGGTACTTCGCTGTTCAAGCTCCACGGTATAGTGAGTTCAATATTGGGTGTGTTGGTACAGTAGCTCCCACTCGACTCAAACTCACTCGTTCCAGCAGATGCAACACATGTACGGGCATTCCGACGCTCAATCGTACATTGCTGCGTTAGATCTACTGTCTGCGTCGCAACATTTGTTACGGGTACAGATTCAATGACACCCCAGCGTGAGGTGGCACGTATGACTAGATTCTCTTGTGCAATAACATCGTCGCTCAAAATTGTTAGGGGTACAATTTCGATTGGAATGGGTTCACTTCCAGCTGGCAAATACGTATGTTCGATGTTCGGTAAGATAATGAAATCAGCAGGTAAACCTGTAGTACCATCAATTACCTGTAGTTGCAAATCAGTGAGCGTGTCCCCAAGGTTCTCTAACTTTGCGTCAATAACAAGATTCTGACTATCTAACACAGCATGCGTAATAGCAACATTGAAGTCATGGACTGAATCAATTGCAATCGTCAAAGGTACACTATCAGTACTATCATTCGCCGTATTAGATAGGTTGAGTGTGATTGTATAGGATTCTTCTGTTAGCTCTTGTGAGAACATACGTAGATTAAGCGTTGCTGTTTCTCCAGAGGGTATTGTGAGATCACCATCCACACTGCCCGCCCCTGTAAACCCAACAATGAGATCTTCGTATGGATTATCAAGCGTCACAAAAATATCGCGTGCTTCTGGGCTATTGTTTACCACGCTGACTGCTAACGGATTTCCATTGGCATCTACACGGGTATCGTAATCATCTTCTACAGTGTAATTATAGCTATCAGACACAAAAGCTACGTCGTTGGTGGCAGTGAATGTGTAATCTACATCAGTGGCTGGCTCAATGATGGTCGTACCACATGTGTTAGTGAAAGAGCCGTACCATACATAATTTGCACCAGCTTGTACGGGAACATCAACCGTAAAGTAGGTAGCATCTGCAACTTCGTATACAGGGTCATTATTTGCATCTAGAACAGGATTGTTGTTTGCATCTAGAAGCGGAATTGGATTTCCATTAGCATCCAAGCGAAGAACATTATTCATCGGATAGGTCGTGAATGAAGACGCCGTAGCCTCTTTGATATTAATTTCCGACGCTCCAATTGTTGCAGAACGCCAACTAAATGTGACTATCCCGTCACCATTTGTATCAGCATTCACACCGATAGTTGTATCATCTTGTGGATATATCTCTGTGATGGTTGACGCCCCATTAACAACGATGAGAACCAAGTCGATAGTCATATCATTATTCTGATTATTACTATCAGTTGCCGTCACAGTGAATTCATATGCAGTGCCAGTGTCATTGAGTGTACAGAGGTTATTATCTTCTGGAACATCAATCGTCAGACTGACAGGTTTAGATTGACCTGATGCAATCAACTCATCTTGGCTTGTCTCAGTTACCCATGCGGTGTTGAGTGGATTGGTACCACTTCCTACGACATTTAGATCGAAGGATTCACCACTATTCGTCGTATTTAGCAAGCTCAACTCAATTGTAATTGAACTCCCAACACCCACCACATAATTCGGTAGCGTGCTAGTCAGTGCATTTGGTAAAGTCTGTACACTGATAGAATCACCTACACCACTAAAATCCACATATGCTACATCAAGTCCAGGTTGCATGCTATTAACTACGATTTCTGCTACGCCGTTGGTATCTGTAGTGAAGGCACTTATCACAATAGCATTTTGCTTAAACGTGAGCATTCCACCATTTGAAGACACCATACCATTCAGACCAGCCATCGGCTGCCCTAGTTGGTCTGTAACCGTCACCCGTAGATTGGCTTCTGAATCGCCTGTAATTTGCACAGGTCCTTCGGTGTACAAAGGCGCAGGCACATTGTTTGAGTCATTAGGATTTGTAACTTCCTCGTAATTTGAGAAATATTCCAAAGCCACTAGGGTGGGTGTTGCCTCTACAACAGGTAGATTGAGCGTTAGACTGTTATTGCTATAATCTGCATCTTCCAAATCATTCACAATGACAGCCGCTAGGGAAATGGTCGCACCTACGTCAGCAGTTGTATCCAATACAAGTGGAATTATTGTATCTACCCCTAATGTCACGTCGTTTACAGACCATGTAATGGTACGTGTATCGCTGTTGTATGTGCCTGATGCGCCAGCAACATAGTGTACATTTTCTGGCAAGGTGAGGCGTAATGTCGCGTTCTGTGGCAATACGCTATTTAAGTTTGTGAGTGCTAAATCAAATTGCGCTGTCGTATTAGAAAACAACATCGCTGTTGGGGAATCCAGAACAACACTTAAATCAGGTGCGGTGGGGATAGGTTCAACATCAATAGCAAGTGTCCGTTGTACAACACGCTCAATAGCAAATTCTTGAGGGTCACAATCTGAGTTAGGCGTCTGATTATAGAACCAGCATCCTCGCACCCTCACAGAAGTGGTAAAACTCGGCGCATCCGATGCTTGAATCGTATAGGAGAAGCTCGCTGTCTGCACGCTATTATCAGGCAGTAATGAGGTAGAGAGAGATAACAGTGTACTCACATCCTGTAGATTGGTTATTTCTAAGCCTTCTACAGCTTCTGTATACGGTGACGCATTCAACGCTCGTACAGTGAAATTTACTGTATCGCCAACACGCGGGTTGGCATTATCCGCAATAAGCTCGACTTGTAGGTTTGGTCCGTAGTGGGTGAAATCAGTCTCTTCAAGTGTTTTAAAGACTACAATCTCGCTACCATCACTTGGATCACTATCGTTTGCAGAAATACGGACATCGCGGGCTGGATCAGCCGTGCCTAACAGGCGATAGGCATCGACCATTGTGTAGTCAAAAGTCGCTGTAGCAACTTCACCGGGTTGTAGTACACCGGGGTTATCTGCATCGGGCCATGTAAATACCAGCATTGAAGCAGCATTGAAAGCTGTTGCAAACGTATCTTTAAGTGCTGCAAACCCTTCGACGTTATAAATTGTTTCGTTTGCTGTGATATTAGCAACGGTCACTTCAAATGTTACGACATCACCTAACGCAGCTTGAGTAATAGGCACCCCAGCCATAGTCGGCGTATAGGTCACGGTGAGCTTTGTCTCTTGCACAGGCGTGGTTGCGGCAGCAGCAAAGCGTATAGATGTGGTAAAGGAGGCAACATTATTGCTCGGATCAGTATCTCCATTTGTAGCAGAATCAATGCTTGCGTCAAGGGTGATTGTGTCAGCTCCTCGGCGCTCACTTAATACACCACCTGCTTGTAAATTCGCAGCAGTTCGTGCGTAGACATAAATACGTCTTGATTGACCATATACAAGTTCATCTATAGTGAACTCGACACTATTAGAACCCTGCCCAGTGACTGTTACACTACCATCTGTGGGTAGCACAATGCTATCAATAGTTGCGATTCCCAATGGTAAGCCTGCAAATACCCCGATATCAGTTGCTGTATCGCTATTTTCTGTCGTGCTATTGTCTATATCAATCGCATAAATTAGCATCTGTCCAGCAACGACGGTATCTAGACCCGTCACACTGACGCCTAAATTTGGACCCGTGAAATTCACTGTTTCTTGAGCTATTCCACTGTTAGCTAACGTACTACTTGCAATAGCTTGTATGAGGATTGCCTCGGCAACTATGGGACTTACCACTGTAAAAGTATAGACACCATTTTCGTCTGTGATGCCGGTTATATTCTGCGAGTTTTCAGTAGAGATCTCGTCAGCATCTGAGAGAATGATTTCTGATTGTCCTTGTGGCACTGTGATTTCTACAGTAGTATTTCTCAGGGGAACACTAGGATTAGCGGAATCAAACACGGTCACTGTCCCTGTGATGGGAGAGCTACCGTCGGCGGCTACGGTATCGGTATCAAATGTAAGCGTTACTGAACCGATTGCTGGTTCACAAGCATCTCCTTGACCATCATTGTCATAATCGGCTTGGTCTTCGTTGGTATCAGCAGGGCAATTATCTTGCCCATCTAGCCAACTATCTACATCGGAGTTTGTAGCGTTAGGATTTGACCCATAAATTAGAATCTCATCTCCATCATTCAGTCCGTCACCATCACTATCAGGATTGTTAGGAAGTGTTGTCTCATTGTTGTAGTTTACATTTTTTATACCTGTATTCTCAAAGAAGTCAGTAAGACCGTCACTATCACTATCAATACTAGGGGTTAGATTCTCCGTTGGAATAATAGTACGAGCTATATTAGTCCCATCATTTAATGTATAAGACCATGCTAATCGATAGACATTTTGTGTATAGTTTTCAAAGTACTCAACACGGATTGGATACTCCTGTCCAGCAATGAGTTCAATAGTTTGGCTTGCTGACCACCTTGGGCTGGTAATAATCCATTGGTCAATAATAGGTGTATCATTATTATTGACATTATCGAGCCATACACGCATACCATCATCATGTTGCACAGAAATAGTATATGTTGCTGTTTCTGGTGCTATGAGGTACCCTGTCCAACGAATAGAAAAAGTTTCACTGGATAAGCCATTACCTGGACCAGCGGAGCTATTTATAACTGGATCAATACGAGAAAATGCAAAAGTATCAAAATTAATACCGTCATAATATTCTCCTAAAAGACCATTTTGAGTTTCCGTTTGTGCGCCCACAGTGCTACTACCTGACCACCAAACACTCCCTAAAGCGATTAGTAAAACGAGTAACCAGTGAGCAGGTATACGGCGCAACATTTTAATTCCCCCAAGTGAATTTATTTCAAGATTACGATTCATTACTCACCCCCTCAACTGTGCATTGCGCCCAGTAGATATTGTTCGTTTCATCTATTTCAGTGATGCTGTTGTCACTATCTACGTAAACATGTACCAAATCTTCCGCAAATGAGACGTAGCCCGCGACTTCTGCAGTGACAGTAAGTGCGCCACCGGGCTCTATACTTGCTGTGACCTCTGTCTGCGCAAGAAGCGTATCCACATCACCATCAAAGATGTTATCGCCATCTACATCATCGAAGAAAATGACGGTGAAATTATCGGTAATTTCTGTCGTACCTGTATTGCTGATGTAAGCGTCTAAAGTGCCAGATACAGATAGGTCATTAGGATTGACAACCGTGCTGTTGACATCGAGATGGTCAACTTGCAAATCAGTTACCGAGTCGGATGAGTAACAGAGTTGGATAAATTTCAGCGTCGGCGAATCCCATTCGATTGTAATTTCGTTGCCGTAGACGTAGTGTGCGCCATCTTGGTAATCAACAATTATTCCAGATTCCGCCGAGGTCGTAATCGTGTAAGGATCATCATTATTCGTTTGCAAAACAATAGACCAACCTTGGTTGTCTTCATTATTGTTATTGTTTGCATCATCTTCTAGAGAAAAGGTAGCTTTTGCTGTCCCTGCGGTAGTTGCATAAATACCACTTGCATCCACAGTTGCATTTGTTACTGGTGTCCAATTAGTCACTGATTGACTAGGTTCATCACAGGTAACGTCACCGGCTGGTGTTGATTCAACGACAGTGATAGTGGATATGACAGCAGGACTCCATAATGCACTGAAATCTGTGCCATCGTAAAAATCGTTAACATCGCGCACTGAAATCGTAACGGTTCGAATTCCAGATGCGGGTGTAATATTGGCGTTTGCGTAACGCAATGTACTTAACACTGCCGCGTAGTCTGCAAGAGAAGCAATTCCTGATAAGTCGATGGTGCCGCCCTGCATCGGACTGGCTGTAATAGCAGATGAGCTTGAATCATCTATGATGAGTGTTTCATCTAACCCATCTTCAATACCTGTTAACGTGATGGTTGCTTCCTGAATCTGCATTGAGTCTGCATCTTGAATGCTGACTTGACCTGTTATGTCAAGGACATCATCTGTACTTAGATAAGTTGTGACAAAGTTAGGTGCATTCGCGCCGATAAAGGTACTATCTAAGTTGATGCGCGGTGGCGACTCAATAGCACTTACAGTCAGCGTGACCGTTACATCCTCACTCGTATTTATGCCGTCACTTGCGGAAATCGTGATAGTTCTCGTCTGTATATCTGGGTCAGAAAGCAAGTTCTGGTAGGTAAGTGTGCTTAACACGGTTTCGTAGTTTGCAAGCGTGTCTGACCCTGTGAGTGTCATGATGCCATTTGCATAGGTTGATGTAATGGATGTACCCGTTGTATCAACGGCAAGGACATCTTGTGACACTGGGTTAATACTGCTGGTTGCGGTGATATAGATAAGCATACTTTCAAGATTGGTAGAATCATCATCAGTAATAACGACAGGCGTATCTACCAGTGATACTGGTAAAGCACCTTCTGTGTAGGACGTGCTATAGGTACTGGCGCCATTCAACGTAACAACAGGGATATTTTGTAGGCTTTCGACACTTACATACACGGTTTCCGTCAAAGAATCTAAGCTACTTTGTGTCACAAAAATAGCCACTTCGCGTAATTCAGTACCTGGTGTGCTTGAACTATTTGTGAATTGTAGGGAGGCAATCACCTGTTCATAGTCATCAAATGAAGCTATTCCCGATAAAATCACCTGTGAACTGGTGCTACTTTGAACAATAATGCTTGTTCCTGTCGTGTCCACAGAAATTGAGTCAGCCACATCAAAGCCATTGGCGAGTTGTATTGTTGCCCCATCCAGGTTGCCTGCGTCAATGTTCACACCATCTATATCTTGTATTACCACATTCGTAAGCAAACTAACCGGACTGCCACCTTCTATATACGTTGCATTTGCACTAGTAAGTGTCAGAGTAGGTGGATCTTCTGAAGCTGTGATGTTGATCGTGACTTGTTGCGTGTTACTACTACCAAAATCATCCAGAACAACAATCTCGACTACCCGCGTGGTTGGGTCAGGATTTTGTGATGTATTGATATACGTTAAGCTCTGCAACACCTGTGCATAATCTGTGAATGAACCAGACCCCGTAATTTGCAATAGTCCATTGGCATATGTTGAGGCTAAGGGGGACGTAGTATCTACAGATAGCACCTCATTATCGGTGTCGATGAGATTGGTAAGCGTGATAGTGGCAGATGTGATAATAGTGCTATCAGCATCTGTAATCGTCGCACTCGTTACCAAAGTCGTGGGAGGCGATCCTTCCGTATAGCTCGCTTCTGCATCTACGATTGTCAATACAGGACGTACACCAGGTGCAACCTCACACATTGATGCAGTGCTAAAATTCGCATAGTTGACCCCCCAATTAACCTCATCGCCTGTTCCGGATCCGTCACCAGAAGGACCAGATGAATCGCCCCACCAATTCATCGTCGCATCTAAGTTAGCACGGGCGCTGTAAATACCAGATGAAGACCCAGCCGTATTATTATAAATACATGAATCTGTTATGGAGCTATTGCTGTTATTGACGTAGGAACGTATCGCGCCGCCTTGATCACTTGCTGTATTGGAGCGGAATATCGTATTGGTGACTGTCAGATTGCGACGTGCGTACAACGCACCACCATCATCTTGCGCACTGTTTGTTTCAAAGATAGTCGCAGCGTCGATTGTCAGTGTACTGTCCGTATAGATCGCCCCGCCCCGCCCTGTTGCTTGATTATCGTCAAAAAGGCTACTACTAATCGTATGGATTCCCGCATATAGGTACAGCGCACCTCCATTGTGCTGTGATATGTTCGCGGTAAAGGTGCTGTCTGAGATCTGAACACGGCCATTACTGCTCGTGTTGAAAATAGCACCACCATCATGAGTCGAGGTGTTATTACTAAAAATCGTATCATTTTGAATAGTCACGGTGACGCTGGAAAGGTCAATCGCACCCCCCGTATCACCCGCACTGTTACCGTCTAATGTGACATTATCCAACAACAGAGGGCTTTGTGTATTAATAGCCCCGCCATCGCCCGTTGTTGCTACATTGGCGTCCAAAGAACCACCTGTAATTGAGATAGTCCCACCATCACTAAAAATAGCGCCACCTGCTACAGTTGCCGTGTTCATGTCCACATTCGAGTTTGTAATGGTGAGCGTGCCATAATTCATGATCGCACCACCCCAATTTCCAGCGCTATTGTTGTTGAGCGTGCTATCAGTGATATCCAATTCATAAATGTCGATCCAGATGGCGCCGCCATTAGTTGTCGCTGTATTTCCGTCCAGTGTTGTGTTGATAATTGTGGTGTCGGCGTGTAAGTGAAGTGCGCCACCATTATCAGCCGCACTGTTATTGTTGATGGTTACACCGTCCAAAGATACGGTTGAAAACGCCTGCACAGCACCTCCATCATCAGCTGTCGCTATGTTACTGCTTAATGTGCCCCCTGTGATTGTGAGGCTGCCTGTATCCATATAAATGGCACCGGCACTTTGCGCCGCGGTATTGTTTTCAACAAGGGTATTTGTCAAGGTGAGCGTGCCAAAATTGGCGATTGCCCCGCCCCTATCTCCAGCCGTATTGTATTGAATGGTACTGCCTGTAATGCTCATGGTAGACCCTATTTCATTCCACAACGCACCCCCATCATCACCAACCGCATCGTTATATTCAAATGTACTATTGGTAATATTGACTGTACCGTGGTTGTCGATTGCACCACCATCATCAACCTGCACCGTGTTGTACATGAAGGTGCTATTTGTGACTGTTAGGTCAGCATTGTTATGGTTGTAAACAGCCCCACCTTCATCATCGGCATTGTTATTTGTGAAGGTTGTATCATTCAATATGAGCGTGCCCGCGTTATATATAGCACCACCATAACCTGTATGCGTACTGGCACTGGCTTGTGCATCACCGTTTTGGAACGTGACATTGTGAACAGTCAGTGTTGCCCCACTATCTACCTGCAATAGACGAAAGTCAGTCGCGGAGGTATCTCGTTCAATAACCGCTCCCAAGCCATCACCGACAATTGTCATATCACCTGTGATAATGGGTAACGCTTGATAGCCATTTTGTGTGACCACAGATGATGTATAGGTGAAGGTACTCTCTGCTAGACAAATCACACTTGCTACACCATCCGCGTTGGCAGTGTTAATTTTGACAACTAAATCAGCTTCATCGCTGGCAGAAACACTATAGTCACAACTGATTTGCGATTGTGCAATGAATGGACTACTGGAAATATTAATCTCTTCAATAAGCGTTGCTTCTTCGGTGAGTTCGGGTGTGATCTCTGCTGTTGCTTCTGGTTCAACAATTACGGTACTTTCAGGGCTAGGTTCTTGTGTCAATTCAGGTTGGACAAGGGCTGTACTCTCAGCAATAAATTCATCTGTCGCTTCTGATGTACTAGTACTTGTAGGAATAGCCGTTGGTTGTATGGGCATAGTCGTGGGGGGGGGTGGGTTCGTTGCCACAACGATAATCTCACCTGTTGGGATGGGCGTAGCATTCGTTCCTGTATTAGCGGTGTCTGTCGTGGAGATTTGAATATTATCTATGCGTACCGCACTCTCTGGACGACTTATAAAAGATACCGCTGTTATATCTTCAAAAATCACCGGACTTATACTTTGCAAAAGTGCATCATCCAAATAAACAAGCACGGTGCTATTGAGCATCTCTACACGCAGGTTATACCACTGTTCGGCTACAAAAGTCACATCCTGTATTTGAGCTAATCTATTGTTTTGCTCAAATACATCAACACGACCCTCTGCATCAAGTACAATGCGGTAGGTCGTATCATTGGCTTGAACCTGCACAGCGAAATTACCCCGAACCAGCTGTACGTCCGCATCAATAGCAATGCTTTCGAGGGGATTCGTTGTATAGGTAATTTCAGCCAACCCAACAGCTTGGAGCGCATTGCCATCGTTTGTCGTAATCGAACGCCAAGTTGGTGATACGAGTAAAAGACTACTTGTGGCATCTTCAAAATTGTCTGCCACTAGCTGATTCCATGTAAGAATAGGGGTCGGGGACTGTATGGGTGTGGGAGACATCACTGTCGTCGTGGATTCAGGTGTCACTTCATCTGTTGCCTCAATAACAGGAGGTGTCGGTGAGGTTGTTCTAGTCACATCAGTTGTGGATTCAGGCGAAGGATCTATAGGGGGTATCGTTTCAGTTATGGATGTGACAGTAGGTATTTGTGTTGCTGGTGTGACTTGGTGGGTTATTTCACCTGTCACCTCTGGTGTTTGATCCACCTCTGGCGTCGCTTCTTGTGCTTGGGATGGTATCCATAATAGCAACAACATTCCCAATAAAAGCGCGAATCCCGTGCGCGATTGATACATATATCCCCTACCCTGTTTGTATTATTTTTCTAATTTTTTACTAATCTAAAACAAACAGTACCGTAGAAAGAACATTATGACAACAAATCCGCCCAGCAAATACATTAACAAAATATTAAATATAAGTATATTGTTACAAACATGTTATCTCATACTGTAAGAAACTTTACTCACCTGAGGCTCTAAACGGGCTAAGCAATTTAAGACATACAGTCCCAACTTTAGACGAATCAATACAAAAAGACATCTTGTTTGAATTTGTTACCCAATTTAAAAATATCAATTGAAAACCTCATCGTTCTTAGGGTTCTCATTTTCCCAAACCTACACTGGAATTTTCGAGCTTTGAGACTATCCCACTTTGTTAATCTGGAATCAGTGGCAGGGATACACAGCTCTCAAGTGTCCAGTCAACGCGACCAAAAAATCTCCAGCGTGTCTCTGCCAGCTACACAGACTTTCTTCTTTAATATGTAACTAAAAACTTCCTGTAACAAGTAATGTCTCTGACAAAACTGTCTAACAAACCGGATAGAGTCACTGTTTTGGCAGTCATGCATCATCTCTCAGATGCGAAATATCGTTGAGGCGCACCAGAATTGCACCGCCGGGATAAATATTCACCTGCGAAAGTGAACAAGCATCAAGGTTGAAGCGCCAATATTGGGTCGCGGGTAAATCAAGTAAATCGCAGAGGAGCAAACGCAATGCGCCATCATGCCCCACCAACACTAAGCGTTTGCGCGGATAGTCAGCTTCAATTTGTTGGCGAACGGTCTGTACCCGTGTAAAGACTTCGCTCAATTTTTCGCCACCCTGGGGTGGTGCTTCGGGATCATCAAACCACTTTTCCGCTATCGCTTTATGGGTGTCGATGATGTCTTTGTAGCGCAAACCCTCAAATAGACCGAAGTTTGCCTCGCGCAAGTTGGCGTTCGTCTGCACAATCAAGCGTGGATGATGCTCAACGATAATATCTGCCATTTGTGTTGCGCGTTTTAAATCGCTACTAATGATGGCGTGTATCCGTTCATTTTTTAGTCGTTGCGCGACTTTTTTAGCCTGTGCTTGCCCAACTTCGTTCAGAGGAATATCGCTGTGTCCCTGATAGCGTCGCTCTTTGTTCCAGTTGGTTTGCCCATGTCGGACTAGCCACAATAAAATCATGATTGGATTGCCTCGATTGTTTGTAAGGGCTTGGGGTATTCTGAGGGAGGATTTGGTGTGTCAGTCATCGGGCATATTCCTTTGTGACTGTCTCGTCTGTTTGCTCAATTTCATGTATGCCATCCAGTAATTCGCGGATACTGTGATAACTGTCGTGCTTACTATCGTGCATTATCTGCCATGTGGGATGCTCTTCACCTGTGATAGTAATCTCAATAGGCGCGTTATCATCCAGTATGTAACCTGCTCGTTGTAAAGCGCGGCGTGTCCATGTGTGTGGAATACCCTGCCCATGTATGCAAACTACCCCTGCTCGCTTACGATTGACTTCAAATGACCCTGTAGCGCGGTCAAAATGGACACCTTCGCCACGAAATGCTGCTTCAAATGTGCCGTCTAATACCAAATCTTCGGGCGCACCCACCTCAATGTTGCCGTTTGCCATCAGCCACAGTGTATCCGCAGAGCGCAAAGCAAGGTCAAGATCATGGGTTGATAATAAAATTGCGCGTCCCGTCTCTGCTGCGAGATGCCGTAGCAACTGCATGATTTCAGCACGGCGGGGTAAATCCAAAAAAGCCGTTGGTTCATCCAGAATAATAAGCTGGGATTCTTGCGCGAGGGCGCGGGCAATCATCAATTTCTGGCGTTGCCCATCGCTCAATTCTAAAATGGGACGTTCCGCAAGGTCGCGCGCATTGACGGCATCGACTGCCCACCGAACCACTGCTTTATCATAACGCGATAGTCGCCCTGTCCAATCAGTGTAAGGATGTCGTCCGAGTGCGACGAGTGCGTATCCGTTGAGCAAGCCGACATTCGGGCGCTCAGTGAGAACGACACTCAGCAATTGTGCGAGTTGGCGTGGTTGGATATTCGCCAGCGATTGACCTGCCAGTACAACATCCCCTGCTAAGGCTTTTTGCATGCCGGCAATGGTTCGCATCAATGTTGATTTGCCTGCGCCATTCGGACCAAGCAAGCATACGAGTTCACCTGTTTGTAGCGTGAGGTTGAGCTTATCAGCAACGGTCACGCGAGGCTTACGGGGTGCATGATAGCCAACCGCTAAATGAGTGGTTTGTAAAACGTGCATTTCAGCCCCCAAACGATGCTTGTAGATTGCGCTGACGTAAAATCACGCCGATGACAATCGGTGCACCAGTTAAGGCTGTGACAGCATTTAATGGTAAGATGAGATTACTGCTCGGCACTTCGGCAATCAACGCGGCAATCAACGCGACGATTGCACCCATTAAAACTGTACCAGGTACAAGAAGGCGATGGTCGGATGTGTTGAACAAACTGCGGCACAAGTGTGGCACAGCAATACCGATGAAACCAATTGGACCACAAAACGCTGTGACGATACCCGCAAGTAAAGCTGTCGCACTCACAATGGCAAGGCGTGTTAGCATTAAATTCATGCCCAAGCTGCGGGCATAGCCTTCACCCAGCAAAAGGGCGTTGAGTGATTTCGTCAGCAACATTGCAATCACCAAACCAATCGCCACACCCCCTGCTAAAATCGGCATTTGATTCCATGTTACTCCGCTAAATGTGCCAAATGTCCAGCTAATATATGCTTGGATGCGTTCTGGGACAGCGAAATAGAGTAATAAACTGACCAATGCCGATACTAGGTAGCCCATCATCAAGCCCAAAATAAGTAGCGTCATACTACTTCTGACACGACTGGCAACGAGCAAGACAATGACCATTGTTATCCCTGCCCCGATAGCTGCTGCAGCCGCCAGTAACAAATCACCTCTTAAACCGAAGCCAGCCAGCAACGCCCCACCGACTGTTCCTGCGCCAAGCACCACCAGCGCAACACCCAGACTTGATCCCGAACTAATGCCCAGCACGAAGGGTCCTGCCAATGGATTACGAAAGAAGGTCTGCATCAGCAAACCGCTCACGCCGAGTGCCGCCCCTGCTAGTATTGCCGTTGTTGCTTTGGGCAAGCGGAATTTGAGGATGATATTTGTCCATGATGTGCGGTCTGCTTCACCACCTGTTAGCACAATTAGAATTTGACTTAATGGAATATCCACAGAGCCGAAACTAACACTCATTAGAAAGACGGCGAGTAAGGCAAAAACCAAAAAGAGCAACCATATAGGTCGCAATCCTAGATTAAGAGGAGGTGTCTCTTTTTCTTTCAGGTAATCAGCAGGGCTGGGGATTGGTTTGTAGATGACATCTGGCATAGGGTGTCCTATCTTACAGGGTCGTTATGAGATAACCTCACAACGACCCATAACAAGCGAATTACTCTTCACTGCTCACGAGTGGTTGGAAAAAGTTAAATTCGTGTTCAGGCAGTAGCTCTGGATGGAAAATAGCGACCAAATCTTGCAAGATGAGATGCGGATTGGTAACGCCTAGTTCAAAGTAGTTATTACCACCATTTTCGTTCGTGTCTAGGCTGTTATTCCACACAGTACCCTCTTGTACGGCACTGAAATCTGCATAGCGTTCGTCTTGTGCGAGTAGTCCCTCTAGGGTCGTGACGCCAAAGAGATTGGTAATCCAGACATCAGCTTCTAACGCACCATCGTATACAGGCTCAAATCCGAGAAAGGCACTCCCATCGGGAGCTTCTTCACCGAGCGCAATTTGCCCACCCGCATCTTGGGTCAGCACGCCGGCATAGGTTTCAGGACCTGGAATGAGCCATGCTTCGCTGAAAATAGAAAATGTATTCCATAAGACTGTGGGGCGCTCATCTTCAGGGACAGATGCGGCGAGTTCACGTACTTCTTCGTAGGCACTGGAAATATCATCGTAGGTTTCTGTCGCGGCTGCTTCGGCATTGTAGAATAGTGCTGTGTATTTGATCCACTCGGCGCGGGCAAGTGGGGTTGATTCACGCCATTCAGAATTGAGTGCCGTGAAAATGCCTGCTTCAATCAAAATAGGGTGGGCATCGCTGGCGGGGTCAAAACCGTAAGTCATGACGATATCGGGTTCTGTTTCCAGCACTAGTTCTATATTTACGTCTGAGCCACTGCCAACTTCGACTAGCTCACCTGCTTCGATTAGTTCAACTACTTCGGGTGAACTGACAAATAGTGCGCTATCTAAGCCAACAAGTTTATCTAATAAATCTAGATCGGTCAGGTGAGGGAGTTGCGTGGTAGACATCGCAATGAAATCACCTGTGGGAACTTCTAGGAATTGCGTTTCATCGGGAAATTCTTCAGTCTCTGGTGCTGGTGTGCCACATTGCACTAGTACATAGGTGAAGGGGTCAGCGCCATCGAAGGCATCGGTTACGGTAACGACTTTATAATTATTGAAGTATTCGACAGCAAAATTTTCAGCGTCAGTAATCTCAACTTTTTCAGGGAAGTAATCCACATCAGGGTCGTACTCAGCAACACATTCGTTAGTGAAGTTTGCTTCTTGTGCGCTGACAGGCAAGATAACCAATAGGCTGGTCATCAGCAACACGGCAAATAATGATAGTGAACGTTTCATGTAAGTTAATCTCCTTGAGTTGTGATAAAGGGTGTAGCTGTATTGTGTTATCAGTGCGTGTGACAAAGCAGTCGCACTGCTGGCTACCAATTCAGGGACGCCAACCTAATGAGGTTGTTGCGTCGATAATGGTGTTGTGTGAACGGTGAAAGGCATGATTAGCCCAAGTCATCGCAAAATTGGGCGATTTGGTGCAGAGGACATCATCTAGCTCCGATTTAGGAAGATGATGTGATTGATGTTGGAGGTGTACCATACAAAAACCCACCAGATGGTGGGCATGATTTACGACTAGCGTCATCATGCTCGTCTCCCTTTTTACGCGAAGGTTTGCAACATGGGGTTGCATATCACGAGCTAAGGCATTGGCAGGCATTCGGGCTTCTGGTTTATGCTACCAGTTACCGTTGCGCGACAGCGTCGGACTTTCACCGATCTTTCCCTATTGTGTACCGAACATCCGGGTTCTGGCACACCTCTGTCTTAGGTTTATTTGATTAATTGCAGATGAGCATAGCACGCCTGAAGATGGCTGTCAATGTAATCGGGTATCGTAAAGCAATCACATTCGGCGCATCATGCCCAATCCTTGCGCGGTTTTTGCCCCTACCCCACTGTAGAAACCAAAGTCCGTGAGTAAATTGAGCCAGCATGTCAGGTCAGCATAGTGTGTCATGACATCTGCGGTATGTGGTTCGTTGCGTTGAGCCGCCCGTTGGAGCGCCCGTGTTGGCTTCTCAACGTTGTAATGTACATTGCCAGAGAAGGCTTGGATGGGATTATGCTTCATCTGGACATGTTGGGCGCGGACGTTGTAGTAACGGACGCTAACAGCATAATTCAAAAAGGTTTCAAGTACTTGTCGGGTGGGTGTGTAGGGTAAGACTGTATTTTCATCAGCTTCTACGAGTGATTCCCAACTACTGAAAAGTGATTTGAAGGTGAGGTCAGGCAACGGCAAGGGACGATATAAGCCTTTGCTTTTGAAGACAGCCGGCGTTTGAAACTCAATTTTGATATTGCGCGAATCGTGCCAGCTATCCTCGATGAGATTAGCGATGGTCGTTTCGCCTGACCAGTCGTGCATGTGAATCAAGGCATAGTGAACACGCCAGCCATCGAAGTTAAGGTTATCGAGTTGCGTCAATTCATGCAGTGCGTTCACGACATCTTCACGCAAGCCTGTCACGCGCATCCAGTGGAACTCGTCATTGCTCTGGAAAAGGTCACTGACGGTTAGAGGCATACGGTCATTGAGATTATGGAGTTCAGTGGCGAGTTCGATGCTGACTTGTTGGAGCAAGCCGAGTGTAATTTTGTGGGCGGCACGTCCGAGATACGTGCCATCGCTCCGAAAACGCTTGGCATATTTGAGGACAAAGACGGCTGATACAAGGCGCTGAGACGACATTTGACGAGTTCCCCTTATTTTAGTGGCATATTAAAAAATTATGTTAGGTTAATATACGGTATGGTAATGCAATAATAGCTCATAAATTAGGGGATAACCCCCAAACTAGCTCATACTATACCTACTATAGTGTGTTTACTTATTTATTTTTTGTGAAAGGAGACATTATGCCTTATCTTCGCTTTCCGTTGCGGACAGTGAGTCCGCTTATCAATAAGGGGACAAGCAAAATTGCAGAACTGCGCACCCCATCTGTGATAGGTCAGTTACGCTTCTGGCTACGCGCTATTCTTGGCGCACAGTTAGCCGATAGCGAGGCTGTCTATCAGCAAGAGAGTATGTTGCTGGGGTCAACTAGCACGGCGTCTAGTGTCATGATGCAATTGCGTGAGCATGCAATTATTGAAGAAAGTGTCCGTGTATTGCCTCATAGCAGTGACCGTCGCAAAAGTTTTGAAGAAGAATCTATTTTTGATAATAGTTCATTCGACCTCAAACTTATCTTTCGCCCTGGAACGACACTCGACCCACGTTTAGCACAGGCATTGTCGCTGTGGCTTTTGCTGGGTGGCTTGGGCAAACGGTCACGGCGGATGTTCGGTTCGATACAATTGCAGAGTTATCCGCGCCCAAGCAAGACATTCGACCAAACTGATACGAATTATCCCGATTGGTGGGCGAATTGGGAGCAAATCGAGAAACGCCCTCATCTGTATGCACGGCTGGTACAACTTTCGCTTGAAATTGCCTTTGCTGAAAATGGGCAAGGTCGTTTCTCATCTGAACCGACGTTTCCAATTTTACACAGCGATTACTGTCGTGTGATTGTAGCGGAACACGGTTTTGACAGTGCCGAAAAAGCCAATATCGCTCTGTTTGAGGTACTGCGCAAAGATGAATATCGTAATCGACATGAGTATATGTTCGGCAGTGGGAAGCCCCGGCGTGCCTCCCCTCTCATTGCGCAGGGACGGGTATTCGGTGACAAGTATTATCCAGTTTTCACTTGCTTTCGTTCACCTATTGACAATCGAGGGCGTGCGGATTGGGATGTGGTGGATGCGGCAATGGATGAATTGGAAGATGTTTTTAACGGGCAAACTGTATTCGGGGGCAAACTCGACAAATGAGCCAACATATTTATCTCGTACAGATTGGTCCAGTGCAACCATTCATCGCATCTGCGCGTAAAGTGCAGGATTTAGCTGTCGGTAGTACGATGCTGAGTCGGATTGCGCGAGCAGGTGTTGAAGTGGCTCAAAAAAATGATGTTACGATGCTGTTCCCGATGCCTATCAACAGTGATGGCGATTTACCAAAGGGTGTACCCCACCGTTTCGCCTTCATCACTGATGCTGACCCTGACGCCTTGATGCCAGAGATCGAAAAAGCATTTCGTGACCGCTGGAAAGCCTATGCTGATGCTGTGAAAAACCTCGTTGTGCGGGTGCATGGTGGTGGCAATTGGGAGAAAGTCTTCGATGTGCAGGTGGAGCAATGGTTAACCGTCACATGGGCGGGTGTGCCATACGATGTTAGTAAGCATGGTGAAAGTTATGCGCGGGTTAATCGTGCGATGGTAGCACGTAAACAATTTCGGGCTTTCAAACAAGTACACGAAACAGGCGATGTGAACGGCATCAAATGTACCCAAACTGCCAGTCAATCTGCACTCAATCTGGATTGGGATGTAATGAACGAGGCATTCGACGGTGATAATATTCTATTTCGGACAAATGAACGCTTGGGGTCGCTGGCACTTATCAAGCGTCTGATGCCGCGCCTTGAACAACGCGATTACGCAGTCGTTGACATTGACATCAGCGAGGATATGGACGTTCTGAATAAGCTCAAGGACTATACCGACGTCTCGACTATAGCAGGTAGTACAGAAGATGAATTTGAAGGGCACGAAGCCGAGCGTTATTTCGCCATTTTGCATATGGATGGCGATAAAATGGGTAAGGCGCTAAGTCAACTAAAAACACTTGAAGAACACCAAACTTTTTCGCATAAGTTGAATGAATTTGCTGATACAAGCGTGCGCAACATCACAGATAATAGAGACAAAAAGCGCGTTGTGTTGGTTTATGCTGGCGGTGATGATGTCCTCGCATTTGCACCTGTCAACCAAGTTCTTAGTTATGCAGAAGAACTACGAACGGCTTTTGAAGACAAGATGGGACTGACTGCAAGTGCTGGTATCTCCATCAATTATTTCAAAGCACCGCTCGACATTGCACTGGACACAGCACGACAGGCCGAAAAAACAGCAAAAGAGAGCTTTGGGCGTAACGCTGTTACTATCCGTGAGACAACGCACAGTGGCAATATCCGTGATGCGGGTGGTAAGTGGGTAGATGAAGACACGAATACACAAGCAGTAGTTGCATTCACGGGTTTTATGGATGAGATACGGCGACAGATGGAGCAACAAGCCTTATCTACTAAGCTGGGTTTCGATCTACGCGAACTCGCTTATGAAATGGTATCCAACATACCCGAACTAGAAGCTACTTTGAAGCAAGCACGGGCTGAGGAAGTAAGACGTATCCTCAACCGACGACTGAGTGATTCATTGAATAGAGATATTGCAACAGCTCTACGTGAGGATTTTGCGACGGCATTCGTTCAACTCGGTGAATCCCCTGCTTGTGGCTGGGAAGCCCTCGCTAATCGCGTCATCATGGCACGCTTTTTGACACAGAAGGAGGATGCCTAATGTGGTTACAGATTATACCTAATGATGTGATGATGTTTCGGGGGTCGCGTCCCTTCGCGGCTGGGCAGAGCTTCGTTGCCCGCAGTTCGTTTCCGCCTAATCCACAGGTGATGACGGGTGCTATCCGCACGGCTGTCATTCGGGATTCTGGTACAAGTTTTCAGGATTTTGGACAGCGCAATATCAGTGCCACGCTGGAAGAAAAAATCGGTTTGGCACCCGTGCGCGGGAAAAGTGTGGGGTCGCTTGGAAAGTTGCAATTGCGGGGTCCGTTTGTGTGTAAAATCTCGCAGACGGCAGAGGCCGAAGCAATTGAGCGATTGTTTCCGATACCACAAGGTGTTGTTTTCGATAAAGAACAGCAGGCGTATATCATTTTACAACCCTCAAAAAGCGCAAGAAAAGATATACACACGCATGAGGACTTCGATACGTGGTGTCCACTTATTATCGAGGGTCAATCTAAGTTACCTGCATCTGAAGCGAGCGAGCGGTAAAGAAGTAAAGGGGTGGATTACTGAAACGTCACTCACACAACTGCTTACGGGCAAGCCTATTAGCGGACAAGAGAGCATCAAGCCTGAAAAAGTATCGCTCACTGAATCGCATGTCGGGCTAGGGATAGATTATCGGCGGCGTGCTGCTGACGAAAAAAATCGTTTGCTCTATCGCGCAGAATTTTCGCGTGCCTATGCGACATCTGAGGTCATGGAGCAACAAAAAAGCGCCAACCGTAAGAATAAAACCACTGAACAGCAAGGTTCAACTCCTATTGAAGATTATGAGATTGGCTTACTCTTAGAAGCGAACGATGGTTTGCTGGACAGCGGTTATTTGTCGCTGGGTGGTGAAAGTCGTTTTGCTGCGTATCAGCAGGTAGCATATGACAACAAGCTGACTATCCCAAATAACCATAAAGGGCGCATCAAAGTGGTATTGCTGACACCTGCTTATTTCTCTGGTGGTTGGCAAGCTACGAATGGTGATTGGTCAAGGTGGATGGGGAGTGACGCAAAGTTGGTTTCGATTGCAGCGGGTTCACCGATGGTTATCAGTGGCTGGGACATGGTACTTGGGCAACCTAAGCCACTCTATCGGTACATGCCTGCTGGCAGTGTGTACTATTTTGAGGATGCCACGCCGACGGGTCTACCCTTTACTGAATCACCCACGCCATCTGCTTCGCTGGAAAATAATACGCCACTAAATGCCGGACAAATGGGCTTTGGTAGCGTTGCGTATGGCACATGGGATTACTTAAACGAATCTATTTGAAGGAGCTACAGACATGGCAACATCGTTACTTTATATCTATACAGAATCACCTTTACACGCTGGGACAGGTAGCACCGTATCTGTCATTGATTTACCGATTCAGCGCGAACGCACGACTAATTATCCGCATATCTATGGCAGTGGGCTAAAGGGTGCATTGCGTAGTCAGTCCAATCTAGCAAATGGTGATTTGCAAATTGTATTTGGTCCAGACCAAGATGCAATGGGGGCTAATAACGCCGTTGCGTTTGCAGGCGCGGTATCTGTGGGCGAAGCAAAGCTGGTTTTGTTTCCTGTACGCTCGCTGACGGGCATCTTCGCTATGGCGACTTGCCCTTTCGTGCTGGCACGGCTGGGACGTGATTTGCGCTTTGCTGGGTTAGGCGAATTACCTGCTAGTGTGAGTGTTTCCGAAACAGATACCTGTCTGGTAGCACCTGATGCCAACAAAGATGGTGGCGTTGCGCGGAGCAGTGCTATTGTACTGGAGGAATACACGTTCAAGAAGCAAGATAGCGAAAAAGTCGAGGCACTTGCTGAATGGTTTGCTGAAAATGCTCTGCCACAAGGGGATGAATATAAATATTGGCGTGACACATTGGCAAAACGACTGGTTGTCATCCCTGATGATGCCTTCCGTGATTTTGTGATGTATAGCACGCAGATTGCGACCCGTATTCGGATTCAAGCAGATACCAAAACGGTTGCTGAAGGCGCATTGTGGACGCAGGAAACACTCCCACCAGATGCTTTGTTCGTAAGCACCATTTTATCGCGTAAGGCACGCGCGCCAGAAGTCGAAGCAACAGATGAGCAAGTGCAGAACCTATTGATTGAGCAGACGCCTACACGCATCCAAATTGGCGGTGACGAAACCACCGGACACGGTATGGTCGCGCTGAATTGGCAACAGGGTTGAGGAAGGAAACTAGACTATGAGCCAACAAAGAACACTCCAACAAAAACGTGCTAAACAGGCATTTACAGATGTCAATTCGGTGCAAGATAGTGTCCAGAAAGAATATGGGTCGCTGGTGCGCGGTCTACCGGCACTCATTCAAAGTGATGGGCTGGCGACAACCCTCGTTTTCTTGCAGGCAAAAGGCAAAGCGCACCACAAAGATGCCTATAAGCATTTATCTGCATGGGTGATGAAGCAACTTGGTGAAGAAGGCGATTTGATGCAATGGTTACTCAAAGTCGATAGCTTTGATTATCGGCAGGCAACCACCGAGACAATGGCATATCTGACGTGGCTCAAGCGTTTCGCCGAGGCAAAGGGTATCGGTGATGAGTGAGCAAAATGCACGCTATACCTATCTTGTGCCACGCGACACGGCTGCGTTTCTGACGAGTGGCGTGAATATGAGCCGTTGCGAGAATATGAACCTGATTCTCGCACGCTACATTCCACAGGAAGTTATCCGCAATGATACTGTAGGTAAATATGATAAGGCACGGGACATCTGGCTGAAAGATACAACCCGTCGCTTTAACACCCAGCAACGACGCGACTGGCAAGCACTCGCGGAAGCAAATTTTGTACGCTGGCAAGCTCAGACGGATGCTCGCAATATCCTGAGTTTTGAAGGACAGCTAGAAGACCATATGATGGTGGGGCTAGGTGGCGAGAGCGTGCTGGAAAATTCACTAACGCTTGGGATGGTCAATGGTTTGCCCTTCATCCCTGGCAGTGCGCTGAAAGGCATTGCCCGTGCCTATGCCCTCTTTGTGATTGCCAACAGGATCGGTGTGCCTGTGTTGGTGGGTGATGATTTACTCAATTACATTGGTAACAGTCCCAAATCTAAGACAACACCGCTTGATATATTAGATGAGTTGTTGGCATTGCCGTATGACACAGAAAAAGCACAAGAAGCATGGCAAGAAAAATTCAACGATTTGAACGACAACCCGTACCAGCAGACGCCTGTGGATAGTGCGACAATTCTAGAAAACGAGGATGCGACAATTTTCAAGCTGATATTTGGTAGCCAAGCAAAAGCAGGTGTTTGTGTCTTTTACGATGCTGTCTTATCTAATTTACCTGATGGGCAATTGTTTGTTGTCGATGTGATGACCCCGCACTACCCTGACTACTACGGGAGCGATGGGGCAACGCCACCATCTGACGACCAAGGTCCGAATCCGATACAGTTTATGGCGGTATCACGCGGGACACGCTTTGGATTTGCTATCGGATTAGCACAAAAGCGGATGCGAGACGCTGATGTTGCACCTGATAAGCTGATGGAGACAGCCGAGAAGTGGCTCAAACGTGGCTTACGTGACTTGGGCGCGGGGGCAAAAACACATGCAGGCTATGGCTTGTTCAGGATTTTGAAATAGTCATGCCGACGGTATTTCTGGCGACACTTGGACAACGCCCCGAAGCGATTACGGTTGCGCTGGATGCCCTATCCGCTCGGTTTAGTGGGGATGTATTTTGATGTGAACACGAAGCACAAAAAACAAATTTTACGCGAGATAATCAAAATAAATTAGGAGGACTTTACAATGAGTCAAATTTTTATCAGCTATTCACGTAAAGATAGCGACTGTGTCTACAAAGTCAAAGATGAATTGGATGAAAACAATTTTTCAGCATGGATTGATCTTGAGGCTGTACAGATCACATCAGATTGGCTAGCAGAGATAGAAAAGGCTATCGAAGAGTCTGTTGTATTTATGCTGTTCTGGTCAGCAAATGCAAAAGATTCTGATTATGTCCAACACGAGATTCGTTTAGCAAAGCAACTACAAATTGAGAAAAAAATCAAGATTCTGACAGTTATGTTGGACGATACCGATTTACCGGTCAAACACCTGCAAGCATATGATATGAAAACTGCTTGCTCACCCACGAAAATAAAATCTTTCGTTTCTAGCTTGCCAGCAGAATGGCGTGCATTTAGCTATGCTAAAAGCCTGAGTGAGCAACATCATACTATCATTGATGATGGTTATGTATCTGTTCTGTTTGCTAAAAACACAGAATGCACAGCTTATATTATTGGCAAAAAAGACAAGCAGTTGCCCAAAAAGCCTAGCAACCTCGTCATCGCATTACAATTCACAGGCAAAGCAGGTGCAGACACACTTGACCCCGTACTTAATTCGTTACCAGACGATACTCAATGGGTACTATACATACAAGGTCCTGTGAGTGGGGAGTACCATACCTTAGATAACGACAATCAGTTACAGTGGCAAATGTGTAGCGATTTTGTAGTAGAGAATATACGTGCTGTGGGTTCACAGACAAAATCACATTTACACTTCTTTGCAAGGACACCCAATGCACCGTTCGGTAGTGTGACCGTACCATTCTATCGATTCTGGCATATGCACTTTTATAATTTTGTGGGTACAGGATATAAACCTGTCATCGAAATTCCACGCTCGTAGAAGCAACCTACAGTCTAAAGCAAAATCGCGCTCAAAATAATGAGCGCGATTTTATATTCCATCTTCAATCCCCTTGCAGGGAAGACGCCTGTCTAGACCTGGTTCTATGCCCTACAGCATCCAACAGAAGTTGTGTTTCAATCTCCTTGCGGGGAAGACGCCTGCCTAGACTGGGATCATTTCTACTTCTCACACCTGAAAACATAGTTTCAATCCCCTTGCGGGGAAGACGCCTGTCTAAACTTGATCCCGACCTTCTTCTGGTTTTTGGCATCCGTGTTTCAATCCCCTTGCGGGGAAGACGCCTGCCTAGACGCTATCATGGAGCAAAGCGAAGCAGGGCGCGCTATGGTTTCAATCCCCTTGCGGGGAATACGCCTGCCTAGACCCTCACGTGACTCCACTAAATACACTGTATCCGATTTGACCTCAGAACGCAAGTATTCCGTGCCTGATTTACGCACCACACTGTTGTTTATCGGGCATTACAAAAAAGAAACGAAAAACGGTGGGATTTTGCCATTTTGTGTCACGGCTGAGGGGTCAAAAATAGGAGGTGCGGACGGTGAAAGCTCGGCTGAATGGGTCAAATGCGCGTTTTCCGACGTGGTGTCACGTTTTGAGGCGGTTTGCGATGACTGTTAAGTGGCGTATAAATAGCCTATATTAAGTGAGTACGGTAAATTCTATATTCTTGTTTGCTTATTTCCCTCACCCCAACTCTTCTCAGGGGTAGGTATTTACCTAATGAGTCGTTTTAAAGGTACAAGCAACACATTCTTTTGTACTTGGTTCGGGTGCGCTACAGCACACCCCTACATAAGTTCTACTTCTTGATACCAATACAAAAATGATACACCTACCCTTTAGAAGCAGACCTGTCTCCCCTACAAAATGTTGGTACTTAGTGCTTGATACAGTAAATAATCATTAAATTTTTTTGTGTATTTCGGGCGCAGACACAGCAACGCCCCTACAAAAAGATTTATTGGACAAGGCACTTAGGTCATTTTTTGCTAACGTTTACAGCTATAGAATGCCAAGAATGGCGTCCCTACATCGTTTCTAGGCTAGAATGGCTCACAATTTGAACACGCTCTTATACATAAATGAGGTTGTATAGCCCTCTCTGATTAGACAGGGCTATGTGGTTGCTCAATTGCTAAGGTTGGGGTTCTAGGCGCGGGCTATTAGCGATGGCATCGTAGAGGGGGCGGATGGGCAATCTAGGCACGATTAAG